>CALSLT010000023.1 GCA_943787265.1 uncultured Planctomycetaceae bacterium | reverse complement strand
TACGGCGAGCCGGCCGGGCACGACGGTGGTGGATCGCTGGGGCGGGACGTTCCTGGCTGTGGCATTCGATGCTCGCTCAGCGCGGCTATGTCGTGATGAGCTTTGACAATCGAGGCACCAAAGCTCCGCGTGGTCGGGCGTGGCGGAAAAGCATCTACCAGAAGATCGGGATCATCCCGCCGCAGGACCAGGCGGCAGCCGCTGTCAAAGCGGTCCTCAAACAGCGGCCGTATCTGGACGCCAGCCGAGTCGGCATCTGGGGCTGGAGCGGCGGCGGCTCATCGAGCCTGCACGCCATCTTCAAATACCCGAAGCTCTACTCAACAGCCATCGCCGTCGCCCCGGTTCCCAACCAGCGTTACTACGACACGATTTACCAGGAGCGCTACATGGGCCTGCCGGAAACCAACGTCGAGGGATTCCGGGAGGGCTCGCCGATCAACTTCGCCAGACAGCTGGAAGGCAACCTGCTGCTGATTCACGGAACGGGCGACGACAATTGCCATTATCAGACCACGGAAATGCTGATCGACGAGCTGATCGCGCACAACAAACAGTTCGCCATGATGGCCTACCCCAACCGCACGCACTCCATCAAAGAGCGAAAGAATACGACGCGCCATCTGAGGGAAATGATGACGCGATATCTACTCCAGAATCTTCCTGCCGGTGCGCGGTGACCTCGCTCCGTTGGTGGCCGTTGAATTTCACCCTCCCTCTGGGAGGGTGAAGCACGTCCCTGGGTTGGCACAGCCAGTATGGCAGTGTCACGAAGTGGCAGGAAGCTTCATCGTTTGTGCTCAACCCGAAATCACTCCTTCAATGATTCATCGTGAGCTGAGCGAACACTGTTCCGGCGACCCTTCAATCCCGCGCAGGTGAGGGCGATGATTGTCGGCCCACATTGCGGATTGTGATGGCCAAAGCGACTTGCTTATTTCAGTCATCCGTTCAAAAGAATCCTCGTGAAAAGTCCTTGCAACACCACGCCTACAACTGTAGTCTTTTGCCTTCAGAGAGAATCGGTCAGCCACTGCGAGACTCAACATGCCTGACAAACAGTCGCCTCAGACGATTTCGCCCGCCGAGTGGGAGATCATGAAAGTCCTTTGGGAACACGGAGAAATGGCCGCCCGTGATGTTTGTGCGGCTCTTCCGAAGCATCTCAACTGGGCCACGAAAACAGTCAAGACACTGCTGTCCCGATTGGTCGCGAAGGAAGCAATCACTTACGACCAGATTGGCAACTCGTACCTTTACCGAGCAGTTGCCGACGAGGCTGCACTGACTCGACAGGAAGTACAGAGCATCTTCCGGCGTGTCGCTCGGCGAGCGCTTTCACCGGCGCTCGCCCACTTCATTGAAGAAGCCGATCTGTCTGACGCGGAGATCGACGAACTTCGGGCGACACTCGATCGCAAGCGCGAGAACTCTTCGGCACCACAACGAGGAGGCCGCCGATGAGCATCACAGAATCCGTTGTCGATGCATGGTGGGGCTGGATTATTGCCGTCACGTGGCAAGTTGCGTTACTGACCTGCCTTGCGCTTCTATTCGCAGTTCTATTCCGGAAAGCCCCGCCACGAGTCCGACACAGTGTCTGGCTGCTCGTCGTTCTCAAGGTGCTGATTCCAACGTCGTTCTCGACACCGTGGAGTGCCGGCAACTGGCTCGCGCCGTTTCGCTCCGATCTGACAGTAAGCTTTGTTTCGTCGCCCAACGAAGTCACAGCGAAAACAACGCTTCGCCATGCTGCACCTCACGAGGCAATCCCGTCGGACAAGCAAAGTCACGCTGAAAACGTTTCGCTCTTCACTTCGAGTGGACTGTTCGGCCTTTGGTCAATTGGTATGGCCATTTCGATCACGACTTCCTTGATACAGTACAGACGGCTATGCAGAGCGACGTCTCGAATGCCGTTGCTTGATGAGGGCCCTGTTCGAATCGCCGTGGAACGGGCCGCTTTAAAACTCAATGTCGCCAGTCCTCCGGATATCCGATTGTCAAACGTTAATGCCAGTCCGTTTCTGGTTGGCACATTGGAGCCATCCGTTGTCGTATCGAAGTCACTGGTCGATCAAGCGTCGGCAGACGAACTCGAAACTGTGCTGATGCACGAACTGCTGCATTGGAAGCATCGAGACACCTGGATCGGGTGGTTGCAGATTCTTGTTCAAAGTCTGCTTTGGTTTCACCCGTTCATGTGGCTCGCCAATTCCCGTCTTCGCTACGAGCGTGAACTTGTGTGCGACGAAGCGGTGCTTCGCGAAGGCGGCGTGAAGCCAGACGAATATGGCAAAACACTATTGCGAGTCCTGACTGTATCGCGTGCGCGACCGGTGCTCGCTGGAACTCACGTGGGTATCTTTGAACGCGGTGCCCGTATTCAGAATCGATTGGAGACTGTCATGCAATTCAAAGACGAACGACGAACTTCACTGACCGGATATGCGTTGGCTGTTGCCACTTTTGCCATCCTGTTTCTTCCAATGAGTGCCTCGGTCAACGAAGACTCAGTAGCTGCCGCAGACGTTGAATCTTCGACGTTGGCTCTCGCTCCTCCCAGGAAAGACAAAGCCGGCAAAGCAAAAACTTCTGGTGATACGACAAAGAAAGAGGCGAAGCCGAAAACTCCGTACCCACAGATTTTAAAAACTCAGCCCAAAGCTGGTGCCACGGGAGTCGATCCTTCGATCAAGGAGATCCGAGTCACCTTCGACCGGGACATGGGACAAGGCATGAGCTGGACAGGCGGTGGGCCGGAGTTCCCCCCCGTCGACAAGTCACAGGAAGTTCGATGGATCGACAAACGAACCTGCATCCTGCCAGTCAAGCTGCGAAAAGCTGCGTACTACAGAGTCGGCATCAACTCAAAGAGTCACCAGAACTTCAAGGATCCCTCAGGCAAGGCAACACCACCTTCGGCAATCTTTTTCACAACGAAAGGAGCCTCACGAGCACTCCAGAACAAAGTGAAGATCCCTCAAATCACAAAGATCACGCCAGCAAACGGTTCGAAAGATGTTTCGCTGACGACCAAACAGCTTGTCGTTTCCTTCAATGTGCCGATGGGTGGTGGCATGTCCTGGACGGGTGGCGGCGATAGTTTTCCGGCGATTCCTGACGGAAAGCGGCCATCGTGGTCAAAAGATGGCCGAACATGCACGCTCCCGGTCAAGCTCGACCAAGACCGCGAATACCAGCTCGGACTGAACAGTCTCAGTCACAATAACTTCCAAAGCCGATGGGGCGTTCCCCTGAAGCCGGTGGTCTACTCGTTCCGCACGGCGAGCATTCCGTCGAAGTAGGCCGTCAAACGAGCAATTCACTCAACGGCTCATGCTCGCTGGCTTCATCGATCTTAATCCTCGGGCAGAAGCTTTCTCAATTAAGAATCTCATTCACAACCTGACCATGGACGTCGGTCAGGCGGAAGTCGCGGCCGGCGTAGCGGTATGTGAGCTGTTCGTGGTTGAAGCCGAGCAGGTGCAGCATTGTGGCGTGCAGGTCGTGGACGGAAACCGGGTTCTCGACGGCGCGGAAACCGAATTCGTCGGTCGCTCCGTAGATGGTGCCGCCTTTGATTCCGCCGCCGGCCATCCACAATGAAAAGCCCCAGTGATTGTGGTCTCGCCCCTGGACGGAGCCGCCGCCGCTCTGACTCATCTCGACCGACGGTGTGCGACCGAATTCTCCCGTGCAGAGAATCAGAGTCTCGTCGAGCAGACCTCGCTGTTTCAGGTCGGTGATCAACGCCGCCAATCCCTGATCGCATTGCCGGGCAACATTACGATGCCCGTCCTTGATGTTGGAATGGCTGTCCCACGGCTGCATCTTTCCGTGCCATGTCTGCACAAACCTGACGCCGCGTTCAACCAGCCGACGAGCCAGCAGCAACTGTCGGTTCTGTGGGCCGTCTCCGTACATCTTGAGGATGTGGTCCGGCTCCTGCTCGACATCAAACGCGTCGGTCGCTTCGACTTGCATGCGATAAGCGAGTTCGAAGGACCGGATGCGAGCTTCCAACGCCGCTTCATCAGGACGATCCGCCAAATGCTTCGCGTTCAGTGCCTGCAACAATCCAAACTGAGATTTCTGCTCGATGGGAGTCAGCCGGTTGTTCCGAGCGTTCGCGATCAACTTCTTTGGATCTGTCTGCGAAGTATCAATGTGCGTTCCCTGGTAAACGCCCGGCAGAAAAGCGGATCGCCAGTTCCCTGCTCCTCCAACCGGATAGCCGCCCGGACACAGAGCGATGAAGCCGGGCAGGTTCTGATTTTCCGATCCCATTCCCCACGTTAGCCAGGAACCGAAACTCGGACGCACGAGACGCTGGTCGCCCGAGTTCATCAGCATCAGCGACATCTCATGATTGGGAAGTTCGGCGTGCATCGACCTGATGACTGCCAGATCGTCTGCACACTTCGAAAGGTGCGGAAAGATTTCGCTGATCGGAATTCCACTCTCACCGTGCCGCTTGAACCTGAACGGCGATGGCAGCGCGACTCCGGTTCGACGTTCGGTCTGCAGATTCTCAAACGGCAGCATCTGCCCGCCACGCTTCGTGAGTTCCGGCTTGGGATCCAGCGTGTCGACCTGAGACATGCCTCCGTTCAGGAAGACGTGGATTACGTGCTTTGCTTTGCCAGCAAAGTGTCTTCCCGACGCGGCAGCGACACCGCTGTTCGAGATGAGGTCCGCCAGAGCCAGCGATCCGAAGCCCATCCCGCTGCGGTTCAGAAACGCTCTGCGTGAACACGGATTTTGAGAGCCAGGCTGTTGAGTATTCACGGCATTAATCCACAAAGATAAATTCGTTGGAAGCAAGCAGCGCGTGAGCCAGTCGGTGCAACGGATTCGTTTTCGAAGAGCCGTCATCAGCCAGAACGTACCGAAGCGCCAGTTGCATTTCATCGCGTTCCGGCGTTCTCGAATAGGCTCGCTGGTAGAACATGCGAATCCGATCCTCGTCCGACTCCGCAGAGACGATTTCTTCGACACCGGCCAACGCCGCAGCACGGTCCTGAATAAACTCGGAATTCAATGCAAACAAAGTCTGCTGCGGGACATTGGTTGTCGGACGTGTTGCCGTACAGGAATTGGGATTCGCGGCGTCAAACGTGCTCGCAAAATTTGAAACGATATCGCGATTGACGAATCCGTAAATCGTTCTTCGAGGCTGGATCGGCTTCGACAGAAGATCGAATGGGCGTCCGCCGATCTTCGTCGCCAGTTCGCCCGAGACAGCCAGCATCGAGTCACGCATGGCTTCAAATTCGAGTCGCTGTCTCGGCATCCTCCACAGAAGTTTGTTATCAGGGTCGACGATTCTGGAATCCGAATTCTCAATCGCTCCCTGTTGATAAACAGCCGACAACATAATCCGCCGATGCAGTTTCTTCAGCGACCAGCCGCCTTCTTTCAGCGTTGCCGCAAGATAGTCCAACAACTGCGGGTGTGTTGGCGGCTGACCGCGAGTTCCAAAATCATCAGGCGTCCGAACCAGAGCTTTTCCAAAGTGATGCTGCCACATCCAGTTCACAATGACGCGACGCGTTAGCGGATTGCTGGGATCGACAATTGCCTGCGCCAGGCCCAGTCGACGCTTTCCATCGGAAAATGACCGAGCCCCTGAACCGGATAAAGCGGTCAGAAACCGAGCCTGCACCAGCTCACCTCGATCAATCGCGCTGCCGCGGCGAAAGACGAAAAAGTCTGCCGGCCTCATGTCTTCGCGAAGTGCCATTGCCCGCGGTGGAGAACCCGGCGACGTCAAATGCAGATTCTGAATCGCGCCCTTGCGGCCATTCAAGTTGTCGCGGACTGGTCGATTGAGAAGCATCACGGCGACATCATCGGACATCGCCGTCGGAGTTCCCTCGGCATAGAGATGGTGCCTCAACTGACGATTCACCGCACTGTTGACGTCAGCGTGCCTGGCATCTTCGTCGGGCACAACCTTGACTCCATTTTGAGCTTCCAACGTCGTTGCCAGCACTGCCTTCAACCACTCAGTCTGCACTGTTGAAAACAATTCACCGTATGCTTCAGCAAGTTCGATCAGCGACGAAGGCTTCCTTTCGGCAAGCGCCGAGAGGACTCGCGGATTCCACCGTGGAGCTTTGCCTGCCAGACTCTGTCCTGCCGAAAACTTGCTCGCGTCGCCGTTCTCTTTAGTCAACGCCTCGACCAGATCGCTACACCGTTGAGCAAAATCTTTACCGTCCACATCCGAAAGTCGCATCCACGGCGCGAAGACCGGATCATCGACTGGCATCTCCTTCAGATAGTCTCGCCAGGCATTCAGAACCAGAGGGCGAAGATCATCGGTTCGGTAGGAGAGGAATGTGGCGGACAGGTCCTGTTCGGGAGTTCCTTTCGCCAGTTCCGTCAGATACAGACCAACCTGCATTCGCAGTCGTCCTCGCATTACAACGCTTTGTTCACGAGCCATGTCGCGATGCAGTCGCTGGCGTTTTTTCAATTCGCTCTGGTAAACCATGTACTTCTTTGAAGCCTGCAAGTTGCCATCATCCGGAACGACGATTTCCGGTAGAAGTTCGGGCTTGCGACTGCTGGCGAACGTCGCGTAGAGCGAGTAGTAATCCGTCGTCGGCACGGCGTCATACTTGTGATCATGACAACGCGCACAAGCCACGGTCAGCCCGAGAAGTCCGCGTGTCACGACATCAATCTGGTCGTCGATCGTGTCGTGCGGATTTCTGTACTGCATGCCGACCGTCAGAAACCCCAGCCCTGCCAATGTCGGATCGTTTTCAGGAAGACCTAGCTGATCGGCCGCCAACTGCTCCGTGACAAATCGATCGTATGGAAGGTCGGCGTTGAGCGAGCGGATCACGTAGTCTCGATAGGTGTACGAGAACGGAAACTTCGTAAACCCGATCGCACTTCCGCCGAGCGTGTCCGCGTACCTGGCAATGTCGAGCCAATGCCGCCCCCATCGTTCACCGTACCGCGGTGAATCGAGCAACCGATCAATGACCTTTGCATAGGCTTCCGGAGAATCATCGTCTACGAAATCAGTCACTTCTTCCCACGTTGGCGGAAGCCCGATCAAGTCAAAAGATGCTCGGCGGATCAACTGCTGCCGATTGACCGCTGGCGACAGTTTAAGGCCGGCCGACTCAAGTCGTGAGACGACAAACCGATCGATCTCCGTCGGGGCTACGCCACCCGGCACAGGCACGGCCGGATTCGATATAGGCTCGAAGGCCCAGTGTCCTTCGAAGTGCGCTCCGTCCAAAATCCATTGCCGAATAAGTCTAACTTGATTGTCCGACAACGATTTCCCATTGTCAGGCGGAGGCATCCGTTCGTCGAAATCTGTTGACGTCAACCGGCGAAACAATTCGCTCTTCTCTGGATGCCCCGGCACGATCGCGTGCTCTTTTGCCAATCGCTCGATGTCCAGCCGCAAGTCCGCTTCGCGTTTCCCAGCATCTGGCCCGTGACACTGCAGACAATGTTCGGCGAGAATTGGCCGTATGTGCTCATTGAATCGAACGTCTGCGGCCGAAGAAATCGCCGGCAGCAGGAGGGCGAAGACAATCGCCAACAGACTGTGCTGCACAAGCCCATTCCGTCGAAAGTTTTCACAAAATCTGTACTGGCCGATTCGGTGAGTCATGTTCTTTGCGACCTCGGCATTTCCATTCTGCTGATCTCTGTATTTTCAATGCGGCCCAAAGATTTCTCCACTGTCTCACGTGAGAATCTTCAGCACAACTCGTCCGACAACATCGGCCAGACAATCATGGCTTCAGGCCAGCATTCCTTTCGCGACTTTGCATGAGTCGTCGAATCCGACACCGTTGTGTTTGAGTTGACGATGGTCGAGACCGCACATCCAAAGAATCGTTGCGTGCAGATCCCGGACGTGCACGGGATTCTCGACGGCGGTGAAACCCTGTTCATCGGTTGCTCCGTAAACGCTGCCCGCCCGCACGCCGCCACCGGCCATCCACCAGGTGAATGCGTTGCCATTGTGGTTCATGTGGCCGTTTCCACCGCGTCCCATTTCTCCGCCCCAGATAACCAGGGTCTGGTCGAACAGACCTCGGTCTTTGAGATCTGTGATTAAACCCGCCAGCGGCTGATCGCACGCTTTTGCAAGATTCGGGATGACGCCTCGCACTTGAGTCGGCGTGTGCGTGTCCCAGTCGCCCGAGCCACCTTCCAGACTAGGGACCTTCATCGACGGAACCAGCACGAAGCGCACGCCACGTTCAACCAGCCGCCTTGCAAGCAACAGCTTCGTCCCTGTGCTGCGAGTCGGAAGCGGATCGAGACCATACAGTTTTCGCAGTGCGGGGTTAGCAATTTCGTTTTTCACGTCGAACGCTTCCGGCGCTGCGGTCTGCATCCGGTACGCGGTCTGAAACGATTCCGTTCGAGAATTCAATTCTGCAACCCGTGGATGCCGCGCCGCGAAATGCGAATTCAATGTCGCCAGCTCCTGCAGCCATCGTCGCTGAGTGTCGTCCGCCATCGGGCTTTTCAAGTTGGCGATCGGGTTCTGCAGATCACTGATGACCTGAGCCTGCAACGACGGTGGCAGACTGCCGGAACCTATCGATCTCGCACCGCCATGAACTCGACCATCGCTGACCGCCCACTTGTCTCCCGGCACGCGACCAGTCAATAGAACATGCCCAGGCAGACTCGGATTGCCGCTGCCAAGCCCGTGCAGAATCCACGCACCAAGACTCGCTCCTAGCGTGCTGGCTCCGGTAAAAACGTGAACGCCGCCTTCGCTGTGAGTCGCCTTGGCTCCGTACCCGGAGCGGATCAGGCAAAGGTCATCGGCAACGGTCTGCAAATGAGGGAACAGGTTGCTGATTTCCAGACCGGATCGTCCACACCGCATAAAATCGAAAGGATGCAGCGACGCATCCTGAACTCGCGATGGTCGGTCGAACGTGTGTCCTTGTGACGGTCCGCCGTGGCAATAGTAAAAGATGACGCTCTTCACCCGGCCCGGATGATGAAGCTTTTGTTTCGAATCCGCGGCGGAAGATTCATACGAAAAGCCGGGCGCAGTCGCAACGATGCCCGGCACGCTACTAAGGAATTGCACAAATTGACGGCGATTGAACATGGGCGACTACTCGATGTAAATAATTTCGTTCCCGCAGAGTAACAGGCTAACAAACTCTCGAAACTCCTCTGCAGGATTCGCCGTACCAGTCTGCTTCCGGCGGCGTTCCACAAACGTCTCCGCGAACGTGAGCTCTTTGCCTGATGGCGGCCGCTGAAGGACAACCTGATAAATCCCATTCAGCGATTCGGGGAGGCTAACTTTGTCACCGCCACTGAGACGTCGGATGTGCGTGCTCGTGAGTACTGACGCCGTGCTCGTACTGTTCATCAGAAGCAATGCTTGAGAAGCGGACACCGACGCAACTCGCCGATCGATCAGGTCGTCCTTCGTCGGTCCGTCGAACTGCTGATGAAACAGCGGGGCGGCCATCAGTTTGGCGTCTCGACTTTGAGGATCAGCAAAACGCTGGCCGTGCCGAAGCCAAGCCATCGTGTTCATGATCGCCTCGCTTTCCAGACGCCTCACATTCTGACGAGCGAACAAACGATTCCGAGGATCATGCTCCGCCGTACTCGGCGTTTGCACGGACGACCGACGATAAGCATCACTGAGTACGATCTCGCGAATCAGCGATTTGACGGACCATTCGTTCTGAACGAACTTCGTCGCGAGACCGTCTATCAATTCCGGCAACTCCGGCGATTCACCCAACCGCCCCAATTCTTTGGGCGTTCGGCAGATTCCTTCGCCAAACAGGTGTTGCCAGACTCGATTAACAACAGATCGAGCAACAAGGGCAGACTGCACTGACTCCGGCCTGGTCAGCCAGTTGGCAAGCTGCAGACGACCGCTGCCTTCGAGTTTAAGTTCGCTCTGAGTGTCACCGAAGAACTGCGGAAAACCTCTCGGCACAAGTTGCTTCGGGTAAAGAATGTCGCCGCGTTCCAGCAGACGAGCATCGCCAATGTACGGCGGAGCAAACAGTCCGCGCAGTGGATTGTTCGAGTTGAACTGAATTCCCGCCGCCTTTGCCTGCTCGTCGAACGGCGTCAGTTCTTCGGCACGACGCAGCCCACCTTCACAACGAACGAACAGTTCGTTGCCGGCCGGCTTGTTCCACGGCTGGATTGAGTTGGCGGTCAGCTCGGCAGCGATCTCTTTCAGTTGATCATCCCACTTCGCCAGTTCTGCAGCTTCGGGATCTGACTTCGCATAGCCTCCAAACCGCTGTCGCTCGCGAAACCTCGACATCTCATCTAGCCAGAACTGATCCTGTTCCTGAATCTTCGGCACCAGTTCGGTGAGTCCCGCTTCGGTCGCGCGTTTGATCAGACCGAGTTCTGTCTTGTGGCCGTGGATGAAGTATCCAAGTTCTTTGATCGAAACCACGTAAAAGTGTCGAGGCTTAAAATTCTGGAGCACCGCCCTTCGCTCACCCAACGTCTCGGTCAGATCGGAAACGAGCCGCTTCATTCCCGATCGTTTGGCCTGTTTCAGTTCCGCTTCCAGAATTTCCAGCTCCAACTCCAGCAGACGTTTCTCTTCCGGGGCAAGAACGGCTTGACGTGCCGCTTCCCATTTTCGAGTCAGGCCTCCACCGCCGACATTCAATTTGATCGACGCCCGCCGGATCATGCCACTCAACGTTGCCTGTTGGCGAAGCAGCTTTCGGTGTTTTGACACAGCGGCGTCAGCTTCGGCACGACTTTTCACATCGGCCGGCACCGGCCCGAACGAACTGCTTTGAAAGAATCCGAGCAACGAGTAGTAGTCGTTCTGCGAGATCGGATCGAACTTGTGATCATGACACCTCGCGCATTCAAGGCTGATGCCCATCAGCGAGCGGCCCATGAATTCGATGCTTTCATCCAGCTTGTCCATCAGAACAAAAGTGTCCGTCGACATTTCCTGGAACGTCCGAGGACCGTTGAGCGGCACGGTGGCCGCAAGTGCCTGATCGATCGAAAAGTCCGTCCCGTCAAATGCGGGCATTCGATCACCGGCCAGGTGCACTTTCGCGAACCAGTCCCACGGCCTGTCTTCATTAAAGCATTTCGTCACCCATGCCGCGTAACGTTGCGAATCGAATGCCGGCCCGCGATTCGGAAGACCATTTGCACCGTTCCGTGTGTAGTCAAGCCAGTGCCTGCCCCATCGCCAGCCAAACTGTGCCGACGCAAGAAGCCTGTTCACGACCTTCGCAAACGCGTCCGACGATTCATCATTAACGAAGTCAGCAATCTCGTCGGAAGTTGGTGGATAGCCAATCAGGTCGTACGTCACGCGACGAAGAAGTCGATGCCGGTCTGCTTCCGACGTTGGTTCCAATCCTGCCGATCGATGACGTTTCTGCAGAGTCCGATCGATACTCCAGTCTGCTGGCAACATTTCAGGCAACGGTTTGAAGGCCCAGTGATTTCGGTCGGCGTCGCTGATTGTGAACAGTTTCTCACGAGCGATCACCGCCTGATCTCGCGGCCACGGCAATCCCCTTTTGATCCACTCAGTAAATGCAGCGACCTGAGTTGCAGATAAAGGGTCGCCGCCCCTGGGCATTCGCAAGTCACCGTCATGGCGAATTGCTTTGAGAAGCAAACTCGCATCAGGCTTGCCTGGCAGAGCCGCAGCCCCTCGACTCCCGCCAATCAACAGTCCATGCCGAGACGTCAACCGCAGACCGCTTTCAGCCTCGTTTCCCGCGTGGCATTTGAAGCACCGAGCAAAGAGCACCGGCCGAATCTCACGCTCGAAAAAGTAAACATCCTCACGTGAAAACTTTTGCGAGTCGTCCTTCGCTCCTTCCTGAATCCAGCGGCGCAGCAGATCGATTTCCGTCTTCGAAAGAGGATCGCCTTCACTCGGCATCGCAGGCTCAGCTTTGCCAGTCACCACTTGAATCAGAGGACTCGAATCCGGATCACCGGGAACGATCCCCGCTCCGAGTTCGTCTCCACCGCGCTGGATCGTGTCGACTCTGGTCAGATCGAGTCCGCTTTGAGACTCACCCGGCTCGTGACACCGGTTACAACGTTTTTCCAGCAGTGGTAGCACTTCGAGTTCGAAGCTGACCGGCTTACGAACCGTTGTATCAGGTCGAGCGTTCGCTTCCTGCGCATCGACGGATGTTGAAAACAGAACGAACGAAAAGCCCATCAACAGTGTCAGGAGCAGATGATTCATGTGGATTCTGTTTTCGTCGTACTTGATCGTTGCGTGGTGAGTTTCAGATTACCATTCACTCATACGCGGTCAAGTACGACCACCGTTGAGATTCATCGCTCGCATAGATGCTTCGTAAGAGTTCCAACCAAGACCGGAGAACATCGTTGAACGCCTCTGTAGAACTCAGACCGATGCAGATCGAAGACTACGACGAGGTCCGCAATCTGTGGGAAGCGGCCGACGGCGTCGGGCTTCACGAACCGTCCGACTGCCGCGAACAGATTGAGTATTATCTCCAACGAAACGTGGGCCTCAGTCAGGTTGCAATTCTGAATTCGCAGATCGTCGCCGCCGTGCTGTGTGGCCACGATGGTAGACGAGGCTACCTCTCGCACCTTGCCGTCACTAAAGATTTCCGCGGGCGTGGAATCGGAAAACGAATCGTCACCGAGTGTCTGCAGAGACTGTCCGAATTCGTCCCGGGCTGCAACATCCGCCTTTACGACGACAACACAACCGGAACGGAATTCTGGTCCGCCCTCGGCTGGACGCTGACCGGAGTACACGTGCTGATTCACCCGACTGAATCAACGACGACCGTGGATGATTGAAATGTGACTCAAGCATCGGTTGATGTTTCTGTCGATCATTTGCACTCATGAGGTTGCCTGCCGTCATTTGCCCATTAGTCTCAGCAAGCGATTCGCGAGATTCCGGTTATTTGCTTGCGAATCGGTGACCGCCAGATGACGAATCGAAGCCGCGTAACCACCGACTTCCTCAGCGGCAATCTTCTGCAGTTGAATCAGAGCCTCCAGCACGGCTTTACGCACCGTCGGTTCCTCATCTTGAAGAAGCGAGGCAACGTCAGTCACGGATTCAGAAACCGTAGGCGCACCGGTGACAGGTTTTGACGTGTCGCTGTTAAGTTCCAGGGTAAGTTTGACCGCCGTTTCTCGGCAAAGTGGACTTGAGTCCGTTAAGAATGAAGTCAGTGTTTCAAATCGACTCGGTTCCGACGTCGACAGCAGCGACCCAATGGCAAGGTGTCGTACAAAATCAGCCTCATCGCGGCAGGCTTCAATCAGACACGAAATCGTTTGACCGTCGGACGCTCCTGTCAGCATGCTGGCCGCTCTTCCGCGAATGGCAGGGGAAGAGCCGTTTTGTAGTGAGGTCCCGAAACATTTCCTGCGAGGTGGGCACTGTAAACTTCGGACAGGAAGTGTTGTTCGACAGCCATCCTAGAAGTCGCGTTCGCGTCAGCAGGCTCGATCGAAGCTTCTTATCCGTTCCTTCAACGATGTGTCGGAAGGCATCGATTCCTCGCTCATCGCCCAAGTGAACCATCGCGAGAACAGCATGAGCGTGAAGTTCCGTGTCGTCGATGTGTGTCAATTCGAAAATCGCATCGCTCGCCTCAACATTCCTCAGCATACCGAGTGATTGAGCGGCCATTGACATGACGCGATATCGCGAGTCAGGTTCAGACGGATTAAACACGATCAAACCGTTGCGCCGTTGTTTGGCGGGAGGCTTGGGCCGCCTGGCTTCGGAATCCAGCAGTTGCAACAGTGCCGGCACGCAACGAGCATCTCCGAGAAAACCAAGTCGTCTCGCCGCCGTGTATCGAACCTTGGAAGCAGGATCATCCAACATCGAAACAACCAGCTCTGCCGCGTTTTCATGCTTGCCTGAGACGACTCCGTAAATCGCAGCCTCTCGAACGTCTGCGGCACCATGAGAAAGTAGCTGCTCCATTTCGACGGCATACGCATTGGATTCAGTCCACGTCAGAGATCGAGTGACCGCGACCAGAAGTTCAACTAAGACCTGCTGCCGTTCAGCATCGCCGTCTTGATCCGGTTGAAATGGGGAGGCCCGCCGCAAAAATGCAGCAAGGTCTTCATCATTTACTGTTCCCAGATTCGTTCGACATGTTTTCAAGAGTTCAAGCATTGCAGGGATGGCCGGTTTCGATCTCAATCGGCCGAGAGCTTTCGCCGTATGTAACTGCAGGGCCGGCTCGTTGACGTTAAGTGCCGCGATGAGAGTCGACTCTGCCTCAGCAGAATCAGTGGGGGCGAGGCCATCTTCCAGCAGCAATTTCGCTATCGCCCAAACACTGACTTCTCGCGAAGTTTTCGTTGATGTAACACCACCGGTCTGTTTCGCGACCTCCGTAAGGTGTACTGTTGACTCCCTACGCGGAAGGCTTAATTCGGAAACCCAAAAGGGGACCGTGACACTTCCCATCCGTGTAATTGCATAACTCCGAGGATCTCGACTCGCGGCGTCGGCAAGGGGCGGTCTATACCAGGTTCGTGAATCAGCCTCCCACATTTCGAGCGAGCTATCACGTAAAGATGCAACGAGAATCTGAGCGGCTTCAGGCTCGAACGTTGCCGCCAGAGCCAGGCTCAACTCGCGAGCCATTTGCGACTTTGAACTGACGTTTCGATTTGTAAACCCTCCTCCGGATGCTTTTTTCAAAGCTCCAGCAAGCGGCTTGATCGCCCGCGGATCAGGAGTCCCCTGAAGTGCCTTCGCCGCTGAAAGTCGCACGTCGTATGACTCGGACACGAGCTGCTTCAACAGGGTCGGCAGTGAATCAACATCCCCAAGTTTCCCCAGAGCTTCCAGGACAAACGGTTCGTTCAGCTCGCGCCGACTACGCAAGGCCGGAATCGCTCGCTTGTCTTTCAGTTTGATCAATGCGTCGCAAATCCGTTTTCGTATGTCGTCGTCCTGTTGTTTGACCGCTTCCGCATTCAATTCGTCTCGAGGAATGTCTCCTTGAGAGGCAAACTGTTCTTTCTGACTGAAAAGACTCACCAGAGGCATTACGGATCTGGCGTCTCCGATCTCGCTCAACGCGTAGATAACGTTGCTGCGTGTTGAAGCGTCGGATCGAATTTCCATTGCATTCAACAATTCGGGCAACACTCGCGGATCCGCTTTCCATTCATGTGGTACGTCGGCAAGCCTCAGCGCCGCAGTTGCCCTCACCTGTGCCGACGGATCGCTCAGACGGCCAAGCAGTATGGGCAAAAACGGATTTGGCGAATTCTGTTCACGGAGCATCCTCCCCGACACGACGTTCAATGCGCTGAGGCGTTCCTGAATGGCAAGCGGTTCGGTAAGCGATCGCTCATCATCGGTCGTGCCCCCAACGCGCTTGAGAATTGCCGGGACGATTCGGTCGTCGTCGTCACGAAATGACATCCACACACGGAACAGCGAAACCCGCATGCGACGATCCTGGCTCTTGAGTGCAGCCAGCAACGGCTCACGTCCATCCTTTGCGACATGACGCAGAATACTGATCATCTCGTTCTGCTGCCGCCGATCGTCAGTCTCCAGATGCCCCAATAATCGCAGAACAATGTCGCGTCGAGAGATCACTGCCTGACACTCTTCCGATGTCATTGCAGATAGAGCAACGGCAGCCCAACGTCGAAAGAGTCGGTCGTCCTGATCAAGAGCATCGATCAGCGGCTCGATTGCTCGTGAATCATTGAGCTTTCCAAGAACGCCAGCCGCGTAGTTCCGCTGCTGGCGAAGAAGTGTCAGTGGGTCATCAGGATCCGGATGCTCACCGTCGAGCCACGGTTTGGTCGGGGCTGGAATATTCAAACCATCGACCAACACCTTCAAAAGCTGATCAAACGCGGCATCACCAATGTTCTTCAGAGCTGACGACGCGGCTCCCGCGACGCTTCGATCTTTGTCTCCGAGCCGTTCGATCAGAATTGAAACAGCAGGTTCGAACCTCATTCCCCCCAGAATCCGCGCCGACGCGGTACGAACATCAGTATTCTCATGAGAAAGTCCGGCGATGAGAGCTGGTGCCGCCGGTCTACCAATGCTTTGCAGGGCTTTTTCGGTGTGGAGGGCAGTCGAGGAAGTCCCTCGACCGATGGTGACTTTGTCATCCGTTCTCGCCAATTGCTCGACGAGGATTGATGCAGCAGGGGCCGCCGCTTTCCCCATCGTCCCCAGCTGAACGATTGCGTCAGCTCGCCGCTTCAACCGGTCCGTAGCGACTTGCAGCATCAACATTCGAACGAGGAGGCTCGGCGTTACGGTCGGTTCTGCTTGCGTGGCGTCTGAATCGTCAAACGCAACAAGCTGCTCCTTGATGACGACACCCGGCTCAGTCAACGAGACCGGAAGTGTGCCATAGTTGAGAACATCGACACGGGCCTGCACTTTCCCCCGCGTAGCCGCAGGAAATGCAGGTTCAGTTATCAACTCACCGAGCCGCAACGTCCAGATTCCCTTTGAAACCCAAAGCGGCCAATGAATCCGTATCGAACGCGATTCCCCGGCAGGAACGGTCACCAAGGGTGCAGGTTCCGCCAGTTCGGTCAGGGAATCGGACCGTTCCGGTAGACCGACAACTGTCGCACCATTGCTAGCAACTCCCGGAGAGTAAACTCGAAAACGTTGCTGCTGGAGCACGAGCGTGACATCAGACTCAAAAAGTGTCAGTGGACCGTCACCATAATTTCGAACGTCAACGACAATCGTTTCAACGCTATCTGACACGAATTCCACGCGTGGCGAGCTAGGCTCAAAGGTTGGACGGGCATCGAGATCGGCCCATCGCGCAGGCAGGACTCTTAGTCGTGCCTCGACGACTGAATCTTCTACAGGCAACGTGACGGGAAACACCGCACGACCACTCGCAGATCCGGAGATCAGCCAGTGCTTTCGGCCAGGAAGACCGGCCAATGAAACCAGACCATCGTCGTTTCGATGCCGTATCCAGAATCCATCGATTCTGATCTCAGAAAAACCAACGAACCCATTAGTGACGCTGCTGAATACGTTCGCTGATTCACCAGCCAGTGTCACTCGCACATGCGGTCCCGCGTCAACTGCGGCGCCGTACTTTCCAGCATCTCGAAATTGTTGGGCTGCCGATTTTCGCACGAGCTCAGTTTGGCCGAGCCCTAAGTGCAGACTGACGATCGACAAGACAACCATCAGTGTGACGGCCACTGCGATATTTTGAGCACCATTGGATTCAGTTGGACTGTCGTGTTTCATGCAGAGACCAAACTTCTCTCAAGCAACCGACCGGCGTGGCCAGAGACAGTTAACGCAATTTGCAACTTCCGCCTGGCATGTCTCAGGCGTGCAATGTGAATCAGAGTTGTCACAAACGTTCTTCGATCCGTTCGTGTCGTCACTAGACTTCTGGATAATAAAACAGTCGATACTTGCCGGCTATGCGAATGGTCTCCGTATTCCAATTCAATACTAAGTGGTTGCGTCCGTAACATCCTGAAAGTGGGCCCCGTACTCCGTGCGGGAAGCCCACTGGCCCGTGGCGGAATCGCGTGACGCTGTAACGGGAACCTGCTTCCCACGCGTTGCTTAATCAGTCAGTGTCGCTCGCAGAACGTTGGCGGCTGCGGCTTCTGTCGCCACGCCGGATGAGAAACCTGGAGCGTACGCAGCGACGACTTCGAAGTGTTGCTCGGCGAGCGCCATTTGCAGGAGGTCTTCGGCTGCCAGAGTTTTTCGCCCAGCTCGGTCGGTCAATGAAAAATTCACACCGGCAAGACCTTCGAAAGAACGATAGACGACTTCCGTACAAACCAGGCGGTCCGAACGAGTCAGGTCGAAGTCGAAGTCGTACGGTTTACCGTCGTGGAACAAGGCTCGGGTAATCGCTTCTTTCAGGACGTCGTCCGGTAACCGAGGACGGATCACCGTTATTGCGTCGGCAGCGAAAGGCGACGCCAGCGAGCGAATTCTGACTCCATCTTTGAGAGCCTCGACAACTCGCCCGTTGCAGTTGGAATCGCAGTCGAGCAGCCGTCGCCAGCGAGGTTGCCCGTGGGGATGTTCGGCAATTCCCATCTGCTCAAGCTGCTCCGTCTGTCCGATGTAAAAGGCAGCGTGCGGCCAGAAGCCCGGCAGAAAGTAATTCGTAATCGCGTGCTCTTTTCGATTGACGAAGATATCGCCCGGACGGATCAGAGAACGCACCCGGTCAGCAATCTCCGACGGCAGCTGAGGCTTGTGTCCGATGTGAGTGAACTTGCCTGAGATCAACCGCGAAACGGTTTTCTGCAGGCCATACATCGCTCGCCCGACCAGGTCGCGGCCCTTAGTCCTCGCCTGTTTCGTACGAGTCCGCATTCGACTGACGGCATACTGCTGCAAATCGACATTGTTGTTTGAATACAACCGCTGAGCGATCTCGATCAACGGTTCCGCTTCCGTACCCGCCACAAGTTCACTCAGAAAGGACTGCCTCTTGTCCCAATAATCGCGAGCGTGGTACAGATGCCAGGCGTGAAACGGCCTCGTCAGTGACGACTGAATTCGGTCGTACGTCCCCGCTGGAATTCCGAAGTGCGGCTCTGGTTCGTTCAGCTTGTTCAGAATGATCGGCCGACCTTCACAATTGCGTCTCAGAAACCGTGCAGCATCGACCAGAACCAGAGCACCGGACCAAGCCACAAGAAACGCGGCCGCGCGATCATCATCCGACAATGTGCCTTCCGACGGTTTGCCACCCCGCGACGATGCCTGATGAAGCGTGACGACCGTTTCGATCAAGGCATTTCGAGATTGCCAGTAGGAAATCAGTAGCTGCCGGACACGTTCGTCTTCTGTCGGCGTGAAGTATCCTCGTTCGCTGGCTGCGTCGGCTTCGAACAGAGGCCTGGCGACCTGCTTTAGTTGCTCGAAATGCTCGGCAATCCCAACGACCGTTCGTGCCCCGCTGGTGACTGATTCCGGAAAACTCATCGGCAGACAACTCCCAACCACGACTACAGCAACACGTCTGCCCGAAGAACGACCAGGCACGAGATCATCGCGCGTTATCAGGTAAGGGTCCAGCTTGGGTCGATGACCGGATTTTCATGAGCGGCTCCAAGAATCTCGCGATAAAGTTCAGGTCGTCTCGCCGCGAGATGCTTTCGCCCCATCGCAGTCTCAAGCTTTTCAGGTGTGCACAGCCCGGTGACCACTCCATCACCGAGAGTATTGCACTCAGCAATCACGTCGCCGTTCGGGTCGAGAATCATTGAGTTACCGTTTCGGATCTGATCGTCATCCACGCCGACAGGATTTGTGAAGACCGCATAAATGCCGTTGTCATAGGCGCGGGCGGGAAGCCACTTCATGAGCCACTCGCGCCCCTTCGGACCCATAAACTCCTGCCTCACCGAAATTGGGTCCTCGTCGCGACGATCCCAGACGTCCCGAGACACCTCACCGGAGCCGGGAATCGGCCAATCGAGACAGCACGTCACGTGCGGCATGAAGACGACTTCTGCCCCGAGCTGCGCAACCGCCTGCACGTTGCACGCGAGGTTGTTGTCATAGCAAATGAGAATGCTGCACGTACAACCTCGCAGTTGGAAGGTGACGTATTCGTTGCCGCATGAAATGTGCGGGCTGATAAACGCGTGTAGCTTGCGGAACTTCGCGACAAGCTGGTCGCCGTCCACACAAACATAAGTATTGAAATACTCGTCGCCGTCGCGTTCGATAAGCCCGGCCAGAATCGGAATCCCGAAATCACCCGACATTTCCATCAGACGCTTGACGCTTGAGCCATCTGGAACGGCTTCGGAAAGATCGTGAATCTCGTCCCGAGACGACTTCCGCATAAACGAGTAAGCGGGGATGCAGACTTCGGGAAACGATACAACGTCGGCCCGCTGCTGGACTGACGTCTCGACGAGTTCGCTCATCGCGGCCAGGTTGTACTCCTTGTCCGCATTCCTGACCTCAAACTGCGCCGCCGCGATCCGAATCGCTTCCATCGTTCTTCGCCTTTTCAAGATTTTCCGGTATTCTCTAAATTCGTAACGATCAGCACAGAGCAAATGATGCATCGCCTGGAGTTTACCGGTCAGCCTTGAACGAAAGTGTCCCTGACCAATGACGAGGCATTCAACGACAACTCAGACACAAACGGCAGAACCGCAGCATGACGAGTATTGCCGCCGGAGTCTGCTTCAAGCGGGTGCTCTCGGTTTGTGCGGGTGGGCCGAGGCTGCGGAAACGCAGGAGGCACTAGCGGCTCCGATTTCATCAACGGCGGAGTATCCTGGATTCGGTCGAGCGAAACGCTGTCTGCTGCTTTACATCTATGGAGCGTGGAGCCAGCTTGACACGTTCGATCCGAAACCGAATGCACCAGCAGAAATTCGTGGTGAGTTCAACGGGATCAACTCGTGCCTGCCCGGCGTGCAGGTATGCGAACACCTGCCGAAGTCAGCTCGCGTGTTGGATCGCTGCACGCTGGTGCGGTCAATGGCGCATCCCTGGAACATTCATTCGGCGTCGTACACGCTGACCGGAAACGCGGACACGGCGAGAATCGAAGGGCGGCAGCGGCACCCGGATCAGTGGCCGTACATCGGCAGCGTGGTTGATCATCTCGCGCGGAATGAACATTTCGGGCCGCAAGAACCGGGCGTACCCAACAACGTGATGCTGCCGTGGCGGCAAAGTCTGTTCGCAAGGCCTAACAAACGGTCAGGAACTTTCGGCGCGTTTCTTGGGACGAACCACGATCCGCTCTGGACCGAATTCCACGGCGAGGCTCCGCTGGGTGATCCCTTCCGAGCGATCACGCCGGAAGGCCGATTCACGTTCGGCACGGGAAACTCGCCGTCACTGACTAAGGACGCACTGACTCGCAGGCAATTGCTGCTGTCCGAATTCGAAAGACACTCTGCCCTCATGGACCGTTCGCCGACCGTGGCCAGCTACACCGATCTGCGAGCACGAGCGATCGACTTTCTGGCCACGAGCAAGGCACGAGATGCACTGGCTCTTGAACGAGAGCCTGCGTCTCTGCGCGAAGACTATGGCATGACATTGTTCGGACAGGCCTGCCTGACGGCGCGCAGGCTGCTTGAATCGGATGTCAAATTCGTGACCGTCGTCTGGGACGAATACGGACAGACCGACGAAAGTTGGGACACACACTACGATCATCATTCGCGCATGAAAGAGTTTCTGCTGCCCGGCTTCGACCGAGCGTTCTCGACGCTGATGATCGATTTGGAACAGCGAGGCCTGCTGGACGACACGCTTGTCCTGTGCCTCAGCGAGCACGGTCGCACGCCGCGATTCGATCCAAGCAACGTCGGAGCCCCCGGCAGAGGACACTGGTCCCGAGCTTACAGCCAGCTCTTCGCCGGTGCTGGCATTCCGCGCGGACAGGTAGTCGGAGAAACCGACGCGATCGCCGGCGACGTCGTTAATCGACCGATCAATCCCAAAGACGTCCTGTGCACAGCTTATCATCTGCTCGGGGTCGATCCTCGCCGTGAACTGCTCGCTTCACCGGGGCGCCCCGTTCCGCTGGTCGCTGGCGGGAGCGTCATCCGCGAGCTTCTTTGACGAGGCGGAGGGCACGAGCGATTGCTGCTGAAGGCTCGGTGCTGCTCGTTTCTCGTTTGCACAGTCTAAAGAAAACTTTCGATCCGCGAGCGACCACCTAGCTGAAGTTCATGAAGCGTGTCCTGAACAATTACCCGGCTATTTTCACCGTCAAAAAGCAGGAATTCGATGTAGCTCTCGCTGACGCCGAAAGCCCCCCCGACGGATCGGCCACCTGATACAGGCCTCAACGCATCATTGATCGTATCTTCGATATTGGCTCGAACGTCGACTTGCTGGCCATCGGGAAACACGGCTCCATCAACAGCGACGTAGACGAATTCTGCTCCGAGACCAGCCAGCGGATCTTCTGTCAGTCGACCGTCGTTGTTCAAGAATTCAGATACGATGTCGGGAATGCACGTCGTCCCGACCAGCGAATCGCCACGGCGTCCCGCACTTTGTTCGGGGACTTCGTAGCCAGTGTAGGAATCGAGCGGGCTCATTTTTTCCCACTCGTGGTACTTCTGGATGGAGTCAATGAACTGCGGAAGTTCTGCGAGCGACCGCGTTTCCCCACGCGACACTGTCGCGTCAATCTTGATGTCTCCGAGCCATGTCTGAGTACCAAATTCGCCCAGGGCCTCATCCAGAAAGATGAAAAGAATCGGCATGTGATGTTCTTCGCCAAGTTGCTGATACGCCGGGTGCCAGACGGCGATGTCAATGGTCTCGTTTTCCTCATCGACCGTCGTTCGAAGCTGAAATGTTTCCGCGTCCACAGCTTGCTCGGCACCGACTTCGATACGCATCTCATTCAACGCGTCTGGCAAAGACGGCTGTCGTGAACCGAAAAATGTCCAACCGGAAACCGGAATTTGTGCCGACAGCCAATGCTCGGCCAATAGTTGCTTTGCGATTTGTCCCTCGCCAGTCAGATTGAAGGTAAATCGCCCCTGGTCGGCACTCTCAATGCCAAAGCCCCAGCAGATGCCCGGTAACAGCTTTTCGAGCTTCTTGCCCGCATCCTCGACCACTTCATTTCCACGGTTGTCCAGCAGCAGTTGGCCGTAACCTGGGGCAACGGTCGGAAACCAATCCCAGAATTCATCGACCCGTTGACGAAACGTTTGTTTCGGTTTCTTATTCCAGAACGCCATTTTCAACGGTCTCCAATTCAGGCAAGAACTTCGGCCAACTGGACCAGTCGGCTACTTTCGGTGAGCGATTTCGCTCCAGCGTAAATCATCGCGGTGACGTCGAGGATTTCCTCGTGCGACGTCGGTTCAACTCGAGTGCTGATCATTTTGCGGAACGCTCGCGCCATGTTGAACATCTCGTAGTGATGACCGAACCAGAAGTTGCCCTCAATCGCTGGCGAGTATCGATAAACGCCCTTCTGAAAATGCACGCTGGTTTCGTTGTACTTATTGCCGACTCGCAGGTCGGGGCGTCCGTACCAGATCTCAGCAGTTGGCCGATCGACGTAAACCACCATTCCATGAGCAGCGCTGCCCTGAGCGTGCAGACTGACAGCCTCGACTCCCGCACCCAGCAACGTGACGACCGACCAGCACGGATGCTGACCATAAACAAACCAGCCTTCCGGCGAATAGCCGCCCATCATACTGGCGACGACGTGCTGAATTTCGCCGAGCTCCCCCTTCGCCAGCAAGCGGCGAACTTCTTCGACGCCCCACTCATAACTGAAAATACTGCCGGACATCAGCGGGGCATCATGCTTCTTTGCCAGTTCGAGGATGCTTCGCGTGCCGGCGACCGTCTTTCCGATTGGCTTGTCGCAGAACGTTGGCAGCCCCCTCTCAAGCCCCGGCGCTACCAGGTCGAAATGATCGTCGCCCGTTCCCGACGCATCCCCCAGCCAAATGGCATCAACCTCGTCGACCATCTGCTCCAGCGACGTCGCCACCTGAACGCCGGGAAACGAATCGGCGAACAGCCGCGAGATTTCCGGATTCGCTTCGTAATAGTGCGTGATCCGAGTATCCGGAAACGGAAGAATGCCGAAGTCGCACGCTGGGTTTCGAACGATCTCTTCGAAGTATTTTTTGTTGCCCGGATCCAGATGCTTCTGAGCGGTCGGCAGATCAATCGTCGGGTGCAGATATTGAGCGAAGTGCCAGGTATGCCCGTTAATCTTCTGAGGCTTGCCGTCCCGCCTGGCGGAGATCACTCCAACTCGCCACGACTTCCCGTCAGGCCGCGTCTTCCCACCCGTTGCATTGGGAGACGGGGCGTCCTGCGCGGCAGCCGAAACACCGGCAGCAGTTACTCCAACCGCTGCCAGCTGAGTCGCAGATCGCAGCATCCAGTCGCGACGATTCTCAGACATTCGGGGCTCTCTTAGGACTGTGCTTGGGGAAAATTTCCGTTTTCAGTGGCACGACACTCCGTGTCGTCAGCCAGGCATGGGCCAACGACACGGAGTGTCGTGCCACTATCAGGAAGTTATTTCGGACACGTTATTTAGTCGTTCGAACTGAATTTCAATGCGTACAGGTCGGCGTCTTTCAGTACGAATCTCAGACGAACAGTCTTGCCCGACAACGTGCTGACACTCGAGCCATTCTTCCATTCAACGATGCGATCAATGTCGTCGCCAAAGACTTCCGCACAATCATCAAGAGCGAATCCAGGCAGCGGTTTTCCATCGGCACCCTGAATTTCGACTCGGATATCCCCTGCCGCGGACGTGGCAAAGTTGAGGTCCAGTCGGTCGCCGGTGAACTTGAGCGGTCTGGTGATCAGCTCGCCGCCCTTCCAGCCAGCGTTCACGGAAACGAAGCCGTCCAATCTTAGCGTGTAACGTCTGATGGCGTTGCTGTCGCCGGTCCACGAACCTTCCGACGCGTACAACGAAATCTCGTTCGGAGCCCCAGGCAACGATGACTTCGTCTCGACAGCGTGCCAGGCGATGTAGTTGTGCCCGTAGAGCCACGTCTCCGGCCGCTGTGGGCCCGGCTTGAGAAACCCTTCGTTCCACCGTTCGAAGTGGACTCCGTTTCGACTGGCCATCAACAGGCCTTCCGTCAACGACGTCCCGTATCGAAGGTGCGCTTTCGATCGCATTTCGCGATGCTTCAGTTGAGGCAACGCTCGCATCGACGGCGACCAGCCTCGTTCGATGTAGCGAGTCGGAAAGCCGATCAGAATATGTGGTGCTCTGAAGTAAGGCCCGACTTGATTCGTGTAGAGATGCTCAACTGGCGAGTCCTCATAGGTCAGGTCTGCTTCGTCTCCCCACGACAGAAAGTCAGACGACGAAGCCGTCCGAATCGCGCGGTAGCCTTCTGGCTTCCACACCTTGCCTGTCGTGATGCCTCCGGTGAACGTTCGAAAATACGCTCGGTACTTACCGGCTGCCTGATCCCAGAACGCCAGGTTCTGCGAGTCAAACGCTCCTTCGGTGACCACCGGCTCTTTCCGCATCAGCGACCAGTGAATGCCGTCCGGCGAGTGAAACGCGAACAGTCCGCCTTCCGCCGCCGTTCCACCGAGTGCTTTGAACCGAGACTCCGGCGGACACCCCGGCTTCGTATCCAGAAACGGAGCGAAGTTATGAATGCCGACACCGGTCCAGATGATGTTGTTTTCTTTGGAGCCGCCGTGCTCGTACAGCCCGAGGTTCGGCTTCTCCCAATGAATGCCGTCCTTGCTCTCGGCGTAGCAGTAAACCTGACCGCCGGTCTTCAATCGACCGTTTTCGACGCCGAGCTTCGAACCACGGTGATACATGCGGTAGACATCGCCGTCGTGAATGACGCTGTGATACCCACTGCCGGCACCTTCCCACGGGGCGTCATGAACAACCGCAATCTCCCGAGCCACCGGCTCGTGCATCCGCCGCTGAGCACCGACAAGCTTGTCGATCAAATGCCCATCAACAAACAGCTCCCGCCGAGCCCCAATATCAATCGCCCCTTGCCCACGTACGACAGCAGGAGCAACCAGCAAAGCAACGAACAATGCAATTCTCATAGTAACCTTCCGAAAGAGGATTGATCCATCCCGGAAAGCTACCGAATCACAACACTCCCAGCCACGAACAACAGCCCGACACACGTTGCCGCTTGCTTCCCGTCACCACGTGATGCTGAATCAGATTCATGTCTCGAGAACGCCGGGCTGAAGCTGCCCCCGAACGCTGCCGCCATCGTTCTGTGCGACCGTGGTAAAGCTCAAGAATGAACTTCGGTTCGTGATACGGGAATCTGCCCGGCCCGATGACGCCTTGCGGAATCTGCTTGCCTGATTCCGAATCCTTCCCTGTCAGTCGAATTGGTTCTCGTTCGAGTCGCTCAATGACGACACGAGCCGCCTCAGCCATGCCACCTTCGGGAAGGTAGGGTTTGAATCTGTCATCCTGGTCAACGGCTCGCCAGATTCGCTGCAAGCCAGCAAAAAGGTACGACGGCATGTCATAACTGTGGTCCAGCGGCTCGACTCCCGACAGCACAGCTCGCGCGACGATTTCAGGATGCAAACGCATCACGGCAAAACTCCACTGCGAACCGAAGCTCGTCCCGTTGAGCGTGATCTTGTCGTAGTCCAGAGCTTTCGCTAGATCGGCCACATCATGAGCACACTCTTTGACCGTGTAGCCTCGCAGGTCGATCTCGTTTCTGGAGTACTCTTCGACGGTTTCTCTGGCAAACTCTTCGGAGGCGGTGACGTAGTCCTGAGTGGTCAGCAATATGTCCGGGAACTTTGCGGGTGAACGCTTCTTTCTAATCAGAACGTCGCCGTGTTCACTGAATCCTCGCTGGTCGACGATCACTACGTCGCAGAACTTGCGTAGTCTGGCCGTCTGTGGAAGCCAGCGTTCAAGGTCTCGTCCACGAGCTGACTTCAACCGTCCGAGAAAAGTCGAACCGGGACCACCCGGCAATCGAAACACCGGCGGAACGCCGGACACCTTCTCGACGGCCGGCAATCTGGCGAAGCCAACGCCAATGATTCGACTGTCAGTGTCGCTGCGGTTTTCGAGAACGTAGAGGGTACCGAGCTCGTAATCGATAACTTCGCCGGACCTCGTCTTCAATGACTTTGTTTCACTCGTGATCTCTCCCGCCTTGTGTGGCGGAGCAGCGACGAGTTCTTGCCCGACAACGATGTAGATCAGAACGCAGAAAAGAATCCGCATGTCTTCATGCCCCAAAATATTCAGCCTGGACAGGCATCTGAATTAGAAGTCCGAAATAAACAGCCTTGCGAGACGCTTCCATCAGCTTACCAGGCATGGAATCGTTGCCACCTCGTGAGGAGGCCTACCTTGAATCGCGACGCTCCGTATCAACCTATTTACTTAGCTGGTAGCCCGTGCGAGTTGTGCGGTAATCAAGCTCAAGGGCACTCTGCAGTCCACGGCCTTTTTCATCGCCGGACATGGAACCATTCTCGCAGCACGCAAGGATTCTCAAAGTGCCGCTCGCCTGGACGGATACCGGCTCACTGATTGTCACTTCAAACGTGCCGTCCTTATTAACTCGGCCAACGTACGGCTTCTGAAAATACGTTTGTTGAATCTGCGGTACAGAGTCGTAAACAACGACGCTGTGAGCAGGAACGTTCGCAGAAATACGGCCAGCCAGCGTCGCGGTACGAGTCTTTCGGTCGTTCTTCACATCGATGTCGTGCCACTTGATTTTCGGTAAGGCATACCGACGTGCAGCCGTTCCGGTGAATAGCGGATGCTTCCAGAGGATCGCGGCAGACGCTTCCGAAACGTAGCCACGCTCTTCTCGATTCTTCATACGCCGGCGATAGTTGGCAATTGTCGCGCCCATCAATGGCATGCCAAGGTCGTGTTTCACCTGTGGGCCATTGTGTGGCAGTCCGAGTGCGTGGCCAAACTCGTGCATGGTTCCTTTGAGCGTCAGGTCTGTAAAAAACGGTATCGCCAGTTTGTCGTTGACCGAAATTCTGCCTGGCAAATTGACGTAGTTAACCTGCGACAAGCCGCCATTCCACGCTCCACCTGAACCAAGGTAGCTGCTGTATTTCTTCGGTGGGTCGCCAACGTAAACCCACACCCACCACACGTCGAGATTCTTTGGAAGCTTGAACTGCTCCATCGCGAGCAGTTTTCCCTTGCGAGCCAGGTTGCCGTCTTTCAGCGGAAACTCTCCACTGGCAAGCGTTTCGGACGCTTTGACGAAATGCACTTTCGCAGAGCCATCTGCCTTGCGCTTAAAAATCTGTTCTCGCGCAGGCGGGTAGTCCCAGGCTTTCATCCACTTAACCAGCATCGCCTCGGTGTAGTCGGCAACCTGAGTCAGACGCTCCGTCACGCCGGGAGGAGCGCCCACATCGGCAGGTGTGAGGAAGACGATCTGCACGCTTGGCATTTTCGCCTGAGCTACCGCTGGCAGAGGAACCGCACACACCGCAGCCATCAGCAGGAGAATTCTCATCGGTCATCGGCCTCGAACAAGGATTACAGGCTCACCTTCGGTACCAGAGCGACGCCTATGGCAACTCGATACAAAGAGCGATCGAGGTGAAAATCCAATCCCAACGCTGGGCGATTCCTGACGTAGATCAGCAATCCTAAGCGAAGAGATCGTGAACGACTTTGCCGCCTTCGGGGCCGGTGAGGCGATGCTCGCGGCCGGCGTGCCAGTATTTGAGGTCGTTCGGCGGAAGTCCCATCAGATGCAGGATCGTGGCGTGCAGATCCCGGAAGTGGACTTTGCCTTCGACCGCTCTCGCTCCCGTTGGATCGGTTTTGCCGTGGACATGTCCTCGTTTCACGCCGCCGCCAGCCAACCAGAACGTGAAGCCTCGCGCGTTGTGCCCCGTTTCGTTCTTGCCGTCTTCCGGCGTCAAACCCGGCCGGCCGAATTCGCCGCCCCAGACGACGAGAGTATCGTCCAGCAAACCTCGCTGTTTGAGATCGCCGAGCAACGCCGCAATCGGAGCGTCCGTAACGTCGCAGTTCGCCTGCAGATCGCGGCGATGATTTTTGTGCTGATCCCAGCTGCCGTGGCTGACCTCGATGAATCGAACGCCGGCTTCGGCAAATCGGCGAGCCAGCAAACACTGCCGACCGAAGTCGGAAACTTTGCAGGTGCCCGTTGCTTTTTTCTGTTGGCCGACGCGGTACTTTTCCAGAGTCGCCTTTGACTCCGTCGAGATGTCCAGCAGGCCCGGAGCGACGGACTGCATCCGGAATCCCAGTTCCATTGACTGAATGACGCTTTCCAGTTTCTGGTCGGTGGGCCGCTGCTTCAGATGATCGCGGTTCAGCATCTGCACAAAGTCGAGCTGTCGGCGTTTCGCCGACAACGGAAGATGATCACTGCTGACGTTGCTGACCGTCGCGTGGCTCATGTTTTCGCCGTTCACGCCGATCGGAGTTCCGTTGTAAATCGACGGAAGAAACGCACTGGAGTAAATCGAACTCTTCGACGTGTTCAGGCTGATGAACCCCGGCAGGTTCTGGTTCTCAGTGCCGAGCCCGTAGCTGATCCACGATCCAAGACTCGGTCGTTTTCTCAGCCGGTCGCCAGTGTGGAGCTGGAGGAAAGACTGGGCATGAATTCCGGTGTCGGCGTGCATTCCGTTGATCACACACAGGTCGTCGGCAAACTGAGCCGTCTCCGGTAGCAGTTCGGAAATCCCGAGCCCGCTTTCGCCATGCTGACGAAATCGGAACACCGAACCGGGATGCTTCTTCTTTCCCGTCTGCGGTTTGTAATCAAACGTGTCGAGATGAGCCGGACCTCCACTCATACATAGAAAGATCACTCTCTTCGCCCGAGCGGCCAGCGTTGGCGTTTGAACCTCAAGACCGCTGCCCGATGCTGCCGCGACTTGTTCACCGCAAAGAGCGTTCAGGGCGAGAGCACCAAAACCGCACGAAGTTGACTGAAGCATTGCTCGGCGTGAAAAACTCATCTTCTGATCCCGTTCTCAGGACTGTCTTTCGAAAGTGTCGGCGGCCACTGAAAGCCACCATCGTACCTCGGTCTATCAATCGATGTAGCGGAATTCGTTCGTGGCAAGCAATGCCTGGCACAAACTGTTCCATGCTTTGTTATCGGACTTCAGCTCGGTTTTTGTTGATCGTAGAAGGTCGATTGCCTGATCGATTTCATTCTGACTCGGGTCGCGACTCAACGCACGACGAAAGGCTGAACGTACTCGGTGATTGTCGTCCGTTGAGTCTTTCATGATCGATTGGGCAAAGTGTTCTGCCTGTTCAATCACAAATGGATTATTGAATAGATGCAGAGCCTGACCAGGGATCGTGCTGACGTCGCGTTGTCCGGCGACGGTCGTGAAGTCTGGCAGGTCGAAAGCGGCCAGTTCCGGCGGCATCGAACTTCGCAAGTAGCATAAGTAGATACTGCGATGGTTGCTGGGCTCGTGCAGGTTGCCTGCAAGATTTACCAGGATGTCCCGATGCCGGACGATCGAACCCTCTCCCGGTTCAAGGTTCAACTGGCCAGTGACCGCAAGCATGCTGTCGCGCAACGATTCGGCATCGAGCCGTCGTCGGCTGTGGCGAGCAAGCAGCAGATTCTCAGCGTCAGCCTTCGCGGCGTCTGCGTCTGCTGCACTGTCCAACTGGTAGGTCCGGCTAAGGACGATGCTTCGAATCAAACGCTTAATGGACCATCCATCTTCCACAAATCGGTTTGCAAGGTGGTCAAGCATTTCTGGATGCGTCGGTCGTTCACCGTAAACACCGAAATCGTCTGGTGTCCGAACGATTCCCTGGCCAAACAGGTGTAGCCAGATTCGATTCACCATGACGCGAGCGGTCAGTGGATGGTCCGGCGTCGTCAGCCACTCCGCAAGCTGCAACCGGCCGCTCTGCTTAGTATCGACCTTTGATGACTCTGAAGAGCCCGTTTCACACGCCGCAACGAAGCCTCGCGGCACGGCTTCGCCCAGTTTCTTCGCGTCACCTTTGATGTTGATCTTACAGTCGGCAGGCTTTGCTTTGTCGCGGACACCAATTGCAAGCGGAGTTCCGATTGGCCACTTTGGCTTTGGGATCGGCTTGGGAATGCCCGTGCTTGATTCCAGCACAAGCACCGTCTCGACGAAGCCCTCCGGCGGTGAAGCTTTCGGAGCTGCTTTCAGCACATGCAAATCCGTTGGTGAAGCCGTCAATTTCTCATTTGCCGCGATGCCCCACATTGTCTCGGTGCTGGTGAAGATGCCGGCGAGTGCGTAGTAATCGCGAGTCGGAATGGGATCGAATTTGTGGTCGTGACAGCGTGCACACGCGACGCTGATTCCCATGATTCCTGTCCCGACAACTTCGATCTGATCCGCGACGATGTCCATGTCGAAATTCGTGTTCATCGCCTTCGCCGGTTTCGACGCCATTGCCAGGAAACCTGTCGCGACAAGATGACGGTCGCGTTGGGCGGGTGAGTCGCTCGGCAAAAGATCGCCGGCAATCTGTTCGGCCAGAAAACGGTCATACGGCACGTCTCGATTAAACGCATCGATGACATAGTCGCGGTATCTCCATGCGTGAGGGAATGTCGGGTTGCGGCCCAGCCCGTCATTGCCGTTCGATTCTCCGTAACGAGCAACGTCCAACCAGTGCCGTCCCCAACGTTCGCCAAACTGCGGGCGAGCGAGCAGATCGTCGACGAGAGTTCGCACTGCTTCTTCACGGTCAGCTCGATGCGCATCCACAAAGATTTCTACTTCGTCCATCGAAGGCGGCAGGCCGAGCAGGTCGACATACAACCTTCGAATGAGTGTTCGCGGACCAGCATCGTTCGTTGGTTTGATTCCTGCGGCTTCGATCTTCGCGAGCACGAAAGAGTCGAGCGGGTCGCGCGGCCAATCGTTGTTACTAACTGCGGGAATTGCAGAGGCGCGTCGCGGCTGGAGTGACCAGAGTGTCGGTTTGTCCTCGCCGGAACTGACGGGCTTGTTGCCTGCATCGGGTGTCGGAGTGACAACGGGGCGAACTCGCGGATCGGGAGCCCCCAACTTCACCCATTTCACAAAGTCATTGATAATGGTTTCCGGCAACGGCTCTTCCGGCGGCATTTCGATACCGTCGTAACGAAGTGCCTGAATGATGCGACTTTCCTCCGGCTTCCCCGCAGCAATTGCCGATCCTGACTCCCCACCTGCCAGGACTCCTTCGCGAGTATCCAGCAACAGCTTGCCGCCGACTTCTTCTGAGTCAGCGGAATGGCACTCGTAACAATGTTTGACCAGAACCGGGCGAATTTTGTTTTCGAAGAACGTCCGGTCTTCCGCCGAGACCACCTGGTCCTTTGCAGAAACGATGCCCGACAAGCCTGGCCCGATGGACAGTCCAATGAAAACAGCAGTCAGAATCTGGCTGGTCACAAAGTTATTCACGCTGTGCTAATTCTAAAGGAAGGAGTGTGAGGCAAAAGGAGGCAGGAACGTCTCAACGATGACGGCTGGAAGCAAATCCGGTGGGGCAAAGATTATCACACGCGATCAATCCAGCTTCAATCCTGCTTTGGGTTTTCGACCATCGGTGCACAGCCGCAGGAAGTTGAATCTGGAGCGATCATCCAGGTTTTCGAGGAAATTACGTCGGCGGCACGCAAGAGGTCTCTACAACATTCGGCGTCCTTGCAAGGCAGCGTTTGACATTCAGACGAACAATCGTCTCACAATCAATTTAGCCCAGGAGCTAAACCACTATGCTGCTTACACGACGCTATATCCTCGCCGCTTCTCTCTCTGCCATTACTCTGATGAATTCTCCGATGCTTCACGCTAGTGAGAAGTCAGACGTAGTCGACACAGCAGTAAAGGCTGGTTCTTTTAAGACTCTTGCAGCTGCACTTGAATCAGCCGATCTAGTTGGAGCATTAAAAGGAAAAGGACCGTTCACCGTCTTCGCTCCGACTGATGAAGCGTTCGCCAAGCTTCCCAAAGGAACCGTTGAATCGCTCCTTAAACCGGAGTCGAAAGGGGCCTTGGCCGACATTCTGAAATACCACGTCGTCGCGGGTGCCGTGAAGTCTGGCCAAGTGGTCAAAATCTCGAATGCGACGACTCTTAACGGTCAAAGGGTCGACATCGCTGCGAAGAACGGAGTCGTCACCATCGACGGGGCCAAGGTCGTTACCGTCGACATTGAATGCTCAAACGGCATCATTCACGTCATCGATTCCGTAATCCTTCCGTCCGCAAAAAACATCCCGGCAACTGCAAATCAGACAGGTCAATTCAAGACTCTGCTGGCTGCGGCAAAGGCAGCGAAACTCGTCGACGCCTTAAGCGGCGATAAACCGTTAACCGTGTTTGCACCAACAGACGAAGCCTTTGCTCGCCTGCCAAACGGGACCGTTGGAAGCCTTCTCAAACCAGAAAATCGGGAGCAACTTAAGCAAATCATGCTTTACCATGTTGTCGAAGGGCGAGTTTACTCAGAGCAGGCTCTGAAGCAGAACGAAGCTGAAACGCTCGGAGGAGCCTCGCTTCAGATCAGCTCGAGAAAGGGCGGAGCCTTCATCAACGAATCGAAACTGACTGCTCTCGACGTTGAGGCATCCAACGGGGTGATTCACGTCATCGACCGAGTTCTGATGCCACCAAAATCAAAGAAGGTCTCTCAAGCTGACACGCAAAAAACGATCGAACGCACGATCCACCGCGGAACAGCTCTCTACAATGCTGGGCATGTTGACGCATGTGCCTCGCTCTACATGAAGTCGGTAACTGGACTGCTCGAAGACGGGCATAAACTGACCGAGTCAGCCCACCAGCACCTCGCCACGGCAATGACTCATGCGAAGGCAACGTCCTGTTCGACATCGCGAAGTTGGACTCTTCGTCAAGGACTCGATGGAGCTTATCGGTCGATGATGGTCAGCGTTCGTTAATCACGTCGAATTAAATCTTGATAAAGCATACGGAAAGGCGGAGGTGGCAATGTTCACTCCGCCTTTTTTTGTTGCGCAAGCGATGATTCGCATCTCGCAGCATGTCTATTCTGCAGGCTCCGATCGTGGCGGCGTTGGAATCCCAGGAAATGGGTTCAGCGATCGTGCGAATCGTTCGAGGTCGCGGAACGTTTCGCAAAAGACGGAATACTGGATCTGGCGGCGAATCTTTTCATCGAGTGCCTGGCCTCCGATGGCCATCGCAGCATTGCAGGCGTGAGCGACACTGAATAATTGATTGACGCCGTCAATAAAGAGTTCTTCATCGATCACATAAGAAACGCTTAACCAGAACAGTCGTGGTCGTGCTGTTTCAACAGCTTCGCAAAGTGTGTCAAACGGTAAGTTGGTTCCCAGCAGAGTTGTCTTCCAGCCAATGTTCCGAAGGACGACTTCAGACATGGTGATCGGCAATGTGTAGATATCTGCTTCGACGGTTGCACCAACCGCCAACGGCTGGTCGTCGGCAATTGTGGTCGACGCTCTCAATTCGTGCAGACATCGCATGCAGATTTCGCAGGCTCGCCGCTCCTGGTAAACAGCAACATCTCCGCAACTCCATTGTTCGCCAATCCGGTGCAATGCCGGAGCGAGTACGTCATCAAAAATTGCGGTGACTGAATGATCTGCCAACAGAAGATCAAAAATGATCTGCCGAACAACGGATTCGTCCCCCGACACGAGGCTCGCCACGACACGATCAACGGCGCGAGCGAGAGTCCATTCGGTTTTTCCTGCGGTCACGGGAAGATTGAGCAATTCCGGCTCGACAACCTGACGCCCCGTCTCTCGTAAGAACTTGATAACTGCGGCGACTTCGATTCGTCGATGGCCACCCGCGGTCTTCGTCATTGGAATCAGGCCGCCGTCGCACCAGCGTTTCAACGTTGATTCGCTGACGCCAATGGCTCGAGCAACCTGCTTGGGAGATGCGTTTTTCTTCATTTGCTCAACAACGGATTCAGTCCTGACTCGTCTGGATTCTGACTCAATCAGGCTGGATGTTCTGGCGATGTTTGAAAATGAATTCGAAAATGGATGTGGTCAGGAATCTGGAACGTTCTACAACACGGCTCGGTTGAGAAATCAACCTGCCGCGGCGGTCGTCATGAAGTTTGGCCCGACGGATTGACCCGCCGCGGTTTATCGTTTCAGCATAAGCGACTGTGCAGCGTAGTCATTCAAGTCCTGATTCGCTTCATCGCGTCTGCATTTCAGTCAATCCCGTCGACCAGTCAACAGCTTTGCCGGCTCCCGCTTCCGTGTGAGACTGTAAAACGCCGGATCGATTGGGAGTCATTCCGATGTGGATGCCGCCAGTTCCGCTCCCGCGCAGGAATCGTTGACGGCTCGACGAATTTCGATTGGCTCAAACCGGCAGTCCGAAGACTCGATTCCGAGCAAGGCCGGTAGCATCTTCTGCCTGTATTCGAAAATACGTTGCAGATCGCGTTTCACAAAAAGTCGATGCACCAGCGCTCCTCCGATTGCTGAGTACCGGACCACATCTCGCATCAACGTGCCCCCGTCGATCTCGTCAAAAGTGTGCGTGTGCACCCACATCGAATACGGGCCTCTTATTTGCGAATCCACGAAACGACTCGGTGGCTTCCAGTCCGTGATCCTCGTTCGCCATCGAATCGGAATGCCGTGTAGCCGGAGTTTGTAGTCAATCACCCTTCCGGACTTCATTTCGATTGGAGCCGGAGTGACTACCGAAAATCCGAGGAATGGTGGCGTCATTGCTTCCAGCTTGAACGCATCAGCGAACAATTCAAACGCTTTCAAACGACTAACGGGTACCCACGCACTGGTTCCCAGCTCGTAGTGACTCATTTTTCACCTTTCTCGCAATTGAATGGACGTTTTGGATGTTTTTATGTTATAGGTACGCCGAAACAACGGTCAATTCAAATAGTTAGTCAATCTAAACGATAACGATGTGCATGTTTTAGGAATCAAGAAATGCCCACGCAAGCAGCTCTTCAATCACGCAAATCACGATCCAGGGCCAAAGAGGCGGCAATGGCAGAGATCCAGTTCATTCCAAATGAATCATTCAATGCGACAACCGAAAACGACCTGCTCGACGTCGATGTAGAGCTGTACAAACCCGAGGAAACCGCCACGGCGACGCTCGATCCTGACTCAGTAGCGTCCTCGCTACTTACCGCATTGCAGCAAAGTCGTTTGCTGACATTTGAAGGTGAGCAGCTCCTATTCAAGCGGCTGAACTTCCTGAGGTTTCGAGCCAATGCCATTCAGGTTTCGATGAATCCGAAGCGGCCATCGAAGAAGAAACTGGCAGAGCTTGAACGACTTCTCACCGAGGTTAAGTCAGTTCGAGACAATCTTGCGGAAGCTAACCTCAGGCTCGTCGCCTCGATCACCGGCAAACTGGCTATTTCACGTGAAGAATTCGACGAGTTCTTCGCAGAAGGAAACGGAATCCTGCTCTACGCGATCGATAAATTCGACTTCTCGAGAGGCTATCGGTTCAGCACTTACGTGACGCACGCAGTCCAAAGACACCTCTATCGCTTCATCGATCGGCGTAAGAAGCGTTCAAGGCGTGAGTTTGCTTGCGAGCCGGAAATCCTGATGAATGATATAACTGTCGCCGCCAATCCTGACGTGATCTCGGACGACGAAGTCAAAGAAGCAGCCGCGGCCGTGATTTCCAAAATCGACCAGACACTGGACGACCGAGAACGCTTTATTATCCGAGGCCGATTCGGTCTCGACGGAAGCGGAAAAGGAAAAACTTACAGCCACCTGGGAGAGCAACTTGGTCTCAGCAAGGAACGTGTACGGCAACTGTTTCAGCGTGCGATCGAAAAGCTGGGCGAAGTCGCCAAACCATTTGAATCGACCTTGGCTCCCATGTAAGAGGGTCTATAAACCTCGAGCCTTGAAAGACCAGTTGAGTCCGCAGCGGCCGTGAGCGTGACGCAGCCGAGATGACAGTAATCAAGTAGTGTTGTCTCAAGATTTTCTTCAACACTCACTAGTCGTGAGTTTCCAACGGGAGGCTGAACCTTGTCAGACGATCTTCGACCCCGGCGATGGATGGGTAGAGTCCTGCTGAGCGCCGGCGTCTATAATCTGGTCTGGGGAGCCGCCTGTGTCGCATTTCCGGTCGCAACTCTAGAGTTGCTCGGAGTTGCCCCCCTTCCAACAGTGCCGCAGCTCTGGCAATGTATCGGCATGATCGTTGGCGTTTACGGCCTTGGATATCTGATCGCCTCCCGAGACCCATTTCGCCACTGGCCGATCACGCTGATAGGACTGCTCGGAAGGTGTTCGGTCCAATCGGTTTTTGTTTTGCCGTTTCCTCAGCACAACTCCCCATGTCGATGGGTTGGACAATCCTGGCGAACGACCTGATCTGGTGGCTGCCTTTCTCTGGGATTCTGTGGGGCGCGATTCGCCATCACCAAAGTGTCGGTTCGGCATACGTGACGCCGGAATCGGATGCGCCGTTGCTGGAGCTTCGGTCAAATCACGGTGAGAGGCTCGACGAGCTGGCTGATCCACAGCCACGACTGGTCGTCTTTCTGAGACACGCAGGATGCACGTTCTGTCGCGAAGCTCTCGCCGATATCGCCGAGCAGCGGGCACAGATCGAATCAAGTGGCTGCGGAATTGTCCTGGTACATATGGGCGAGAACGATCGAGATGAAGCGTTCTTTGCTGCCTATGGACTGGACGACCTGCCTCGGTTTTCCGATCCGGAATGCAGGCTCTACCGACAGTTCGGCCTCGACATGGGCGGCTTTGCCGAATTGCTTGGGCCGATGGTCTGGCTGCGTGGATTCATGGCCGCGCTCGTTAACGGGCATGGCGTGGGGCCACTAAGAGGCAACGGCTTTCAAATGCCCGGAGTTTACCTCTACCACTGCGGCCAGATTCTTGGTGGCTTTCAGCACGCTCGCGCGTCGGACCGACCAGACTATACCGCGCTCGCCAGCGAGTTTTCGGAACCCGAGCAGATCGCCGTTGCCGTTTGAGCGGCCCAGAAAGTTCGATCCACTGTTTTCTCGTTCGACAATGACTGCTGACTGCCAAATGTAGCCAGGCGGGGTCTGCCTGACGGTCACGAACTGTGCTTTCGTTAAAGTCACCCTGATCGATACGACGATACCAGTAGCGGAGGAACCAGGTGGGTTCGGTCTATGCGCGACCGAACTCGAATATCGTGTCGTTATTCGAGGAGCCAGGGTTCCGTGATTCGCGATTGCTTGGGTGCATGCCCCACATGGGTGATGTTTTCGTTGCTGGCTGGCGCCTCGACTCTCGTCTGTGGATGCTCACAGACTGAGTATCGACTTCAGGCGGATCTGGAAGTCTACGAAACGATTGAAGAACGCAACGAGGATCCACGTTGGGCCGCGAGGAAGTTCGACATCGATCTGGATCCTCGCAGCCGGTACTTCGATCCATACGATCCTGACCACTCGCCGATGCCCCTGGACGATCCGACGTCGCAGCAATACATGCACGTCGTGGATGATCTTGAGGGATGGGAACACTGGCACGAAAACGGTGTTCGCACAGAGCTGGAGAATCCTCAATGGCGGAACGCGCTTGGCGAGTACGTTGAAACGGCGGAAGACGGCACGGTCAAACTCGACATCAACTCAGCACTTCGTCTGGCCTACGTTCACTCCCCGAATCATCAGCGGCAGTTGGAGACTCTTTATCTGTCGGCTCTGGATGTCAGCGAAGAACGATTCAATCTGGATACGCGTTTCTTCGGCGGATACGGGCTGAACTTTGCTAACTCAGGAAAACTGGCAGGCAACTCAAATCAATTGACAGTCGGTCGCCTCGGGCGCGGTCGCAACTCGTCGGCACTGTTTGCAGAACGGAGATTCTCGACGGCCGGAGAATTGCTCGTTGGTTTTGCAAACTCGTTCGTCTTCGAATTTTCTGGCGGCGACACCAACCTGTCGCAATCGTTGGTGAATTTCGCTGTGACGCAGCCGTTGCTTCGCGGAGCCGGCCGCGACATCGCACTCGAAGGGCTGACCGCCGATGAACGGAAACTTCTGGCGAACCTGCGAGCGTACAGCCAGTTTCGTCAGGGCTTCTATACGAACATCGCAATCGGCGACCTGGGAGTGGTCGGGCCAAGCCGGGGACAGACCAGTACCAATCTGACTTCCTTTGGCGGAGCAGGCGGCGTGAACGGCTATGCTGGCCTGCTTCAACAGGTTCAACGAATTCGAAACACGCAGGACAATCTCAATCTGCAATCACGAACTCTTGAACGCCTTGTCGCTCTGTACGACAACGAGCTGATTGACATCGTCCAGGTTGATCAATTTCGGCAGAGCATCGAAGTCACCCGGGCAACTCTTCTCGACCAGACAAACGGACTGAAACTCGCCCTTGATAATTACAAGACCGGGCAGCTCGGCCTGCCTTCGGACCTCCCACTTGAACTGGACGAAAGTCTGATCACTCAGTTCCAGCTGTTACCACTCGACGCCCATCCAATCCTTGAATCTCTGTTCGACTTCCAATCGCGAGTTGGCGACATCGCCGAGCTGCTGGATCTGGCGGAAACCATCGAGGAGCTGCAAGGCGACGTTGTGCTTCTGCCTGGCAATGCCGACGTCGATTCCGTCGACGAAACTCTGCGCGACATCCTGACGCTCGTTGAGTCGATGCAATTGCGAGTCGACACGTTATCCGCCGATCTTGAAACCTTCGAGTTGATGAACGCCCCGTCGGAGCCTCCCGTCAGCGATGCCGACCTCACACTTGTCGAACTGGTCAGAGAAAAGCTGACCAACGATCCCAAAAGCCTTGTCAGCCATTATGCCTCAGCAGCAGCCAAGTTGGAGCGACTTTCAGACGGGCTAACAGACGAATCGATTGAGACAACGGTCAGCGGCAATGTCGACTGGCTGTCCGATCTTCTGAAGCTGAGTGAGGGTTGTATCGTCATCCAGCATCGGACTCGTCGCGTTGACCAGGAACCAGAGATGATTCTGGAAGACGCCTTCGCGTACATCGATCCCGTGAAGCGACTCTTTGATAACGCTCGCGACGATCTTGCCCGGATGGATGCAGTCGTACCCGTCCGTGAAAAAACGATGACAGAAACAGCGAAAGAACTTTTTCAACGTGACCGGGAACGGCTCCATCAACGGATGGACGATTTGGAGAAAGGCGAAGTCGGCTTCGACGTGACAGTCGCGGAGCTGGAGTCGCTTCGCGACGGTTTGACGGATCAAACCCGAGTCGAAACGAATCGTGGAGTGGTCGCGTGGGTGCAGGCGTTTCTGCAGGTTGTCGAGCGTCTTTCGCTGGTGCCGGCTCAGGCAAGGCTGGAAGTGATCACGGTAGACTCGATCGATCTTGGCCCGGAAGCTGCTTTCGAAATTGCGCTGGCCAACCGCCTGGACTTTATGAACGGTCGCGCGGCACTCGTTGATCGCTGGCGCCAGATTCAGGTGACTTCGGACGCTCTGCAATCCAACCTGACCGTGACCGCCAGTGGCGACCTTAACACGGCTCGCGATAATCCTGTCAGCCTGCGACCGGCTGATGGAAACTTCCGAATGGGTCTGCAATTCGATGCTCCGTTCACTCGACTTGTTGAACGAAATGCTTACCGGTCATCGCTGATCACCTACCAGCAAAGTCGTCGAGAATTCATTCAGTCGCGAGACTCATTGCAGAAAGGGCTTCGCGCTTTGGTCCGAACCCTCGAGCAACGGCGACGGCAGTTGGACATTCAACGGCTTGCTGTCTCCATCGCACTCCGTCGAGTCGACCAGACGCAGCTCGACCTGATCACTCCGCCGCCGCAGCTCCCCCCAGGTGCAAGAGCATTTATTAACCCGACGACGGCGATCAACCTGCTGAGTGCCCAAAGTTCGCTTCAGAATACTCAGAACGCGTTCCTCGCAGCCTGGCTGAATTACTACGCCGCTAAGCTTCGGCTGTATCGCGAGTTGGGCGTGATGAAACTCGACGAGGATGGCCGCTGGATCGAAACGCCACTCGAGGATCTGGACGTTTCCGTTCCGCTGAACAGTGAAGGCAATGACGCCTTGCCCCCAATGGTCCCTCCCGCTCTTTACGAAGCGGCTTTGCAGCGGGAATCTGAGTCTGGTGTGAAGAAGGCTCCCGGACTGATCGCCAACGTTCTGGATCGGATTGGAATCCGTAAGCTGAAGAAGCCGCAACAGGGCGATGAACTTCGACAAGTTTCGGCTGAACTGGCTGCCCCGGAGCCCAAAATCGACAGGAGGCGAGCGTCGTACACCGAACCGGAGGAGCTTCCACGTTCAGTCGGCAAACAGGTACCGATTCCCACGCCTGCGACGCGGGCCGTCGAGCCTGACTCAGCAAGTTCAACGCAAGCCGACTCCACGGCGAGAAGCCCTCAGCGCTGCCAAATCATCCAAGCAGCTGGTCACGAACCATCAAAGTGTGAACGGCAGGAAACGCTCGAAAGTCAGTACAGACAGTTCGCCAACAGAGGGTTGGGTCGCCACAAAGCCTGAAAAATAGCGAATTCATGTCCACGATATCGCGAAATCTCAGGTTGACTTTTGACGTCCGGGGGCGGCTGTAAATACTCTTAAGCACTTTCCGATTTGATCGCCTCGGCTGTAGCCGGACTCGCAAGAGTTCGGGACTCGCCCGAAGTGTTGCCACTCTGGCTACGACCGAGAACAACGCTCATAGTTGGTCCAATTATTTCCCAGACCTCTGCCACGATCTCCACAGGCCAAGACAATGGCAACTGACGTGTTACCCGATTCTCCAAACCACTTCGATGCTCAAAGCAACTCGGAGAACGTGCAGAATACGGCTTCGCGCGGCGGCCCAACTCCTTCTCGCTGGGGTCCGAAGCACTATCTCATTCTGTGCGTGCTTGCCGCGATCAGCGTTGGGGCTGCATATCTCCCCACGGTGCTTCAGTCCGAGGAAGTCGGCCCGAAGCTGACTTATCGAGTCGCTCGCGGCGATCTGATTGTGACAGTTACCGAGCAAGGCACGCTGGAAAGTTCGAACAACACCGAGATCAAATGCAAAGTTAGAGGATACAGCACTGTTACTTTTGTAATCCCAGCCGGAACTGTCGTTGAACCCGGCGACGTTCTGGTTCGCCTCGACACGAAAATCATCGACGAGCAACACAGCCTGACCAAAACGAATACATTCATCGCACAGGCCACGCTCGAACAAACAAAGGCCAACGTGGCACGTTCCGAGATCTCAATTGATGCGTACAAAGAAGGTCGCTTCCGTACGCTGTTGCAGGAACTCGAGGGGGAACTCCAAGCCAAAAAACGAAATCTTCGAACGGCTCAGAAAATGCACAAGCGATCTGAATCGCTGTTTCGGCAGGGCTACGTCACCGAACTGCAGGTCGACGGCAACGCGTTCACGGTCAAGCAGGCCGAACTTGAGCTGAAGGTTAAAGAGACTGAGATCAAAGTTCTGAAAGAGTTCACACGAGCGATGCAGTTGGAAACGCTGAATGGCAACCTGACAGCCAGTCAATCAAAACTCGCCGCGGACGAAGCTGGGTTGCGAATGGAAATCAAGCGGCGCGACCGAGCAGAGCAGGAACTCAAAGATTGCATCATCAAAGCGGAAACGGGAGGGCTGGTCATTTACCCATCCGCCGCTTCGTGGAAGAGAACTCCCGACATCACAGAGGGAGCAAACGTTCGTAAAGACCAAGTGCTTCTGTTGATGCCGGACCTTTCGAAGATGCAGGTGAAGGTCGGTATTCACGAATCGATGGTCGAACGAGTTCACGCCGGATTGAAAGCCATCGTCACCCTGCCAGATCGCACACTCGACGCGGAAGTCTCCAAAGTAGCAACCGTCACCAAACCCGCTGGCTGGTGGACAGGTAACGTCGTCAAGTACGACACAATCATCGACCTCCCATCTGACGCAGGCTTGAAGCCGGGCATGAGTGCCGAAGTCGAGGTCATCCTGGCAGAACACCATGACGTTTTGACTGTCCCTGTCGCGGCCGTTGTTGAAACGGAAGAGGGCGATTTCTGCTGGGTACGAATCGCCGGAAAAACTTCGAAGCGACGACTGGAACTTGGAGACAGCAACGACGTATTCATTCTGGTCAAAGCCGGTTTGAACGAAGGCGAGGAAGTTGTTCTGAACCCGACCGCCTTCATCGAAGAAGCCGAAAAAGACGCGTTGGCGACAATCGACGCAAGTAACGTTTCGGCAGATGAAGAATCATCAGAAGAGAGTACAGAGTCAGAGTAGTATAAGTAGGGTGCGTCTTGACGCACCTTCACACGGAACGGTGCGTCAAGACGCACCCTACGACGGGATTGAAAGATCATCATGAAACGTGTTGTGACCGTAATCGCAGTTCTCGCTTTGGCAGGAGTGGCCGCAGCGGCGATTCTTTCCGAAACCGGGACGTCGCGAAGCCTCGGTCCCGTGTCGACTCATGTGATTGCTCGTGGAGACTTGATCGTCTCAGTCACCGAGCAGGGGACGCTGGAAAGCTCGAACAACACTGAGATCAAATGCAAAGTCCGAGGTGACAGCAACGTAATTATTTCGGTGATTGAGAGCGGGACAATTGTCGAGTCAGGCGATGAGTTGCTGCGGCTGGAAACTCTTCTGATCGAGGAAGAGATCAACGAACGAACCAAATTCGCCCACCTTGCAGACTCGCAAGTCGCACGGTCTCAAGCCGACGTGGCACGGGCGAAGATTGCGATTTCCGAGTATCTCGAAGGTCAATTTGTTTCCGAAATGGCGACGTTTCAAAAGAATCTCGCGATCGCCAAATCAAGCGTACTCAGTGCAAAGAACAGATTGAAACATGCTCGCATGATGGCCCGCAGTGAGTACGCGAGCGAGTTGGAAGTGGAAGAGAAAGAGTTCGCCGTTGCTCAGGCGGAACTTCGAATGAAGCTCACTCAGACCAGGATCGACGTGCTTGAGAAATTCACGAAAAAAGAGGAACTCGCCACGCTCAGCGGAGCATTCAACGTTGCCAAAGCAACTCACGAAGCCAATGTGGAGCGTGCCTACGCGGATCACGAACGGCTGAATCGAGCGAAGGAAGAGCTTCAGTACTGCGTTATTAAGGCTGCTCGGGGCGGAATGGTGATTTACCCAACGGGCAAAGACTGGTCGAACGCTCCTGAAATTGAAGAAGGGGCGACCGTCCACAAAGATCAAATCCTGTTGCTCATGCCGGACCTTTCAAAAATGCAGGTGAAGGTAGGGATTCACGAGTCCATGATCGATCGAATCAAACCTGGCCTGTCGGCCAAAGTGACGATGCCTGGTAAAAGTCTCGAAGGAGACATCTCCTACGTGGCCGCAGTAACGAAGCCAGCCGGGTGGTGGACGGGCAATGTCGTGAAGTACGACACGATTGTCGAGCTGCCAGAAGTCGAGGGTTTGAAGCCCGGCATGACCGTCGAGGTCGAAGTCGTCATGGCTCGACACAAGGACGTGCTGCTCGTTCCGACGACGGCCGTGCTTGAAACGGCGAAAGAGCACGTCTGCTGGGTCAAGCAAGGCGACATAACGACTCGTCGACCACTCAAGCTGGGCGATTCCAGCGACATGTTTATTCTGGTTGAATCCGGCCTAGCCGAGGGAGACGAAGTGATTCTCGACCCACTGGCGAACGTCGAAGAGGCCCAGGCCGAAGCCGCAAAATTACTGGATAGCGGTGTTCGAAGAAGGCCAAACGACGACGAGCCCGAGCCCGTATCAACTCCGCCAGACACTGACTGATCGACGGTCATGATTGCCAGTCGGCGACTGACCAAAAGTTGCGGAAGCTAATTTATGGCGACTGACACAATCCCAGAAGCAGCAGGTGCGGAACAACTCGCACACGACAAGCAAATGATTGCTCGTGGTCGTGCTGCGCGGTCAGTACCGTGGCGAAGCGGCGTGATTGCGTTGGTTGTTCTTGCTGGGGCTGTCGCAGCGGCGGTGAAGATTTCCAGCGTGATGTCTTCGGAAAGTGTCAGCCCGCGGATGACGCACACGATCGCTCGCGGTGATCTTGTAGTAACCGTCACCAGCCAGGGCCTGGTCGAAAGCTCAGAGAATACAGAAATCAAATGCCAGGTCCGTGGTCGAAACGCCGTCTTATGGATTGTCGAAAGTGGCACGACCGTGAAGCCGGGTGACGAGCTGGTCAGGATCGATCCGCTCTTTCTCCAGGAACAGATCGACGAACGCACCAAGTACGCTCACTGGTCTCAGTCTGCTGCCGATCGATCAGCTGCAACTGTCGCACGGTCAATTCTGGCAATCTCGGAATATGAAGAAGGTCGTTATCTCAGTGAAGTGATGATCCTGGAGAAAGACCTGGTGATTGCGGAAGCTGCGTTAAAAACTGAGGAGAACCGACTGAGTCACACAAAAGTCATGGCAAAAAGCGAGTATATCAGTGAGTTGAATGTCGAAGAGAATGAATTTGCAGTTCAACAGAAAAAGCTGAATGTCGAATTGACGCGAACTCGGCTCGACGTACTGAAACGGTTCACAAAGAAAGAAGAATCGCAGACTTTGAGCGGCAATCTGAAAGCCATCAAAGCAACTCACGAAGCAAATGCCGAACGTGCCACGGCCGACGCATCGCGACGTGACCGAGCACTTGCTGAAGTTAAGTATTGTGTTGTCAAAGCACCGCGAGGCGGTCTGGTCATTCACCCGAACGCTGCATCATGGGAATCTGGCCCGATCGCTGAAGGCACTCGGCTCTACAAAGATCAGGTCGTGCTGCTGATGCCGGACCTGTCCAGAATGCAGGTCAAGGTTGGAATCAATGAATCGGTCGTCGACCGCGTAAAGGTCGGCCAGATAGCTTCCGTCAACCTTGCCGACATGACACTGGAAGGAACAGTTTCATCGGTGGCTTCCATCACGAAGCCAGCCGGTTGGTGGACAGCGAACGAGGTCAATTACGACACCATGATTGCGCTTCCTGCTGGACACGGTCTGAGACCGGGCATGAGCGCGGAAGCCGAAGTGATCATCGCTTCGCACGAAGACATTCTGACGATTCCCGTCGCGGCGATTGTTGATGCAGGAGACGATCATTTCTGCTGGGTACAAACTGCCGACGGGCCACAGCGACGACCGATCAAAATTGGAGACAGCAACGGAATCTTCACGGTTGTTGAGCAGGGACTGGTCGAAGGCGACGAGGTAATCCTCAACCCAATCGCTTTCGGAGAACCCGAACTTGCCGAATCGGCATCAACAGAAGAGTCAGTTCCCGACGCTCCACCGGTCGCCAGGAAGCAAGGCGAGTAGCAGTTCCCCGCCCAGTATTCAGCTCCCTTCCCCACTCAATCTGCAGACTGAAGCAAACCAGTGACAGGCTCCCTTTTCCAAACCGTGCAGCTCGGCATCAAGAGTTTGATGGTGCAGAAGATGCGCGCGGGTCTGGCCGCGCTGGGTATTTTCATCGGCACGACGACGGTGATCTGGCTGGTCGCGATGGGCGAAGGAGTCAGCCATCGGGCACAGCAACAGATCCTAGAGCTTGGTGCGCGAAACGTCATTGTCCGAACGAAAGAGCCGAACGCTGGTAGCGACGAAGGAACCAACAGCCGGGTCAAGACGTATGGGCTGCTGCGTGCTGACTACCGACGCATTGTCGAGAATATCCCAAACATCAGCCGCGCGATTCCAATGCGGGAGTTACGCTTCGAACTGCGGCTCGATAACCGAACAGCCGATGCCAAACTGGTGGGCTGTGTCGAGGACTACTTCGAACTCAACCGGCTTGAGATAGCGCGAGGCCGATGGTTGACCGCTCGCGATCGCGGGAAGAAGGTCGTCGTCCTGGCTGACGACACTGCAAAACGACTCTTCCCATTTGAAAATCCGATAGGCCGAACGATCTGGGTCGGAAGCGAATTTTACACCGTCATCGGCCAGACAAAGCCGAGAACAGCTTCAGCGGCAATCGGCGGCAGCCTCGATTCACGAGACTACAATCTGGATGCGTACATCTCGCTTGAAACACTGCGTCATCGAGTCGGCGACCTCGTGATGAAACGTGTCGGCGGCGGCCAGGGCTTCGACTTCACTGGCGAGAAAGTTGAACTCAGCCAGATCACGGTTGAAGTCGAGAACATCGAAGATGTCGACGAAACAGCTCAAATCATCGAGACGCTGCTGAAGAAGTTTCACGACGAAGAAGACTACGCCGTCGTCGTTCCTCGGGAACTGCTTCGTCAGGCGGAGCGGACTCGTGCAATGTTCAACGTGCTGCTGGTCGTGATTGCTGGAATCTCGCTGTTCGTCGGCGGGATCGGCATCATGAATATCATGCTGGCAACGGTGACCGAGCGAACTCGAGAGATCGGCGTTCGCCGCGCGCTGGGAGCAACCCGACAACACATCATCAATCAGTTCCTCGCCGAGACCGTCGTGCTGACATCAATCGGCGGCCTGCTGGGCGTTCTGTTCGGCCTTTCCGTCGGACCAATCTTTCGAGGACTCCGCGCAGCAATCACGATGGCATCACCCGAAATGCTGCCGCCAATCGTGCAGTCGCTTGAGCCACGCATCGCGCCCTGGTCGGTGATCCTGTCGCTGGTGATTTCGCTCGGCGTCGGAGTGATCTTTGGCGTCTATCCAGCTCGCCAGGCAGCACACATGGACCCGATTGAAGCGTTGCGTCACGAATAAGAGACTTCGCCGACTCAGAACTGCGAGAGGAATCTCACGTCGTTTTCGTAGAAGCGGCGGATGTCGGTAATCTGGTGGCGACGCATGCAAAAACGTTCGATACCAAGGCCGAAGGCGAATCCGCTGACTTCGTCGGGGTTGTAGCCAATTGCTTTGAGAACGTTCGGGTCGATCATTCCCGCTCCGCCAATTTCGAGCCAGTCGTCTCCCCAGCCCATGTCCACTTCGACTGATGGTTCTGTGAATGGGAAGAACGAAGGTCGAAATCGAATCTGTACGTCCTTGCCAAGATACGTCGTTGCGAAGAGTTGCAACACCGTTTTCAACTGAGCCATCGTGACATCGTCGCCCACCATCAGGCCTTCCATCTGGTGGAACATGCATGAGTGTGTCGCGTCAATCGTGTCCGGTCGGTAGACGCGGCCGAGCGAAACGATTCGGATTGGCGGCTTCTCGGTTTCCATCATGCGAATCTGCACGGTCGACGTCTGGCTTCGCAGCAATCGAGGATTGTCTGGCAAGCCGCCTGTCGCGTACGAAGCAGCCGACAGATAGAAGTTGTCGAGCGGGTCTCGCGCCGGATGATCGTCGGGGATGTTGAGCGCGTTGAAGTTGTGGTACTCGTCTTCGATTTCCGGGCCGTCCGCCACGGTGAAACCGAAGCGGCCGATGATGTCTTTGAAGTCTTCCATCGTCTGAGTCAGCGGGTGCCGCTTGCCCAGCTTGACCGGAGTTCCCGGCAGCGTGATGTCGAGTGACGACAACGCGGCCTTTGGTCGTTCAACTTCTTTCTTACGAGCGTCGAACGCTGTCGAGACTCTCGTCTTAACTTCGTTGAATGCCTTGCCGACGACCGGGCGTTCTTCGGCGGAGACTTTGCCGACGACCGCCTGCAGGTCCTTCAAGCGGCCCTTCTTCTTGCCGAGGAATTCGATGCGGACATTTTCCAGTGCAGACGCATCTCCGGCAGCGGCGATTGCTTCCAGAGCGGACTGCTCATATTCCTGAAACGCGGTGCTGTGGTCCATTGTTCGTTTCCTCGGAGCCGATGGCCCGACTTGGCTATCTACAAAACTGCCCACCGTGGACATCGTCCAGGTGGGCAGGTTTCGTCAGTGATTCTTCAACGGGGCATGCCAGCTAATTAAGCGTTGGCTGACGCCTCTTTGGCTGACGCGACGATCTCTTCGAAAACCGAAGGTTCGTTGATCGCCAGTTCGCTGAGCGTCTTCCGGTTCAGATCGATCTGAGCCAGTTTCAACCCGTGGATGAACGCCGAGTAGGACAGGCCATGCTGACGGCATGCGGCACTCAGACGAGTGATCCACAGACGCCGGAAGTCTCGTTTCCGAACGCGACGATCGCGATAAGCAAATACTCGTGCACGGATGGTGGTTTCTTTGACGGTTCGCAGAAGCTTGGAGCGACCACCTCGTCGACCTTTGGCTTCCTTAAACAGTCTCTTCTTCGCGCGGTGTCGTGCTTTTCCGTATCGAACTCTCATTGTCTTATTTCCTCAGCAGATGTTTTGTTTCAAGGTTTGGAACGGGTGGCGGCTTAGGAGCACGGTCGCAAAGCATTAATAATGTGCTTCGCTTCTGCTCCGCTGATCAGGCTGCCTTTACGGAGCATTCGCTTCCGCTTGCCGTTCTTCTTGCTGAGGATGTGGCCTCGATTCGCGCTTCGCTTGGTCGACAGCCCGGAAGCTGTGATCTTGAAGCGTTTCTTGATTCCCTTGTGTGTCTTTTGCTTTGGCATCGCTCCACCATGCTTCTATTAGAGGTTTACGTTCAAATCTGCCCGGATGAAGGCGACGGCGGAGTTTCCAGAGCCAGTCCCGAGGCAGTAAATCAGTGCCGATTCCCAGCCATCTGGCGGGAAAGCGGCGGGAGTATAGACATCATCTCATCGTGAATTCCAGCGACCGGCTCCAGCGTTTCCGATTTACTGGCAAAGGTTTGCGTCAGATTGGGCAAATTCATGTGACAATGTTTCAGAACCACGAATTCACACGAACGGACACTAACGAAAGCAGATCATATGTGTGCATTAGTGCAAATTCGTGGCTCTGAAATCGGCTATGACTCGGACAGGTTTCCGTCGATTCGCTTCCAGAGGCCGCGGAAAATCGGGAAACCTTCCTTCCGTTTCTTTCTTTCGAAGCTCGTCTGATAGTCCATGTCGTGCTCTGGCGGTCGCTCGTCGGGAGCTGGTTGTGTTTCGAAATCGTCGTGATGGTCCATCAGGGCCTGAATGATGTCGAAATAGTCCGGGACGTCGGTCCAGGAATGCAGCATTCCGCCCGGCTTGAGGACTCGCGAACACAGACCAACAAATTCATCCGTAAATATACGCCTCCGGCGATGCTTCCTCCGCCACCACGGATCCGGGAAATAAACGTGGACGGCGTCGACCGAGTGCGGCTCGATATGCTTCCTCAGAGAAGTCGTTGCGTCCCCACCCACGACCCGAGCGTTGGGAGCCTGCCGTTTCCAGGCACGTTTTGCCGATCGGCGGCCTTCCTTAAAGTCGAGTTCCAGGCCGAGATAATTCGTCTCGGGATTCTGGACGCTGGCATTGTGGAGAAACAGGCCTCTCCCGCAGCCGACGTCCAGTTCGACCGGGTTGTCGTTGCCCCAGAACGTCGACCAGTCGATCCGTTCGGGAAGATCATAAACGGCGATAAACCACGGCCTGAGGTCCTGCACGCCTTCCGGTAGAGGCTCTTTGAAATCAATCGGCTGTTCCTGCTGAGTCACCTGCGTCCACACTCCTCGTTTCGCAAATCTGGATGCCCGCATCGTTTGATTTGCCGGGCAAAATAGTCAGTTATGAAAAGTTGCGGGATCCTGGTAGTCGACTCGTTCGATTTCAAGGAGCAGTCAGATTTCCATGCGTACGAAATTAAGCCACAGAGGACACCGAGATCACGGAGAACGTCTCCTCATGACGTCCTGCCTCTTGATTCCTCTGTGAACTCTGTGGCTCAACCTGGAAAGTTGAGTCAGGTGCGTTCTGCTGACTCTTAGCGACTCAGTGCCTTCGCACGAGAAGTCTCGTCTAACGAAGATTTCGCCGTGATGCCGTGGTAGGACAACGACCGATTGCGAGCTACAATCGCCGACATGGCAGGCAATACCTTTGGACAATTGTTTCGAATCACGACCGGCGGCGAGAGTCACGGTCCCGGCAACGTCGTCATTATTGACGGAGTACCGCCCGGAATCCCTCTGACCGAAGCCGATTTCGAGCTGGATCTCAGTCGCCGCCGACCGGGCCAGAGCAAGATCGTTACCCAACGGAACGAGTCCGACACTCCTGAAATCCTGTCCGGCGTTTTTGAAGGACAAACGACGGGAACAAGTCTCGCGATTTTGATTCGAAATCAGGACCAACGCAGCCGCGACTACGGCGACATTGCCCAAAAATATCGTCCCGGACATGCTGATTTTGGCTTCGACGCCAAGTATGGTTTGCGAGATTATCGAGGTGGCGGACGCTCCAGCGCTCGCGAAACCAGTGTCCGAGTTGCCGCTGGAGTTGTCGCCAAAAAGATCATTGCTGACGCGTTCGGCGGGCAGGTTCTGTCGTACGTCGTCCAGGTTGGCTCGGTCAAAGCGGACATTGCCAACCCCGCAGCAGTGACTCTCGACCAGATTGAAAAGTTGCCGAACGGCGAACCCAACATCGTCCGTTGCCCGGACTTCGATGCAGCGGCGAAGATGATCGATCTGATCGATGAAGTGCGAAAGGAAGGCGACTCGATCGGCGGAGCGGCTGAGATTGTCGCCACGGGAATTCCAGCCGGCCTTGGCGAACCGGTCTTCGACAAAATCAAAGCGGACCTCGGCAAAGCGTTATTCACATTGCCTGCTGTTTTAGGGGTCGAATACGGAATCGGTTTCGGCTGCACAACGATGCGAGGCAGTGAGCACAACGACGTGTTCGTGCCTGCTGACGGCTCGTCTGACGGCAGTGATTCGACCACAAAAAATGTCGAATCCAAGCGGCCGGGAATCTCGACCGAATCAAACCGCCACGGTGGAATTCTCGGCGGTATCACGACGGGCCAGCCGATCGTTCTTCGAGCCGCCGTGAAGCCAACCAGCAGTCTGCCAATCGAACAACGGACGGTTAATTCTGCCGCTGAACCAACGACGATTCAGACAAAGGGGCGCCATGATCCGTGCCTGTTGCCTCGCTTCATCCCGATGGCGGAAGCGATGGTTGCGATCGTTCTTGCCGATCACTGGCTACGCTGGAAGGCGCAATGCCGATAGGTGTCGAGCGACGTTGGCGCGTCGAACTTAGGGCCTCAAATATTGCTCCGAAATGCTGGTGGCTCCGCACATCTTCCGCCCAACTGCCAAACCCGCACGACGCGGCACCGCACGTTGAGCCAAATCCGAACGATCGTTTACACGACGGAGTCGGTATTTCCTGCCAAGGCGTCAACGAGCTGAAATTGCTTGCGATCCGTTCGGTCCAAAAGGCGTCAGCGAAATCTCGCCTGGCATGAATGTTCGCAGTTGACGAAGAGTGTGTGCCTGCGGACTGCGCAACCGTTTCGGGCGATTTCGCCGGTCGTGCGGAAAACTTCGACAGCTTCGCCAAAACAGGTTGAGTTTCGTCAACACGTTGCACAGCATATTCGCGCTATGCTCAGAATCGACGACGACTATCTACCGGGTTCCGACCTGACGTATCTCGCCTTCCGCATCTCTTTTCAGGAGACGCTTGAGCGGATCGTTCTGTCGCGGCAGGTCAACGATGGCAACGGAGAATATGGCTATCTGACCGAGGTTCCGTTTCTGCGCGGAGTCGCTCCGCACGTGCAGCTCGATTTGCTGGCTGACTGCTGGCAGAAGCATTCTTCGAAACGCGACTTCGAAGCAACGCTGATCGACGAAAGCATCATCTACGCCATCTGCGAAACGGCTGCCCGCATCGCTGAAGACGAGCCGACCGTCATCACTCATGGATTGATCACCGGTCCCAAGACGACTCGAATCAAGGTCGACGCGTTTCTGCCGGGCGAACTTCGAAACCTGCATCTGAGACTCGCGAACGAAGGCGACTTTCTGCTGATCAGCCAGTTCGAAGACATGAACCCCGACGACGCCTCCGACCTGAAAATGCAATTCGGCCTGGACGAGCCTCGGTTCGAGGAAATGTTCGACGTCCTCGGTCGCTGGACCGTCGATCCAGGCATGTCAGCAAACCTGAAGGGGCTGCTGACCGAACGCGAAATCGTACGAGCCGGCTTCGTCATCAGCGAAGTCCTGCAGCCACGCACCGCTCGCGATTAAGTTAGTTTTGGCCGTTTGACGCCTCTTTGAGGCGTGGAATCCGGCGGTCTCCCGGTCTGAAAACTGCCACACGTGAAAAATCTGGCTGTTTTGGCAACAATCCGGCCACGGCCAATCGCAAAAGCGTGGAGATTTCCGGAAGTTCGCGCGTAACCAAACCTTGAACATTCGGTAATCACACGCAGATCGGCTCCCCCGCTCGCACGGCATCCGCGTCGCTTCGATGATGCCAACGCTCGATCGGCTCTTGCCTGGGACGCGATTCGCAACTCTGGTTGCTTTTGACCGTGCCAGCAGTCTGTGTCGGGACGAAGTAAGCGGCGCGCGTCAGCAATCGACAACTCACGCATCACTTCTACTCTCTAAAACTCAAACCGACGTCAGGAATTATCCGAGATGATCAAGTCAGCAATTACGGTCAGCCTTGTCGAAGAAGCTCGCGGCGGCCCGTTCGTATTCTGGAATGGCCTTGCTGATGCATGCGAAAAGGCAGCCGCACTCGGTTTTGACGCGATTGAGATTTTCGCTCCGTCACCCGACGCCGTTGATCCTGACGAACTGAACGCTCTGCTGGAAAAGCACAATCTCAAGGTGGCCGCCGTCGGCACCGGCGCCGGCATGGTCAAACACGGCCTGTGTCTGACCGACCCGGACCCTGCGAAACGAGAAGAAGCGAAAGCCTTCATTCGATCGATTATTGATTTCGGTGGACCTTACGGAGCACCGGCGATCATTGGCTCGATGCAGGGCAAGTGGGGCGGCGATCTGGATCTGGACGGAGCATTGGCTTTGCTGCGAGAAGCGTTGGACGAACTCGGCCCGTACGCCGCGAAGCACGGCGTCACTCTGATTTACGAACCGCTCAACCGCTACGAAACCAACCTCATTAAGACCGTCGCCGACGGAGTTGCCTTCATGAAGACGCTGTCGACTGACAACGTCAAGCTTTTGGCCGACCTCTTCCACATGAACATCGAAGAAGCCAACCTCGCCGACGCATTGCGAACCGGCGAAGGCTACATCGGGCACGTTCACTTTGTGGATTCGAATCGCCAGGCAACCGGCCTCGGCCACATGGACTACGCACCGATCGCTGCCGCTCTGAAAGAAACAAACTACGACGGCTACGCGTCTGCCGAATCGTTCCCGATTCCGGACTCAGAAACCGCCGCCGAAAAGACGATCGAAGCGTTCAACAAGTACCTCAAATAGTCGAGCGATCGACCTACACGATCGTCACCTCTCCCCCTTGGGGGAGAGGTCGCGGTCTCAGCCGCGGGTGAGGGGGAGCTGCCTGATTCTTCACCACTTGCCGACACACGATCACGAAACCCTCACCCGGCCCTGAGAGGCCGACCTCTCCCGCAAGCGGGAGAGGTGACATTTCCAGAAAGACAATCAGCGATGAGTGCAGACACTCCTTCAAAATGCGTCCCTCTTGGTCTCGCCCCGAGCTTCGGCTTTGGAGACCGCATCGGCCTGGCGACTCCTGGTCATGTTGAATCGATGAAGCGATCGGCAAACGGCATCGAGCCAATTTTTCCTCAACAGTCCATCCGAGAAATGACCCGTACGCAGCGAACCGCTCAGCAGGTTATGGACGATGCGATGAACGGTGCTCGCGAAGCTGGCTGGACCGGCCGCATCGGAGCTGACGCTGACCATCTGAAAACTCCGGACGACGTGAACGTCACTCAGGCCGTTGGTTTTACATTCTTCACGATCGACCCGTCCGACGACGTCGATCAGAAGGCTGACGATTACGACGAGTCCACTCTTCGGGAAAAGTTCGGTTCTGCTAAAGACGCCGCCCCCTGGTACGACAGCTACCTCGGCAAGTCGGTCGACCTTTCAACGGGAGCGAAGATTGAACTGACCGAAGAAGCCTGCATGCGAGCGGCCGTGAAGTACGGCCCGGCAATTTCGCGAGCTCTGTCGCTTGGCAACCACATCAAGGACGTCAACGAGTCAGCCGGCACGGACTATGAGATCGAACTCTCGGTCGATGAAACCGATCAGCCAACAACGCTGGCCGAGCATTACATCATCGCCGATCAGTGCATCGCCGGCGGAATGAAACTTGTCAGCCTGGCTCCGCGGTTCATCGGTGAACTGGAAAAAGGCGTCGACTACAAAGGCGACGTCGGAGCACTCGAAGCTTCGCTGAACGATCACGCAGCGATCGCCGAACTGCTCGGACCTTACAAGCTGAGCCTGCACTCCGGTTCGGACAAAGTTTCGATGTACCCGGCACTGGCTCGAGCAACCAAAGGCCGCTTCCACGTGAAGACTGCTGGCACAAGCTACCTCGAAGCACTTCGAGTCGTCGCCCGTCATGACGAAGCCTTATTCCGTCGCATCGTCCAGTTTGGTCGAGAACGCTACCCCGTCGACAAAGCCACATACCACGTTTCAGCAACCAACGAAGCCGTCGCTCCGGGAGACGACCTCGACGCGAAGAAGCTCGAACAGGTCTACCTCGAATGCTGGGCAGACGTGCCAAAGGGACTCGGATTCACCGAGCCTGGCCGACAAATCCTGCACTGCACTTTCGGTTCGACTTTGACTGATCCGGAACTCGGACCAGCCGTTCGATCGGTTCTGGAATCACACCCGGATACCTACACCGAAGTTCTGGCCGACCACTTCAGCCGCCATCTGGAAGCACTTGCCGAAGGCATGTAAGCGGCTGATCGAGTCGGTTCTCAATTGATTCACCCGGATCGGGACTTCATCATCCACTGCGGGATGGCCAACCAGCCATTCCTGCAGTGGATGTTTTTTGTGCCGGGCAACTTTCCACGAATTCTCAATCCAACGCATTGGCCTGATTCATGTTCGACGGCGATCTGCTTGACGATGACGAGTTTCCCGGGGGTGTCTTCTCCGACGAAATCGACGGTGGCCGATCCGGTGCTCATCTGCGGCTTGGCGATCGAGGCATCACCGCTCGCACATCGGAAGGTCGAGAATTTGTGATCGGCTACTCGGACTGTGATCTTGAGCTGGGCGGCGACAGTGGTCGCATGGTCTTCTTCCGGACGGCTGATCGAAGTCTCACGTTTTTCTGTGAGGACCGCCGTTTTCCAGAAGCACTCAAACGAGCTGCCGTCGGTGAATTATTTGAACAGGTTGATCAGATCCTGGCTGCTGGTAATCGGCAGCGCTGGGTGAGTCGAGTCGGCTTGTGGGTGATGCTTGCTGTTTGCGTGCTCGTACTGATCGGTGGCTATTACGGCGTCGTTGCGGGAGCGAAATCCGCGATCGAAGCTGTGCCGATGACGGTTGATGAACAAATCGCCGAGGCAGCACTTCCTTCTGTTCTTTCTGAATTCGGGGAAGAAATTGAAAGTCCGAACGCCGTGGACGCAGTTCAAGGGGTCATCGATCGGCTGGCTCCGCACTCTGCAATTCAAGGCGTGAATTACCAGGTGCTGATCATCGATTCCGACGTCGTCAACGCACTGGCTCTACCTGGCGGAACAATTCTGGTTTTCCGAGGACTAATCGACACGATGGATTCGACGGAGCAGCTCTCAGCAGTGATTGCTCACGAAATGTCGCACGTCACGTTGCGGCATCACCTGAGACAGATCTCTCGCTCAGTCGGAATTGTCGCCGCTGTCCACATCGTTATCGGAGACGTTGGCGGCATCGTCGCACTTGGTACAGAAGTTCTGCAGACAGCCGCGTTGAATAATTACTCGCAGGGGCAGGAGACAGAAGCCGATCTCGAAGGTGCCCGCATGATGCACGCAGCCGGCCTCGATCCCCAAGCCATGATTCAGATGCTCGACTCGCTGCCGGACGCTCATCTGCACGGTGCACTTTCGTGGCTGTCGACTCATCCGAATTCGGATGAAAGGATCAAGGCGGTTCAGCAATTTCTTGATGAAGCAGAGCCGCGTGATTACAGTCAGCTCGACTTTCGGCTGGAAGAACTTCGAAGAATACTTGACGACGCTCAAACAGAAGTCGTTCTGAATGCCGAGCGGAACGACGAAGAGGCAGCAAACGATCAACCAGCGGATCACTCGTCTGACGAGGAAACTGACCAGCGTGATGGCATCAAGTCGGAAGACTGATTCTGCCGATCTGACAAATTAAATCTGCAACGCCGAACACCTCACTAATTCACTTCAAGATTGAGGCTGCTCATGGAAGCCGAAGTTCGCGACAAACCCGCTTTCGCCAACATCCGAGCGGAACTGAAATCGGGCGATTCGATCATCGCCGAATCCGACGCGATGGCGAGCATGAGTTCGACCATCGAAATGAGTACTCGATGGAACGGCGGCTTCTTCAGTGCCATCGCCCGAAAGCTCTTTGGCGGCGAATCACTTTTCGTCAACGAGTTCACAACGAGTAGCTCGGGCGAGATTGTGCTGACTCAACCGTTCCCCGGCGACATTGAGTGCATCGAGCTGAAAGGAACGACAATGTTCCTTCAGCCGGGAGCTTTTCTTGCCTGCGAACCAACCGTGAACCTCGGGCTCGGCTGGGCCGGCATCGCGAGCTTCATCGGTCGCGAAGGACTGTTCCGCTTGAAAGTCAGTGGCCACGGCAAAATATGGTTCGGAGCGTATGGCGGAATCTTCGCTCGGGAGATCGACAGCGAATTCGTCGTCGACACCGGACATCTCGTTGCCTACGAGCCGACCATCAGCCTGAAAATGGGCATGGCTGGCGGAATCTTCTCCAGCTTCTTCGGTGGCGAGGGACTGGTGACGCGTGTCAAGGGCCCCGGGCGAATCTACATGCAGTCCCGTTCGATGGGCGGGTTGGCCGCCTGGACGAACTCGCATTTGTGGTAGATGCCCGAAGAGATTGCTCGCTGCATTTAACGATGCACGTTTCCAATCTCGACCGACCAGTGAGACCACACGAACAATCGCTTCCGGATCAACGATCAGAGGAACGCTTACATGCAATACGAGATAAAGGCTCAGCCCGCCGCCTCGGTTGTCGACATCAGAATGTCGGCCGGTGAATCGATCACAGCCGAAGTCGGTGCGATGATCGCCATGACGAGCGGCATGACCGTCGAAACAACCTCTCGCACAAAGGGAGGCAAAGGCGGCATGATGAAGGGGCTCAAGCGAATGTTTGCGGGAGAGAACTTCTTCCTGAACCATTTCAGTTCGCACAGCGAAGGACAAAGCCTGATCCTCGGCCCGCAGTTGATGGGTGACATCATCCATTACCCGCTGAACGGAACACTGATCGTTCAGGGATCAAGCTGGCTGGCATCGGACACGAACATCGAAATCGACGCAAGCTGGCAAGGCCTGGGTAAAGCTCTCTTCAGCGGCGAGCGAATGTTCTGGGTTAAGTGCTCAGGCCACGGCGATCTGTTCCTCAGCAGCTTCGGATCGATCTACGAAGTCGAAGTTGATGGAGAGTTCACCGTCGACACGGGTCACATCGTGGCCTTCGAAGAAACGCTTGAGTTCCGCATCGGAAAAGCTGGCAAGAGTCTGATCGGCAGCTTTCTCGGTGGCGAAGGCCTAGTCTGCAAGTTCAGCGGCCACGGAAAGCTCTACTGCCAAAGCCACAACCCGCCATCATTCGGTGCAGCCCTCGGCCCGATGCTGAAAACTCGATAAGCCAGCAACTCGCCTCACAATCGCCAGTTACTAACAAAGCAGTCGCACTTAGACTTCCGGGAATATCTCATGGATAGCGACGTTCAATTCGAAATCAGCCAGCGGCCCGACTTCGGCCTGATCTCCGTTCAGCTCGAACAGGGACAAAAGATCTTCGCCGAGCCATCCGCCATGGCCGCGATGGATCCGTCGATCACTCTCAAAGCCGGCCTGAAAGGTGGCATCCGAAAAACACTCGGACGAGCACTTGGCGGCGAGAGCATGGTCATCAACACATTCACCGCCGACCGAGGCTCAGGCGAAGTCATCTTCGCTCCCGGAGCCCCAGGTGACGCCGTCCACTACCACCTCGACATGAACACACTGATGGTTCAACGAGGAGCCTTCGTCGCTCACACGGACGGCGTTGAGCTAACCGGAAAATGGCAGGGAGCCAAAGGCTTCTTCAGCGGCAAGGGCCTCGTCCTGCTGCAGGCATCCGGAACCGGAGACCTCTTCTTCAACTCGTATGGAGCCATCCTGGAAATGGACGTCCGAGGCGAATACATCGTCGACACTGGCTACGTCGTCGCCTTCGAAAACACGCTCAACTACCAGGTAGACGTTCTCCCCGGCCTGAAAAGAGGCGGCAAACTAAAAAGCTTCTTCTTCGGCGGAGAAGGCCTCGTGGCCAAATTCAGCGGTCAGGGGAAAATCTGGGTCCAAACCCGAGCCGTCAACTCCTTCCTCACATGGGTCTACCCCTTCCGCCCCGCTCCGAAAAACAGCAACTAACTGACTCAAAATGGCCCCACCGAGATAGGCCGCCCGAAACAATGCCAGGCAATTCCGATCTTGCTTGATTCAGGTCGAGTTCCTGATAAATGCGGGCCAGAATAAGCGTCAATGTCGCAATGCTCACTCCAACCGGACACCGTTCCGGGGGTCTGAATAACAACGACTTCGAGAAGCTTGACTCCACGCCACGAACGACATAGTTTTCCCCACCTCAGGACGATTAGCTCAGTTGGCTAGAGCACCACGTTGACATCGTGGGGGTCACTGGTTCAAGTCCAGTATCGTCCATTTCTGCCGGTCGCGTGCTCTTGCACGCGGCCGTTTTTCGTTACATTCCGCCGAAAAACGGCCTTCGCCTGAATCACATTGCTGGGCCGTGCGATCACTGACGTGGCCGTGCCGCACCGGTTTTCGCACCGAATCCTGTGCTGCTTCGGTGAAGTGCTCGTCAGTGACCATCAGATAGTGCTTCTGGGCAATCTGTTCGCAATGCCCGATCCACGCGTTGACGACATGCGATGGGAATCGCTCCCGTAATTCCGTATCTCGCGAGGCCCTCAAATTTGTCCACGGTCTGGGCCATGGCACGATGCCGGCCTTTTCAATGATTTTCCTGAATCGAGTCGTGAGGCTCGCGCTGGCAAAATTTCCGGCGGCATCCCGCATTGAACGCGGCCTGAGGTCAGTGATGACGAATTCGCTTCCAGCCGACTGTTCAAAGACGTCGTTCAGGGGCTCGATCAATTCAGGAAACAGAGGGATCGTACGAGTCTGCTGCCCCTCACGGTGTTCGTTCTTCGGCTGACGGAAGTTGATCTTCTGATTCGCCCAATCGATGTCACACCAGCGCAGACACAACGGTTCGGACGGTACTCGCATGCCACCATACCGTCCCAGCACAATCAGAAGCCGCCACTCGGCTGACGGGCAGACCGCAAGGACGCGATCAATTTCATCGCGGGACACCATTCGACGTTTGCTGGGATTGCCGTTAACGGTGGTTGTTAAATGTTCGAACGGATTGGCCGGAATCAAACGATCTCTAACAGCGGCTCGGATTACAGTCTTCATGGCGCCACACCGACGGTTCGTCGTTGCATCGGCGTAGTTCTTTGATTTCAGAAATCGGCGAAAGTTGTCGGCATCGAACTCTGTGACTTCTTTGATTCGTTTATCAACCCCAAAGAATTCTACGAGATTTCGTCTAACGTTCGCGTAGACTGACAAAGAAGACTGTTTGAGGTCACTGCATTCAGACAGGTATCTGTCGTAGAAGCCAGTAAGCGTCACTTCAATGGAAGAGACATCGGCGGGGCCAGCTTGCAACGTCTCAGTCTTGGCCTCAGTCAAACCAGCTTTCACAAGCTTTGTGTGGAGTTTTTCGTCGAGGTCCACGAGCCAGCGGGAGACGCTCTGATCCAGTGGGGTCTGGGTGATGCGGTGTTCGACGAGTTGCTCGACTTTGTCGCGGATACGTTGTGCGTTTCGGTTCGAGATCGAGCCCAGACCGACGCTGCGACGTTTGCCGTTGCCATCGTAGAACTGGATTCGCTTGCGACCATCTGCGAGACGAAACAGTGACGCCATAAAACCGTACTCCTCGTGAAAAGCTGATGCCGATGTTCTTCATCGCCATTTGACGCAACACATTGCCTGGGGTCGAGGTATTCAGCAAGGGCGATTGGGCTGTGTTTTCGAGTTCCGGGTGAAGTGCTTTTGATCAGTTGCTTCAGACGCCGGCCTGTCGCCCGTAGAGATTACTTTCGTTCGCACTGTCTTCACGGTCAGAGCCGACGGAACTCACTGATCCTGCAGGCTTCGAGAGATTTTCGCAGGCAGGACTGGCAGTCATGAGCTGCAACTCTTCGGTTGGTCGGCCTCCGCGCCGTGATGGCTCGCGGTATATCCACTGGCCAATGCCTAGTTCGACCAGTTGCTGCAAGGCGGCTTGAGCACTCTCGGCTGTCCTGTACTCTCGACAGCCCTGTTGCAGTTGGCGGGTTGTGATGCAGCCGCCTCTGCGTTCGATCCATTCGACCAGTTTACGGGTTGCCCGCTGCTCGTCGGTCTCGCTGAGCATTGCGTAGACTCGGCGAGCTTCGCAGCCAAACCAGTTCGCCAGAGTCACGCCCGCAGTGATGCTTTCGGCATCCACGTACTCGGAATCGTCCAGCGTTGGATCATCAGCGGCCCATCGCACGAGATGGATTACCAGAGCAAGCCGGGCGGCACTGGCTTCCAGCTTCGACCACGCGGAGGCCAGTTCGCCTTCGAGTCCCACCTCCTCATCTGCGTGAGCATTATAGAATTTGACCCACGCGTCGTGGGCATCATCAGTCAATTGAAGAGTCACAGGTGCCTCTGAGTAATCCGCATGTCGAAACGGTTCAAGCTCCAGTAACCGTTGAACGATTGCCGAGAGCGTCTTCTCTTTTTGCCACGAGATGCCTGCATCCGTCCAGCGTTTTGCTTTACGTGGCGGCCACGCCAGCAGCAGCCGAGCCATCAGACCGCTTTCGCGGCAATCGCTGTTGAACACACGGCTCAGGATTCCCGGTTGAATGCCGCCTGTCACGCTGACAGATGCCATGGGAACGAAGATCGACGGCGGGAATCCCGTCTTACGGTCCACGATCAGGTTTTCAGCGTTGTGCATGGACAGCCAGTGAGCCAGGTCACCTCCGCCGTTCTTCGTGTATCGGTCAAACGAGCCGACCCAGCCGGCGAGTTCGTCACGCGAGACCAGCACGCCGCGAGGATTCGTCTTCAGGATCGGCGCGAGTGCTTCGACTGTGATATCGGAAACCAGCACTCGCTCACGCTCAGGCGGCGCAGGCTCGTCTGGTGGCGAATCCTCGGAACCCTCTCGCTTTCGTGCATTCATCTCCTGCTTGTGAGCGAGCTCCGCTTTCTTGTGCTCCGCGAGCGCCCGCTGAAACTCCTCAGCCGCCTTCTGCTCACGATTCCGCAATGGCTTCATCGCGACTTTGAATGCTGGCGTTTTGAGCGTCCCACTGTCACCGATGATGACGGTCCACAGAATCGCGGGTTCGCACCAGCCGGGTTTCAATTGAATTTGTCGCGTCGTGCCGATTGCCGCTGCGAATGCCGACAGCAGTGGCAGAGCCAGAAACGAGGAATCGCAGCCGATCGCTCGAGCTGATGAATTCACGAAGCTGCTGATCGGCTCCGGCAGAACAGACACCGGAAACGGAGCGAACGACAGCGGTTGCTCCGGTGTCGATGACACTGTTTCCTGCTGCTCCTGCCTGGCAAGACTGAGTACCGTGTCGCGGGTATCCGCCACGTCCTGCTGAGCAATGATCAAGTCGACGATGTCGCCGTGCTCGGGGAGTTCCGGCAGTTCAACAACATGCACGATCGGTTTGGGATCGAGCTTCTCCAGCAATTCCGTCACCTCTTCGGCATAGGCGTATCCGGCCTCGTCATTGTCCGGCAGAATGATCACGTTACGACCGGCCAGCGGGGACCAGTCAGTCTTCTTCGGAGACTTTGCTCCGTGAGCACTCGTGGTGGCCACCAGCCCGAGAGACTGAGCAGCGTCGGCCGCCTTCTCGCCCTCGCAGACGAACACCAGCCCGTCGCGGGATTCCTGCCCCGCCTGCAGCAGTTCCGGTAGCCCGAACAGCGGCAACAGTCCCAGCGGATCGCCGATCACCCAGCCATTCTCTGTGCGTGCGATCGGTCGAAACGACTTGCCACGCTCGGTTTCGAAACGTACGACACGAAGCACTTCTGCTCCGTCGGCATTGTGATACGACCAGTTGTCCGCCGGCTGCATGTCGCCTGAATGAGCCAACTCATCAATCGCATTGGCTACCGAGGGAAACGTCTTTCGAGTCCGCTGCGAGGAACTCTGTCTACGAAACGTCGAAGTTGCCCGGTCTTCAGCGGGTTTCGTAGACGTAGACACTGTAGTCATCCGCTGCCCCTCAGCAGGTTCGTAGAGGTCTGAAACACTCAGTCCCACCGAATCACAAATCTGCTCGACCGAACAACCGGCGTGGCAGTGCAGCAGCACACGTCCGTCGTCGCCTTCACCGATCGACAGACTGGCAACGTGATCCTCATGAGCTGGACACGTTGCTGCCCATTCAGCGCCCGACTGACGGGCATCGGGAAAGTGCCCCAGAAAATCCTGCAGACAGCTCACAGGCTCACCTCTTTCTGACTACTAATCCACGTCTGCAGATCAGTGATTTCATACCGCACGGCCCGCCCGATCCGGACACAGGGGAGCCCGCCGGATTTCGTGACTTCCCAGAGCTTGCGTGGCGAGATCGCCAGCGTCTGTGCCGCCTCGCGTGGCGTCAGCAACAAGCGTGGAGTCGTCTGGGTCGTGTTCTGCATAAGCCATTCCTGCCAAAGTAGAGAGACATCGGCATCGTCAAACGACGCCACTGCGACAGCGCGCACAAACGCCCTGTGAGAGACTGCACATGGTGAGTTCAAGAAAGCACGGACGTACAATGCCTTGGGAGCATCAACGATGCGCGCAGGAAGTAAGGGCAATTCCGTGCTATGGATATCTCGTGAAAGCGACACGAGTCAGCTCAGGTAATTCGGGAACACCGCGACGCGGTTTCCTACCTATATATATACCCGCGAGCATCTCCAACTCTGGCCAGAATCCTGCAACTTTCTGAAACTGGTATCAGTTCGCCGCGCCGAGCACCAGGCTGCAACGTCACGTGGTCGCAGCGTCCATTCAACGATCCAGTTCCAGCCCCAGCATCCCGTCTACGAAACCTCTGAAATGCTCGATATCCACGAGGTTTCGTAGACGTAGACAGTCCTCATGATTCCAAGTTGACCAGAATCAACAGGCATTGACTTCGGCGGAAGAGATTTAGGTACTACCGATGGAACAATTTCTCTCAAGTACGCACGAAGCAGTAGCAGTCCTGAGCAGACCTGCATTCGCTGTCCGGTCGGACTTCAGGTTCTCGACGCTTCGTAAAATATGAGTCTTTCCCACTCATCAACGTGAGTTGAGAGAACGTCAACAGCGTCTACGAAACGTCGTGAAACACGGGCAGTTTCGAGGTTTCGTAGACACGATCGGGCGATTGAGGCTGAGATGACTGTCCAGTTGGCGCAACTTATACGGGGCGTTGGCAAGTTTCCTTCTTCGCCCCGGTCGC
>CALSLT010000022.1 GCA_943787265.1 uncultured Planctomycetaceae bacterium | reverse complement strand
GCCTTCCAGGTAGAACGTGTCCTGGTCACCCATGAAGACGTGCAACTTGCCGCGCAGTTTCGGTTCGAGCTGTTTCCAGTTGCTCTCCAGAATCAACCGGATGTCATACTTCTCCCACGTCTTCGCAACGTCGGTAAACACTTTTCCGGACTCACGATCCCAGACCAGCTTCGGCTTACCATCTTCTCCTCGTGGACTGAAGACAGCCTCGAAGCTGTGAAGCTGCCCACCGGGGCCGAGCGCCCACTCCATATCGGCGAAGCCTTTGTACCAGAGCCGAACCTGCCCTCCGATGCGAGCGAGCGGTCGTGGCTTCCCTTCAGCGGTCGAGTACATATTCTCGTTCGCCGCGTAGAGATTGATTCTCTGGAAGTCGCGAAAGTCGACCGGGTCAGGAGCAGTGCTCCACACTCCACCGAAGTGATCAGGATAAGTCACCTGAATCCAGAGACTGCTCCAACCACCTGACGAGTGCCCGGTGACAAACCGAGCCGTCGGCTTCGCGATGCTTCGGTACTGCTTGTCGAAAGCCGGCAGAAATTCTTCAACCAAACTCTGACCGCGCGGACCATTGTTCGCCGAATCGGCAAAGACGTGATGTCCGAGCGGGCACGCTGGATCAAGCATCACTCGAATAAACTCAACACCGTCGTTCCCCAGTTCCGTCGGGGCCTGGCCAGTCGCACGGTAATTGTGATCGCCGCCAAAGCCTGGAATTTCGAAGATGGTTGGGTAATGTCGATCCGGACTGGTTGCGTAACTGACAGGCACTGTGACCGACGCCCGAATGAAAACATCATGGCCGTAGAAGTCGCTCAGCAACTTTGATCTGACCTTCAGCAGTTTCGACCATTGCGTCTCCTGAAACTCATGTTTCGGAGCAAGTGCATTGATGATCAACTCGGGCTGTCGTCCTTCTGCTTCAACCGTGGCTGTCGCGCTGAAGCCATTGCCTTCACCTTTACCAATTTCCCGCTGCCAGGCATTGAACCGGGCAACAGCCTGAACTCGATATCCCGACAGGCCCAGACTGGAAAACGCTTCCGGGTAGGACCGCAAAGTATCCGCCACGCCGTGTGACGACGATGCTCCGCTGGCAATGGTCAACAAAGTGTCCGGTGCCCAGTTTTTGACTTCCGCAGAAACAAACAGCTCAGGACTGAACCAACTCGGTCCAAGGCGAGGCTCGCGATCGCGTTTCGTAAAGATCAGGTAGACTCGACCTGAATACGGAGTCTGGCGAACGGCCTTGGAAAACTTGATCGGAAATTCCCATCGATCAGCCGCTGACGCCGCACCAGAGCCGCTACTGACTAGCGAAACGGCAATTAGACACAGAATTGAGATTGTATGAGCAAACCGTGGCATGGCTGTGCCTCTTTTATGAGCCATCGCCGAGAACGTTGGCGATAGATTTTATTTCGCTGAATTCAAACGCGAATTTAATGAATCAAACTGCGGTGTATCGTAACCCGGTCGGCAACTCAACCGCCCCGCCGCCTCCTAGACGGCTTGTCTCACGGCCGAAACCCGATTTGGCCGTTTTCGAGGTCAGACACTATCATTCCTCAAGGTTTTTCCCAGACTTGGATTCTCGAAAGATTCACACACACAGGCGTTGTAGAAATGGATCCTGAAGTTGCAGCGATGCTCACTCTGGCCGTGTATTCAGCGGTTGCCGTCGGGCTGGTTGCGCGAAGCATTCTTCGGTGTCAGGATGGATGGGGCGTCTGGCTTCTTTACGTCATTCAACGACTGTATGGCGGCCTGATATTCCGGTGGCGATGCAACAATGGTCCGTGTCCGATCCCGGCGGAAGGGGGCGGCTTGATCATTGCCAACCATCGCAGCCCTGTAGACCCCATGATGGTCTGGACGAACCATCATCTACGCGGTGACGTGACCGGCGGATCAAGAAACATTCGTGTCGCGGGCTTTCTGACCGCAAGTGAGTTCTGCGACGTCGCCGGAATGCGATGGCTGGTTCGCACAATGAGATCGATTCCCGTCAACCGAGACGGTCAGGACATGGCCCCCACTCGTGAAGCGTTGCGCCGCCTTAAGAATGGCGAACTGGTCGGACTGTTTCCGGAAGGAGGCATCAACTGGGGCACTCGTCTACGGTCCGCGAATCCTGGTGTCGCGTTTCTGGCGTTAAAGAGTCGAGTCAAGGTTTACCCGGTCTTCATTCACGACGCGCCACAGCCGGTGACCAGCATGGTCGATCCGTTCATTCACCGCAGCCGCGTGCGAGTCACTTATGGTGAACCAATCGACCTTTCCGAATTCCACAGAAAGAAGACAACGCCGGAACTTCTCAACGAGGTAACAGATCTCATTATGTCCCGTCTGGCGGAAACAGGAGGAGTCGACTACACCCCCGTTGGAATGGAAGACGAAGAGGGGGCCGATCGCCGAGTTGTTCCTGACACTGCGAAGGATCAACGCTCCGCTTAGGTTCGAGTGGATATCAGAAACACGGCACACATCAATCTCCCGAACGATGTGGTGTGTAGTGACTCACCAGCAAAGCTCGTGAAAGAGGCGGCCTGACAACGATGCTTCTTCGGAGAGCCAACGAGCTACTAACACGCACGTTCCGGTCGCCACGCAATCCGCCGCGTCGATGGAAGCAGCTTGCCCAACGCGTTCACGTCGCAGCGGAGAAACTGCAGTCCCAGTCTGACGCCGACATGCATCAATCGGCAGCGGCTCTTCGTTACCGAGCTCGATCTGGCGAACCACTCGGCACTCTTCTCCCGGAAGCCTTCGCAGCCGTCGTTGATGCTTCGCGACGGCATCTGGGCCTGACTCATTATCCGGTTCAGATTCTCGGGGGAATTGCTCTTCATCACGGATGCATTGCCGAGATGCAGACCGGTGAGGGAAAAACTCTGGTCGCGACCTTACCGGTCTTCCTGAACGCTCTTCGAGGCATGCCGATTCACGTCGCCACGGCCAACGACTACCTCGCTCACAGAGACGCCAACTGGATGGAACCAGTTTATGAGTCTCTTGGCCTGACCGTTGCGTCGATCACCGGCGACATGGCTCCGGCCGAGCGGCGTGCCGCCTACGATTCCGACATCACCTACGGAACGGCCAAAGAATTCGGCTTTGACTTCCTCCGCGACCGACTAACACTTCGCGCCAGCGGACAGTCTGAATCGCCACTATTTGCAGACTCGTTGACCACATCAACGCTTCAACCGAGTGCAGCCAACAATGCAACTCATGACGAGCACCTCTCGAAGCAACGTCCGACGGTGCAGCGTCACCCGCTTCACTTTGCATTGATCGACGAAGCCGACAGCCTGCTGATCGACGAAGCACGCACGCCGCTTATCATCAGCAGTGAATCCGGAGACCAGAGAACGAAGGAAGCCCTGTTTCGATGGTGCGCATCCGCGGCCGAAAAGTTTCACCTCGATGATCACGTTACGCGTGACGAGGATTCCGGCCAATTCGACCTGACGCCTTCCGGCTTTCGACTTGTTAGATCGTTGCCGCGTCCGCCGCTGCTCAGCGAACTTCCGATGTCAGACATTACTGACGGGGTTGTGACAGCCACGTACGTCGCCAACTCCTTGAAACTCGACGAGCACTACGTTGTTAAGGACGGCAAGGTCCACATCGTCGATGAGTACTCCGGCCGCATCGCCGAAGGTCGAAAATGGCGGAACGGCGTTCACCAAGCTGTCGAGGCTCGCGAGAAAGTTGAGATCACACCGCTCACCTCTCACAGCGCCCGAATCACCGTTCAGGAACTGTTCGGGCAGTACGATCGCATTTCCGGCATGACGGGCACGGCAACGACAGCCGCTCATGAATTCCTGAATGTTTACGGCCTGCCCGTTTTCCGAATTCCCACAAGACGCCCGACACGACGGGAAGCCCTGCCCGTCACGATTCTTCCAACCACAGACGCAAGATGGGCTGCCGTAGCTCAGGAAGTAAAGCTGCAACACGACGCCGGGCGGCCCGTCCTGATCGGGACGCGGACGATCGAACAATCGGAACGCCTCGCTGCCCTGCTGTTGGACTTGAGCATCGAACACCAACTTTTGAATGCCCGTAACCACGCTCGCGAAGCAGAAATCGTCGCCGACGCCGGGCAACCCGGTCGAGTCACTGTGGCCACAAACATGGCAGGACGCGGGACGGACATTGCTCTACAGGGCGATTCTGATGACCGAGGCGGGTTGCACGTCGTTTGCGGCGAGCTTCACGCGGCGACAAGGATCGATCGACAGTTGATCGGACGCTGCGCGCGACAAGGTGACCCCGGCTCGTACCGACAGTTTCTCTCCCTCGAAGACGACATTCTGAAGGAAGGCCTCGACAAGTTTGAACTCGGCCAACTTCAGCGTCGCGGCCAAAACTCCAGCAGCAACCTTGCAAGCATTCTTCCACAGTTCCTACGGGCACAACGCGCTATTGAACGTCGCCACGAACAGGATCGAGAACTGCTTCTCGTCCACGCCCGTCACCGAGCCAGCCAGCTTGAGCAACTCGGTCAGAATCCCTGGCTTGACGCCGCACAAGACTGACGCGTGAGATCAGAAACACTCCGACTGCCAAAACTGCGCGAGGGCGAGTAATCCGCAGAATCGTCACAACCTGATGGCTATCTGCTGGTGAGCATGCATCAGACTTGGGAGTTCCATACTGAATGCTTCGCGAGAGGTGTTCAATTCAGCCAAAGCGTGGAGGTGACTCGGGCCGCAAATTCAATAGAGCAGCGTGCAAGCCTTACGGTTCGTTCACCTGTAGTGATTATACGGCACTACTATCCCTACAGACTGAACTCTGAGTTCCGATTGTGCAGCAATTACGTGTTGAGCCAGTCGCCCGCATCGCTCGGAAACTTCCGCTTTCGACGGCACGCGCCAGTTGTGTCAGATCGACCATTCATGAGTGCCGATCCGACTGCCGGGGAATCAACGGATTCACCGCGTAATTGTTTGACGCGGGTTCCCCACATGCTGCTGCCTATGCAATTCGCAGACCCACGGGAGCTCACGATGCCCAGGAACTGGATGGATCGACTACGTCAAAAACTCTCCAGCAAACAGACTCGTCGTAAGTCAACGCGACGGCGAGCACCATCAGAGGTGCTGGAAAGACGGACGTATCTGTCAGTCACAAGCCTGTTCTCCGGCGGTGAATTGCAGATCGTTTCAGACGGACCGGACACCATCGCCGTCGACACGGACCCGCTCTCACCCGGCACAGTGCGGGTGACCGTCAATGGGGCCAGCGATCCGACTTTCGGAACCGTTCAAGCCAGCACGGTGACCTCGCTGGTCATCGTCGGGAGCGACACAGATAATATCATCGACGTGAGTGGAGTTACTGCCGCCGACTTCTCATTCTTTGATGCTGGCACAGGACTCGGTCTGCAGATTTCCGTCGACGGCGACGACGGAAACGACACCATCATCGGCAGTGCTGATCTGGGCGGCACACTGCTTGGTGGTGACGGAGCCGACACCATCACGGGCGCATCCGGCAACGACGTCATCAACGCGGGCAACGGTGCAGACTCGGTCATTAGCGGAGACGGCAACGACACCGTGCTTGGAGGTGATGGCAACGACATCATCGATGCAGGCACGGGGGACGACAGCATCGACGCGGGTGACGGCAACGACTCAGTCGTCGCGGGCGACGGCCTGGACTCAGTCGTTGGAGGCGATGGTGCAGACACCATCGACGGAGGAGCCGGCAACGATGCCATCAACGGTATGTCTGGTCTGGATTCGCTGCTCGGAGGCGATGGCGACGACACTCTCCTGGGTGGAGCTGACGAAGACGTCATTGCGGGTGATGCAGGCAATGACCGCATCGAAGGAAACGCCGGCAGCGACACCGTCAACGGTGGCGACGGAGCTGATCAGATTCACAGCGGAAGTGGCAACGACGTCATCGAAGGTGACGCTGGAGCCGACTTCCTGAACGGTCAGGCAGGCGACGACACCATCAACGGCGGCAGCGAAGGCGACACCATCCTCGGCGGCGGCGGCAGGGACACGATTTCCGGCGGCACGGAAAACGATACCGTCAAAGGTCAAAGTGGAGACGACGTTCTCTTCGGTGGCGGAGGAGCCGACTCACTGGACGGAGGCGACGGCAACGACATCGTCGATGGTGTCGGAACGTTTGCCTTCATCTCTGATGTAACCATCACCGAAGGGAACACCGGCAATCAAACAGCAACGCTGACAGTGTCGTTAACTCAGCCGACCATCAGCGGGTTGACGATTTCATTCACGACAACCAACGGGACAGCAACTGGTGGCCAGGACTTCGTTGCAACAAGTGGCGTACTGACGTTCGGTCCAGGCGAAACATCGAAAACCATAACCATCACAATTCTGGGAGACCAGGTTGCAGAGGGTGGCGAGTCGTTCTTCGTCGATCTGTCGACTACTTCAGCAGTAGGAATCTCTGATCCTCGAGGGGAAATCTCCATCCGGGACGACGATGTCCTCGTCTCGGTGGGAGACGTCACGCAGACGGAAACGAATGGTTCAACAACTTTTGACTTTACAGTGAGCCTAAATTCTGTCCCACAGAATGCCATTACCGTCAACTACGAACTCGGCAACGGCAACGCTCTGGCCGGTTTCGACTTCGACGGCACCCCAGGGTCTGTCACAATTGCCCCTGGAGTAACTTCAACACAGTTGTCAGTGACTGTAACCGGCGATGGGACTGCAGAAGATGACGAAAGATTCTTCGTGAATCTCATCGAGACGAGTGACTACGCTCTCGCCGATGGCCAGGGAATCGGCACGATTCTCAACGATGATGGAGCGTTGCCGTTTGGAATCCCAACCAACAACAACCTGTTTGCAACACGCGACGCAAACCGCTTCACAGCAACAGCGACTGACGGAACACCCGGCTTCAACCAAGGAGACCCAATCACCTTGACATGGGGCATCGTGCCGGACGGAACCATGATTCCTGATCTCGCTGGACTTACTGCCAGCGATATGATCGCTCAGTTCGACATCTTTTATAATGAAACGGCAACAGGGCCTGATGTTACGAACCGCACATGGTTCGCACTCTTTCAACAGGTCTTTGACCGATATCAGGAAATCTCCGGCATCACCTATGTCATCGAAGCTAACGACGACGGAGTGCCAGTTGCAGGTGGAGCACCGGGTGTCCTTGGAACCCGGCCAGACATTCGAATTGGCGGCGTCGACCTAGGTGGTACTGGTGGCCTCCTAGGTTTCAATTTCTTCCCCAACTTCAGTGACATGACCCTTGATAGTGCTGACTTGAATTTTGCAGACCCGCTTAGCTTGCGGAATATCGTCGCCCACGAACATGGTCACGGTCTCGGCCAGCCGCATGTACTGGGAGGAAACTTCCAAAACACCCCTGGTGTCGTTGCTTTGATGAATCCGTTTCTCGCGACGAGTTTTGATGGTCCGCAGGAATTCGATATCCTGGCCACACAACGGACGTATGGTGACACCAATGAGCGAGGCGCAGGCAACGATACCGTTGGCGACGCAACGATGGCAGGATCAGTCGACGCCGCAACCCCACTGTCAATCACAGGCAACAGCATTGACTCGAACACCGACACTGATGTTTATCAATTCACTGTGACAACTGACCTGACAGTTTCAGTTGATCTGTCACCAACTGGCTCGACTGTCAACGCAGGCCCTCAGGATCAGTTTAATGCAAATCAAGGCACAACTCTCAACCTGCAGACGTTGAACGACCTTGGTCTTGAGCTGATTGATTCAGACGGTGTGACCGTATTGGCTTCCTCGTTCGGAGGCGGCTTTGGACAAAGTGAATTGATCACACAGTTCACGCTTCCGGCTGCTGGTGACTACTCACTTCGAGTCACCGGAACTCAAGACGCTCCGCAGGCTTACTCACTTTCGATCGTGATTCCTCCCGTTGCCGTCGTTCCACCATCGCAGGCCGGAGACCTTCTGCCTGACACTTTGATCGGTGGAACTGGCAACGACACCCTCTCGGGTGCTGACTCGGACGATCTGCTGATAGGAAACGCTGGCGGCGACCTGATGGGCGGCGGCGGTGGAAATGACACTCTACTCGGCGGAGCGGGGCGAGACACATTAAATGGTGGGAACGGCGACGACACCGTCGACGGACAGGGTGGAGCTGACACACTGTCAGGCGGAGAAGGTGATGACACCATCGTCTGGGACGGACAGAACGACGGCGACGACACAATTCTCGCAGACGCAGGTGGCGACACCTTGTCAGTTGGCGGCAAGTCAACCGACGACACGTTCACTGTCGGCCAATCCGGAGCAATGGAACTGATTGTTTCACAAGGCACCGGCTCAATCTCGGTCATGGGCAGTGGCCTCGAAGCCGGAATCGAAGCAGTCGTCATCAATGGTGGCTCCGGTAACGACACCGTGACAATCACCGACGTCGATCAAGTCGGAGCACTAGTCCTGACCGTCAACGGTGGGTCAGGCTCTGACACCATCACTGCCACCGGAGCCTCTCTTGGTAACGTCAGACTGGCAATCAATGGTGGCCTCGGCGACGACACACTGACTGGCAGTGCCGATGCGGACACGATTTCAGGTGACGACGGCAACGATATCATCGCTGGCGAAGCCGGAGACGACACGCTGTCAGGCAACGTCGGTGCTGACGCGATCTCCGGCGGAGACGGTAACGACGTTGTAGACGGAGACGACGGTAACGATACAGTGGTCGGCGATGCCGGTGACGACTCGCTACTGGGTGGCTTCGGTGACGACATGCTCACCGGAGACGTCGGCAACGATACCATTGCCGGTGGGTTCGGAGACGACTTGATTAACGGCATGTCCGGAAATGATTCGTTGCTCGGCAACTTTGGCAATGACCGAATCGCCGCAGGCTCTGGCGATGACACGATCAACGGTGGCAACGACAACGACACCATTCAAGGCCACAGTGGTGCTGACTTGATCGACGGTTCTCACGGAGACGATTCGATTCTTGGCCAGGCCGGAAATGACACGATCTTCGGTGACGACGGCAACGACACGATCATGGGCGGTAACGGAAACGACGTTCTCTACGGTGAAGATGGCGACGACGTCATTGACGGCGAAGGAGCGTCCGACACAATTGTTGGTGGCGACGGAAACGACACACTGCGAGGTGGCGGGTCGAACGACACAATCACCGGCGACCAGGGTGACGACGTCATCAACGGCAACAGTGGAAGCGACACCGCATCAACGGGCGAAGGAGCAGACGTCATAAGCAGTGTCGAGACAATCGATGAGAACTTTGTTCTCTCGACAGACCTGATACAGGACTTCGACACGCTCGCCAACCTGTGAGAAAACCGACTGTGGCATCCCGGTATCGCATGATGTCGCGTCGTAAAACGTGATTCAGTCCCCGGAACACAACTTTGTGTCCCGGGGATTTTTCGTTTGAACAGAACTGTCAAAACGATAAACCGCCAACGCCTCGCGGCCTTTCAGTTATCTCCTTTGTCATTCCAATGAGCCATCAAAGCCTGGAACTGCGAGTCCAGCCGTTGCCGGTTTAGCTTCGCGTTAATCTTGTCTGACAGCGCGTGGCACATTTCGATGAAAACGCCGGCCGCCGGATCGTCGTGTAGTTCGTGCGAAGTCAATTTACCCAAGGCTTCCTGCCGCAACTTTGTGACCTCATCGAGCAGATCGTTCAGTCTGGCAGAATCGTCTCCGGAAGCGGTCTGATCAAGGTCCATCTGTTGGCGTTCTATCTCAAGCAGCTTCCGAATAAATCGATCCAGCCGATGCTCCTGCTGGCGAATTCGGTTCTCACGAATCCATCGCCACGCCAGCCACCCAGCAAAAAGCATCGACACAACAAATGACCGCAGACCTTCGGTCGCCTCAACAAAATCCGCTGATAGCAACGGCTTGAGTTCCGGCTCGAAATAATTGACCGCTCCATCGTGCAAAGGGAACAGTGTTCTCATCGTCGCGAATTGTTCTCCTTTGGCGAAAAGTTCCCCCAAACGATTTGCTCGTTGAAATCGCTGATCCATCAGTATCTCGTCGACGAGCTCGACCAGAGCGTCAGGAACAGTTTCGGTTGTTAACAGTTGACTCCGAACTGCCACAGTCGCAACAGACATCGCCGGCACCGCCGTGGGAGACGTGCAGAAACTGCCGCCTGGAATCTCAACGGTCTGAGTCCCCAGGTGCTTTGCCGCGAGGGCCTCTGCAAATGGAACAGCGATAACATCGGCCAGACCATCTCGCGAAATCGTCCGTAGAAACTCTGCATCCAGGCCAACGGTCACCATCGCAGCATCAAGCGTCGACTCGCGAAACCTAGCTTCAATCTCGGCATAGTCGAATGCAGACGGCTCAATCTGATCTTCCGAGAGACCGCAGTGTGCAAGCACCAATCGAGCTGTCGCACGATCTCCTGATTCCTTCACACCAATCGAAACTCGCTTGCCTTCAAAATCGAAAACGGAATCAATTCCCGAATTCCGTCGGACGAGGACGACAACGACCTCTGAAAACACATTTCCCACAGAGCGGATCGACAAGTGATCTCCCGAATCTGATCCGACGGCTTCCGGTTGAAATAGCGCAAGCTCCAACTCGCCACGTTCGAGCCGATCAAGATTCTCAATCGACCCCTTCGTTTCGACCATTTCCACCGACACGCCGCTTCGAGCAGAAAGCTCATCGCCCAACGCATCGGCAACCGCTCGATACCGCCCCCCCACGGTCCCCGTCGCAATGCGAATGCTGGCGGGAATCCCCAACCAGGAAACGTACACCTGATGAACGAGGTAAGGGAGTGCAACCAGGCAAGCCAATACGACAGCCCGTTTGCCCCAGCGGCGAATTGGTTTCGACTCTGAATCGATCACTTAGTTGCCTGCCAATGATTGAGAGGTGAAAAGATCAGGAGTATCAGTGTGAAAACCAACTGAGCAGCAAAACGGTACTCCAACGATGCAGGCCGTACGATAAACTCTCGGCGAGGTTCAAACGAATCACTCCGTATCAGACATTGCAGATACACGTTTCCGACATTCGATGCCAGGCGTCACAAACGCTCAGGCTCACCGTGAAAGCTTACGGCGAACATGCCGCGCCGCACTCTGACAACCTGCCCCACAACTCAGCAATCGCTGTATTCAGGAACGGCTGATCGTCGTACTCGATCCAGCATCTGCGTGCTCGTGACCTTGCTGCTTTCGGTTGTCGCTCAAACATTGCCAGCGTTCTCACAAGGCCGCCCCGGACAGGAAGCATCGCAGTGGACCAGGCAATACTTTGACGGACTGCGTTCGCGTGGCTTGTACTCATTGGCTGAAACCGTCTGCCACCGAAAACTCGCAGACGCGAAGCTCGATTTTCTCACGCGATGCCGGTTCGCCGTCGAGTTATCGCGAACTCTGGCTCAGCACTCACGGACGGCCGCCACTCTTGATGAGCAAACCGAGCTTCTCCAACAGGCTCGACAGGCAGTCAATCCGATTCACGAAAGTCGACGGAACCATCCGCAGCAGATCCTGCTCGAATCACAGCTTGCTTTTGTCAGTGCCTACGAACTCGAAAGCCTGCGGTGGCGAGTTGACCTCACACCGTACGACCGAAAGGCAATAGCCGAAGCACATCGCCTGGCAGATTCAGTAATCCCGATGCTGCAGCAACTCGATGTTCAAACTGGCGAACAGTCGCGCAGTCGCAAGATCGATGTGCTTGGCGAGCGACTGCACCCGTACCAGTTAAGAGCTCTTCAGCGACTACTCCAACTTCGACTCGGTCTGGCATTTCTGGAGAAGGCCCGTCTGTTGCCCGACTCGCCAACCGACCGAGCCGATGCGCTCGTCAAATCCAGCGAAATCCTCAGGCGACTGGCCGCAGTCTCGTCGAAAGATGACGTCATGTGGCAAAGCCAGCTCGCCTATGCAACCACTTTACGACTACGCGGAACTCCTGCCGCCGCATGGTCCATGATCAACGCCATTCGCGAGGACAATCCGCCAGCCAACGTGCAACATTCATTGGCCGCAGAACATGTCAAACTGCTCATTGCCGAAGACCGCTTCATCGACGCGGCAGATTATCTGCGGGAGTATCGCACAAAACATCCGCAACTAACTGGACCGTTGAATTTCCTGATGGCTCAAGTGTTCCTTCGGCTGTCACAGATTGCGGAAGAGAAGAATCGCTCAGAACTGGCCGCCGAACTGCAACAGGAAGTGCAGCGAGCCATTCAGGTCGCCACGTCGACAGGCAACGGCTACTGGGCGGCCCGCGCACGAAACCTGATGGCTGATCAAAAAAGTCGGAACACGTACGGCGTGGAAGTCGGAGCTCTCGTCCGTGAAGGTCAGGCCCTCTACTCAACGGGGGATATGGCAAACGCGGCCGACCGCTACTCTCAGGCATTCGCGAAGGCTCAACAGCAACAAGCAAACGAAATCGCGGCAGAAATCGGCTACACATACGGCTCCATTCTGCTCAAACAGAAGAAGTACGCAGAAGCTGCCAACGCGTTCAGCCTGGTCACCACCCTGAACAAAACTGGCGAGCGAGCGGCTGACGCAGACCTGCTGGTCGCCTGGTGTCTGGGAATGCAGTTTCGCGACACTCCAACTGCCGAACGGCGCGAAGCCTATATGGCCTCATTGAACAACCACCGTAACGCATTCGCTGAATCGCCAACCGCCGGAGAAGCCACCTGGATGCTGGCACAGCTCCAGGAGCAACGACTGCAAACCACCAAAGCACTGCAGCTCTACGTGTCAGTTCCAGGCAACCACACACGCTACCTGGACGCAATGATTGGCATTGCCCGTTGCTCGGAAACAATCCTCAATCGTTTGCGAAACCTGAAGAAACCTCGATCCGAATGGGAGCAGGCAATCATCGGCTTACTCGGCCCCTACATCCAAACGGCGATGAATCCAAATGCTGAATTGTCGTCTTCAGAAGCTGATTTTCTCATCCGCACAGCGAGAATCCTCATCAGCATGGAGCAACCCGACTTTGAAACTGCCGACGGATTGCTGCAACACATTCTTGCCTCAGTCACATCCGGCGATTCGTCCCGCCAGACACCGCTTCCACAAAGTACCGTTGAAACGGCGACGGGCCTGAGAATCGTCTCGTTGACTGGCCGCGGAGACACCGCCGCTGCTACCGAACTGCTGAAATCAACGGTGTTACTGAATCAGGATCGCTTGTCCGGAATCCTGTCAGGGCTCTCGTCAGTTGCCGAGTACCTGCTGGAAGATCAACGCCGAAACGTGGGAACCATCCAACTTCAAGCAATGCAGCACGCTGGCCTCAATCCAGCAGGCCTTTCTAACGAGCAGATCGATACGTTCGGGCCTATCGTCGCATCAGCCTACGAGATGACGGGGCAATCGAGTCTCGCGATCAAGATTCTCAATCGCATGCTCAGCAAGCAACCAAAAGACGTTGTGATGCGACGACGCGTCGCAGCACTGCTACTCGCAACCCGAAAGCCAACCGACACGGCCGCCGCCCAATTGCAGTTTCGCAAAATCGAAGGCAGCTTGAAGGCCGGCTCACCAGAATGGATGGACGCAAGAATCCACGTCATCGAAGCGGCCATCCTGTTGAAGAAGTTCGATGAGGCAAGAAAGCTGCTGAAAGTCACTCAGCTTCTCTACCCGAACCCGAGTACTGACGATCTAAAGCGGCGACTAAAGGAAGCGTCCACAACGCTGGCTTCCGCAAAGTAAGTGCCTCACAATCCGCAATCTACCTTCATATCTCGATGCGGACGAAGCGAGTTTCAGCGTGACGACTTATCAACAGGCCATTCAGAATCTTTACGATAGCCCCTGGCAGATAGCACTTTGCCTGACCGGCGGGGGCAGTCGTATCGCCAGCGACCTGCTGACCACCCCCGGAGCATCGACAACAATTCTGGACGTGGCAATTCCATACGCGAATGCTTCGTTGAGCGACTACCTGGGACAAACTCCCGATCAGTTCTGTTCACGCCAGACGGCCTTAAAGATGGCAACTGTGGCCTGGCAGAAAGCAGTCAAGATTACAGCATCGTCCGGCACGTGCTCAGCAGACTGCATCGGAATTTCCTGCACCGCTGCGCTCGCCAGTTCAACGCCAAAACGTGGCGACCACCGAATCTGGATTGCCACGGAATCAGCATCAAGCAGCCAGGTTTTGTCGCTGGTCCTTAAGAAGGGGCTTCGAAGCCGCGCCGAGGAAGAAGCTGTCGCTGCAGAGCTTTTGCTCTACGCGATCTGTGAGGCAGGAAATCTACCGTCACCCGAAATCCCGATGCTCCACGTTGATGAAACTGCCGCCATCGAAATTGAAACCGTTCCTTCCAACATCTCTCAACTCCGAACAGGCAGCCGTACTACCGCATGGTCGCTCCCGAACAATCGCGTTACTGACACGGTCGCCGAGCCACCTCGTGGACTATTGCCGGGTTCGTTCAACCCCGTGCACGTCGGGCATCACAAACTTCGAAACATCGCCGAACAGCAAATCGGCGGCCCCGTCTACTTCGAACTTTCGATAGTCAACGCAGACAAGCCACCGCTCAACAACATTGAAATCGAGCAGCGGCGACACCAGTTTGATAATGTTCCCCTCGCTCTGACCGCTGCTCCACTCTTTGTGGACAAGGCGAGGCTCTTTCCCGGCACCACCTTTGTGATCGGTTTCGACACCGCAGCGAGAATCCTCGATCCGCGTTTCTACAACAGCAGCGAAACGAAAATGAAGACTTCGCTGGAAGCCATCGGTTCGTTGGGCTGCAGCTTTCTTGTCGCCGGACGCCTGACTGACTCCGGATTTCAATCGATCAACGCTTTGCCGATCCCGAGCGAATTCCACGACCTGTTTGTACCAGTGCCCGAAAAACAATTCCGCGAAGACATTTCGTCGTCCAGCATCCGAAGCAAGACGACAACTGAATAGCAGCGGATCGATCAATGCACTTACTTCCCCCCATCTACCAGCAGGATATCGAGGAACACGGTTACTCGATCGTTGAGAACGTGCTTGGCCACGAAGAAGTCGAAGCTCTACGAACGGCGGTCGAGAAAGCGATCATCGAAAGCCGAGACAGTACTTCTGTCCGCGATCGCGGCGGCGTTTACGCCATCAGGAACGTGACCGAGGTCGTCCCCGAGGTACGAGCACTGCACCGTCATTCTGGGATAGCACAACTCGTCGAGCCAATCCTCGGCGAGCAGGCAATGCTTGTTCGTGGCCTGATGTTCGACAAATCGCCCGAGAGCAACTGGGGAATCTTCTGGCATCAGGATCTCTCGATCGCCGTCCGGCAAAGAGAAGACGTACCAGACTTCGGTCCGTGGTCAATCAAGGCTGGCATCCAGCACGTTCAGCCTCCGCCGCACATCCTGCAGAAAATGCTGACCGTAAGGCTGCACCTTGACGACTGCCAGGAATCAAACGGCGCGTTGCGAGTCCTGCCGGGTTCTCATCAAAGTTCGCGACTCAACATGTTCGAGTCAGAAACGCTTCAGCAGAACACCGATCCAGCCACCTGCGGCGTGACATCCGGAGGCGCCGTCTTAATGAGACCGCTCCTGCTGCATTCATCTCATCGAGCAACCGATCCCGCACGCCGCCGCGTCATCCACCTCGAATTCGCCGCAGAACCATTGCCCGAACCGCTGCAGTGGTATTCGTCTGACAAAATCGCTTCGAACGAGTGACCTACATTTGCTTCGGAGCATCGATTCCCAGCAACGCCAACCCTTGAGTCAAGGTTCTGGCCGTCAGGTCGCAAAGCAGCAGTCGACTGGTACGAACGCCATCGTCCTCTTCCTTCAACACCGGGCAGTCGTTGTAGAAAGTCGAAAATCGATTCGCCGTGTCGAACAGAAATTGCGTCAGCATGTTCGGACGCATTTCGCGTTCAACGACCGCCAGTGCGTCTCCAAACGAAAGCACTTGTAGAAAAAGTCCTCGTTCCGACGGATGTTCAAGCTGAAGCGAGTCAGTCTTCGCACGGAGTTCCGTGAGATCAATCTCGCCCTTCCGAAATATTCCGTTGATTCGAGCATTGGCGTACTGAATGTAAGTCGCCGTGTCACCGTTCTTAGCCAGCATCTTGTCCCAATTGAAGACGTAATCGCTTTCCCGGTTGTGATGCAGATCTGCGTACTTGATTCCGCCAATCCCCACCGCCTCGGCAACGGATTTTCGCGTGTCTTCGTCCAGGTTCCCCGCTGGATCATTCTCAACGACCACGTCGTGCGCTCGTGCGACGGCTTCATCAAGAAGGCTTTCCAAACCTACCGTATCACCAGAACGAGTTTTGAACGGCCGACGATCGTCACCCAAGACGGTGCCGAAATTCACGTGTTGAATATCAACGTCTTCGTAACCCCATCGCCGAGCGGTATCCACAAGCAGGTTGAAATGTTCGCTCTGCCGAGTGTCGACGACGTAGAGCATGATTTGCGTGTCGAACTCTTCGACGCGGTACCGAATCGTCGCGAGGTCGGTCGTCGCGTAAGTGAATGCCCCGTCCGATTTCTGCACGATAAATGGAGCCGCGTTGCCCTCTGCGAATACGCAAATGGCGCCATCACTGTCTGTTGCGAGTCCCTTTTCCTTCAGATCAGCAACCACGTCGGCAAGCATCGGCTGATAGAAGCTCTCACCGAGAGTCTTGTCGAACGAAACGCCCAACTTCTCGTACACATGATCGAGAGCCTTCAGGCACTCCGGAAGAAACTCATCCCACAACGCTCGATTGGTCTCGTCACCGGAATGCAGCTTTGCCGTTTCCAGTCTAGCAAGCCGAGCAATGTCGGAATGCTCCGCGGCCAACTTCTGAAGAGCGGAATCAGAATCAACAGCGTCCCGCTTCGACTGCATCCCAGCCAGCGTCTCTTTGAGACCACTCTGTTCGCTTCTGAGTTTCTTAAGAGCCTTCTTTTTCTTCTTGGGGTCTTCTTCAGAATCTTCAAGTTTCGAAATCTGCTCAGCAACGTTCTCAACCTGTTCCTCAACAGCGGGCTGTTTGCGGCAGGCTTCGTGATAATCAGAAAGCTGATTCACCAGTCGGTAAAGCCTTGCTAACTCAGAGACGGGCTCGTTCGCGTAGGCACTCTGATCAACGAAATTCTGATAGCCATAAATGATCATTCCGAACTGCGTGCCCCAATCACCGATGTGATTGTCCGAAATCACCTCATGACCAAGGAAACGCAGAACACTTTCGAGACAGTTTCCAATGACGGAACTTCGCAAATGTCCGACGTGCATTGGCTTGGCGACATTCGGTGACGAATAGTCGATCACAATCTTCTTTGGTTCGACCTGCTGCACGCCCAGCCGCTCGTCGGCAACGATTTCACGAGCGCGTTGCTGCAGCCAGTCTGTTCGAAGTTTGAGGTTGATAAACCCCGGCCCAGCGACCTCGACCGTCTCGCAAAGATCGTCAAGCTGCACCTGATCGACCATCTGCTGCGCCAAGTCGCGTGGTGCAACACCCGATTTCTTCGCCAGAGGCATCGCACAGTTGGCCTGAAAATCGCCGAACTTCGGATCCTGCGACGAGCGAATCATGCTCAATGAAGAAGCAACGTCGTCAGTCAAACTGGCCAGAACTGGCGTAAACCGATTTCGAATTTCCTGAAGTGCACTCATGAGAGATTCCGCATCACCTGGTTCTTGTTTTATCGTCGCCGCTGTAGCTGAAGATGTCGCCAAACGTCGCAGCCATCTGGCAATACCTGGCCGACACGAGACCATTCACCAATTCGCACCGACGGAACCGTCGATCATGTGCCGAATCGGCGGCCAAAGGGGCCAGCCATCTCGAGACTGCGTGACGAAAATCTACCAGAAACATCGTCAGACAACGGCGATCGGCGCCCGCCTATTCACTGCCTTCATCTGCGGCCGCTGCATTCGTAGACGAGTCTGTTCCCGATGCCGGATTCTGCGACAGTTCCAACTCTAAACGCGGAGCGTCTGCCCACAGCCCTTCGAGATCGTAGAGCTCACGGCCTTCCGGCGTGAAGACGTGCAGAACGACGTCTCCGAAGTCCTGGAGAACCCAAACTCCATCGCCGTCCGTACCCTCTTCTCCAAGACGCTGCTGTCCGCGTTTTTTCATCACGCGAGCGACTTCTTCTCCAAGAGCCTTCATCTGTCGCTGGCTTGTCGCCGTCACGACGATGAAGAAGTCGACGATCGGCGTGATTGGCCGCATGTCGAGCAGAAGAATGTCTTTTCCGCGGAAATCGTCAGCGATTCGGGCTACCAGCCTGGCGGTTTCAAAGTTTTCGTCGACCTGACTGTTTTCGGTCACTGACATATCGAGGACGGTTCCTGAAGACACGGAATACTCTTAAAAGAAGTTGAAGATACAGTACTTAACAATCAGCCCGGCGAACACCACCGACACCATACTCATAAGTTTGATCAGAATATTCAAACTGGGGCCACTTGTATCCTTAAATGGATCCCCAACCGTGTCGCCGACAACGGTCGCTTTATGGACGTCCGTTCCCTTCCCACCATGAGCCCCGGACTCGATGTACTTCTTCGCATTGTCCCAGGCTCCGCCTGAGTTTGCCATCATGATTGCGACAGCAAATCCAGCGGTCAGGCCACCGGCCAGCATCCCCATGACTCCGGCAACGCCCAAAAGCAGCCCTACGACAATTGGCACAACCAGTCCGAGCAGCGACGGAAGCAACATTTCCTGCTGAGCCGCCGCCGTACTAATGGCGACACACGAGGCGTACTCAGGTTCACCAGTCCCTTCCATAATTCCGGGTATCTCACGGAACTGGCGTCGGACTTCTTCGACCATCTTGCTGGCTGCTCGACCGACCGCTTTCATCGTCATGGCACAGAACACGAAGGCCAGCATCACGCCCATAAACGCACCGACAAGGACTCGCGGGTTCATGATGGTGACGTCGTAGAATTTCGTGAAGTCGGGAATCGTCGCCTTGTGATTATTGACGACCGCGCCGGTCTTCGACAGTTCGACCAGGTTGACGTGCTCGACACCTTGTTTCACCTCTGCATTGAGCATGTTGTCCATCGCCGAACCTTCTTCAGGGCGGACGCGAGGGATCAATAGCCACGGCTCTGGATGTTTACCTTCTGCCGTAATCACTCCAACAATGTTTCGTCCAATCTTGACGACGGTGGCATCCTCGAGACTGGTCGACACAGCGACCGCGTCATCAAAGTCTTCAGCCCAACGGTCGATACCTACTCGAACTTCTTCAACGTACGCTGCGAGAAGCGCCAAGGCAGTCAGCGCCGCAGAGCCAATCGCGAAGCCTTTGCCAGTCGCGGCCGTCGTATTTCCGAGACTGTCAAGTGCGTCCGTCCGCTGCCTCACCGACGGATCCTGATGACTCATTTCTGCGTTGCCGCCAGCGTTGTCGGCAATCGGCCCATAAGCGTCCGTCGCAAGTGTGATCCCCAGCGTGCTCAACATGCCTACAGCCGAAATTGCGACTCCGTACAGACCGAGCGCGAACAATTGAGGTGTGTCGTAGTCGAAGCCCGTGCACGATCCGAACGCCACAAGAATCGCCACACCGATCACAACGATCGGCACCCAGACGCTGTAGAAGCCTTCGGCGATTCCAGCAATGATCACGGTCGCTGGCCCAGTCACGCCTTGATCGGCAATCCGCTTGGTCGGTGCAAATTCTTCGCTCGTCGAATACTCGGTCCAACGGCCAATAATCACTCCGGCAACCAGGCCCGTGACAATTGACCAGAAGACGCCGAACAACTGATTCCCCCGTGGAAGTAACGAGTCTTCCGCGAAATCAACCTGTCCCGATGGGCCTACGAGCAAGACATAGACAAGTCCTGCGGCCACAACCGCGACCAGCACACTGCTGACGTTGATGCCACGGCCAATTGCCGCCAGAAGGTTTCTCTGAGTAGCACCGTCTTCGGTCTTCACCAGGTGGATGCCGAAGATCGAAACAACGATCCCACAACCCGCAAGCAACATCGGCAGTAGCAGCATCATATACTGCATCGTCGGGTAGCCACTGAAAGCGGCCACACCGAGTGCCGAACTGGCAAGAATCGAACCACAATACGATTCGTAAAGATCCGCTCCCATGCCAGCGACATCGCCCACATTGTCACCAACATTGTCAGCAATCGTGGCTGGGTTACGAGGATCGTCTTCAGGAATTCCGGCCTCTACTTTTCCAACAAGGTCAGCACCAACATCCGCCGCCTTGGTGAAGATTCCGCCGCCGACGCGTGCAAACAAGGCCTGACTGCTCGCCCCCATACCGAAACACAGCATGGTCAGAGTCATTTCTTCGAGGCCGAGAACGTGACCGCCGGGCATCGCCGGATAGATCCAGTTGAGCACCGCAAACCATGCACAAATATCGAGCAACCCGAGCCCAACAACAACCAGCCCCATCACAGCACCGCTGCGAAATGCGACCTGCAGCCCCTGGTTCAACGAATTCCTTGCAGCAGCAGCGGTTCGTGAACTCGCCAGAGTCGCCGTCTTCATCCCAAACCAGCCCGCAAGGCCGGAGAAGAATCCGCCAGTCACAAAAGCAAACGGCACCCACTCAGACTGAGCGTTAAAGATGAACGCGACGGCGGCAAGCAAGACGCACGTGATCATGAAGAAGATCGCAACGAGTCTGTACTGCTGCCTGAGATAAGCGTCGGCTCCTTGCCGGACATGCTCGGCGATGCGGACCATCTCATCGTCGCCCTCGTCCTGCATCACCATCCACATAAAGAAGCGGCGGGCGAAGAAGAGGGCAATCAGTGATCCAACCAGACTGGCAATCCAACAGCCAATCACCATCGGCGAATTGCCAGCAGCAATCGTTTCCTCGCTCGCGGCCTCGGCAGCAAGCAGGGCATCAGGCGAGCCCAGAAGAAATGAAAGGAAGGTCGCAGCGAAAGCGAGACAAGGAACGACGCGGCGGTCAAATCGAGTAAAGCTCATCCTGGCTGTTCCACTCCTGCAGAACTATGTGGCTCCATCCTCAATTCGGCCGAGCAATATATTGAAAACCAGTCGAGTGAGAAGTCGTTTCTCGCAATAACTGGTTTGATTTATGCCGGACCGAACACAAGCTCGCGAGTGTAGTCCTGCGAATTTCAGCTTGTCAACGCCCTGTTGGCTCGATGGCGAGCCGAGCGGCAATCCGCTCACCCAGGAGACGATTACAGATTGGCTCGCGATACAAAAACAGCCGCGATCGAAGAACGACCGCGGCTGGGTAAGTTCAAAAGCTTCAAACAGCCTCTGATTAGCTGGAAGTCGCACTGACATTCGCAGCAGGCACTTTTTCCTTCCAGCGGAAGTCCATTTCGATCGCCTTGTTCGCCATCATGAGCAACATCTCATAATCGATCGTCGGGCACGGCAAATGAGGGGCAGCGGCTTTCGTATTGGCACCGTCGAACCGCGGATCATCACGCCAGTACGAGTTATAAACTCGGATATGTTCGTAAAAGAGCTGCTCGATTTCTGTTGGGTCTTCAACCCGCTTGCCAGAACCGTGGAAGACTGCTCCCTCGAAACCATAGGCCGATTCAAGAACTTTTTTGACGTCGCCTACCGAAACTGGATTCTCTGGTGTCAGATGGTAAGTCTGTCCGTGGAACTCTCGATTTGTAACAATGTGTGCAGTAACCGCCGAAACCCAATCGACAGGAACGAAACTCTTCCGTTCATCACCGTCGAGAGTGATGCGAGTTCGGATTGATTGCTCCCGCTCCGACTCGCCGGTCGAGGACTTGTGCAGTGTGTATGCTAGATGCAGTGCTGCATAGAAGCCATGGAACGTCGTCGTGAATCCCGTTTCCGAGTCGCCAACAATAATGGCCGGACGGTAAAACGTTGGCGGGCTCAAAAACTTCGCGTCGCGGACCAACTTCTCAGCTTGGACCTTGCTACGTTCGTAGTCGTTGCCCCACTCCTGGCCTTCATCGAGTTCCGTTTCGAGCACATCGCCATCGCGCAGACCGCAAACGTAAGACGTCGACACGTGATGGAAGTCTTTGATGCAGGTTCGCTCACAAACGTCGAGAACATTCTTCGTTCCGTTGACATTTGAGATCCATGGCTCGCCGTCGGGGTCAGAACTGATGAACGTCAGGCTCGCAGCGTTGTGCAGGACAGAGTCGCAATTCTTTTCGATCCAGTTGAGATCGTCATCACCGAGGCCGAGATTCGGCTTCGTCAGGTCACCTTCGAGAACGTGTGGACGAGGGAGCTCACAATCGAGCATCGCTTCCCAGCTCAACATCATCGCTTCGACTCGTTCGGCGGCGTTTTGACGCCGGCCGCGACGGACGAGGACAGCGACAGAGGTCTCAGCGAGCAGGAGGTCACGAAGCAGGTATCTTCCGAGCAGACCCGTAGCGCCAGTCAGCAGGATATGATAATTCATCGCGTTCTTAACTCTGAAAAAGGAGTGAGTGAGAGGTGATGTGTACGTAACGCGGTCTCGGTAAGACCGTACCCAGCAAAAGCAATACTGGGGCGAGGGAGGGTTGACAGGAGTCCGCGAGGTGGATCCGTCCGGGCGGGGGCAAGACATTGTATAACTGCCCGACCGTATCTCAATGCAATTCAGTGGTTCTAACACCGGTGTTTGCAGAAGTTGACACCAGAAGGCAGCCGAAATGCTCCATCTGTCAAATCTGATTCAGATGTCGAATCCCTACCGACTGGCAACGTCTGCCGCAGCGACACAGCCAACCCCCACCAATAACAACTAATACAAACCCCAAACAACGAAATCGGTCACAACAACAACAACAACAACACAAATGCAAATAAAAAACCGAGGCCTGCGAGCGAAAACCCACAGACCTCGGTTTAACCTTCAGTCATCAGCCCCGATGCAGCCGCATCCTTATATCGGGGATGATTTTCATCTCTTACTCATCATCAGCGAGGTCAACCGCGAATTTCGACGGCGAAGCGACGAATTCCTCGTGAGAATCCTTTGAGCTGAACAGGTAAAGCTTGTTGCGATACCACACTGCTCGGTCCAGCGAGCCTTCGCGACTTGTCCCCTCATTTGCAGCCAATACGACGTCCTGACCGCCAGCGGCAGGAGCGTACTTCTCCGGCTCAGCTTTGAACTTAGCGAGGGCCTCTGCTGATGAGAAGTTGTAGTAGTCGCCGTTGAACTCAGCCTGGAACGAAGGCCGAGCGTCTTTCAACTCACGTGAGTCTCGAAGAGCAACCGGGCAGAACCCCTTAAGCCCATTCAGCTCGCTGCGTTCAGCGATCTTCTGCAACTTTTCACTGTGAGCACCGCTCGGTGCGGAAGACTTCACAATTGGCTTTTCAGCCGGAGTGATCTCCGGAAGCTGTCCAGCGGGAGCAGCATCGTCCGGAGCAGCAAGCTCAGCCGGAGCTGGCAAGTCCGGAAGTTTAGGAAGCGGAATCGAGTCCGCCGCAGTCTGCTGAACCGTAGCTGCAGCCTCTTCAGCATCCAGTTTCAACCCGTTGAACGGGTTGCTGGTTTCGGCTTCTTGCGACTTAACAACTGTTGCTGGCTCAGCAGATGCAGGCGTTCCGTCGGCTTGTGACTCGGACAATTCAGGAAACGGATTCCCCAGCAAGTCGTCACCGTCAGCCAGCTCGGGCACAGCATCAGCCGCGGAATTGATCGGCTCATCCGACAACTCTGTAGCCAGAATCTGTGGAGCGTTCCCACGAGGCAATTCGACCGCTGGCAGAAACTCGGGAAGTTTCCGAGTGGCATCACCGGCCTTTGACTCCAGGTCGGCTGCCGCAGCGGCAACTGGAGCCTTCAGCTCATCCAATTCTCCCGCAGCTTCATTCGCCAGTTCGGCCGGAGCGGGAGCTGGTGGGACGAGCAGGTCCAGAGCAGGCAAAGCAGGTCGAGCCACCACACCTTCAGTGCTCATCGGGATCGGAGCAGGCTGTAGATTTGGCTTCGGCTTAACAACCGGAGGTGCAATCGGCGTCTGCTGAAGTCGCAGTTGCTCGCGTCGTGCTGCGGCTGGCAGCGGTTCAACTCGCTCCGGAGTTTCGTCGTTCGGATTCTTCGCTCGACGGAACGGAGTGATCTTCTGGAAGAACCGCTTGAACGGGTTCGAAGAAACCTGCCGAATCGGACCTTTGCCTGGTGCCTGAGCGGCGCTGCTCTTCGGCTGCGGAGTTGCCGCGGAACTCAGTCCTGAGCGTTGCGGAGGCCGGACCGACTGACCGATGTCCAGAGACGGAGCATCACGGCCTTCGCGACCGTACAACGCGTCAAGATGGCGTTGCACCTCACTGCGAGTGTCGCCCGCCTCTCGCGGTGGAAGTTGAACGGAAGGTTCAGACTTCTTTGACGAAAACAGCTTTGGAAACAGGCTTCGTGCCGGCTTCGACGTGCTGATGGCATCGCGAGTCGCGGGCCGCTCAATCAACATTCGAGGCTCACCCGAAGTTTCGGATGCCGACGGACTGGCGGACTGAGATTCGGCTCGAACCTCAACATCCATTGATGGCAGGATCACCAACCCCGTCGCTGCGCTGAGCATCCATGCTCGTGCTGAGAATTCAATTCTCACTGCTCTCTCCCTGAATATCCATGTGTGGAGGCTGGTCTGTTCGCGGTAACCCTGCCGCGTGATGCTGATCGGTCGGCATTTAAGCACTGGCTCGAAAGAGTCCGCCGGCAACGTTGTTACGAGGCAGACAATCCTTCGGCAATCAGAGCCGACATCACAACTCCGACGACCGATACGTTCCGGTCGTGCCTCAAAGGTATCGACATACCCGACGGCAAGTTTTGACGTCTGAACGGGTCCTGCCAGCGTTTCGGACCAGAGCGCCCGTACAACCGCTACGACCGAAAGAGTCTCACGAGACTGCCCACTTTGACATCGAGTCCGCTCTGGAAGGAATTTTCAAGCCGATCCAGATACGAATGGGTGGCTCAGGTTGCTCGCAACCTGAGCAGCGCAGCCGCAAGAGGCAACTACCCCCGAGGCCGAAATCCGTAGGCTGGGACACGTCCCAGCTTCGCCGGTCCCTGCCCTACCCATCGCCCAATTGAGCAATCACCGCCTCAACGGATTCAAGCTGCTTCTCCAGTCCGGCCAGAGTCTCGCGAACTTCGGCGACGACTTTTTCCGGAGCGTTCTGCACGAACTTCTCGTTCTTCAGTTTGCCCGAGTGCCCTTTGATAAAGCCTCTCAGTTTGTCCGCTTCCTTCTTCTGACGCTCCAGCTCGGCCGAAACATCGACGAGCCCCTCGAGCGGCACAAAGCCGTCAGCATCTTTCAGATTGAAACTCGCCGAAGCCGCCGGCCGATCAATCTCGACGCCGGCTGCTTCCAGAACCGTCTTCGCGAGATTCTCGAACTGGTCCGCACAAACCTGCAGCTCTTCGGCAACGCCAGGTTCGCACTTCATGAACAGCTTCACCGGAACGTTTGGCCCGATGCCATAAACCGCTCGGATATTCCGCACGGCGACGACCGTTTCCTGCAGCCGGCTGAAACGATCTTCGAGGTTCTCATCCTGCAGCGAAGCTCGGCAGCTCAGGCCACGAGGCAATCATCGCACTCTCGGCCGCAGCCCGAGGTTCAAACAGCCCGCGTTCCGGAGCGATGTCCTTCAGCTTCTGCCAGAGCTCTTCGCAGATAAACGGAGTAAACGGCTGCAGCAACCGAACCAGCCCGTCGAGCACGCCAACGAGCACGCGTTGAGCCAACGCCTTCTCGTCGCCCTCGGCCTTCAGGCGAGGCTTGACCATCTCCAGGTACCAGTCGCAGAACTCGTTCCAGGTAAAATCGCGGATCGCCTGCGTGGCCTTGTCGAACTGGTAGCGGCCGAGCAGCGTTGTCACGTCCTCGGTCACTCGCGAAAGCCGGCTGAGCACCCAGCGATCTTCCAGCCGCAGATCAGACTCTTCGATCTTCCCGGGCGTGTAGCCTTCGAGATTCATGATCGCAAAGCGGGCGGCGTTCCACAGCTTGTTGCAGAAGTTGCGCCCGTACTCAAACCGCTCGCTGACCATCCGAGCGGCTGGCTGAGCCGGATCGAGATCGTACTGCGGCGTCGAGAACTGCGATTCCTTTTTGCACTTCGGACAAGGCATCAGCACCTTCTCAGAAGATCCTCGTAAAGCCACCTTCACCGTCGCCGGCTTAACCATCGGCCCTTTGCCATCGAGAGCCTGCGGCACGACGTTCTGACAATGCGGACACTCATAGCCCATCGGAAGCTTGACGTCCTGCGTCTCGCCCGCGAACGACGCAATCGAAAACCGAACAGCGTCCGTCCCGTACCGATCGATCAAGTCCTGAGGGTCGCAGCCGTTCCCCTTCGACTTACTCATCGTCTGCCCGAAGCCATCCAGAATCTTCGGATGAACATGCACATGGCCAAACGGAATATCATCCATGTTGTAAAGCCCGGTCAAAACCATTCGGGCTACCCACAGCGTGATAATATCGCGAGACGTGATCAGCACGTTGCCCGGGTAAAAGTAGTCGAGAACTTCGTTCTTTTCAGAAGCCTCAGCGTCGCCATCAGACAACGGCGGATTGTTCTCCGCATCCGGCCAGCCAAGCGTCGCATGCGGCCAGAGCGCTGAACTGAACCATGTGTCGAGAACGTCTTCTTCCTGAACGAACCCGTGATCCTCTAACACCTTTTCGACGTCGGGTCGTCCATCGTCGACGCACACAAACCAAGTTTCGGTCTCTGACTCCGAATCAAAGATTGACTTGGCTGTAATCGCATCGCGAATAGCCTCATTATCTAACCCAAAAATCTTCCCTTCGATGGGCTGCCCATCAAGTGTGGAATCATCCACTCTTGTCCAAACCGGAATCCTATGCCCCCACCAGAGCTGGCGGCTGATGCACCAGTCGCGTTTTTCTCCGAGCCAATCTAAATAGGTTCGCTGGTAACGCTGCGGGAAGAACCGTACGCGCCGGTCGTCGACGGCGTCCATTGCTGACTGAGCGAGTCCCGGCTGTCCGCCGGCCAAGTCGTCCATTTTCACGAACCACTGGTCCGACAAGTACGGCTCTACCGGCGACTTCGAACGGTCGCTGTGTGCCAGTTCGATCTTGCGGTCTTCGACCTCGACGTAGTGACCGAGAGTTTCCATGTCCTCAACGATTTTTGTGCGGCAGTCGTACCGGTCCATGCCCTGGTACTTCTCTCCGCCGGTCTCATTGATCGTCGCGTCCGGGTTGAGAATGTTGATCTCTTCAAGATCGTTCCGCAGGCCGCAAGCGTAATCGTTGTGGTCGTGAGCCGGTGTCACCTTCACACAGCCGGTCCCGAGTTCCTTCTTAGCCAGCAGAGCGTCGGCAATGATCGGAATGTCTCGACCAGTCACCGGAATGCGACATTTCAGCCCAACGAGGTGCTCGTACCGCTCGTCCGTCGGATGAACGCAGACCGCCGAATCGCCAATCATCGTTTCCGGCCGCGTCGTCGAAAACGCCAGCTTGTCACCCGTCAGCTCGCCGTCTTCGTCCACGACCGGATAAGTGAATGTCCAGAAGTGACCGTCGACTTCCTCATGAAAGACTTCGTCGTTGGCAACAGCCGTCTGCAAATGCGGATCCCAGTTAACCAGTCGTTTGCCACGGAAGATCAGTCCATCTTTGAAGAACCGAAAGAACGTCCGGCGCACGGCCTTCGAGCAAGTCTCGTCCAGCGTGAACCGAGTCCGCCGCCAGTCGCAGCTCGCACCAAGCTGTCGAAGCTGCTCAAGAATCCGCTTCTCGTAAGAGTCCTTCCAATCCCAGATCCGCTCAACCAGAGCCTCGCGACCAATGTCATGCCGAGTGAGACCTTCTTCTTCAAACATCCGCCGCTCAACGACAGCCTGCGTCGCGATGCCAGCGTGATCGGTCCCCGGCATCCACAGAGCTTCGTAACCCTGCATCCGTCGCCAGCGAGTGATCAGATCCTGCAGCGTGCCATTCAACGCGTGCCCCATGTGCAAAGCACCGGTAACGTTCGGCAGCGGAATCATGATCGTATGAGGCTTCTTCTCCGAATTCGGATTCGCATCGAAGTAGCCATTCTCTTTCCAGTAATCCAACCAGCGGCTCTGAGCTTCGGACGGTTGATACTGCTTGGGAAGTTCTGTGCTCATGGTTCTGTAACGCTATGAAACAAGTTGTGTTGATTTTGTGTAACCGAAAGTCAGGCCGCCTCACGAGCTAACCAAAGTGATCGCTTCAGTTCGAGTTTTGGATGGCACAGGTTGCTTGCAAACTGTGCGGCGAAGCCGCAAGAGGCAATCTATCTAATCAAGTGCGAAACATCTCTTGTCGCTTCGCGACACTGGTTGCAAGCAACCAGCGCCACCCGTACTTTTCGCAGTCGAGCTTCGACACAGCAGCTAACCGGCGACCGCTCCTTCGTCCTTGAAGAGCTTGTACTCGACGCTGTCGACAAGGGCGAGCCAGCTCGCCTCGATGATATTCTCGCTGACGCCGACCGTGCTCCACACGGCGTCCTCGTCGCGGCTTTCGATGACGACGCGGACGCGAGCCGCTGTTCCCTCGGCCGAATTGATCACTCGCACCTTGTAATCCACGAGGTGCATCTCGGCGAGAGTCGGATAGACCGGCAGCAAAGCCTTTCGAAGAGCGGCATCCAGAGCGTTCACCGGCCCGTCGCCATCGCCCACGACGTGTGCAATCTCGCCGTTGACGGTCAGCTTGACCGTTGCTTCTGTCTCGGCGGGAGCATCCGCTGCGGACTCGACGTTCACACGATGGTGGATGCGTTTGAACTTTGGCTCGTACGTGCCAGCGACCTTTTTGATCAGCAGGTCGAACGACGCCTCAGCCGCTTCAAACTGGTAACCGACACTTTCCAGATCCTGCACTCGCTGCAGGATCGAGGTCATCAGCTCACCGTCGTGCTCAATCTTATACTTCGTGGCTTTGGCGACGATGTTCGACCGACCGGACAGTTCGCTGACCAGCACGCGGCGCTCGTTGCCGACGAGTTCCGGCTTGATGTGCTCGTAGCTTTCGGCGATTCGGTTAATCGCGTGAACGTGCATGCCGCCTTTGTGAGCAAACGCGCTGATCCCGACGAAAGGCTGATTGTTGCGAAAGTTCATGTTCGCAATCTCGTAAACGTACCGAGACATTTCGGCCAGATGTTCGAGCGATCCCGGCTGCAAGGCGTCGTAGCCTTCCTTCTTCAACAGAAGGTTCGCCACGACACTCAGCAGGCAGACGTTACCGCAGCGTTCGCCGATTCCGTTGATCGTCCCCTGGACCTGAACGGCTCCTCGATCCAGCGCCGCCAGCGAATTCGCCACAGCCAGGTCGCTGTCGTTGTGACAATGAATTCCGACCGGGATCGAGATCTCCCGACGCAGCAGATCAACTGCGTCGGCGATCTCTTCCGGAAGCCGTCCGCCGTTTGTATCGCACATGCAGACCAGCGACGCTCCGGCTTCTTCCGCCGCCTTGAGCGTCTTGAGCGCGAACTCCTGGTTAGCTCGCAGGCCGTCAAAGCAATGCTCGGCGTCGTAGATGACCTCGCGGCCTTCGGCCACCAGAAACGCCACCGAGTCGCGGATCATGGCGAGGTTTTCTTCCTCGTCGACTCGCAACACTTCGTTGACATGCAAGTCCCAGGTTTTGCCAACGACCGTGATGACCGGTGCCTTGGAATCTCGCAGCGCACACATTCCGGTGTCTTCTTCGGCACCGATGCCACGCCGCCGAGTCATGCCGAAAGCCGTCACTTTGGCGTGCTTCCAGTCAGTGTCAGCCGCTCGCTGGAAGAACTCTTCGTCCTTCGGATTCGACAGCGGATATCCACCCTCGATGTAGTCAAAGCCGAGCTCGTCCAGCTTTCGGGCAATCAACAGCTTGTCCTGAAGCGAGAAGTTGACGCCTTCGCCCTGACTGCCGTCTCGAAGTGTTGTGTCGTATGTCTGAATTCGGGTGGCCATGAAGTGCCGTCCTGTTGTCGTCCGCCGAGATTACCTTGCAAAAGTATTCGCAAGATGTCTCCGCAGACCGGTTAACTGCTTGTCTGAACTGTGTTTCGGCTGTCCGGGCGACGCTCCAGCGGGCTGTGCGATCCCAATGCCTATGAAAAAACCCTCAGGTCAGCGACCTGAGGGTTATGACGATCTTTTGTGTCAGCGTTGCCTCAGATTCGCTCCTTAGGAGTCCATAATCACAATAATCTCGACCGGAATCGCGAACGACCGGCGAGCAGGAGAATCAATCGGAGTCCAAAAGGAAGGCATCTCTGTGATCTGAATTTGGATAAAATACGCGTCGCGAGGAATAGGAACTCAGCCAACGACGCGGCCAGTCTAGCGCCGGTTCGCGTTTCGGTCAAACTCCCACCATTTTAGCTGCAAATACCACAAAAAAACCGGCTGGTTCCCGAAGGCACCAGCCGGCTGTGTTACTCAGTTTGCCGTATCACAATCTTCCTGATTAGAACGTGAGAATCACGTCAACCGAGAAGGTAGTCTCTTCGGAACCGTTGATGGTTCCGTTGTTGATGCCGAGGTTTCCATCAGCAGCAACCTGCCCGCCCGGACTCCAGTCGTATTTGACTTCCGGACGAATCGTAACCTGTGAGTGCGGCTTGATGTTCAAACCACCGGTGAGGGCGTAGACAGACGTTCCGTCATTCTTCCACCATTCGGCTCGTCCACCAACTCCGACACAGTCAGAAACCTGATAGATCAGGTACTGGTTGATGGCAACGACATCGTTGTCCGCAGCGTCAGCACGAAGGAAGTCGTTATGGAAGACGTAGTTCAACTTGTCGTTGATCTGCCAATCCAAAACGGCACTCGAAGCGTAACCGTCGCCAATCGCGCCAAAATTACCGATGCTGGTAATGTACGTAAAGCTAATGTCGTCAGACAGTGCCGTACTGAAACCACCAAGGAAGTTGCTGCCGCCATTCTGCTGCATGAAACCAGTGTCCCATCCAGCAGTCCAGCCAGCGTAAACTTCCATATCGTCGCTTACACTTTGAGTAACGACGACACCGGTATGTGTGAACGGCTCGCTGTTATTCATTGAGTACGCATGAGTGAAGAAGAAGTTATCCGGAGCGGTAACAACTTCGTACCCGTGCAGAGTGTAGAAGTGACCAGCCTTAACAGTGGTGTCACCATTAGTGGCTTCGACATAAAGCTGAGGAATTGCCCAGCCAAATCCAGCTCCTCGGGTGAAGCCAGTATCAATGTCAAAGCTACCTGTGCCGTCAGCTCGTCGACTGTTGCCGAACGACTGAGTGTTCGGAGCATCGACACCGTAGACAAAGTCAGCTCGATAGCCGAGTGCCCACTCGCCGCATTCACTTTCAGCAGCTTTTTCCAAGTAGATCCAACCCTGATTCAGGTTGACATCTTCTGCTTCGCCGCCAGTGTTAAACAGTGTCTGCTCACTTGTGTAGCCGAATTGTGCCCAGCCACCGACTTCAACACCGTCGAAGATGTTGATCTCTTCCTGATCGCAACGCAGGCCGAACATGTCGCACCCGTCGTCGCAGCCAGAGCAGCCGTCTGTGCGGCAACCATCACCGCAGCCGCCAGCGGCTCCGCAGACTTCGCCAGCGAGATTGTAAGATGTTTGTGTGAAGACGTGATCAGGATTGGCAACATTGTCAATCGGGTTTACGTCTCCAGCAACTGCCATGCTGCTTGCCATCAGCGTCGCTCCGACGCCAGCAACACAGCGAAGGCCTTTCAGCCAGTTCCATTTAGCCATTTCCAGCTCCTTCGATTCCTGCAGGAAATCCGAGAATCGCAGAGATTGCAGTCTGCAGGAAACCTGCGAGTGCTCATGCCTTCACAATGAAGAACAGAGACTGACTACCTAGCTCCACTTCAAAACCATCCGGTCCCATCCGCCGGGTCCGTCGGCCCGAGGACCATGTGACCGGTGTCTGGACGAACCTACGTTGTGCCTTCGAGGAGAGGCGCACCCCGGTTTGGCAAAAAGCAAGTCCGTTGGGAGTGGTTTCGACGTATTGGTGAAGCAACTCTGAGATTAATAATCGGTACTCCGACACCTTACCCAGCCGTCAATCTTCACCTGATTCTCATTTTGAGTATAGACCGCATGAGCCGGCCCCACTGCAACTCACGCCGGTGCTAACGTTTCTGAACAATCATCCATGCAAAAACAAACTTGCGGGGAAACAGTCAGGAACGCTCGCCCGACTGCCGATACTTGGTCTCGGAAGCGTCCCAGGGGGACACGGGACTTGGCGCCGGACCGGGCGATAACCGGTTCAAGTGGCAGTTGAGCAATGCTCGACACCACAGAAACTTGAAAACAGGTCGTCAGCCGACATCAGGCAGACGACCTGTTTTCTTTTAAATGAGACGATATATGTCATCTTTCATCGAGATTGACAGATAAGTGGCTGCACGGTCATCGCGAAAGTAACCCAGCTAATCGCTCGACTTCGTCAGCTCCGCAAGCCGCAGTCATGCAAATTCGCAGTCGGCTCGTTCGGTGCGGCACGGTCGGAGGACGAATGCTTCCGACTAGAAAGCCGGCCCCCAGCAGGTCAGCCGACATTTGCAGTGTTAACTCCGGATGCTCGACTCGAATTGGGACAATCGGCCCTTCGCCGTCTGCCGACAGCCGCCCAGCCATCAGCTCCCGGAACTTCCCGCTGAGGCTCATCAGACGCTGACGACGCTCCGGCTCGCTTCGAATCAAACCGAACGACTTCACGGCCGCCGCACAAACGGCTGGCGGAAGCGCGGTCGAGAAAACCTGCGTCCGCGCAGAATGCCACAACCAATCACAAACTGATCTCGAACACGCGACAAAGCCTCCGAGCGTTCCGATCGCCTTGCTGAGAGTTCCGATCCGAACGGCCACTCGCCCCTCTACACTGAAGTGCTCACAGACGCCGCGGCCGCTTGCTCCGAAGACGCCAGTCCCGTGAGCTTCATCGACGATCACTCGACCATCAAACCTCTCCGCCAGATCACACAACTCCCTCAGCGGTGCCAGGTCGCCGTCCATACTGAAGACCGAATCAGTCACAATCCACCGTCGCCCCTGGCTTGAAGATTTCTGCAGCTCGCGCTCCAGAATTTCCAGTCGATCGTGCCGGTAAACTCGCATCCGAGCCCCCGACATTCGACAACCGTCGATCAAACTGGCATGGTTCAGCCGGTCGCAAAATACAACGTCCTGATCGCTGACCAGCGCCGAAATCGTGCCGACGTTCGCCGCGTAACCGCTCGGAAAAAGTACGGCGGCTTCAGTTCCCTCGAAATCGCAAATCGTCGTCTCGAGACGTTCGTGCCAAGGCGATCGACCGCTGACTAACGCGCTGGCCCCTGCACCGACGCCGAACTCGTCCAAAGCTTCTTTCACGGCAGCGATCACTCGCGGATCGTGAGCCAGGTTGAGGTAATCGTTCGATGACAGATTCCGAACGCGGCGTCCGTCAACCTCGCACCAACCGTCCGGCAACGCTTTTATCGTCCTGACATCGCGCCACAGCCCTTCGTCACGAAGCCGCTGCAGGTCGGAGTTCAGCCAGTCCCAATTCACAATGCCGGCCTCAGTCGAATTCGTAGGGGATGACAAGCGAAGTGTCGGCACATCATCTCATCGCAAAGCAATTCGGTGATTACTGAGTCGCCGATACCCGGTCTCCGTGATGAGGTAATTATGCTCGATGCGGACTCCGCCGACGCCCTCAACATACATACCCGGCTCCAGAGTGACGACATCGCCAGCCAGTAATGTATCTTCACTCTCCGGCACGAGGACTGGTGATTCCGGATGCCCCAATCCTAGACCATGTCCGGCATGATGCCCCAGTGGCGCGAACCCAGCCTCTTCCATTACCGACGAAGCGGCGTTGTAAACATCTTTCGCGGCGGCACCCGCTTTGAATACCTTCTCGCCAGCAGCCATCGCCCCTTCGCAGACACTGAAGATGTTTTCCTGCTCAACCGTCATCTCACCAATGGCGATCGTGTTTGTAAAATCGCTGCGGTAGCCACTCAGCACGACGGAGTAGTCGACAATGAGCATGTCGCCCGCCTTGAGCTTCTCCGTCGTCGGCAGCCCGCCCCGTTTCGGAATTTCGGCGTTCACCGGCCTAAAGTCGCCATAAACAATCGCCGGACAACCAGCTTCCGCGGTCGCCGCCGATTGAATCTCACGATAAACGTCAAGTTCGGAAACACCCGGCGCCGCAACTTCCAAAGCACGAGCATGTCCAGCCTCGCAGGCCCGCATGCACTTTTCGAGAAGCACGATCTCGTCGTCATGCTTCTGCCGCCGAAGCTGCCGAACCACGCTCCCGACATCACCGGACAAAGCACCAGAACCCAGCCCCAGCCGATCAGCAGCCATCGCCGGCAGCCATTCCGATTCGACCAATCCGCGTCCCTTCATCCGGTCAGAAACTCTCAACAGCCGGTCGAACAACGCGTGATCACGATTCTGTACCGAGTGCTTATGGTCGTACCACTTGTCATCCGCGTCGTTGCCGATTTCGTCGTCAACGAATGGCTCGCTCGTCGCTGTCCGGCGCGTAAAATTTTCAGCGATCAACGTTGCCTTGCCAGACCGCTCCAGCAGAAGCAGCCCGCGTTCACTCGTCGAAAAACTAATTGGATTGACGAGGAAGTTAGCAAAGTAGAGCACATGCCGAGGGTCCGCGATCAGCACCCACTCGCAGTCATCTGGCAACGTATCCCAAAGCCGCTTCCGCCGTTCCACACATCCCTGTTCGGTCAACATAAAAAGCCACCACTGCCTAATTCAGAACAAGTTTCTCACCAAGGGGTGGCACAGATTGCTTGCAACCTGTGCGGCGAAGCCGCAAGAGGTAACTAAAATAATCAGCCGCGAAACGTCTCTTGCCGCTGGGCTCTACTCAATCCCATTCGCAGCCAGCCATCGTTCGGCATCAAGAGCCGCCATGCAGCCAGTCCCGGCCGCGGTGATTGCCTGGCGATAGTTGTCGTCAGCAACGTCGCCCGCCGCGAACACGCCTTCGACGCTGGTGTTGGTTCGGCCGCCAACGGTCCACTTCACGTAGCCCTTGTCGTTGGTCTCAAGTTGACCGTTCAGGAAGTCGGTGTTTGGCGTGTGGCCGATCGCGCAGAAATAACCAGCACATTCAAGCTCTTCAGTCTTACCTTCTTCAGTCGTGCTGCGAATCTTGACTCCGGTCACGCCTTCGGTGTTGCTGCCGAGAACTTCGTCGATCCCCGAATTCCACTTCACTTCGATCTTCTCGTTGGCGAGCGCTCGCTCGGCCATGATGCGGCTCGCTCGGAATTCGTCTCGGCGATGCACGATGTAAACCGTCGATCCGAACTTCGCCAAGTACGTCGCTTCTTCCATTGCCGAATCGCCACCGCCCACGACGACCAACGGCTTGTCGCGAAATCGCGGCAACGCGCCATCGCAAACAGCACACGCCGAGACGCCGTTGTTCTTGAACTTGTCTTCCGACTCAGCCCGAGGTAATTCGCACGAGCCCCCGTCGCGATGATGAGCGAGTGCGCTTCCATTTCCTCGCCGGAAAGAGTCTTCAGTTTGAACGGCCGAGTCGACAAATCGACATCGACAACGTCGTCCGTCATGATCCGAGTGCCGAAATTCGACGCCTGCTGCCGCATCAGCTCCATCAGCTCAGGACCGGAAACGCCTTCTTTCCCATGTGGAGCCATGTATTGCCGACGAGGCTTGTCGATCGAACTGTCGAGATACCCTTCCATGTCCCCGGCAGGAAACCCTGGAAAGTTCTCTACTTCCGTCGTTAAGGCCAATTGCCCCAGCGGAAGCGTCCCCTTTTGACGGTTGTCTTCGGTGATCGCTCCCTTCGATGACGAGCGGATTCAGCTCTGCCCGAGCCGCGTAAATTGCCGACGTCCACCCGGCCGGACCGGAACCAATGATCACAACTTTCTCAGCCACGCTACGCTCCCTCTGTCTTAATGCGCTGTGCTATTTCACCGAACTCCGAGCCGAAATGACGCGTCTCAGAATGTGTTTCTCTGGGGTCGCCGAACGATAGTCCAGCCTCAAACGGCCCACAACTATCCTGACAACGGCCCACGTTCAGCGTCCGTTAAGAGCGAGCACGGAACTGCCGAAACAACCTCACCGAACACGGCAAAACTGGCCACATACCGTTGCTAACAGACGGTGACTGCCTAGAATGCCGACGGTTTCGACAATTTTCACAACCGATTCTGTCGAAAATAGATTCACCAGCATTTTCACGGGTAAAACGATGAGTACGGCAGCTTCCATGACCATTGAAGAACTCATCGAAGAATTCGACGACCTCGGCGACTGGGCCGATCAGTGCGAAGTTCTGATCGACATGGGCCGTGAGCTGCCGGACATGCCACCGGAGCTGAAAACCGAGGAATCGAAGGTCCACGGCTGCCAGAGCAATGTCTGGATGGTCGCCTCCGTTTCGGAACGACGAATCCCGCACGATCGAACTGACCGCCGACAGCGACGCGATGATCGTCCGCGGCCTGCTGACCGTCATCATGATGGTCTACTCTCGGCCGGACCGCTCAGGAAATCCACGACACAGACATCAAAGCCATTTTCAGTCGACTCGGCCTGGACCGACACCTCAGCACCGCTCGAAAGAACGGCCTCGGCGGCATGGTCAACCGAGTTCAGACGATCGCCAAAGAAGCCCTCGCATGATGGTTGGCCACAACGCTGCCGCCGTCTGTCGTGCAGCTAGCCATATTCGTATTCATAGTCGCCGCGGCTCTTTGCTTGCTGCCCGTACTCTTGCGCACTCGGGACACTCTTCACAACCCGGCAAGAAAAGTCGCTAACTGTCGCTACGGTCTATGAAGCCTTCATTCGAAGCATCACGGTCAAGCTGCTCCTGTGGTGTGTCTACTTTGGTGCCCCCCCAGTGGCACGCACACTTGCAGGCTTCGGAACAGATCAGCCACTGCTGACTGATCTTACACTGCGGTTCGCCCTTGCAATTCGGCGGTCACTGGAACCCCACTGCGAATTGCCGTGCTGTTATTTTTCTGTGCAGCCGTCGTTGCAATGACTTACGGCCGTTTTTCATCAGTTGGGCAGCGATGGCCTCAATCACTCACGAAGGTTCTCGCTCATCGTATCTGCGGTCACGTTTTCTGGCCTCGGTTTGATGGCGATCGCCTTGGTTCTTCCATTCAGTCAAACTTCTCAACGATCTCAGCTGACCACACGCAAGATCACCCGAAGCTTCATCCGAGAATCACTCTGGAAACTGACATGTCCGCTTCACTCCGGGACGTTCGATGTCGACGCAGTTCGACGGGACTTCCCAATCCTGAACCGACCGCTCGAACAAGGCCGTCATCGCAAGGGACGCTCCCAGTTTTTCTCGACAGCGCCGCCAGTGCTCAGAAGCCGTCATGCGTCATCGAAAAAGAGCGAGAAGTTGAGGAGCAGTACTTCGCCAACGCCTACCGAGGCGTCTATTACTTCGGCGCGAAAATCGACGAAGAGCTGGAGGCTTCCCGCGAACGAGTCCGCAAACTTCTCAACGCCGAATCATCCAGCGAAATCGCGTTTACATCCGGCACGACGATGTCCATCAACATCGTGGCGCGTGCCTGGGGAGCGAAGTTTCTGCAACCGGGCGATGAAGTGCTCATCACGGAAATGGAGCATCACGCCAACATCGTTCCGTGGCAAATGGTCTGCCAGGAGCGTGGGGCAACGCTCCGCTGGCTGCCGCTCACCGACGACCTGCAGACTCGACCTGTCCCAACTCGACGACTACCTCACGAAAAAAACGAAGCTGGTCGCCGTGACGTCGATGTCAAACGTGCTCGGCACGATCAACCCCGTTCACGAGATCGCCCGCAAGGCTCACGCGGTCGGAGCGAAGATTCTGGTCGACGCGGCGCAGTCCACTCCCCACGGACCGATCGACGTCCGAACCGGCGACGGCGGCGAGATCGACTTCCTGGCACTCTCCGGCCACAAACTTTTCGGTCCAACTGGCATCGGAGTTCTTTACGGTCGCGAAGAACTGCTCCGAGAAATGAATCCATTCCTCGGCGGCGGCCACATGATCAGCCGAGTCTTCAGAGACTATTCCGACTGGGCCGACCCGCCAGCAAAGTTCGAAGCGGGTACGATCCCCATCGTCCAGGCCATCGCGATGGGAGCGGCCATCGACTACGTCGAAGGCATCGGCTTCGCAAACATCCACGGCTACGAAGCCACCCTGCTACGCTACGCCACGGAAAAACTTGAATCGATCCCCGGCCTGAAAATCTACGGCCCGCCCTGCGAATTCAAAGGCCCAATCATCAGTTTCACGATTGATGGAGTTTCCGCCGAAGACCTGGCCAACCTGTTGGACATCAAAGGTGTCTTCGTCCGCCACGGCCACCACTGCACCATGCCGCTGCACGACAAACTCGGAGTGTCAGCTTCCGTCCGAGCCAGCTTCGCGATGTACAACACCCACGAAGAGGTCGACCGCCTCGTCGAAGCCATCAACTTCGCACTGGAACGCCTGACGTAGGTCAGGCTCGGCCTGACGAAGTCCGCTCACGTCTCACTGGCGAACGAGCAGTTCACCGGCTCAGGCAAATCTCAGATGACATCCAACGAAATCTGATCCGAAGCAGCGTCCTTGAGCCGAAGCTGGCCGCAGGCGGCATCGATGTCCGCCCCTTTGCGTTTCCGCACGGTCGCGGCGACGCCCCGCTCCTCAAGAATTGACACGAACTCCGAGGTCCGAGAAGCGGACGGCTCGTCAAACTCCAGCGTTTCAACTCGATTCATCGGAATCAGATTCACGTGAGCATTCCGAGACTTCAGCAGTCCGGCAAGCTGATGGGCATGGTCCGGTTGATCATTCAGACCGCCAAGCAACACATACTCAAAAGTGACACGCCGGCCGCTCGTTGCGAAGTACTCGTCCGTGGCTTCGAGAATCGCGGCGACGCCGATCTTGTCGTTGACCGGGACGAGTTCAGTCGCGAAGCTCGATCGGTCGGCGCGTGCAGCGAGACGGCCAAGTTGTACGGTTTCCCGACGGCCGCCAGCTCGCGAATCTTCTCTGGAAGTCCGACCGTCGAAATCGTAATTCGACGAGGACTCAGACCGAGCCCCTTCGGATTCGTCACGTCGTCCAGCACGGGCAACAACGTCGGAAGATTCTGTAATGGCTCGCCAATCCCCATCACCACGATGTTGGTCAGCCGCTCATCATCATCGAGCAGCCGATCCAGTCGCAGAATCTGCTCCAGAATCTCTTCCCGACCGAGGTTCCGTTTCAAACCGAGCATCCCGCTCGCGCAGAAAACACATCCCATCGCACAGCCGACTTGCGTGCTAATGCAAATCGTCCGCCGATCGGGCTCGCGCATCAGCACACACTCAACCGTATCACCGCCCGGCATCTTCAGCAGCAACTTCTCGGTCAGGTCAGTCGCCACTTGATGAGCAACAACTTCCGCCGAAAACAGAGTGAACGACTCTTTGAGCTTTTCCCGAAACGCCTTCGACAGGTCGAGCATCGCATCAAACGACTCAGCCCGATTCTCAAACAACCAACGCCGGATTTGATCCGCGCGAAACCGCTTCTCACCAATTTCGAGGCACCACGCCTCAATTTCTTCGTGAGTCAGTGAGAGGATCGAACGAGTCACAATGTCCACTTTCTCTAAAACGACGCGGAGCAGCAAAGCTGCCTAAAACGAATTCGCGATCTCATCGGGCACGCGCGTCAGGTCAGCAAACTTCATCGACTCGCTGATCCACGCCAGCGTGACCTGCCCTGTCGGACCACTTCGATTCTTCGCAATGATGAGGTCGGCTTCGCCCGGCCGATCCTCAGGATCGTAGGCCGCCGGTCGATGAAGAAACATCACGACGTCGGCGTCCTGTTCGATCGATCCACTTTCTCGAAGGTCAGCGAGCCTCGGCCGCTTGTCTTCTCGAAGTTCGACGCCACGATTCAACTGAGCCAAAGCAATGATCGGAGCTTCCACTTCCTTACAAAGGAACTTCAATCGGCGACTGATCAACGCAATCTGTTGTTCACGCGGAGCTGACTTGTCTTCCGGCTCGATGAGCTGAAGATAGTCGATGATGATGGCACCTAGCCCCCAACGACGCTTGATTCGACGGGCGATTGCCCCAATCTGAGCCATCGTTCGACCGGGAACATCGTCAATGAAGATTTTCAGCTCGCTGAGTTCCTGAGAAGCAACCATCAACTGGTCCTGCTCAACCTCGTCCAGGTCCCCTGCCCTTAGGCGGTGACCGTTGACTCGGGCACGGATACAAAGAAGTCGTTCCGCCAATTCGAGTTTTGACTGTTCCAGGCTGAACAGCAGGATAGACGCTCCCGATTCTGCAGCCCCCTCAGCAATGTTACAGACGAGCGCAGTTTTCCCCATACTCGGCCGAGCCGCCAGGATTGTCAGTTCAGTTGGCTGCAAGCCGTTCATCTGCTTGTCGAGGTCGGCAAACCCTGTGGTCAGTCCGGTAACGTCTCCGGTCTGCTCCAGCCTCGCATTAATCCGATCAAAAGTGTCGATCAGGATGTCGTGCAGGTTCATCTTCTCGACATGTTCCTGCTGCTCAAGAATCGAGAAGATCCGTTGCTCGGCACTGGCCAGGACGTCTTCCGTCTCTTTCCCGCCGTCGTAGACCTCGCCGAGGATTTCGTTGCACGAATTGGCAAGCGTTCGCTGAATCCATCGATCTCGAACAATGTCCGCGTAGTACCTCGCATGAGCCGCGTTCGGTACCGCTTCAAGCACCTGAATCAGGTACTGATCGCCGCCCACGACTTCCGTATCGCCGTTTCGAGCCAACTCTTCGCTCAACGTAACAGCATCGCCCTTCACACCGCGTTCGTGCAGGCGCATGATCGCTTCAAAGATTCTCTGATTGGCTTCGCTGTAAAAGTGGTCCGGGCGCAGCACCTCAACAACATCGTCAAGCGCTTCGGGTGAAAGCAAAATACTGCCGAGCACCCCCTGCTCCGCTTCGAGATTCTGCGGAGGCAGCTTGCCTGTAAACGATTCACGAGGAGTCCGCCGGTTATCCATGCCAATCCGTTTCCGAAAGAGAACCTGAGGAAGACTAACAGCCAAACCTGCGTTCGAATCGCCGCAACTTCGTACATCTGCAGATTGTTGGAATGCCCAACGACTGAACGAAAACAGCCCGACCGCAAAAGAGCGATCGGGCTGGGATTCTATAAAACTTCGGCCGGCATCACACGGTCGTGAGAGCCTGCGTCAAAACTATTCGGCAGCTCCGGCTTTCGGAACAACCCAGACTTTGACTTCTGATTCAACTTCCGGATCAAGCTGTACCTTGACAGTGTACATACCTGTTTCCTTCAACGGTCCTTCCAGTCGAACCTGATTTGGTTCGATTGCGAAGTTTGCAGCCTTCAACTGAGCACTGATATCGCCAGCCAGAATCGACCCGTACAAATGCCCTTCTTTGTTGGCATGAGCTTCCAGAGTCACGCTGTACTTGCCAACGGCATCGGCGAGTTCTTTGAGGCTCTTGACCTGATCCTTACGGGCGGCTGCCTGAGCCTTCTTGTGGTCTTCGACGGCTGCTTTGTTTTCGTCAGTCGCGAGCGTTGCCAGCCCCTGTGGGACAAGATAGTTGCGAGCAAATCCTGCTCGAACACGAACGATCTCGCCCTGTGCTCCAAGGTTCGGCACAGTCTCTGCGAGTAGCAGCTCCGACATTCGTCGGCGAGTACCAGGGATCGCTTTGATTCGGTTTTTCCTGGGCATGTCTCTTACACTTCTAATCTGAATGAATTGTCTCTGTTTGCCTGAAGCGTTTGGTCCTGCCCGGCAGGTCGCATTCAGCAGTGTGGCCGTCCAGTGGCCGACACGGTTTCAAACATCAGAATGGTACATCGTCGTCCGGAGGAGCACTTCCACCGCCTGATTCAAACCCGCCTCCGGCAGGACTCGCTGTCGTATTCGGAGCAGGTGCAGGGTTCGCGGCTGGAGCTCCACCACCAGCATTGAAATTCTGCCCGCCTCCGCTGCGTTGCGGACCACCGTCCCCACGCCCCGGCAGCATCGTCATACTTTCGCCGACCACTCGCAGCTTACTACGTTTCTGGCCGGTTTCTTTATCATCCCACTGGTCAAGCTGGAGACGCCCCTCAATCAGAACGCCTCGCCCCTTGCCCAGATACTCACCAGCAACTTCCGCCTGACGCCCCCAAAGGGTCACATCAACGAACGTCACCTCTTCCTTCTTTTGATTCGTTTGCTTGTCGAACCACGTTCGGTTGACCGCCAGACCAACTTCCGAAACGGCTGTGCCGGAAGGTGTGTATCGAACCTCTGGATCACGAGTCAAATTACCCATGAGGATGACTTTATTGAAACTAGCCATTCCGTGTGATCCTCCCAAGGTTCAATAAGGCGAATTCTCCAAAGCGTCCGCGACAAATCAGTCGTAGCCTATTCTGCTGCGGCCGCTTCGACTTCAGCTCCTTCTGCAGCAGCTTCAGGTTTGTCGCCTTCAGCCGTCTGCAGGCTTCTCACCTTCTGCTTTCGCAGGTTTTTCGCTCGCGGCATCAGGATCAACCGCCCGAAATGCCTCGCCACCGACCATCTCGACCATCTGGTCGTACAGGCCTTTGTCGTGGCTAAGGACAAGGTGCCGCAACACGTTGTCATTAAGCTTGACGATCCCGCTAATCTCATTCACAGCCGTGCTTTCGGCAGTGAAAAAGGCAAGATAGTAGAGCCCTTTACGGTGCCCGTTGATCGGGTACGCCAGCTTGGAATCCTGCCACGGACGGTGTGCAGAGACCGTTCCGCCAACTTTTTCGATGATCCCAGTAACCTCTGAAGCGGCAGCTTCCGGACTTGCTCCGAAACGCCCGCTGTCGAGAATGAACATTCCTTCGTAGTGATTGATCGCCAAGACTCTACCCCTGTCAATGCGACACTCCAGCTAATGCCAGATCGTGTCAGTTCGAACTTTCGCCAGCAGATTCCCGCCCGGATGGGGTTGTGGGCGAATCACCTTCCATTGGCGATTCGTCCGAGCCACTCTGCTGAGCATTTCCTTTTTTGTTTCGTTGTTTTTTAGGCTTTGGCTCTTTCGATGGATTGAGCAGGTTCATCACCTTCTCAAGCCCATCCTTGATCCAAATCTCTAATCCATCGACGGCTTCCTGAACACAAACATCAACCAGTGGCCGATCAGTTTCAGTAAACCGCTGCAGGACATAGTCGCTTGCAGCCATTCGCCCCGGAGGACGACCTACTCCCACTCTTAGTCGGGAAACTTTATTCGTACCTAAATGTCGAATTGTGTCGGCCAGTCCTTTTTGACCGCCCGCAGAGCCCGATGCACGAACTCGCATCCGACCGACATCCAAGTTCATATCATCAACCACAACCAGCACGTCGTCGTGGGCAATTTTGTAAAAATCAACGCACTGCCGAACACTCTTTCCGCTCGCATTCATATAAGTCTGCGGAGCGAGCAGAACGACCTTCTCCCCATTTACCGAGTGGTCTGTTACCAGCCCATCGAATCGCGACTTCGCCGCGGGAAAAAAGTGTCGATCCGCAAAAGCATTCAGTATTTCAAACCCGATGTTGTGTCGGGTCTTGTCATATCGAGGACCGGGATTTCCGAGCCCCACGATCAGCTTCATTATTCAACCTGCCGCGAAGTCCGAAGACTACTCGCCATCCTCTTCGTCGTCGGCCTTACGTCCGATGACTTCCGGCTCGACGGCAGCCCCTACATCTTCCTGAACAATCTCAACGTCCTGAGCCTCAGTTATCCGAAGAACGACCGTTTCACCTGGAAGAACTGACTTCAAATCGCCGTCAAACGCAAGATCCGAGATTGTGACTTCGTCACCAATCTTCAACGCCCCAATTCGAACTTCGACTTTATCGGGAATATTGAATACCGGGCAATTAACACCAACTTCGTGCAGGACATGATCGAGAACGCCTTCATTCACCGTCCCGCGAGTGGCGACTGGAATCTCAAGATCGACCCGAGCATTAGGGTCAACTCGTTGAAAATCGGCGTGCAGAATGTGCAACAGGAAAGTATCCCACTGCACTTCTCTGACGATCACTTTCTGGTCGGTGCCATCAATGACAAGGTCACAGACTTGTGAACCCGACACGACAAATGGCTTCAGGTCGTCCCCTGAAATGGTCAGACTAAGACTTTCCTGACCAAGTCCACACAGATTCACAGGAACCTTGCCTTCCCAGCGCAGTCGACGGGAGTGTGACGTTCCAGTTTGATCGCGTTTCTCAGCAACAAGTTTAACTTCGTCAGCCATTTTAATGCTCGATCATCTTACCAGTTAAGCACTTATGTAATTTGCCGAGTGCTTCCAATGCACGTTCGACGCATAGATTCTCATCGGAATCCCACCACAGGCAGGACCAGAGAAGCGGGGAAGATACCGACGCCTCCCACGATCTTCAACCGATTAGCAGGGAATGACTTTCGACGATCACTGCCCAGCCCATCTGACTGGACTTTGCCAAAACTCACAGCCGACTGACGAAACAAAATTCCCCAGTTGACTCACCGTTTCAGAGGCAATTCAATCGGCGCCCCTGTGTTTCCTGGGGGCCGTGCTGGTTCTGGCAAAGAATCATTGCCCGTTGATATCGGACCGACGGGCGACGCTGGAACACCCAAAGACGGTTGTGCATTCTCAATCGGAGTAAACCCAGAAAAGCGACCGCCTTCCAATTCATCGACTCCGACAGCGATTGGAGCAGGCAGCACGGCATCTCCGCCCGCCGTCTCCGTCCAGTTCCGCAGTGCTGAAAGAAGCTGCTGAATTTGCTCATGAACGTCCTGCGTCTGCCTGACCACAAGCGCGCTGGTGGGTAAATTCGCGGCGACAGAGCCGTTGCCGCCAACCTCCTGCCACGAATCCGGCTCGACGACCGTCGTGATCAATGAAATAAGCTCATCGAAATCTGCCTGGCCATCTGCCCCCTGACCGACAAACTCCGCAACACGATAGGCCACAACGGTCTGCCGACCTGCCGCACGCTGCTTACTCGTCACTTTCAAAACTTCATCTTCGATCAGAACGGCGAGATTGTGCTCCGACAAAAGTAGCTTAAGCACCGACCGCAGACTGACACCGGCAACGTGTATCGAAACTCTGGCGTCCGTCGAGACGCCTTCTTCCTCGAGTGCCCGCGTGTCGACAGCAATGTTGATTCCAGCCGTTTCGTGGAGCTGCCTGATCGCATCCAGCAGCGTCCCGTCATCAATGTCAATCGACGTTTCTTTCTTCATTGCCTCTTCGATAAGTCGTCGAGCCGAATCACCCTGTTTGGAAACAGTCAATGAAAATGTGTTGTCATCGCTGACTTCTTGAGGGCCGCGTTGCACGGCGACAGGCTCTCTCGTTGGATTCGTTCGATAAACTTTTTCTCCTGGAAGATGGTCTGCGGCTCGAGGCACAAGTCCCAAAGGTTTAGTCGCCGAACGACGGTCCGCAGCAAAGACTTCAACGGTGAAGGTCGTCGGAACTGCATCTCCGACAAACAGGCACTTCAGCGCCGTTCGTCCTGGCTTCTTTCCAGTAAGTCGCAACCGATCAGCAGCCAATGCCTGAACCTCGATGACTGCCGGGTCTTGACCGGACACCTGGATAATGTTCCGTCCTCGAGTGAATACCTGGCTGTCGCCCTTCTGAATCCAGACGTCGTTCTGTGAAGTTTTCTGTTCTGGTTGCTTTACGGAATCTCGCAACAGGCTCATGTCGTCACGCAGCCCCTGAATCAGCTTCCGCATTTCTCGAACTTCGTCGAGCACCTGCTGAACTTCGCTCATTGGAGCATCCTTCGGAATCGATTGCTGAACACCGCTCGCCTGAACCACTGCAGAATCTGAAACTACCGCCGAATCGGCAGGAACTTCCACTCGGTAGATCACCGGGTTACGGCTCTCGTCAACCCACAGCGTCACAGTCGCTGTCCCCGGCTTCAATCCACGGAGGCTGATCATGTTGGGAGCTTCCTGCTGAACATCGACGATCTTTGGATGCGAGGTCGCAAAACGAGAAATCGGAGAATGCGTCATCAGCGACTGACTTCGTTGAAGCATCACTTCCAAATCTGCATGAGTCTCTGGAATCTCAGCCGTAGCATACGGAAGTGGCGTCTTCGCGGGACGTGGGCTCTTCGAAACTACAGGAGCGTCGACTGGCTGCTGGACCGCGACGCGTGGCTGAATCTGAACCTGCTGAACTGACACGACGTCGGTAAGCATCAGAATTGCTCGCTCACTTTCGTCATTTCCCAGCACCATCACCGCAGTGCTGCCGAGCGGACACTTGACCGTCGACTCCGCTTCGAACTTCGGCCCACTACTACTATCTGAATCTGGCGATGGCTTTGCGAGTTGTGATAGGCTCAGCCACGTACGAACTACAAGTTCGTCATCAATCTTCTTTGGAGTCACGTGAATGTTCAGCGATCCGACATCGGCAACCTTCTGATTCGGAGCAATGCCGCCTCGAACTTCCAATGCGGCAGCAACACCAAGCAAGGATCGAACCTGTGGTCGGGAAACAACCCTGAACGACTCATCCTGCTTCCTTAAATCGGCAACGAACAGCTTCCCGAGCGTCGCGTCCATTGTGAAGCCCCGAGACGTCGACCTTGGCTCTTTTGCTTTGCCTGCCTTTTCCTGATTTGAAGTCTGCAACCGCGAAGCATCGCTCTGATTGTCGTCATCTTCGGACGTTCTTGTTTTCGACAACACATTGTTCGCGATCTTCGAGTCCACATCCAGGACGAGCATCTGCAGAACCGCAGCCTCGGCGGCCCCCGGTTGACCACCACCACGGGAGACAGGCACCGGCGAGGCCTGAGAATCGACAAATAGCGAGTCGCTGGTCTCTAACCGCTCCGCGTCTTTCGTCCCATCTTCCTGCGCCACCTCAGCACCGGCCCCAAACAACGACCGCCTGACGGCATTGCTTAATCCATTGATTCGCGACGCAAAGAATGGCGAATCTGTGTGCGGACTGACCGTTCCAGCAAAGCTCGGTTTAATAAGCAGAAACATCTTCTTGGCTGGTTCAACGTCAGCCATCGGAAACATCAGCGTGTGATCCATTGGTGACTGAATATCCCAATTCAGCTCGTCCGGTCCGATGATTTGCGTATCGTCAGAATCAGGATGCAAACGCGTTGTGACAGCGAGCCCAATTTTTCCCTTACCAACTTCTTTGGGCCGCAAGCTGAGAGAGAAAAACGAATCCTCATTCTCATGGCTGATTGTCTTGTACGAAATAGTCCGTCCCCAGCTCGTAACGAGCGAAGGCGTCGTCAGAATCGATGTTCCGGCATCGCTCCTTAGCGTTGCAAACAAAGACTGCCGAATGTCAGGGTGGATGTAACCAGGCGTCTCTCGATCTTCCACATCCGGGTACAGTTCCACGATCTGATCGAGGTGGGCTCCTATCCAGAAGTTCAAGGTTTCGACATCGGCGACCACCAGCTCCACGGAAAAATGAATCTGCCTCGCTGCAGCCACCATCGCTTCAACGGCCTCAGGAGTCGGATTGAAAATACCGCTTCTGAGCGGAAACGTAGACCTGACCTCGATCGGTGGCTGCTCGTCTGCGGCAGTCGGCTGTTTTGATTGAGCCATCGCCGTGCCGGCAAGAAACGCGAACAGCCCGATGCATTGCAGAGCGAACCCGCAACGCGATTTCATTGAATTCTGAAGAGCCCGTTTCATTCCATTTCTCCTGTCGATGTTCCGGCGTCCTGCCGTTGACTGTGACTGTTTTGAAATTCGTTCGTCGAGACCGCCTCAGACCTTGCTTTAGCGGCGGCGATCTTCCGCAGCAGACCGATGCGGATTCGCAGTTGCGAAACCTGATCTGCCAGATGCGGGTGTTGTTCGAGTTCCGCCAGCAGCGGCTCGAAGGTTCGCAACTCGGCGACCAACACCGAGACGTCTCCGGAAAGCCCTTCGACTTCTCGGATTAACTCACTGATTGAAGCAACGGTCACGTCGTCCTCACCCGTTACTTCTGCCTCGACCGTCGCGTCCGCATCAGTTGCTTCGGCAGACGTCTGATTTGACTCAGCATTAGCCCGTTCGGCGTCGGCGATCTGCGGGCCAAACGTGATTAGCAACGCGGCGGCCAGCATGGCCATCAGGTGAATCGCGAGTCGCCTTGATCGTCGAAGCCAGTTATCAGGTACAGCATCGGCGACCAGTCGCTCAACCCGATCTGAAACGTGAAAGTGTGATCCGCCTGCCGAAACGACTCCCGCACAACGCGTCTGTCCGGCTCGCCATTCAGCAACGAGCGTCAGGCTTCGAGCCAGCGTCAACCGATCAACGTTTCGATCCACCGCCCAGTCGTCGCATTGAAACTCGGCGTGCTCCTGCCAGCTCCGCTTCGCGAGAAAATTCAGCGGCTGAAACGCGAAACACGTCGTCAGTACCCGCCCAATTAACAACCAAACAATGTCGCCGCGTGTCAGATGTGCCAGCTCGTGCGAAAGCAGCGCGGTTAGTTCGTCACGATTAAGACGCTTCTCGATCTGAGCGGGCAGAAGAATCGTCCAGTTCAGCAGGCCATACGCAACCGGCTCAACAAATTGATCCGACCTGAGCAGTCGAACCTTGCGAGTCACACCGCGACTCTCACAAATAGAATCGAGCAACTTTCGGTGCGACGGCGATGCGGTACGAACGTGTCTCATCTGCCACCGAAATCGCAACGTTTGGGAGATGAAGTAAAGCAAACTCACCCCGAACCATAAGACCACCAACCAGCGAAACGCTCTGCTGATGACATCGTCGCCCGTTGCCCCCGAAGCGAAACCTGGCACATCCGACACTAACGTTCCCGACTCAACGGACGAAAGGCCGCCGCTTTGCCCAACACCGGCCAGGTCAGAAGCCACTCCCAGGGGTTCATCGATCGGAAGGAACGTGACCCATGGAGCCAGCGACGCATTCCGATCGGCGCTTTCCGTTGGAAACTTCTCGTTGGACGAAATCGCTTCGGACGGTCGAGATTTAGACTCGGCCAATGTTTTCGGAAGCCCTTCGCCCAGCTGATTCAGTGATTCCTGAACCATTGTCAGCGACGTCGCGAGATGCCGGCTGGCTTCGGCAGAGTCCGACGTCCGAACTCTCGGTCCCGATGCGGCGCCGTCGTCTACGGAAATCTCTGACACGGAGTTTGTCGAAGCCGACGTCGACAAGACAGGAATACCCAGCCCCGTCGCCAACTGCGCTGCAGCAGTCACAAATCCGGTCATCGCGGCAATCTTCCAAACTCGCTCGCGGATGAAATGACTGTTCGGCTTCAGCGTTCGCAACAACAACCACGCGGCAGCGAGCAGCAATGTCGAGTGCAGCCAGTAGGTCACGGCGAAAGTCGCAAGGCACCGAACAAATCCACTTTCGACAAACGAAGCACCAGCATCCGCCGCAACGCTACTCGCCAGAATGAAAAGGCTATTGTCCATCACGGACCTCCTTTTCCTTGTCGCGGACCAGCTTCTTCAGCCGCACGATTTCTTCCGGCGTCACGTCGGCACCGGCCAGCAATTGAGCGACCATCTGCGTAACGTCTCCGCCGAACAATCGAGCGGTCAGATCGGAAACCATCGTCCGACTCACGTCGCTGCGCTGGAGCAACGGTCGATAGACGTTGACGCGATTTTCAGTGCGACGCTCGACGTGCCCCTCGGCCTCCATTCGCGATAGCATCGTCGCCACCGTGGTGTGAGCCAGCGGGCGTTCTGCCGCTTCGAGCACCTCACGAACTCTGGAGACGGTCGCTTCTCCGTCATCCCACAAGACATTCATAATCGCCAACTGAAGCTCAGCCAGCCGCACCTGCCCCGACATTGCCACCCTCCATGCGATCCACAATCACTACTACTAATGTAGAAGAGAGATTACTACTCGTGTAGAAGCTCGTCAAGAGGCATCCCGCATTCACAGAACTCCGAGCCGTCAAGTCTCAATCTGAAGCACTCAGCAACCGACGCCGACTCCAGAAAGTTACGGCCCCCGCCGACGCAAGTGCGAGAACGACAACCACCTGCCAGCCGAGCGTCGGAATCGACAGAGCCAACACTGCCGCAACTCCGAGCACAATGGCGCCTGGAAGAAATCGCCAGGCCAGGAGCGGTTCAATCATCAGCAGGACCAGAACCGTCCACGCAAGACTGCGAGTTAACAATGACAGCCCAGACCGCAACTCTGGCCGAACGGACTCGAAGCCGGGTGATTCGGCGTTCCAGATTCGGACATCGACTTCAGGGAACAACTCAGTCTGAAGCGTCTGCCAATCGGCGGGCGTGAGGTCACTTTCCTCCAGCTCGACGTTGACCGCATAAAGTTCTTTGCGGTTTATCGGTGACCCGAGATTCAGTTCGTACACCCCGGCGTTGTCCGTCTGATCGAAAGATGCCGCAACGACGTTTCCGCTGTCCTGCAAACTGATCACAACTTCCGGCCCATCAGGCGGTCGTACTGCGACTGGCATGTCGAACACGCGAGCCGGCCAGGTTGTCAGAATGGGCTCACCAACGCCCAACTGGCGATTCTTCCACCGACCGGAAACGGAATGAAGCACCATCTCGTTCATAATTGGAACGAAGCTCGGAGCCCAGATCGCCCACGTCCCCCATCGATCATCTGCACTCGTCGCCGCAAGAATCACTCGGCCGGTCCCGGCTGCTGATTCGACCAAAGCAGGAGCACCATCACTGAACCACAGCCCGACGGTTGCCGAGTCGCTCGGAGAAAGAGACACGTACTTCTGCGTCATCGTCGATTCGAGCCCTGCTCCAGGATTTCCTCGAAATGCACGCACAAGTGGATGCTCAAATCCGCGAGCATCGAATGTCAGCACCTCGTCGCGATTCTCTACAACTTTAAACTCTCCGAGTCGAGCCGGAAGGATGCCGTTGCCGTCGCGAAACAGTCTCTGGTTGTAACTGTCGGCGTTAACTCGGTCCCCCGGCAGGACGACCAGTCCGCCGCCACTTCGGACAAACGACTCAAGCACTGTCCCTTCAGGTTCGGTCAGCAATCCCACGTTGCACAACACAACCACGTCATACGCAGCCAGACTGACTGATGGCAATTCGCCTTCGGCTATAACTCGCGGACGGACAAACGCACCGGCTGAATCTTCCAGCGTCGCCGGATCCAAAGCTCGTGAGACGTAGTACGTTGCCGAGTCTCGATCACGGCCGGAAGGTGTTCCATCTACCAACAAAACAGACAATTCCTCACGAACCGGGACCGCCAGCCAACGACGATTGTCAACCGGCAACGGATCATCCTGAAGATGAACTTCGACACGAAATTCGCCCGCTGCACGAAACGTGTGCAGCCAGTTGATTGGAACGTCGATCCCCGGCGGCAAATCAACTCGTTTGGTGTCGACCAGACGCCCGTCAACGAGCAACTCTGCGACCTGCCCACGTAGCACCGACTCACCAAAATTCCGGACGGCTGATCGAAACGACACCGGCTGATCGGTCGCCGCCGCTCCGGTTTCCAATTCAAGAGCCGTCACCGCCAGATTCCGAACTCCAACGCTGCCCGCATTGACAACCGAGACGACCGCGGACTCCCCGATCTTCCCAGCCAGCTCTCGCAGTCGGCGTTTCTGGGTTGACAATTCGGGAGCCCACATCGACGCCTGAAGATCGCTGACAAAGACGACTTCCTTTCGAGGAATCTCGGGAGCCTGCTTCAGCATTGTAAGCACAGTCTCAAAAGCTCCCGCGAGATCCCCCGCAGAATCCGTCGCAGACAATGTTGAGATTTCCTCCAGCACGGCTTCCGAATTAAAGGCTGCCTGATTGATAACGCCAAACGGTTCGCGCCCCGAAATACGGACCAGATTCCACGCATCGCCACGTCGGCCATTATCGACCAGCCGCCGCACTGCATCGCGAGCCCGCTCAACACCCGTTCCGGCATCGCCTTCTGAATTCTGACCAGGCTGCACCGTGGCCAGCTCATCAGCAAGCTGCATGCTGAACGACGTATCGACCACAACGATTCGATGCGTCGGCTGATCCGCCGTCAGAAGTCCTTCGCCCGTTTCAAAATGCGGCCGAGCCATCGCCAGGACAAGCAAAGCCAGCACCAGCGTTCTCAGCACCAGCAAAATCAATTGCTCAATCCGAGTCCGCCTTGCCCGCTTGCGAGTGGCCTCGATCAGAAATCTCATCGCCGCGAATTCGACTTCAACGTACCGCCGTTTATGCAGCAGATGGATCAGAAGCGGGATCCCCGCCAGCACCAATCCACCGAGCAGGATCGGTGTGGCAAAGCCGAAAGCAAGGATTAATGGGAAGCTAGCGAGCATTACTTTTTCTGATGAAAGTGAACTCGATCGTCAGGCGATAGACCTTAGACCTGTCGCGAATTCAAAACCACGAGGGCCGAGCGACAAGCTATTGGAACACGAATCTTCGCTGAATGACGCGAATCAATCAGAGAGCTGCCCGCTCGGACTTCATTCACAGTATTTCAATCTGTGAAGATTAGCATCGATCAGTGTTCCGTACATGCAGCGTCACCATCCTGAGTAAAACAAAACGATCATTCAGTTGAACTCTGCCCCAGGCTCGCTGAGCGGCTAAACTTCCGACAGCACATCCGTGACTCATCTAAGATTCACCCAGCCTGCAGCCAACAGCTCATCGCATGTCTAGAAAAAACACGGCACAACTTCTGCAAAGGGATGTCTCGGATGTGGACATCGAGGCTCTGCTTGCACCAATCGACTTTGCAGACTGGAAAACGGCACACGCAAGACTACTCGAACTCAGCACTACTGACGCCCGACAAAAAGCACTGACGGCGACACTCCCAATGCTGCTGGCAGCTCTGCAGGAATCAGCCAGCCCGGACAGCTCGCTCCTCAACCTCGAACGATTCATCAAGTCGGTACCAGATCCGGTTCGAACTCTCGAATTCCTCGCCGATAATCCACGAGCAATTGAGATCCTCGTCAAGCTCTTCGTCAACAGCCAATTTCTGACCGAGATCCTGCTTCGAAATCCCGACTACCTTGAACGTCTGACCCAGCACAAACGCATCGCCGATTTCAAGAGTCGCGACGACTTTCGTCATGAAGCCGAACAGGCATTGGCAACGGCCGCGGATTCTCAACAGAAGTTTAAGACTCTTCGTACCTACCAGCACTGGGAACTTCTCCGCATCAGCGCGTGCGACAACTTCGGCCTGCTCGATCTGAAGTCGGTCACGGTGCAGCTTTCGCTGCTGGCCGACGCGATTGTGCAGACCGCTCTTTCAATCGTAAGTACGGACCTTGACGTCAACGTTGATGAATTCGTCGTGCTGGCTTTCGGCAAGCTGGGCGGCGAGGAACTAAACTACAGCTCTGACATCGACCTTGTCTTCGTTTCGCGAGACGACTCGTCGCGATACTGGGAAGTCGGACAGCGACTGATTCGTGGGCTTACGGACTCTGTGTCAGGGAGCTTTCTCTACCGAGTCGACATGCGACTGCGGCCGTGGGGGAACTCCGGACCACTTGTTACCACGGCGGACAGCTTCGTCGACTACCTGGCCAATAATGCCGAGCTGTGGGAGAAGCAAGCTCTACTCAAAGCGCGACCGATTGCGGGCACGCTTTCGATCGGTTTCGAATTTCTCAACCGGGCCGACCATCTTCTGTTTGAAGCATCAGTCGACGCGGTTCGGGAAAACGTTCGAACAATGAAGGCGAAGATCGAATCTGGCCTTAAAAAGAAAGGTCGAAATTCGGCGAAGTCAAATCCGGTCAAGGATCAATCCGCGACATCGAGTTCGTCACTCAGTTTCTACAGCTCCGCCACGGCCGCAAAAACCGGCACGTACGCAGCATCGGCACACTCGACGGCCTCGTCCGCCTGGCTGATCTTGACTTCCTTCGAGCCGATGAATTTCGGCAACTCACCACCGCCTACCTGCTACTGCGAAAAATCGAACACACTCTTCAACTGCTCCACTACAAGCAGGTCCACACTCTGCCCAAAGATGAACGAGAACTCGCCTACCTGGCACGCCGTCTAGACTTCCCAAACGCCGGCGCATTCCTCGCCAGCTACAGCCAGCATTGCACGGAAGTCCGCACGATATTTTCGAGATACATCGAAAACACCGAAGGTTCAGGCACCAACGAATCATCAACGAGCACGCCGAAATCTCACAGGCGGCCGCGGCACTCCGAAGCGATGGAGCCGACGTATGCCAAAGTGTTCTCAGAAGACGAAATACTCAGCCATGCAAAAATTCTGGACACCCTGAGCCCCGAACGACCGATTCTGGTTGAAGCCAAACCTGGGCCGGGCAATCGTATTCAACTGACCGTTTGCGGCTACGATCAAACCGGCGACCTGGCAATGGTCTGCGGACTTCTCTTTGCGTACGGATTCGACATCGTCAGCGGCAATGCATTCACAACTGACCATATCCTGGAAGACTCGGTCGACCAGGCAGGCCCGAACAGCCTTCCAACTGCCGCCCAGAAGTTTGTCGACGTATTTACGTTGACCCCGCCGGACGACAACACACTGACGGAAATCTGGCAGAATTATCAGGCCGACCTGACAGATCTTGTCACGCTTGTTCGAGATGGCCAGCTTCGCAAAGCTCAAGCTCGACTCGTCGAAAAAGTCGCGCAGGCATTTACTGACGCGTCGGCCACTCCGGGGATGCTCTTGCCCATCGACATCGATATCGACAACGACCAGTCAGAACGCTTCACCGTGCTGAAAATCACGGCGGAAGACACACGAGGTTTCATCTACGAACTGACCAGCTCGCTCACGCTACTGGGCTACGACATCCATCGAGTGACTCTGACTTCACTGGGCGATCGAGCATTCGACACGTTGTTCATCGCCCGGCAGGACGGCACAAAAATTGTGCGGCCGGAAATGCAGTCTCGACTTCGAGCGGCCGTCGTCCTCGTCAAACACTTCACACACCTGCTGCCACAATCTCCGAACCCACAGAACGCCCTGCTCCATTTTGGACAACTTCTGGAACGGCTGTTCGAACGCCCGGACTGGGGTGAAGAACTCGCGTCACTCGACCGTCGAGAAGTTCTCGAATCTCTGGCAAAACTTCTGGGCGTTAGCGATTTCCTTTGGGAAGATTTCCTCAGGCTACAGCACGACAATCTGTTTCCTGTCCTGCGTGACGTTGAGGGCTTGTCGGCAATTCGTACTCGCGAGCAATTGGAGACCGACCTGGCCGAGCAACTCCGCCACATAAAATCGAGCAAGGATAAGCGCAACTGCCTCAACGATTTTAAGGACCGCGAGATGTTTCGCGTCGACATGCGACACATCGCTGGTCACATCAGCGAATTCGGGCAGTTCTCAGAAGAATTGACCGACGTCGCCGAAGCGGTCACATCACAAGCCGTCCGAATTTGCTACGACCGTCTCGCAGCTCGACACGGCGAACCGCAGAACATGTCACCTCTCCCGCTTACGGGAGAGGCCGCAGTCTCAGCCGCGGGTGAGGGCCTTCATGCCCAGTCAGACAACTCTAAAACCTCGCACCCATCAGGTCAGCCAGACCGGCAACGCTCAATCAAAGTCGCTGTCTTTGCACTCGGCAAAGCCGGCGGCTGGGAGCTCGGATTCGCATCCGACATTGAGCTGATGTTCGTTTACGAAACAGAAGGGCAAACAAACGGCAACAATCCAATCACCGCGTCGGAGTTCTACATCCACCTTGTCGAGTCGTTCACAAAAACCATCCAGGCTCGACGCAAGGGAATATTTGAAATCGATCTTCGCCTGCGCCCGTACGGCAACGCAGGCCCGCTGGCAGTTTCACTCGACGCCTTTGAATCCTACTTCGCTCCTGGTGGCCCTGCCTGGCCCTACGAACGACAGTCACTCGTGAGAATGCGACCGATCGCTGGCGACGACGAATTCGGCCAGCGAGTCACTCAACTCCGCGACAAGCTTGTTTACACAAAGGCTCCCTTCGACGTAAACGCCCTTCGAGCCATGCGTGAACGTCAGCTCCGCCAACTCGTACAACCAGGAGTGTGGAACGCCAAGTTGAGTTCCGGCGGCCTGGTCGACTGCGAATACCTGGTTCAGGCTTTGCAAATCACTCACGGTCACGCACTACCGGAACTTCGACAAACCGGAACGTCCGATGCCCTGACCGCTCTTCACAAGTATGCCATCGTTACCGACGAGCAATTCGACGGACTACGCAGCAGCTACGTCTTCCTGCGCCGCCTGATCGACGCCCTCCGTATGGTTCGCGGCGATGCCCGTGACCTTGCGATTCCTGCCTTGGAAACAGAAGAATTCGCGTACCTTGCCCGTCGTCTGAAATACAGTCAATTCAATCAACTGCAATCCGACATCGACTCAACAACCAATACTGTCAACACACTCTGTGAAGCACTCTTAACTGGCTAAGCAACTGCTTCCTTGCGAGATCGCATTGGACGGAAACAGCGGCACGATCGATGGCACTTGGCCGCACCTCCACCACTCCTTCGATAAGGTTACACGTATGAAGAAGCTGATGCTCTTGGTGCTCGCAATATCGCCAATCGCCGCCTTGTATTGGCTGGCCAGTCCGCCAGCCGAGCAAGCTAACCAACCGGATGGCGTCGAAAACGCTCCTGAAGTCGAAACGTTGGGCGGATCGTCGGCCGAAGAACTCGTTGACAGATATGTTGAGTCCATCAATCAAAAAGATGCGGATGCATTCCTTACTGTGCTTCATCCAAGGATCGTTGCCGAACTAGACATCAAGGATCCGAAGTCCTCGTCCTGGATCAACTCCGCTCAGCCAATGAAGAACCACTCATTCAAAATTGGCCCAATTTCGCAATACAAACTCGATTCCTGGACGAAATGGGATCACCCCGTAAAACCCACCCACGAAATCTCGCTCAAATATGACGGAAATGGCAGCGGAACGGCCGGGAGAAACTTGTACGTACGTGAGTCCGACGGCCAATGGTATGTCGTCCAGCCGGTGAAACGAAATCTGAAGTCGCCAGCACCAGACACGACAGTAGACTCATTTGTCTACCATTTTGAGCACGTCGAACTCCATAAACATCAGTGGGAGCTGTCGTTCAAATCGGATAACCCAAACGACTTCCAAGTGGTGCTTGTCGGCAGCGAAGAATCGATTCTGTTGTCAACTCGGCAACTGAATAAAGATCAACATGGACGAAAACATCTTCACGTCGAACTCAACGTAGAAAACACCGAAGATGCTGAATCGATTCTGATCGACTGCTCAATCGGATCTGCGTATCAAGCGATCGGGTCTAAACTTAAGATTCTTGGCAATCAATCCCTAAATTGGATTCCTGCTTCCCAACCAGCGCGTTCCGACCGAGACATTCAGCTGGGCGAAGTCACAACAGTGATCGATGGGAATCTAGAAACTTATCGTTTGCTTGTCAGAGAGCACGATCCGTTGACGCCAGAACCGCGACAAGTGTTCCTTGACCTCTGAAGTCAACGAACAGGAATTCCAGACGGCAAGCAACGCATTACCATCTGACCAACATTTGCCACGTCAATCCTCAACGAACCATACGCTAGCCAATGATTAAAAAAGGGCGGCAGCACGAACAATCACACAACCCAATCCAACACTGCCGCTAATAATCATGATCACTTTCGGGACGACTCGGTTCTGTAGTTCTTCTGGGGTCACATCCCACGCTTTGGCGATTGGCCTCAGTTTCTGCTTCTGCTCCTGAGTCAGCTTCTTCGGCGCACAGCGGTAGTCGTAAAAGCCCCAGAGAAACAGACCGGCCATCAGGACAAAAATCTCCAGAAGAATTTTCACGTAAAGAGTCGCCCCTGAGAATTAGCGGGAATGTCGCCTAGCTTGATGCAGGTGCCGATTCGACATGTGTTGTCTCAAGTCGCCACGGCACAGCTCGGAATGATCATTCATTTCCGAGGGTCGTAAGGTGCTTTTGAATCGTTTTCTGCAGTTCACCCGATGCTTTTTCGGACGCAAGTCGAAAGAGAAACCCGGCTGTTGCGAAATCTTTCTTCTCGACGGCATCGAGACCTTTTTGAAGATAGACCTTGGCAATCTTGTTTGATGGAGACTTCACAACGGCGTCGCTGGCAACGGCAACTTCCGTCGAATTATCGCCTTCATCCGACTGATTCGAAAGAAGTTTCTCAACGTGCGAAACGACTGGCTCCGGAGGGAGACGATCTAAACTGCTTTCTTTTCCGGCTTTTTGCCCCACTTCCGGAGAGGTTTGAAACCAGGCGTAAGCTGCATTTACTCGGTCGGTCTCTGGGCCCTTACCAGAGTTCACGCCTTTCGATTGATTTATCGACACTCCGGTTGCTTCGCGTTGTTTGCGACTCGGCAGGACCAGCTCACCTCGCAGGACTCGTTCCGCCAAAGTCCCCGACCGCCTGTGTTGACAGTGAAATTCCGGGCGTGGCGCCGAGAAGAATGCTCCGCCGGGTGGAACTACAGGCACGAGCGAATAAATGAAAGGCCTCCGAACTCCGCTGAAGAACTGCCCGGTTTGGCCGTTCATTGTGGTCAGAGACGGAGCAGTCGTAGTGCTGAACCGCTCGTAGCCCTGGGAAAAGTTGAAATTGAAGTTGCCGGAAAACTTTCCCGAATTGAATGCCCAACCCGATGAAATACCGGCGTTGGGGTTGTAGCCACCGAAGCGTGGAACTCCGATATTTGGGCCGCCGAACGTCGCGAAAAAGTTCGGACCTCGCAGCGACCAATTCATATTCGATGATTCGAAGAAACGGTCGCTGTTCGATTGCAGCGGAGTCGTCGTGACCACCATCGGCTGTGCGTAAACGGAAAGATTGATCGCACATAAAGCACTGCAGACGGCGATGGTGAACAAGATCTGCTTCATGTCACGAATCCCTTGAAAGCAACATTCAGGGGCTGAGTATGCGAGGGCGTCGCAGTCATCGCAAGATCGCGTGTTCTGAATGAGAATTTGCCGCTGCCTATTCTCGGTATAATTCGAATCCTAATCAGCCGCCGATTGAATACATCGGGCGATCGGGCTGGATGAACTTTGCCGTGTTTATCTCGTGTCCCTCTTTCTTAGCAGTAATTGATGTTCGGACGGCATCAACGATCGATGAGTCTTCCGCGCCGTCTCGAAGCATGGACTTGAGATCGGTTTCTTCCAGGCTGAAGAGGCAGTTGCGCAGTTTGCCGTCGGCGGTAATTCGGAATCGGTTGCAGTTACTGCAGAACGGTTGGCTGACCGACGCGATGAAGCCAACCTGACCGACTCCATCCTCGAACTGAAAGTCGGTCGCTGGAGCGCTGGGATCATGTTCGCCAAGCGGGACCAGCGGCATGATCTCCCGCGTCAGGCACTCGACAATTTCTGAAGCGAACAAAACTTTGTCGCGTTCCCAGGCGTTGTCAGCGTCAAGTGGCATGAACTCGATGAACCGAACGTCAACTCCGGTGTCACGTGCGAACTGACCGAATGGAACAATTTGATCCTCAGTCATTCCGCGAATTGAAACAGCGTTAACTTTAACCGGATCGAAGCCGACCTCTTTTGCGATGTGAATGCTCTCAACGACTTTTTCGTAACCTTCGCGCCGTGTAATTTCTTTGAAACGGTCCGCGTCGAGGGCGTCCAAGCTGATGTTCACTCGCGAGAGTCCGGCGTCGAACAGTTGCTGAGCCTGTTCACCGAAGAGGATGCCGTTTGTCGTGAGGCCAACGTCCGAAATCCCGTCAATGCAAACCAGTTTTTCGATCAACTGATGCAGGTCGCGACGGACGAGTGGTTCTCCACCGGTGAGCCGCAACTTGTTGACGCCAAGCGGCGCGACGATGCGAACGAACCGTTCGATCTCTTCGAAGCTAAGCAGATCGGCCCGATTCATGAACTCAACATTCTCGGCCGGCATGCAATAGAAGCAGCGAATGTTGCAGCGATCCGTCACGCTGATGCGCAGATTATTGTGAACTCTACCAAAGCTATCGATGAGTTTGTCGGACATTGGGGCGGCCGAGATGTGAGAATCGTAGTGAGGGAGCCGGATCAGTTGTTGAGTGGCTTCGCGGAGGGAGCGTCGGTTGCGGGCTCGCCCGTGCCGGGATGAACCCACTCGGTGCTGCCGTCTGACCAGTTTTCTTTTTTCCAGACGGGCACTGTGATCTTGAGTGTGTCGATGAGGTACTTGCCAGCTTCAAATGCCAGCTCACGATGTGGGCTGCTGACCGCGACGGCGACACTGATATCACCTAACTCCAGATGGCCAAGTCGATGAACGATCCCGACGTTTGTCACTGGCCAGCGTTCTCGGACCTCGGCTTCAAGCTCTTCCATCTTAGCAACGGCCATTTCAGGAAAAGCATCATAGTCCAGTGCCAAAGTCTGACGCCCGTCGGTCATCTCGCGGACTGTGCCCAGAAAGAGCACGACGGCGCCCGCCTGGTTGGAGCGAATCTGCTCGGTCAGTGCCTGGTAGTCAATGATGTCGTTAGTCAGTTCAACCATCCGAAGTTGATCCCGGGCAGCATAGTATCAGACAAAGTATCAGCGTGAGCTGATCGAGCGCAGAAGAAATGGCCTGTCGGAAGCGTCATCCGACAGGCCATTGTAGTCGCTATGTTTATCAAAGGGCCAACGCAGGTCGTCCCTTCTAAACAATGAAAGCCAGTTAGACAGTCTTCGTGACGCCTGGAATAGCGTGCTGATACACACCGTTCTCGTCCGGAGTAACCTTTGGAATCGTGTCCCAAGTATAGGTTTCTGGCATCAGATCAATCTGTGAGTTCAATGCCTGTTCCCACTTCACCGTCTTGCCGCCGTATACGGCCATGCGGCCCATAATGGCGGTCAGGGTGCTGTTCGCCCCGTATTCGCCTTCGTTATACGGCGTATTGTTACGGATTGCTGCGAACAGGTCATCATGCTCAGTCTGATATGGGTTGTTTTTCGGAGTCTTTCGTCCGTATTCCCATGCGTTTTCGCCAGTAATTTTTGCGCCGCTGATGTCTGCGGTACCTTTACTGCCGTGAGCGTGTTCGGTGACGCTGTTCTGGCAACCACGGATGTGCCGGCACTGACTGAACATCTTTGTGCCGTCGTCATAGGTGTATTCGACAGCGAAGTGATCGAAGATTTCTCCGTACTTCTTGTCGGTACGAACCTGCCGACCGCCCATTCCCTGACATTCAACTGGGTGGCTGTTGCCTTTCAGCCAGTTACAAACGTCAAGGTTATGAATGTGCTGCTCGCAGATGTGGTCACCGCACAGCCATGTGTAGTAGTACCAGTTGCGAAGCTGGTATTCCATTTCGCCACTGACCTGATCGCGGTTTTTGCGAGGGTCCCAAACGCCGCCACCATTCCAGTAGCAACGCATGGCGACGACATCGCCGATGGCACCGTCCCAGACTCGCTTGAGAGTTTCGAGATAGGTCTTCTGGTGATGACGCTGCAGGCCGACACCGATCTTCAGATCTTTCTCTTTGGCGACCTTCACAGCTTCCAGAACTTTGCGAACACCAGGAGCGTCGGTGGCGACTGGTTTTTCCATGAAGACATGCTTGCCGGCGGCGACAGCAGCTTCAACGTGAATCGGGCGGAAGCCTGGGGGAGTCGCGAGGATGACCAGATCGACTTCCGGCATCGCCATGACTTTTTTGTAGGCGTCGAAACCTGTGAACTGGTGATCCTTATCGACGGCAACGCGGTCGCCGTGTGCTTTCTGAAGAATTGGAAGCTTCTTGTCGATGTGATCCTGGAATGCGTCAGCGATGGCGACCAGCTTGACGGCACCGTTCGTGCTCAATGCCTGCTGAGCTGCTCCCGTTCCTCGGCCACCAGCTCCGACCAGAGCGACTCGGATTGTGTCGTCGTTTCCGGCGAAAGCTCCACGAGGCAGAGCGAGGCTGGCGAACGCGCTTGCTCCGGCAGCAGCGGCGGTTGACGACTTCATGAAGTCTCGGCGTGAGCTGGTATTCGGGGTCTTGTCAGTCATGGGGGTCTCCAGAACCGGATGTAAACAGGAAAGGGCTATTAACAGAAAACTGGAACAAAAGTCGAAGAGCGATCGCCATTCGACTCGTTAGCCTGCGCGGCCTTGAGCGGCGATTTCAGGCTCAGGATCAAGTTTCAATTTCGTTCGATCTGCTTTGGCCGGCGGATTCAACGGGCGAATCACTCGGAAACCGACGTGCAGAGCATCGGTGTGATACCAGATACTTTTTGGAATCTGCGGGTCCTGGAACTTCCATTCCGGGTCTGATGAGTAGCGGGATGCACTGCGAAGTCCATCAGGATCGTCGTCCCATGAGCCGCCGCGGACGATTCGCGGATACATATCCGTCGGCACGTTGAGCGGTGATTTACTGGCCCCCCTGGCGTACCAGTCAGCCGTGTATCGATCGAGAACCCACTCAGACACGTTGCCGTGCATATCGTAAAGGCCCCAGGCATTCGGCTTCTTCTTACCGATTTCGTGGTACTGCTCGTCGCTGTTGTCGTAGAACCAGCCGTAATCGTCGAGCGAGTCGGCATCGTCTCCAAACGAATAGGCAGTCGAACTACCAGCCCGACACGCGTATTCCCACTCGGCTTCAGTTGGCAGACGGTAGTAGTGACCGGTCTTCTCGCTAAGCCATCGGCAATACATCTTAGCCGCGTGCTGTGTCATGCAGATTGCCGGATAGCCATCGTGCCCCATGCCGAATGTCATGTCTGTGTATGGGGGAGTTGGACGAGTGACCGCGTCAGACACTTCGTCGCGTTTAGTGGCTGCGACGCCAGCGATCTTGCGTCGTTGAATGTCCAGACGGAAACTCCAGATGTCGTACTCGTCCCAGGTGACTTCGTACTTGCCCATCCAGAATGGTTCGATCTTAACTTTGACTTGTGGGCCTTCATCTTCGTTTCTGTCGGCTTCGGATTCAGGACTGCCCATCAGATATTCACCGGCAGGAATCGGGAGCATGTCGAACTTAACGTCGACGCCCGAGATCTCTTCGGTGTAGGGCTTCATGGCCGACTCGTCAGCCTTTTTGTCGGCTGCGGTGGTGAGTTGACTTGAGCCGAGCAACGCGACGATTGCCATGCCGTAAACCAATATCGAGATTGCCGGTTGATGCTTCATGAATCGTCAGTTTCCGTGAGTCGAGGCAATGTTTGTCGGATGCGAACTCTCGCGGAGCAGATAGGATTGCCGAAGAGTTTCGTGGTGTGTTCCGACGGGGATTGAGCAAGGTCAATGAACAGACTTACTCGGCAGATTGTTAGCTTCGGCTGCACGTTCTTCATTGCAGTTTCCGCCTTGTCGCAGGCAGATAGTGAAGACTGCAGCCTCCGCCGTTTCGATTTCGAACAGGTCGAAATGGGAGTCATTTTCCGTTTGTCAGTGTACGGCTCGGATTCTGACCTTGCAAACAAGGCCGCAGAAGCAGCATACGCACGAGTTCACGAGCTCAACGGGATTTTTTCCGATTACCAAGGTTCGAGCGAAGTGCGTCGACTTTGCGATGCTTCAGGTCCTGGACGTCCCGTAAAAGTCAGCAAAGAGCTGTTCACGGTCCTCGAAGCAAGCTTGAGACTTTCCGCTGAGACCGCAGGAGCGTTCGATGTAACAGTCGGGCCGTTGACAAAATTATGGAGGCGAGCTCGGCGACGAGAAGTCATTCCGGAACCCCAAAGGCTCGCGGCCGAGCGCAAACTGGTGGGCTCTGAATTGGTTCGACTTGACGCTAAGAGCAGCAGCGTCGAGTTGCTGCGAGAGGGGATGCGGCTTGATTTCGGCGGAATAGCCAAGGGTTTTGCAGCGGATGAGGCTCTGCGAGTCCTGCGTGACCACGGGCTGAATCGGGCACTGGTCGACGCCAGCGGAGACATTGTGGCCGGTGATCCGCCACCAGATGCCTGTTTCTGGGTGGTTTCCATCGAAGCCCTGCGGCCACGATCCGCCGGCCAGAATTCACCTGCCGCAGACGATCAAGATTCAGACACAGCCGCAATTCCACGATTGAAGCTTTGCAACGAAGCCGTGGCCACATCGGGAGATGCTTATCAGAGTGTCGTCATCGACGGCCGACGGTTTTCGCACATTGTTGATCCGAAGACCGGTCTTGGACTCAACCAGCGAAGCAGTGTGACCATCATCGCTCGCAGTGGAATGATGGCAGATGGCCTCGCATCCGCAGTCAGCGTCCTGGGACCTGATGCTGGAATTCGCCTGCTGAACGACAGTGAGCATTGCGAAACAGAAGGCTACATCATGTTTGCGAAAGGCGAATCGGCCAAAGTCCGATCTGCTTCGACTTTGGGGCTGAAGAAGTTTTTGATCGCTCCTGAATTTGTTCGCCCCTGAAACAGTTGAGTGAGTACGCGCCGAATTCAAGTCGTCATCGCAGAGTCACTCTCGCCAGGGTCTCACCGACGCGACCGTAACTGCTCATTCCTCATGGTATTTGCGACTTTCAACAAGTTTTCGACACCAACATTTCGCACCGCGCATAGCAAAGCAGCCCGCCAGAAAGGCAGGCTGCTTAAATGATCTACACTGGACGGCTACCTCGGAGCTGTAGGACGGTGAGCGACCAATTCGGCCTCTTCACTTTTTTCAGCACAGAGTTCTTCCCGCACAATGTTCATGTCACGTGGTGCATCAATCCCGAGACGAACGGTGTTTGGACCAATTCGCACAATGGTAATCGCTACTTGATCACCGATCAGGATTCGTTCGCCTGGCTTCCTTGACAGTACCAACATTCTGTTGCCTCCTCACTGGAGAGTTCCACCTTTGCATCCATGCTCTTCTGATATCACGCAGCAGTCTTCCCGAAGGAAGAGTCCACGATTTCGCCCGCGTGAGCTCCAAGGTACCACCCAATTGAAGCTACTGACCGCGCACCATGCGCCGTCTGATATCGAGCAAACTGGCTGTCAGGATAACGTGACACACCCGGATGTCCATTCATTTTCCGCGATTCTGCAGAATTCGTCGCATCGGAAACCGTTCCCAGCCCTGCGTTTAAGTTACGTCAAATAAAGCGTTTACAGACAAGTATACCCGCTGGCGCGGATCGGCGAGACGAGCGAGGATGAGCCGATTCGGGTGGCCACGGCAGACTTTTCCGGCTCGTTTTTGGTGACATCGTCAATCGAAGAGCGCCAAAGCCGTCGGCCTGATCGTGACCTCGTTCATCGTATGATCGATCAGGTGGGTCGATGTAGTCGTCGAGACTACCCCGTGTTCATTGCCGAAAGATGCTTCCAGATTCTGCCGAACCATAATTCCGTTACGTCAATGGCTTGAAGCCGCAGCATCCTTCTGCTGAAGTCCGTTGCTGCGAACGTGTTGCAGATCCAGTTACAGCAAATGCCACATCCAAACCTGGTCAGGTCCGGACAAGAACGGAGAACAATCGGATGGTAAGAATCGGAATCATCGGCCTCGGCTTCATGGGGATGACGCATTTTGAAGGCGCAAATCGATTCAAGGATGATGCGAAGTCAGGGCGACGTCGTATCACTGGCTCCAAGCTGAAGAATGGCAAGGTTACGGCGATCGCGACTCGAAATCCGAAAAAGCTGGACGGAGACTGGCGGTCGATCCAGGGGAACTTCGGCCCACCCGGAGCGTTGAACGATCTTTCGAGTATCAAAACTTTTTCCGACTACCACGATCTGCTGGCCGACCCTGACATTGACCTGGTCGATATCTGCCTGCCTCCCGATCAGCATGAACAGGTCGTCCTTGAGGCGGTCAAAGCGGGAAAGCATGTCATCGTCGAGAAGCCGATTTCTGTTGACCGGAAAGCCGCCGACAGAATGGTTGCCGCTGCCGAAAAGGCCAGGGTCCACCTGATGGTCGCGCATGTGCTGCCGTTCTTCCCCGAATTCCAGTTTGCTTTGTCGAGCGTAGCAAGTGGCAAGTATGGAAAACTCAGAGCCGCCCATTTTCGACGAGTCATCGCTCCTCCAGTCTGGTTTGCAAATCCTGCGGACTTTCGAAAAGCAGGGGGAGCCGGAGTCGATTTGCACATCCACGACAACCATTTCATCAGCACGCTCTGCGGAGTCCCCAAGCAGGTATTCTCTCAGGGGAGCGTGATCGAAGGTTTCGTGAACCATGTTCATTCGAATTATGTCTACGATGACCCGGAACTCGCGGTTTCGTGCGTGAGCGGCGGAATTGCGGCGAAGGGGCTTGAGTTCGCTCACGGATTCGAGCTGTTTCTCGAGGATGCGACGATCGCGTTCAGTGCCGGAACGTATGACCGCGAGTGGATCGTCGATCGCGAACTGACACTCATCACAAACAAAGGACGAAAAGTCACTAGTCCCAAACTCAAAGGCGGCAGCGAGTGGTGCTCAGCATTCACGGCTGAGTTGCAGACTGCGGTCAACGGAGTCAATTCAGGCGAGACTCCGGAAATGTTGTCCGGCACGATGGCTCGGGATGCCTTAAAGCTTTGTTACGCTGAAGCAAAGAGCATCGCTTCCGGCCGACTCGTAAAAGTCAGCTAAACCACGTCCAAAATCTCGAACTACAACATCTATCTGCGACGCGGACATCTGAGTGTGTCCGCAGTACGTTTTCAACGGGGCTGGCTGACCGGCGATCTGAGAATGCGGCAGCAGGAATTGCAGAACGGTCATCGCTACTCTCATGGTTGAAAACCTTCCACTCAAAACGCACGAATTCAATGGACTGACGATCGAGGGCTATTCTCGGGCGGCAGTGCAGAGTTACTGGCGTATTCCAGAACTAAAAGTCTGTTTCGATCTCGGCGGGAGCCCGTGGGATTTCACGGGAACGTCAACGATTTTCATCACGCACGGGCATCTCGACCACATGGCCGCGTTGCCGGCGTTCGTCGCTCGACGGCGGATGATGAAGATGGAGCCGCCGACGATTTATCTTCCTGAAGAAATCGTCGAGAACACAGATCGACTCCTGCAGGCATGGCAACGCCTTGATCGCGGGCGGATGGTCTGTGAGCTCAAAGGCGTCAAGCCGGGCGACGAATTCGAACTGTCTCGCGAGCACGTTGTGACGGTCTTTAAAACGAAGCACACGGTGCCGTCTGTTGGTTATCAGGTTTGGGATCGTCGGCGAAAACTGAAACCCGAACTGGTCGGTCTTCCGCAGAACGAGATTCGCGACCGTAAGCTGGCAGGTGAAGATGTAACGGCGGAAGTTCGCGTTCCGCTTGTCTGTTACACAGGTGACACTTCGCCGGCCGGTCTGGACGGGTACGAGCCATGTTTTGAATCTCAGATTCTGATCACGGAGCTGACCTTCTTTCGTCCCGAGCATCGAAAAGAAAAGATTCACAAGTTCGGGCACATGCACCTCGACGATTTCGTCGAGCGGAAGGACAAGTTCCGCAACGAGCTGATCGTCGTCGGTCATCTCAGCACGCGCTATCACGATTATCAGCTTGAGAAAGCTGTTGCCAAACGCGTGCCACCTGAACTTCGTGATCGCATGATGATCTGGGTGTAGCCACAAGGCTATTACCGAAACCGGAAAGTCTGACGGAAGAATCTCATCAGTCGCTGCCCGGTGAATTGCGGCAGCGATTGAATCTTCGCCAACCCGGTCGCTCGTACGATGAGTTGCGAGGCGACCGGGTCCAGGCGGACTCGTGCCTGGTAAGCGGTGGCCAATGGGCGAGGCACTCCGTCTGCATCGAGACGAGTTGGGAACTCGTCATGTTCGATCAGTTCTCGCGGCGCCACGTCGAGGTCGATTTCCGCGATGTCGACGATTTCGCCTGTCAAGATTTCTTCGGGGACGTGGTCGATCATCAGCTCTACTTGTTGACCGGGAATCACAAACTCGACGTCTCCCTGATCAACGGCGATGATTGCTTCAAACTGGCCCGGTTGTCCGATCAAGCAGAGTTCCGTGCCGGTGGCGAGCGTTGTTCCGAGGTTTTCGTCGTCGAGCGGAGAACCACTCCAGTGAGGTAGTTCTGTCGACTCCGTGGTCTGCTCCTTCGAGCTGGTGACCGCTGCCGGCGGGATGACGACTCCGGCAATCGGGGCCCGCAGAGTTAAACGCTCGCGATCAGCGACTCGATGCTGCAGCTCGTCATTCTTTTCCTGAAGACGTTCCTGCGTGGCCGGAATCAGAGCGTCCACGGTGTCACCATCACGCAGACGACGACTGTTGAAGTTCTCGAGTCGTTGCTCGAGTAAAGCAATCTCGCCTTCAAGTTTTACGATCGCGCTGTCAAGTGAGCGGTTCTGAAACGTGGCGAGCTTCTCGTCTTCCGCGACCGCCGCGCCCGGCGAAACAGCCCACAACAAAGTGCCTTCCTGATGCACAAACACGCTGCGTGCTTTTTCGGGACGGATGACAGCGGGACTTCTGACCGAAAATGGGAAGGGGATCATCAGGCCGCCAACAAACAGGCCGAAGACGAACAGCGTTCGAATTCGAAATCGCGACCAGTTCACAGTTCGGCTCCAGAATGGACTGGTCAGCAGATTTATCAGGCTGATCAGCGGTGAGAGAAACATTCCGGCGGCGGTCAACGCGGCCATTACGACGACGAGAGGCTCCAGACCATAAGGATCCAGCACTCGGTGAACAAACCACATGATCCCCCAGACAACCAACAGTCGATACAGCCATGAAGAAACGTGCCAGGTAGCGAGAAACGCTCGGCGGCGCTGTGGAAGCAATCGCTGATTGGCGAGTTCGGTATCAAGAAACCAGATGCTCATCCAGTTGCGGAAAAGTGCTCCGGCCTGCTGGCGAAGATTGGGGATTTCGACAAGGTCGGCGAGGATGTAATACCCGTCGTAACGGAGCAGCGGATTGCCATTAAAGAGGAGCGTGCTGACGGAGCAAACGAAAACGACGTTCAGGCACAACGAATTGAACGCTCCCGGCACCGAGAACCACCACAGAAAAAGGCACACAGCCGAAAGCAGCAGCTCGATGTAGATTCCTGCCGCGCTGATGACGATGCGTTGCCAGCGGCTCGGCAACATCCAGGCGTCTGACACGTTGCAATACAGGCACGGAGTCAGAACGAGCAGCATGACGCCCATTTCGTGGCACTCGCCCCCAAAGTGGCGACAAGACACCGCGTGGCCGAGTTCGTGCAGCACTTTCGTCACTGCGAGAGTTGCCGCTAACAGAATTAGATTCGTGCCGCCGAAGAATTCGTGAAAGTGTGGAAGTCGCGATTGCAAAGTGTCGATCCGGACAGCCGCCAGCACGGCAGCCGCCAACATAAAACTGACGCACAGAGTCACACACCAGGGGGCAAACAAAACTCGAGTTTGAGGTATCAGCCAGTTGAGAAAACCGTGTGGGTCGAAGCCGCGAAATTTGATCGCCAACACATTTGAGAATTGCTTCAGCAGACGCTGACTGCGAGCGTTACGAGTTCGCGAGACAAGAATCTCAGCCTGCCCGGGTGAATCGGAAATGACCAACCCGGAACTGTGCAACATTGCGAGAAAAGACTGCACCTGCGGCAGCGAAAGTCGCTGCGGAGCAAACTCGATTTCGAAACGGCGGCGGACTTCCTGCAGCGACACCGTCCCGTCGAGCATCATTAAGACAGCGTGTTCTTCAGGGCTGAGCTGATAGTACCTCAGCGAAACCGGATCTTTGACATGCCAGTAACGCGTGCCACCGATGTGTTGCTCATGGAACGAAAGGTCGGCACGCCGCCGAATCGGCAGAATCCGAGTCTCTGCAGTTTGAGCAGGCGCTGCGACGGACATGGGACTCAATTCCCGAATTCAACGCGTCGGCCATTCGGGAGTACCCCGGCGACTCGATTGGTTGCTTAGTCTGTGTCTACGAAGATCATGCCGGCTTCCTCTCCTCGGAAGCTGAGGCGGTGATTGTCCAGAGCGATGATACACGGGCTCCCCGATTGGACCATCTTGATTTCTACATCCTCGCCAAGCCCCATTTCGTTCAACCGATTCACGAAGGCGTTATCGCCATCGATTTCGGCGATGCGAGCTCGTTCGCCAGCCGCTAGGAGTTCGAGAGGGATAATCGGCACGTCGGAAGCTTCCAGTGGGCAGGAGGGCAATGCCCGCTCTACGATTGTTGACGGTCGGGGTTTGAATCGCCGGGCGACTGGTTCTTCGTTGCTTCGGTCGGCTTCGACTTGTTGCCGCCTTCAGCGTTGGGCGAGCCTGGTGAACTGTCCTGCTTCGGCTTGGACTTTCCGCCAGCGTTCGATCCGCCTTTCTTTGAACTGATCGTCGTCAGAATTTCCGAAAGATCGACGATCATCCTTCGCCCACCTTCGTAGATGACAAGCACCTTCTTCGCCAGAATTTCCTGAGCAACAACTTTGCCCTGCCCCGCCTTCGTAACGACGATCGTTCCGTTCGATGGGAGCTCGCGACGGTATTCTTCGTAAGTGTCGAACTCGTAACGCAGGCAACATTTCAGGCGTCCACACCGGCCGGAAATCTTGTTCGGGTCCAGCGTCGCCTTCTGCATTTTCGCCATCTTCATCGAGACAGGCGGCATCTCGGTCAGATGAGTTCCGCAGCAGACTGGGCGTCCGCAGTCTCCGAAATCGGCGAGCAGTTTTGCTTCGTCCCGAACGCCGATTTGCCGCATTTCGATACGCGACTGAAACTTCCTCGCGAGTGTTTTCACAAGTTCGCGGAAGTCGACTCGCTGCTCAGCCAGATAGTAAAAGACGACTCGCTCGCCGCCGAAGACGCACTCAACATCCACGAGGTTCATGTTGAGTTTGTGCTCGCGAATGATCTCCCGGCCCTGCTTAAACACATCCTGCTCGCGAGCCAGCATTTCGTCCCGTTTGGTCCAGGCCTCGTCGTCGGCCCCCCGAAGAATCCGCCCCGACTGCTCTTCGCTTTTGAGGTACTTTCGAGTCGCGTCCGAAGCAGCACAGAGGACTTCTCCCCATTCTGTCCCACGGCTACTGCGTACGAGCACGGAATCAGACCGGTCGAATTGCTGATGACCTTTGAAGCTGAATTCAGCGACGGTTCGAGTCGAGCCGTATCGCACAATATATGAATCTGGCATGGTTGCCTTTTCTATCGTCTCTCGTGAACAGCCACCGAGTTCAGCACAGCCTAATTGCTACTCTGAATCAGAGCCACCACCCGACGTATCAGCCGCCTGGCGGACGAGTTCGAGTGCCGAGTTGACCAGTGCTTCAGTTTTACCTTTCTGGTCACTGCCTGCCCCTCCGGCTTCATTGTCGGACATTGATTGCAGACAACTGGAAAGGAAGAAGGCCGCTCCCGCCAGCAATTCAGGGGATGAGCAGTCTGAGATCAGTTCTTCCGAGAAAACACCTTCGTCGGCGGCCATATCCGGGATGTTGTCGGATTCGCCAAAGCCTTTCTGGCGAGTGACTCGATCTTCTGCTCCAGGTTCGTTTGTCAGGACTGAAACGTCGACTGCCGCAGATGATCGAGCTTTACGGTGCTCTTCGATCTGCTGCTGGTCCAACTGCTCCTGTGCCGCAGCCTTCTCTTTCGCCTTTCGGGTCGACGAGTTGACCGTACTCTTGATCGCCTGGAAAAGCTTTGAATCTCTCAGGCCATTGAATTTCTTGTTAATCTTCTTGAAGTCAGCGTTGAACAGCTTGGGCAACGCGATCGGCATGAACATAAATCGACGCATCGTCTGATACGGCATCTCGGTTTGTTCTTCGATGATGTGTGCCAGCATGGCGGCTGATCGAGCGTGCAGAAACAGGCCCGTTCCGTGTTCCACCTGAAACCCCAGGTGCAGCAGGATCGCTCCGGTCATGCCGTCGACATTCGGGACAACGCTCTTCTTATCCAGCATGGCTCTGACGACGCCGTCATAGATGTCGACATAGATTCCTTCGGCATTCATCTCACACATCAGCTTCCGCATGTGTATGGGACGGGGATCCTTTCGAAGCAAAGGATGCCCATAACCACCAAGAATCTCTCCGGATTCAATGCGGCGAGCGGTTGCGTCGAAGGCAAATTTTTCGACATCTGCAGAAGTCGGACTGCTCGCGTTTGTGGCAAGAAACTCGTCGGCGATCGCTTTATACAGCTTCATGCCGTGCTCGATCGCTCCGACATGGTAAGGGCCACTGGCGAGGAATCCGGCTGCCATTGCTTGAGCCGTATTGACTCCGGTACCGGCGACGATTCTGGGTACAAGCGTGGTCGGCGGCAGCACTCCCCACCCCGCGTGAAAGGCGACGAGGACGATATCAAAAAGCCGGCGTTCGGCTTCCGAAGGGAGCCGGCCTTGCAGGATGTTGAACAGAGCCTCGGTATGACTGACAGAACCGATTAAATCGTTGAGGTCAGTTGACCTCACATTGAGCTGCTCCGCGTTCAGATGCGCTCCGTCGATTTGGGTTCCGAGGTAGAAGTCGGGAATTTCCTGAGACATGAAGTCCGAGCCAGACTGGCGATGCGTCCAAGTCGGAACACATTGACCAAAATAGATTTATGAGGATTGAACTGCTCCGGCAGGTGGCCTCGGCAGAGTAAAATTATTGGAACGCGAGCGACTTTTCGTGGTCGTGCGGCTCCAAGCGGAATGACTTTAGCAGTCTCAATCGGGCTGTCAATTTGCCTGATTCGGTTCAGCCAGCGTAGCCGATACCGATTCCAGTGAATCTGCACCGTTGGAAACGGACTTCCCCCTGCGTGGCCACATTGAGCTTCGTGCCAGATCGAGAATCCGATGTCTAACTCTGCACAAACGACAAAGACTTCTGCCGCAGCTCAAGCAGCCGCCCGCGGTGAAAACGCCCCCTCAGGATCGAATGCCGGCGTCGTCCCCGCTCCGCACATCGATCTCGCGGCAAGTCATCCAGCTCGGATTTTCGGCCGAATGTCGCCCACGGAGTGCAAGCGGCGGCTCCTCCACATTCTTCCGGGGCTGCTCCCGACGATTCTTTGGTTCATCCCGCATAAGGATCCGCTTTCGTGGGATTGCCGCGCGTGGCTGGGATTGATCATTGGCGGAATCGGAATCGCCACGGCCGTTAAGTATCGCCGCATCGCTCGCCGAGACGAGGCCAGCAACCCCGCGTGCATTCTTGGCTACACCGTTCCGATATTCTTCCTTCTGATGGTGATTCCCGCGCACGCTGAGCTTGGCCTGGCGACACTGGCGATCATTTCTTTCGGAGACGGATTCGCGACCGTCGGAGGCCTGCTACTGCCGGGGCCTCGGCTTCCGTGGAACAAGCAAAAGAGCTGGGCCGGGTTTCTGTGCTTCCTGACCTTCGCCGTGCCCTGGTCCGCAATGGTCTACTGGGGTGAGTCCCGCCCAGCCGTTTCGTTCTCGGTGGCTCTGTTTGTCGGCGGAACGGCCACGCTGTTCGCCGCAATCTGCGAGTCAGTCAATTCTCGCATCGACGACAATATCCGAGTCGGCGCTGCAGCCGCAGTCGGCATCGTGACCGCACACTTCGCAGCCGCTGCCTGGCTTTAACGCTTCGGGAAACTGCCTGGCTCAGGTATGACCGCTGGCTATGACTGTGGTCGTAGCCTTGGAGCAGTTCTATGCTTCGCCTCGTAATAAAGAACTGACGATTGAATTTTGTCTCGATATTTCAATTACCAGTTTGGGAGCAGTGCCGTCGCAGCGTGCTCGAAACAGCCTCGGCGCATAAAAAGATCGCCGTCGCTGTTCCGAGGGGGCAGAACGACGACGGCGATCACGGGAACATGACTGGTGTGGACGGTCGAACTCAGGGAGTAAATCGTGTTGCGAATCAGAGTCACTTTTTGGGCGTGTCCATGCGACCTGGCCGGATAGTCAGAGCACTTCGCTCTGAGGTGGGCAGTTATCCGGTCTGCTCTTGATCACCAAAAATTCACCTGCCATGCGGGCTTCTCATGATATCGACGTGTGTTGAACGAAAATCGATGACTTCCCTTCAACCATCTGTTGGAGCGGTTGTATCCGCATGCACGTCTGGCATCGCCAGTCTACCTGTGAGGATTCTTGCGATGGCATTTTGCGGACTGGAACAGTTCGATGCCTGACGAAGCGACTGAACCGTCACAGTCCGAACCTAACCACGGCGAGCCACACGGTCGCTTTTTTCTGTTGGGCATCTCCTCCGCAGCGTTTGCTGGCTGCGTAGCAGTTACCTTTGCTGGGCAATTCATCACAGGGGCATCGGCAACTGCAACTTTGACCGAGTCGGACCTGGCTGATCCGCTGACCTGGCTGGGGGCTGCTCTCGTGACCTTGCCCATGTTCACCCTCCTCTACTTGGAACGCGGCTCCCGGTTTGCCAGGTTGCGTGAACTCTGGGAGTTGTCGGGCGACCTTCTCGGTCCAGTGGTCGCCAGAGTGACATTTGCAGAGCTGGTCGTCGTTTCGCTCTTCGCGGGAATTGGGGAGGAGCTCCTGTTTCGAGGGTTGCTGCAGAGTTGGCTCGGCACGTACGGATTACTCGTGGCTCTGGTTGTTCCGAATCTGTTGTTCGGAGTTCTGCACTGGGTCTCCCGCGATTATGCCGTCTGTGCGTTTTGCATCGGCCTCTACTTCAGTTGCCTGCTCCACTTTGCCGACTCAGTGAACCTTGTGACGCTCATGATCGCACACTCGCTCTATGATCTAGTGGCACTGACGTGTCTTGCGCGAGAGGTTCGAAGTCGAACTGATCGAGTTTCTTGTTGACGGTTCAATCCGGCGCCAAGTACCATCGTTCAGGCGGGTTTACGAAATATTCGCAAATTTAACGGCTGCCTTATCATTCATTCTCTTCCTGATCTGTACTAAGTCGGGTCTGGCTGGGATCGAGTTCACCCAAACCGTCTTCGGGAGTATCTGCCATGAGTCGTCGAGCTATTCGCCGCGGGTTCACACTGATCGAGCTACTCGTCGTGATCTCGATCATCGCGATCCTGATCGCCATCCTTCTTCCAGCCGTCCAGCAGGCTCGCGAAGCCGCACGCCGCAGCCAGTGCCAGAACCATCTCAAGCAAATCGGCGTGGCCCTGCACAACTACCAGACCGCTCACGGCGTCTTCCCACCTGGCATGGTTACGTCGCGTTTTCTGAACTCGACCGGAATCACTACGCAGCAGACCAACGACCCACTGGAACCAATTGACCCGACCGGGTTGAACCTTTCGGGGCTGCATGGTGTAAGTTGGATGTTGCATATCCTTCCATACATGGACTACGCAGACGTCTACAAAGGTTACGCTGAGTGCGATGGGAATGTCTGGTTCCACGGGACTGTTGCTCCTCTGATTTGTCCATCGACGGATCCACTTTTGGGAGGAGGCCCCGCGATTCTTAACGACATTCCTGCGTTCTATTGCCCATCCCGACGAAGCAATATGGACTCCATCAAGTTCAATAACACTTACAGAGTCGACGTCAATTATACGAAGGGTGGCAATGACTACGGTGGGTGTGCTGGCTCTGGAATCCTGATCGACGACAGTTCGGAAACGCCCGCAGGCAACGGTTCGGTATTAAGATCTGTCTTTTCAATGACTGCCGCTCAGTCGGCAGCCCCAAGCAATATTCTCTTCGCTCAAACTGGTCAGAATATGGGAGTACTCTTCACGAATAGCTCAGTCCGAGTGACAGATATTAGTGACGGTACAAGTAATGTGATCATGGCTGGCGAAATGGCCAAATTCAGACCGCCAGCGATCGCTGGTCTGGATGTCCGACGAAAAAGTAGCGATGGGTGGGCTTGGGGTGGAGCAGCGACTCTCTTCACTACTGCAATCACACCGTCGCTGATCCCTCCAACTCCACTGAATCGGGCTCGCGGCGGAATCAACAAAGGCGATCACTACAGTTCTCCGGCCAGCGATCATACGGGGCTCGCCCAGTTCTGTCTGGCAGACGGATCAGTGCGTTCGTTGAATGAAAACATCAACGAACGGATTCTTGAGAATCTCGGCAATATCGCATCGGGCATCCCCGTTGGTCAATTCGGCGCTAAGTAAATCAACCTGACGAGTGTTTCAGTTTGAATTCGCAAAGTTCTGGCAGCACGGCCGAACCGTGCTGCCAGCTTTATTAAGAGGCAGTCTCCCTGTCGCATTAAGAGTTGAGGCGCGGCATGACGATTCGTTGCGAATGTGATCACTGCGGAGCGTCGCTCAAAGTCAAGGACAAGCTCGCAGGGACTGAAGGAAAGTGCCCAAAGTGCCAGGAGAAGATCTTTATCCCGGACGCATCTGACGGTGATTCTGAAGACGTGCTTCTCAGCGATGACGACGAGAAGGTCTCAACGTCTGACTCTCCCGCAAAATCTGCGGCAGAAGCGGAAGAGGACGCAATCTTTGGCGACGACTTTTTCAGTGTACAGGAACCGGAACCACGTCCTCGTTACGTTGCTCCGGTGATTACCGACAATGAGGACGAGTCGCCGCCTCGGAAAAAGAAGAAGCCAAAGTCGACTGAATCCGAAACTGGTGCCGAAATTGCATCAGGTTCTGCAGACAACGCTGCTTCTATCGCCAGCAGCCTTCTCTCGAAGACAGGCAAACGCAACCGCCCGGAAGATTTCAAAGATCCTGCCGCGCCGGACGAAGTAAACTACGATTTTTCCGAAGTCAACTATCTGCTGCTGCAAAGAGTTATTCCTGCTTTGGGCGCCGCAGTCGTCGTATTCTCCCTAGCGTATTGGATGTTTTCCGACATGATGGGCGGCGGCTCGGATCTGCCTGAACTCGCAGAGTTAACCGGGCGAGTAACAAACAACGGAGACGGCATCGAAGCCAGTCTGCGGTTCTCTCCTGAACCTGGAAACGGCGGCGACGGCGGATTTTCAGGAGGTTCTTCATTTGCGTTCAGCGAGGCTGACGGCAGTTATGAGGCCTTCTACGACGACGATATTGGGGGATTGGTGATTGGTAAACATCAGGTCCATATACAGGTCGGGACAACCCGCATCATTCGTGACATTACGATTGAGGCAGGAAGCCAGGTCATCGATTTTGAGCTTGCCAAATAGTATCGGAGACAGCGACGTATGCCGCCTTTTACTTCGATCAGAATTTATGTCGGTTGCGCGATCATAGCGACGACGTTACTTGCACCGCTTGTCTTGACTGGCTGTGGACAGGACAAGGACGGACCTCTTGAGTTGACGAGCGATCAACTTGAGCTGAAGGAACGCGAGACAATTGAAAGTCTCAAAGAACTTGGATGCAAGGTCTCCGAAGTTGACGATCCGATAATCGGGACTGCTGGGGTCCTCGTAACGATCTTCAACGAACATCTCACAACGACCGGTAAGATTCGCGCCGAGGTAATGTCGCAGTTTCGGTATCTCAGAACTTTATTTCTGGTAACCGATGCAACAAGAATTTCAGCAGACGGTTTCGACCAGCTTCGCAGTTTGAACAACCTGCTTCTTGTCAGTGCACAATGGACATCAACGAAGGACAAATCGCTGGCGAAAATTGAGGGTATCGTAAGCCTGAAGCTGTTGCGGTTAAACTGGTCTCTAGTGACGAACGAGGGCTTGCTGCACATTGAACGACTCCCAGAATTGGCGATGCTTTACCTGACTGGGACAGCAGTTTCGGATGAAGTTGTGCCGCACATTAAATCATTGAGCAGCCTTAAAGCGTTGCAGCTTTCGCACACAGGAATCACAGACGTCGGACTTGCTTCACTTGAAGGATTTGCTGACCTGAGCCATCTCGGCCTCGACGGAACGGTGGTTACCGACATGTCCATTCCGGCTATCGCCAGCTTCACTTCGCTGAAGTATCTAAACGTCAGCGATACTGACATGACGGACGAAGGGTTGAGTAAACTGAGAGTTGCCTTGCCCAATTGCCGGATTGAGTCGGAGCCAAAACCGAAGCCCCCCTTGCCGACCTTCAAATACCCCGGCCGCAGACGCGGATTCGATTCGACTTCCGCAGGGACGAAGGCTGTCAAAAAGGTGGCCCCCCAGCCTGCTGAAACGGTGAAAGAATCAACGTCCCCGGTGGACGCTGACAAGTCCGTATCACAGGACGTCAAACATGTGAAAGCCACAGCGAATGTTGACAGACTGCCCGCACCTGAAACCGAAAAGTCTTCGCCTGCCGAGTGACTAACCAACAGCTCCCGAGTCGTAATCGGTAACCGTCGCCGGGCAAATAAGCTCGTGACCTGTCAAACCGTCAACTCTTCAAGGTCCGAGATGACAACGGCGTACGTGAGTCACGCGCTAATGGAAAGCAGATTGGTGCTGCTGTAGCATCGAAGTTTGCATTTCCTGACGTTGGACCTTCATGCACTACTGCCCTGAATCCTGCCGGGAGTTCCTCGACGAAACTCCAATTGGTGGCTCTGCAGCCGATGCCGGACGCGGATTTCACTACCGCTCTGCGCCGATCTACCTGCTGACGTTGGTCGTTGGAATTCTGTTTGCTGCCGACATTGCGATCGGCTTGCTCGAAGAAACGGGTGTCTCGTCGTGGTCGGAGTACCAGACGCTTTTCGGCTTCCGGCTTGTCCTGCTGGCTGCCGTGCTTGGCGGCGCGAGGATTCTCTACCAGACGCTGGAAAACCTGTTTGACGGCAAGGTTGGAGCTGACCTTGCTCTGACCATTGCCTGTCTCGCCGCGATCGTTCTGGGCGAGCACTCTACGGCCGCTCTCGTTGTCTTTATCGCTTTGTGCGGTGAGAGCATTGAAGGCTTTACTGTCGACCGTGCTCAGCGAGCCATACGCGGAGTGTTCAACCTTTGTCCGCCGACTGCCCGAATCGTTGCGGACGGAAAAGAGGAAGAAGTCGCAGTGGCCGATGTGTCGGTCGGTCAGGTAGTTCTCGTGCGACCGGGCGAGCGAATTCCAGTTGACGGCGTTGTTCGTTCTGGAAGTTCCGCCGTCGACCAGAGTGCACTCACGGGCGAGAGCCTGCCCGTTGAGAAAACCATTTCTAACGAAGTGTTTGCAGGTACTTTGAATCAGTTTGGGGCGTTAGAAATTGAGGCGACGCGCATCGCCACCGAGTCGACGCTGTCGAAGGTGGTGCAACTTGTCGCGGACGCAACCGAACGAAAGGCACCGCTCGAACGCACCGCCGATCGATACGCCCGGATGTTTCTTCCCGTCGTGTTGGGCGTGGCCGTCTGCACGTTGATCGGCTGGAGAATCAGCACAGGCGAATGGCGTCCCGGATTTCTTCCCGCGCTCAGTGTGCTTGTTGTCGCGTGTCCTTGTCCGCTGATCCTGGCGACGCCCAGCGCGGTCATGGCGGCGATGGCCTGGCTGGCTCGGTCCGGCGTGGTCGTCAAAGGGTCCATTGCCCTGGAGCGGCTCGCTCACGTCGACACGATCGCGTTTGACAAAACCGGCACGTTGACGAAAGGCGAACTGGAAACGGGCACGATCGTCTCTTTCGTTGACGAAGTCGACGAATCCGAATTACTGAGAACAGCGGCAATCGCCGAGCGACGCAGTGAGCACCCGATCGCCCGTCTGATTTGCCGAGAAGCTGCCGAACGTGAAAGCGTCGTACCGGGCGTTTACGACTTCACAACTCATCCAGGAACAGGAGTGACGGCTCGAACGACTCCTTCTGACCTTGGCAGTTGGGCAGCACACTTTGCCACAGATTCTGACGACCGACTGCCCATCGTGGTTGGCAACCGGCGGCTGATGGAAGACTCTGGTGTTGAGTTATCCGAAGACGTCGCTGAGACGCTTTTCGATATGGATTCCCGGGGAGAATCGTCTTTGATTGTCGCGGTAAGCGACCGCGTCATCGGAGTTGTTGGCGTGCGAGATTCTGTTCGAGACTCAGCTCGCGAAGTCATCGATCAACTGCAAGATTCAGGGATCACAGCTTTTGCGGTGTTGACCGGTGATCGAGAAGCGGCAGCAAAAGAGTTGCAGAAATCGCTGCCGACGTTTGACTCGATGGATGCAGGACTTTTGCCAGCAGACAAAGCCGCGTGGATCGAGAACGCAGAACAGTCAGGTCGGCGGGTCGCGATGGTTGGCGACGGAGTCAACGACGCTCCCGCTCTAGCAACATCCACAGTGGGCATCGCTCTTGGCGGAGTCGGCAGCGAAATCGCGGCAGATGCTGGCGACCTGATCCTGATGGGCGACCCACTCAAACCATTGCCTGGTTTATTACGTCTGTCGCGACGTCTGGTCCTGACGATTCGGCAAAGCATTTACCTGTTCGCCTTCGGAATGAATGGCTGCGGGATGGTCCTTGGAGCGACGGGAATTCTTTCGCCAGGAGCAGCGGCCATCTTTCATGAAGCTGCCTCGCTGGCCGTCATGATCAACGCGTTGCGGTTGCTCTGGTTCGAACGCTGGGAACAGACAAGCCTCGGGCGACTATCCAGCTCACTGGAAAGTACTGTCGAGTGGCTGGTGGATATCCTCTCGCCAACTCGAATCGTTTTTCGATTGGTCGAACATGCTCGCATCATCCTTCGACTGGCTGGCGCTGGATGTGCTCTGGCCTGGTTGATGTCTGGCGTGTGCCAGATCGAAGAAGACCAACAAGCCGTTGTAACTCGGTTCGGAAAAATTGAATCGACTTTAAATTCCGGCGTGCACTGGAGATGGCCGGCCCCCTTTGAATCGGTCAGAGTCGAGCGTGTCGGACATTCCCGTATCATCGAAATCGGGTTTCGAACTTCCAACAGCAGCGGACAAGATAAAGCCGCGACAGAAGTCGACACTCGGCCCATCGAATGGACCAGCGATCATGATGAGCAAGAGCATGAGGGGCTGGCCGCCGAATCCATGACGCTGACCGGGGACGAAGTTCCGATTGAACTCACGGCAGAGGTGTCATACCGAATCAGCGATTTAAAGCAGTTCGTTTTCTCGAGCAGTGATCCGCAGACCGTCGTACGATCAGTCGCCGAGAGTTCGATTCGAAAGACGATCGCGACCGTGTCGTTGGAAGCGGTCATGACTGAATCGCGAACCGACGTCGAAACTCAGGTTCGGCAGGACATCTCAGATGCACTTTCGCGATACGGTCTGGGAGTTGAAGTGACGGGAGTAAGCCTGCTCGATGTCCACCCGCCGCGACCAGTCGTCGCGTCTTATCGGCAAGTGGCCGACGCCATTGAACTTCATGAACAACTTATTAACGAAGCCGAAGCGTACTATTCGCAGACCGTCCTCAGTGCCGCTGGCGAGAATGCCATTCGCCGACTCAGCAGTTCTGTCGATTCAGATACGAAAACCACTGAGTCAACAACCGGCGAAATCGCAAACTGGAGTTTGACCGACGACCTCTGGGCGCAGATCACTCTGGAAACAACTGATCGTCCGATGGAACTTTCGGGGGAGGCGGCCGCGATCATTCATCGGGCTCACGAACACAGTGCGAAGCGTGTGGCCTCAGCGGCGGCATCCGTCGCTAGATTCAGCAGCCTGGTTGTTCAGCATGCCAAGCACCCGCTTCTCACCGACATGACGCTTTACTCTTACGCAGTTGTCGACGCATTGGTTGGGCAAGCAGTCACCATCATCGATCCGGCCGTCGCGGGCAGCCAACGGTTGCTGTTAATTGATCCGGATCAGTTTTCAACTCCGACCGTGCTTCAACCGCTGATGACTCCCAACGACACATTCGAAGAACCGCCGCCTGAGTAATGCCACCGGACATTGTTCCCCTTCTATTTTTATCTTGCAGCTACGCCCCACTGAAAATTTGACGTTTGATCTCTCTGGTTATTTTATGAGCAACTCCGAAACGAATAATTCAGACAATGCTGCTCGGCCAGTCCCGCGCGCGATCGTTCGAGTCATACTTGCCGGGCTCGGGCTGTTGCTCGTGACCTGGCTGTCGACGGCGATCGTTTTTGTCGACGAGACGGAAATCGTGCTGCTGGAACGCCTGGGGACGGTCGTGGCGGTTCTCGATGGTCCAGATGATCGAGGCCTGAACGTCAAATTGCCCTGGCCATTGGGAACTGCGCGGCGTTTTGATCGACGAACTCAACTGTTCGACCCGTTAGGACGCGAGGTTTTTACCCGCGATCGCAAGAACGTCACGGTCGACGCCTACGTTTGCTGGAAAATCGCAGAGCCTCAGCCAGATGTAAGCTTACTTGACCGGCCGGCCGTTCGATTCTTTCGGTCACTCGGGACGAACGAAACGGCTCAGGCACGATTAGAAACTCGAGTGCGGTCTTCGCTGGCTTCACGAATTGCCATGATCGAACTCGGTGATCTGTTGAGTGTTCCGAATCCGGAAAGCCCACCGATCACGGGGACAGACATGTCGCTCGACGCAATTTCCAGACAACTCCTTGACGATGTCCGGCAAAGGCCGGACGAAGACCAGTCGATCCTGGATCGTTTGGGAATAGAAATCGTCGACGTCCGCATTAAGCGAATCAATTTCCCGCGAGGCAATCAGCAGGCAGTATTTGAACGAATGAAGAGCGAGCGGCAGAAAATCGCGGGGCGATATCGAAGCGCCGGACTTGCTCAGAACGCAGTCATACGAAGTCAGGCGGATCGGCAATACAACGAGATCATTTCTCGCGCCGAGGCCGAAGCAGAACGAATTCGCGGCACCGCTGAAGCCGAAGCTCTGGCAGTTTTGAACGAAGCACACGCTCGAGATCCAGAGTTCTATCGAACGCTCCGAACTTTGGACTCGTACAAGAAGATCATCAACAATAAGACCACTCTGGTACTCTCAGCGTCCAGCAGCTTGCTCAGACTTCTAGTCGACGGAATTCCGGAACCGAGCGATATTTCGTCGTTGCCGGAGACCGCCGACGGAGCTGTCACCAACTCGAAGACCAAAGACGCCCCCTCGACACAAGAGACCATCCCCGAAAGCAAAAAATCATCAGACACGGACTCCGTATCGGAGGGCAAGGATGAGTAGCTCTTCGAACTTCAATGACGGCTTGTCTGAAGAGGTCTCACCTGCTGACGGAGCTACGCCTGGAGCGTCGCCGTTTGATCCGGTAGTCACTCACACTGCGCGCTGGTTGCTGTGGTGTAGTCTCGTGATCGTGTTGGGTGTCGCGTGGGCATGTTCCGGGATTTTCGTTGTCGGAGCCGACGAAGCGGCGGTTGTTCGCGTGTTCGGCAAAGCTGAGCGGACTGACGCAGGCGTCGTACTCTTGCGAAACAGCGGACTGTATTTCCATCTGCCCTGGCCGATCACTCAGATCGACCGAGTCAGGATCAATGAGGTCCGAACCGTTTCCGTTGGAAACTCTGAGCTGGGTGACCTCGGTCCCGACGAGCCTTTTCTGCAGACGATCAACTCTTCGCAGAGTGATCAATTGCTGAGCGGCGATAAGAATGTGTTGAACGTTCAGCTCAACGTGAGCTATCGAGTTGCGAGCGACCGTGTTAGCGAGTGGCTGTTTGGTTCGACTGTCGTTGAACAACGGCTGGAATTGCTGGCGAGCTCTGTGCTGGCGGATGTCGTACTGCGAAGTGGCGTCGATTTCGTACACACGCTCGGCCACAACGAAATCAGGCGGGCGGTGCTCAGTCGATTGACGCAATTGGTTGAGGAGAATTCGATCGGCGTCGAACTGGAAGACGTCACGATCGCCAGCGTCGCCCCGCCGGTACGAGTGAAGGCTGATTTCGTTGACGTCATGAATGCTCGGGCCGATCGAGAAACGTACGTCAACCGCGCTCGGGACTACGAGTCCCAGCGTCAGTCTGCGGGCAGCGCCGAAGCAGCAAAGTTGAAGAACGAAGCACGGACGTACGCTCAAAGAAAACTGGACCTTGCCGCCGCAGAAGCGGAGAGCTTCAATCGGCTGATCGACCAATTCGTGGTTGCGTCAGAAAACCGACCATCAAGCTACTCCGAAGTCCGACAGATGGCCTTGCGGCGAGAGTTCATCGACACATTGGAAGAAGTCCTGCAGAAAGTCGACGCGAAGGTGTTACTGGATTCGGGAGAGCAGGTGGATATCACGCTGCATCGAAATCCCAACGGACAGTGACAAATATCGAATTCGGCTCCGAAACCGCAACGCGTGTTGACAGTTTTGGCCGATTCACTGTATCGATCGCTGAGGTTTCTCCACGAAATTTATGGCGATTTCAGATACAGACTGGCTGAAGCATGGATGCTCAGAGTTTGCCGGATTCCGGCACGAATCAGATGACAGCGAGAACACAACTGCTGGCTGGCGTTGGTGTTTGCTTTTTCCTGTCGGGGTTTGCGGGGCTGCTTTACGAAACCGTCTGGTTGCGGCAGTTTGCAGCCATTTTCGGGACGTCTGAAGCGGCTCTGGGAGCAATCCTTGCTTCTTACATGGGCGGCCTGGCTCTCGGAGCGTGGCTGGCGGCTCGGTGGGAACATCGCATCAAACGGCCAGTCCTGGCTTATGGTCTGCTTGAGCTGGGCGTCGCTGGCGGAGCATTGCTCGTCCCTTTCGGCCTGCACGCAGCCGATGCGATTCGAATTGCCATCTGTGGCAGCCAGCCTGAACTTCCAGCGGCCAGCGGTTTAATGGAAGTGTCTCTGGACTCGACGCTGGCCTTTCTGCTGATTCTTCTCCCGACCGCCTGCATGGGTGCAACTCTGCCGCTGCTTGCAAGGCACGCGGAAGGCTCCGGAAACAGCTCGCGGTCTGGAGCGAGCACTGTCGGTTTGCTTTACGGGATCAACACGCTCGGAGCTGTCCTGGGAACGCTGTCGACGGCGTTTTTCATTCTTCCAGCGGTCGGATTGCAGGCGACGGTTTTCGTCGGTGCCTCTGTCAATCTGCTCGTCTTCGGAATCGCCTTCTGGCTGGAGCGGAAAGCGGCTGAAGACGGCCTTACGTCGTCCGACCATGAAGCTTCGAACAGCGAGCGGCTTGTTCCTGAACAATCCAATGTCGGCGTAAGTGGCCTGCCGCAAACTGAAGTGTCTGCCCCGCTTGCTGGCCTATCGAACGGTCCACGGTTCGGCCTGCGATGGTTACCGGCCATTATCGCCCTGGCCAGCGCCGCGTCGTTTACGTACGAAGTCTTGTGGACGCGGCTGCTTGGGCAAGTGCTCGGCGGCAGCCTGCACTCCTTCGCAACGATGCTCGCAGCATTTCTGACCGGCATCGCGATCGGAAGTTGTTGGGCGAGTCGGTTGATTGCTCAAGGCCGGTCGGCCGTCCGATGTTTCGCCGTCGCTCAACTGGCGACGATTCTAGCGACTGTGATTGCCTTCTCAGGAGTCGACCTGGTTTCGTTGGCCAGTACGTGGATCGGCGCAGGATTGTCCGGAGGTTTTCTGGCAAACGTTGGCCTGTGCCTGACAGTGCTTCTTCCGTCGACCATCGCGATCGGAATGTCTCTTCCGCTGGCCATCCAAATCTCAACACAACACGGCTCAGCCAGAAAAACCTCAACTGACAACGATAGGCAACTCGCAGCAACGACCGGCCGCCTGTACGCAGCCAGCACGCTGGGAGCGATCGTTGGTTCGCTTTTCGCGGGACGGCTTTTCCTGCCAGAACTGGGTTTTCACGGCACGATCGCCGTCGGCGTTTTCGCCAACCTTGCCGTCGTGATCTGGAGCCTTCTGCTGGAGTCCCCAGTTCGACAACGTGTGTCTTCGCGATTTCTCGGCGGCACGATTGCCGTTCCTGTCGTGGCAGTCGCCCTGCTCTGCACCTGCGGCCCGAATCTGATTCTCAGGCACCTCCCACTGAACAACATCGCGATGACGTCCGAAATCGAATACTCGTCGATCGGAGCGTCGTCGACGGTCATGGTTACGCGAACGACGGGAGGATACCGGTTACTGACCAATGGCCTGCCTGAGTCTGAAATCGCCCCGCGCGGCGCGGTAGCTGGAGCTGAAGCCGGGGCTCGGTGGCTGACGACATTACCTGTGCTCGCACGGCCCGATGCAAAGTCGATGTTGATCATCGGCTTCGGCGGAGGGAGTGCGGTGAACGGCGTCCCTGAAACAATTGAGAGCATCGACACGATCGAACTCGAACCGAAAGTTGTCGACGCAGTTCGAACACTTTCTGAATTTCGCGAGTCCGATCCACTCAGTGATCCCCGGTTGAAGATTGTCTTTAACGATGCTCGGGGAGCGATGTCGCTGACGGCAAAAAACTACGACGCAATCGTTTCTCAGCCGTCGCATCCCTGGTCGGCCGGCGCCTCGCATCTCTACACGCGTGAGTTCATGCAGCTTGTGCGGAGCCGACTCAGCGAAGACGGTGTCTTTCTGCAATGGATGAATTCTCATTATGTAGACAAGGAGCTATTGCGATCGCTCGGCGCGACGATGCTCGACTCGTTTGAGAACGTCAGAGTTTATCAACCGCACTCTGGACTGCTTCTGTTTCTGGCATCTCAAAGTCCGCTCGATGTTGAAAAACAGATCGCCGAGACTGGCCTGCCACTTCGCCGAGGTCTACGTTCAATGCGTTGGCTCGGCTTAAACACGGTGTACGACGTCGCGGCAACACTCGCGGCTGAACACGATGATCTAGAAGCTTTCTGCGAACGTGCGTTGCCGCTGACCGACAACCGCAATCCGCTCGCAACAGGAGCCAGCAAGCTGTCCACTGAGGCGTTGCTTGAGGATGCTGAAACAGTCTTCCGAGACGTCGATCCGTTAGTAGCGAGAGCCGGCAAGCCGTCACTCATGGAGCGATTGAACTTTTCGTCCGCAAAAGTCGTCCGAGCGTTGGCGTTAATGCAGATGCGAAAACGTGCTCGCGCGGTGGCTGATTCGATTCCAGATTCAGTTGATCGGCTTCTGGCCGACGGATTCCTGGCAGCTTACGGTGGACGGACTGAGGACTCGCAAAGGTTCTTTCGTTCGGTACTCAAAATTGAGCCGGGCAATCGCGAGGCGAGGTACAAGTTGATCGAGCAGGAGCTACCCGAGTTAGCTCAAGGCCGCGGCACCGTCGAACTCATTCAACCAGTTTCAACGGGCCTGTCGATCGAAGTCGCTCTTGTTCAAGCGACATCGGCGTACTATCGCAAAGACTGGGCGACGCTTCAGATGTTGGATGGAACGCTCGGAACTGCCGAGAACGGTTCGAGCAGCCAGCCGCTGGCTCTGGCATTCCGAGCACTCTGGCGAACCAAGGTCACAACCCCCGGCCGAAGCGTGGGGTACGGCCGCGAAGCACTCGAACTGGCAGACCGGTCGCTGGGGGGAGAGACAACCGTGTTTGCGTCGCTGGTTCGGCTTTGGGCGGCAAAGCAGGCGGGCGATTCCGATGCCTGGCTGGAGTCGGCTTATCACCTGACCGATGTTATGAATGCGCAACCTTACGCTGTCACTCGTGAGATGGCGTTGTCGGTTTCGGAAGAAGTCCTCAGCGGCATCGCAGAGCTGCAGCCCGCGAATGCCTGGCAGAAACAACGAGCCGACGACGTTCGAAAACTGTACGAACAGGTTCGCGAGCAGGCTCATTCGGGCGGTTGATTCTGTGCGATCGGACGTTGCCAGGGTATGCTGATGTCTTCGACTCTTGGGTGAATGACGAGCGTCCCGGAAAGGTGATCTCATGCTGACCATAAACGGCCCCGGTCTCAAATTATGTGACGGTGTTTCACGTCGATCGTTTCTTCAGGTCGGCGGCCTGGCGATGGGTGGACTGAGTCTTCCACAACTACTTCAGGCCGAAGCGAAGAACGGTACGGGAAAGTCGCACAAGTCGGTGATCATGGTCTTTCTGGCTGGCGGACCTCCGCACCAGGACATGGTCGATCTGAAACCGGAAGCGGCGGTCGAGTATCGCGGTGAATTTTCGCCAATCCGCTCGAACGTGCCGGGGATCGACGTCTGCGAGCACATGCCTCTACTGTCTCAGCGAATGGACCGCCTGGCGGTAATCCGGACGCTGGTCGGTTCAGAAGGACGTCATGCGGCTTACCAATGTCTGCATGGGCACCCCACGAGGAACCAACCACCAGGCGGATGGCCGTGTTTCAGTTCAGCAGTTTCGAAACTGCAGGGCCCGGTGAATAACGAAACTCCAGCGGCTGTTGCCCTTCAGCCAAGGATCGGTGGAGCGTTCTGGTCTGATCCCGGACAGCCCGGTTTTGCAGGTCTGGCTCATGCGCCATTCGCACCGAACGCGTCAGGCAGCAAGGACCTTGTCCTCAACGGCATGAACCTGAAAAAGCTGCGAGACCGGCGAACCCTCCTGCAGCAAATCGATGTTCTGAAACAGCGACTGGAAGCTGCCGACGTCATCGAGGGAATGGATACTTACTACCAGCAGGCATTCGACATTCTGACGTCGGGCAAACTGGCGGAAGCCCTCGATGTTGAACGAGAGGATCCAGCCCTGCGCGAGCGATACGGATTCGGCACAACAGAACCCGCAGGTTACGGAGACGCTGGCTGGTTAAGAAACGAAGACATGCTTGTCGCACGGCGGCTGGTCGAAGCCGGTGCTCGCGTGGTAACGCTGTCGTTCGGTCGCTGGGACTGGCATGGTCAGCCGCACGGCACAAACTTCGACAACGCCCGAGATCACATCCCCGCACTGGATCAGGCTCTTTCTGCATTGCTCGACGACCTGAAAGAGCGAGGCATGGACAAAGACACGTCGGTCCTTGTGTGGGGCGAATTCGGCCGTACTCCGAAGATCAATAAGAAAGGTGGCCGCGATCACTGGCCGGCTGTGGGATGTGCGATGTTGGCTGGAGGCGAGATGCGAACGGGGCAAATTATCGGCGAAACCAACTCGCGAGCCGAACGTCCGACAAAACGTCCGGTCCACTTTCAGGAAATCTTCGCAACGATGTACCACAACCTCGGCCTGAACGTTGATCACACAACAATTAACGACATGACCGGCCGGCCGCAGTACCTGGTTGACCATTCAAAATATCAGCCGCTGCCCGAGCTGATTTGAGTTTCGGGCTTCTCGCTTGAGGATCGGGTGACTGGCGGCCGAGCTTCGGTGATCTTCCAGAGCTCTCCTGATTTATATGCTAACGTCGCAACGCGAAAGACAGTGACTCGCCGTGATTATCGAACCAACTCTGACGCTTCGTCACAACAACGCGGTTTACTCGGTCGCTTTCTCCGCGGACGCCAATCTGCTGGCGTCGGGAAGTCTCGATAAGGCGATCAAGATTTGGGAGCTGCCCTCTGGCAAGCAGAAGTTTCGCCTGGAAGGACACCGCGAAGCCATCTGCACGGTGTCGTTTCAGGATGGAGACTCGACGCTGCTTTCGGCAAGCCTCGACAAGACGTTGCGGACGTGGGATCTGGCTGAAGGCAAACTTAAGGCGACAATGCCCGGCCATCAGACTTACCTGACATGCATGGCTCCAGCCCCCGACGGAGCGACCGCGGTTTCAGGTTCGCACGACAAGAACGTGATCGTGTGGGACGTCGCCAATGGCCGAGCATCGGCCACGCTGAAAGGACACACAGACTTTGTAACCTGCGTGGCATTCTCGCCGGACGGCAAACACATCGCCTCAGCCGGACATGATCTATTGATCCGCGTCTGGGATGTGGAATCAAAGAAACAGGTTCGAGAAATCGGCCCCCATCCCAAACGAATTCAAAGCCTGGCGTTTTCGCCGGACGGAACGATCCTCGCAGCCAGCGAAGAGTCTCCGACCGTAAGACTGTGGAACTTTTCTTCCGGCACGTTGGAACGGACGTTTGAAAACCACAAAGGCATGGTGAAGACATTGGAGTTCTCGCCGGACGGCGTTCACCTGGCGTCAGGCGGCAGCGATTCGCTGATCCAGATTCAGGACGCTTCGACAGGCCAGATTGAGCAAACGCTCAAAGGCCACCGCAACACGATTTACGACATTGCGTGGTCGACCGATGGCAACCAATTGGCGTCCGCCGCCTTCGACCGCACCGCCCGCGTTTGGAATCTCTAAGCGGTTGATTCGGAAGCACATCCCGACTTCGATGCGCACATCAACATCCGTCACTTCTGCAGCCGATTATCGGATTCGATTTCGCAATCCGGGAGTGCGACTTGAAGCCGTTTCACCCCGCCGACGGACAGTCGAGAACCAACCAGCGTCAATCGCTTGAGGTTTCGCAACCGCATCAGATCATCAACGCCTGCATCGTCGATCTTCGCGCCGACGAGACTTAACGTCGTCAGTTGAGTCATCTCTGAGAGTGGCTTCAATCCAGCATTGGTGATCTTCGGCCCTGCGAAACCTTCTGAATACAACAGCGTCAGACTGGACAGCTTTTTCAGTCCAGTCAGATGTCTCACCCCGGAGTCGCTGACTGAAGTCAGGCTGAGGTCCAGCTCGCGCAAGTTCGCAAGCGGCGCCAGTTCCTTGAGCGCCTCGTCGTTAATTGACTCCGCATAAAGATTCAGCACTTCGAGCTTTTGAAGACCGGCCAGCTTCTTCAATCCCGCCGCTGAAATCCGCTTCTTCTCAAAGGCGGTCTTTTTGAGATTCAGAGCGCGGAGACTTGTCATCCGAGTAAGCACGTCACATGCCGAATCCGATACGTTGTCGCAAACTTCAAGATCCAGCGCCACCAGGTCAGGCAATTCCGAAATGTGTGCAAGCCCGGCGGGACCGATGCTCGTTCCGGTGACAATCAAAACGCGCAATCCTTCTGCAGCTCGCAGAGGTTCAAGGGCCTGATCATCAACCCGCTCACACACCGCAAGATTCAGCCCGACAAGCGACTTAAAACCCGCAGCCTGACGAATCCCGTTGGCACCGACACGAGAACCGGCCACGTCCAGGATAAACACAGACTTCAAACTCCGTAGTTCGTTCGCGACAGCCTCGACCAATGCTCCATCAGCTCCCACATGCCGATCGGACAACGCGACAACGGGCAACAGTTCATTGCCGACACCGATCGCAAAACCAAACATCCGCTGCTGACTCTTGCTCGCATCGGCTGAGAGAATCGTGACCGACGCCCCCAGTCGAACCAGCTCCGCGAACTCGGGACCAACCGTCGTCGGAACTGAAGACGGAATGGACGACGCTTCACGCCGAAGGTTGTAAACCGATAAATCATCCTGCTCTCGGAGAAACAGTTTTCCGTCAGCAATCACTGGATGCGACCAACTATCGCCGCCAGCGTTCGGCAAACTGAATGTCCCTTTCAAGCGGTACTCCTCGGACGTTGCTTCGATCAGCGCGACCGCTCCGTCCTGATAATGGAAGTAGAGATTTCCGTCGGCAGCGACGACAGAGGCCGACCCGGTGCCCGCACCACGCTGCTTCCAAGCGATCTTCCCGGTCTCAAACTCGATGCACGTCGGCAGGCCGTTGTTGCTGCCATGCCCCCCGAAGATGTGATCGTCAATCAGCACGAATCCGCCATGATGGTTCTGAAAACGGTTACCCTTCAAGCGGTAAACTTCGTGCGCTCTGACGCCGGTTTCTGATTCGTCGCGTTCGATCTTCAGGAGCACTCCGCCGGCGTGGTATCCATTGGCAGAAAACACAAAGTCTCCGCGTCCAAGTGGCGTTGGAATGTTTGCGGTCTGATTCGCAATGTCGTTGTAGCCCCAAAGAAACCGCCCCTTCTCCGCTTCAACCCCGACCAGCCCGCGTCCGACCAACTGAACATACTGGCGAACTCCGGCCGCGTTCGAGATGACAATGGAAGAGAAAGCTGCACCGTCGCGGCCCTTCTTACCAATGTCCGGCATGGTCGATTTCCAGATGACTTCACCCGTCCGTCGATCAAGTGCGACGAGCATGGCGTCTTCACCGCCGGGTGTGCAGATCAGTCTGTCGCCGTCGACAAGCGGCGATTCACCGTAGCCTCGCCCAGACATAAGGCGTCCACCGAATTCATCGGCGTAGCTGCGCTGCCACACAATTTCGCCGTTGGATACTCGAAGGCAAACCAGATCTCCATCAGGATCAACCGCGTACACGAATTCGCCATTCACGGTTGGAGTGGCCATTACGTTGCGTGATGTCGTTCCAATTTTCGTCGACCACCTCTGATCGCCGGTTTGAAGTTCAATCGCGAAACAGTAGACGTCGCTGTCGAGCCGCCCCATCGTGAAGACAAGTCCGTTCGACACAACAACGCTTGAGTAGCCTTTGCCAATCCCCGACGCTCGCCACTCAACCGGCGGTCCGTCGACCGGCCACGAATCAATCAGACCTGTTTCCTTCGAGACTGCATTGCGGTTGTTTCCGCGCCACGATGGCCAATCATCGGCGCTCGCGGGCGAGCATGCGGCTGCGACAACCAGAACAATCATCGTCAGCCTCAATCCGCTGAAGTGAACAAGCCCGTCGAGCATGACAGTCTTTCCGTGAACTATGAAAGAAGACCGGACACAACTTCGCCTCGCGAGATCGGAAGCGGTTGCCCCTGTCGGTTGCTGATGTGAGTTTTCGGATCGATGCCTTTGAGATGAAACATCGTGGCCGCAATATCCCAAGGCGCGACGTCGTTGGCGATCGGGTAGGCGGCGCTGCGATTCGATGCTCCAAACACTTGCCCGCGAGCAATGCCGCCACCGGCAAGCAGCATCGAATAACAGTCCGGCCAGTGATCTCGACCGGCGTCTTTGTTGATCTTCGGGGTACGGCCAAACTCGCCCAGACAGAGAACGAGCGTTGAATCCAGCAGTCCTCGAGTATCCAAATCCTCCAGAAACGTCGCCAGTGCCTGATCGAACGGAGGAAGCATCGTGCGCAGCCGCGGATAGTTCTTCGCGTGAGTGTCCCACTGATCGGCGTTCAGCTTCGACCAGTTAACCGTGATCAACGGAATTCGAGCCTCGACGAGCCGACGTGCCATCAGCAGCGTCTGCCCAAACCGGGTTCGCGTGTACGCGTCACGAAGACGTTGCGATTCGCCGGCCAGTTCGAACGCTCGTCGAGTTTCGGACGAACCGAGCAATCCAAACGCCCGCTCGTACAGATCACTGAACCCTGCAAGCTGACGATGTTTTGCAGCCCGTTCCGCCGAATCTATCGTCGACAGCAAATGCCGGCGTTCCGTCAGCCGACTTTGCTCCACGCCTTCCGGCAACGTAACACCATCAACTCGAAACGACTTCTCTCCGGGATCGTCTGGAACCCGCAGAGCATCAAACCCCGGACCAAGAAACCCTGCATTCTGACCTGCGAGCGGCGGCCTTGCCCCCTGATGCATCACCGGCCCAAGTACAACGAAATCCGGAACTGGCCGACTGGTCGGAGCAAAGCGACTCACGACCGAACCATACGTCGGAAAGTCATCAGGTTTCGCTGTCGTATTCGTGCCGGGCAGCGGATGAGGGTAGCCGGTCAGCGCGGTGTAAGCCGCCGAGCCGTGCTCGAAATCGCGATGCGTCACCGACCGAACGATCGAATACCGATGAGCCTGTCGCGCGAGTTTCGGAAGCTGCTCGCTGATCTGCGTGCCCGGCACGCTGGTCGAAATCGGCTCAAACTCACCTCGCAGCACAGACGGTGCATCGGGCTTAGGATCCCACAAATCCTGCTGCCCTGGACCTCCCCACAGAAAGATCACCACGACCGACTTCGCCTGACCAAACTGCCCTGCACCGGAAACGCCCGACTGAACGTCAGCCGCCGCCAGCAGGTCGGTCAGCGTCACTCCGAAAGCTGTCGACGAACCAACCTCCAGCAAACGCCGCCTCGTTAAGCGACGCTGCGGGGCAGTGGTTCGATGCTGACTGAATTCTCTGGCCATTGTGCCACGGCTGGGAAGTTTGAAGTTGGAGTTGACGTCCCAATGTATTCTTAATGAACCCGCGATAGAATCCCGTAGGGCACTCAGACGCTGGGTGGCGTATCAGGAACACGACAGAGATACCAGTCCCGAAGTAACAGGACAGCGCCAATTCGGACTTCACATGTCACCTCTCCCCCTTGGGGGAGAGGTCGCGGTCTCAGCCGCGGGTGAGGGGCTTTTGCATCGGATTCTAACTTCAATGGCGACGTTCTTCCAAAACAGCACTCCTCACCCTGCCACTCATCCCGGACTCTCTCCATGAAATCACTTAACGCGCTCGCCTTCCTGTCTTTCTCAGCCGTCGCACTGCTGACGCCGTCACTGAACGCCGCGAATGAGTCGCCGAGCTTCGGCAACGTGAAGTGTGAAGGCGACTACAAACATCACCTTCAGGGAGTCTGCACGAACGAACGCGATTCGCTTTACTGGTCCTTCACCACAGACCTCGTCAAAACCGACCGAAGCGGCCGTGTTCAGAAATCGATTCCTGTCGCGAATCATCACGGAGACCTCTGCTTCCTGGACGGAAAGATTTTCGTCGCGGTCAACCTGGGGAGATTCAACGATCCGAAAGGCAACGCCGATTCGTGGGTCTACGTTTACAACGCGGACACGCTGGAACTTCTCGCTAAACACGAAACACAGGAAGTGTTTCACGGAGCCGGCGGAATCGGAGTCAGGAACGGCAGATTCTTTGTCGTCGGCGGCCTACCTGACGGCGTCAAAGAAAACTACGTCTACGAGTACGACGCCGATTTCAAGTTCGCTCGGAAGCACGTCATCAAGAGCGGATGGACGCGACTCGGAATCCAGTCGGCAACGTATCACGACGGAGAGTGGTGGTTTGGATGTTACGGCTCGCCGAAGATCACATTGAAGACGGACGCCAGTTTCAAAATGCTCGGAAGATACGAATTCGACTGTTCACTCGGCATCGTAGGAATTTCCAAAGACCGATTGCTATTCGCGAAAGGACCTAAGACTCCCACAGGTCGATGTCTGGGCTCTCTGCACGTCGCCAGGCCAGACAAAAATAAGGGGCTCGTGCTCTCTCCGTAAGCAGACGCTGCCCCAAAGCTTTTTGTAATTGCCTGATCACACCAGAATTTCTTTGACGACTCGTCCGTGCACGTCGGTCAGGCGAAAGTCTCGGCCACTGAATCGATAAGTCAGTCGCTCATGGTCGAGCCCCATCAAATGCAGCAACGTTGCGTGCAGGTCATGGATGTGGACCCGATCCTGAATGGCGTAATAGCCGTACTCGTCGGTGGCCCCAAAATGGAAACCAGCTTTCAAACCGCCACCCGCGAGCCACCACGTGAAACCATGCGGATTGTGGTCGCGGCCATCATTGCCTTCCGCAGTTGGAGTGCGACCAAACTCGCCGCCCCACATCACAAGCGTGTCATCCAGCAGGCCTCGCTGATGTAAATCCGTCAGCAGACCAGCAATCGGCTTATCGACCGCTCGAGCCAGCTTCGGATGATGATTCACCAGGTTTGAGTGATCGTCCCAGGTAATACTCTCACCTTCGCGGTGCGTACACTGAATAAAGCGGACGCCTCGTTCAGCCAGTCGCCGAGCAAGCAGACATTGCCGACCGAATGCGGAAGTGGGCTCGTCATCCGTCCCGTACAGCCGATGAGTTTCTTTTGACTCACGACCGAGATCGAGCGTTTCCGGTGCTTCACGCTGCATCCGAAACGCCAGCTCGAATGTCTGAATTCTTCCATCGAGCCCGCCTGCCGGGCCGACATCAGACAACTGGAGCTGATTCAGTGAACGCAGCAGGTCCAGCTTGCGACGCTGCAAAGCTTCATCCGTTGACGGCTTCAAGTCGTTGATCGTGGCAACCTTGCCGTGAACGCGAACTCCCTGATGCTGAGCTGGCAGAAACGAACTTCCAAAGTTCTGCACGCCACCGTGGTTAAGCGTCGGATCAATCGTGACAAAAGCCGGCAGGTTGGCATTCTCTGTTCCAAGTCCGTAGCTGATCCACGCGCCCATGCTCGGCCGCACAAACGTGTCCGAGCCCGTATGAATCTTCAGAAGAGCCCCGCCGTGGGCCGCGTTCGAGCCGTGCATCGAATGGACAAACGTCAGCTTATCGACATGCCGCGCGACGTGAGGAAACAGCTCGCTTACTGCGGAGCCTGACTCGCCATACCGTCGAAACTTCCAAGGACTGCGAAACAGATTCTTCGTCCCACGAAACTGAACCCGTGGCTTGTCAAACGGCAGCGGCTTGCCGTGATCACGATCGAGCTGCGGCTTATGGTCGAACGTGTCGATCGAAGATGGTCCGCCGTACATAAACAGAAAGATCACCCGTTTGATCTTCGCCGGCAACGACGGCATTCCCACTGGCGAAGCTGCCGCGTCCTGATCCCCCGATAGCAAACCGGCCAGCGCAGGAATAGCAATACCGGCGGCCGCATTCTGCAGGGCTTGTCTTCTTGAGGGCTGCATAAAAAACGTCTATCGAATGTGGATGAACTCGTTGGAACAAAGCATTGTATGAATGATGTGCTGCCACGCGGACACCTCACTTGCTGCCTGAGCCTTCCCCGCAGCAGCCTCGTCTTCAACCAACGCAGAAAAGACCGCAGACAACGCTGAAACTTCCCGGTCCGTAGCGGGTCGACCAAAGAGGCAGCGATGCAACCAGTCAACCCGAGCGTCGAAGCTCGCCGACCGCTCCATCAACTGTCCCGCCAGCGCCTTTGCTCGATCTACCACAAACGGGTTGTTCATGAGAAAGAGCGCCTGCTGAGCCACCATTGTCTGCGACCTCTGAGCAACGTGTTGCCCACTTTCCGACACGTCAAAGATCGAAAACATCTCATAGCCGCGGACTCGGACCGAAGGCAGATATACTGAACGCCGCCGGCTGCCATAGACCTGATCGTTCGGCAACATCGTTACACGTTTCTTATTCTCTGCCGCAAACAGACTGCCCCCGAACGTACGATCAACTTCGCCGGTCACCGCCAACAGCGAATCACGAATTGCTTCGGCTTCCAGACGACGGACGGAAAACCCTGCAAGCAATCGATTCTCCGGATCACGATCGGCCGTCGCGACTGAAAGACGGCTGCTCTGTCTGTACGTCGCAGAGTTCATGATCAACCGATGCATGTGTTTGATCGACCATCCGCTTTCGACAAATTCATTCGCCAGCCAGTCCAGCAGCTCCGGATGCGACGGCAGCTCGCCCCGCACTCCGAAATTCGACGACGTGCGAACCAACCCAGCGCCAAAGTGGTGCTGCCAGATTCTGTTGACCATCACGCGGGCGGTAAGAGGATTTTTCGGACTCGCAATCCACTCCGCCAGTTGCAGCCGGCCGTTTTCCATCGGCGGCACTTTCACCGACGCCAACGCCGCATCAAACACCTTCGGAGTACCGCGAGGCACCGCTGTACTCGCAAGCTTGAGAAAACTACCCCGAAGATGAACCGGAAGGTCAACGGGGTTCGCCGACGCAACCGCCATCACGAACCTCGGCCTGGGCATCCTTGCGTCAAGTTGCAGAACGTCATTTTTGACAGAGGCAATTCTGTGTTTACGTTCGATATCGTTTGCCGAAAGCTGCTTCCGATTCCCAAACGAGAACGCCGCTCCGACGACTCCGTCTTCAACGACACCCGACGTGGGCCGACAGGCCGACCAGTCGGCCTTGCACACTACCAAGCCCCGTTCCAACGCCAAACTTCTCAGCGAAACCAGTAATCGGTTGATCAAAATCCCACCGAAGCAGCGGCTTCCGAACCGGCGGCCGGTTCCTGGAGAGTGCCAATACTTCCTGATCGCCCAGCGCCACGTCGAATACCCGAACCTGATCAACATCACCGGTGAACTGCCATTCGCGAGACGCTTCGCGCCGGCCCACACTGATCGTGCTGAATTCTGAGGTTGCGACATCGGATGCCGACGCGGCTTCCCTTCCGTCAACGAACAGCCGCAAACGTTCGGCAGCAGCGTCGAAGGTCAAAGCGAGGTGATGCCACTCGTCAAACTGAATCGGCTTCGGTGCCGCGATGATCGTGTGAGGGCCGGGGCCTCTTCCGTGGTTCCACACCGCGCGAGGCGTGCTGCCATTGTCGAACCCGAGACTGTGCCCCTGACCGGCTCCCTCGTACGTTGCTGAAACGACGGCTCCCAATCCCTGCGCGGAGCTAATCCGAACCCAGGCAGCCCAGGTCGTGGACTGCAGCATCGGAAGCCCCGCCGCGATAATCGCTTTGTTCGCGATCTTAGACTTATTGCCGCTCGCGGAACTCGATCCGCCGAGCCCAGCCAGTAACTCATTCAGTTTGTTCTTATCGTTGGTGAGTTGTTGAATTTCGGCCCTGGTTGCAGCCGGCGTGACATCAACTTCCAGCCACTCGGCAACACCGCCTGGCGTACGATACTTGCCAATGACCTTCGTGCTGCGAAAGATGCCGGCCATCGCGTAGTAGTCTTCAGTCGAAATCGGATCGAACTTGTGATCGTGACACCTGGCACAGCCGAACGTCATCCCCAGAAACGTCAGGCCGGCGACATCAAGCTGCTCATCGACGATGTCAATCAGAAGTTTGTCCGTGTCGGCTTCAGCCAGCATCTTCGGTCCGAGCATCAGAAAACCTGTCGCCGTCAACAGTTCACGCCGACGATCCTCATCGCCACCAGCAGACATCAAATCTCCGGCCAGTTGCTCACAGACAAATTCGTCGTAGGGCTTGTCATCGTTGAATGCCTTGATGACATAATCTCGATACTTCCAGGCATTCGCATGCGCATAAATTGATGTCACCACCGTTGGAATCGCTATACCGAGCGAGGTCCAACCAGTGCCGCCCCCACCGCTCGCCGTAATGCGGTGACTCAAAAAGCCGATCGATCAATCGCCGATACGCATCCGGCCGATCGTCGCTAATAAACGCGTCGATCTCTTCGAGCGTTGGCGGCAGCCCCGTCAGATCGAAAGTTGCTCGACGCAGTAAAGCGTACCGATGGGCCACTGGATTCGGAGTCAGCCCTTGCTGAGTGAGTTTCGCAGTAATAAATCGATCAACGTCATTTCGAATCGATTCGTCATCGGCCACTGTGGGAACCCGCGCCTCGCCAACTGGCTTGAGTGACCACAGTTCCTCGGATTTTCTGACCAGTTCGGTCGGCGATTTCGATGGACGAGACTCTGTAATTCGCGGATCGAACGCCCCATCGACAATCCACTGTTTCAGAATCACAATCTCACTTGCCGACAGCTTACTGTCGGGAGGCATCTGCAATTCAGCATCAGAATACTCAACCGCCTTCAGCAGCAGGCTTTTGCCAGGACTGTCAGGAACAATCGCCGGCCCGGAATCACCACCAATTTCCCACCCCGCACGACTATCAAGCACGAGACCACCCTCAGTGGAATCAGCACCGTGGCTGTGGCACTCGTAGCAATGCTTCTTCAGCAGAGGCAGCACGGATTCCGAAAACTGCATCCGTACGGCTGACTCGGTCAATGATTGATCATCGGCGATGACCTTGAATGGCGATATGAGCAGAGCCATCGCGAACAACGCTGCAAAACGCCAGGCAAATTGAAGTGAGCAGTAATTGGTGCTCGGCGGTGGCAACATATCGAATCGTCCTGTCGTGAATCGGCAGATTCGAAATATGGATAAATCTTAATTCGACGAGAGGTGCGGCGATTTGCCCACGCCTGAGACCAGCAGCATACCTCATCCGCAAACGCAACCGCGCAACCTAATTGACAATATTCAGCGACGCCAAACGCCCGTTGGTTTTGAAATCTTGCGTGAACTCAATGGAAGCCTCGAACTTCACGTCCGGATGTCCGGCCACCACAACCGTCGGAGGTGCCATGTAACCGGCTCCTGGATTTGTGATCTTCACGCTGACGACTTTTCCATCACTCATTGTAGCGGTTGCGGTCGCCGGAGTGTGTTGCCACAACTCGCCCGACTGAGGCTGGTACCGGTAATAATTCGAAACCTCGTCAAGTCGATCATTGTTGATCCCGTACTTGCCCAACGCATCCAACAGAACTTTCTTGTTTGCTTGTGCTTCCGCCTCCGACGGTCCACGACCGTGCGCCGGCGTCACGCCGCTAAATGCCTGACGAAAGACTTCCGTTTCAACTCCAAGTGCCGCCGCAATCAGAGCTACCGGTCGGCCTCGATCGACAGCATCGGTTTCATAGCCGCCGCGAAAAATGACCGTCCCATCAGCTGCATCCGCAATCGACTGCTCACTGACTGTGGGATTGTTCTGACCATTTCTCGGTGGCGGCGGACCATTCCCGCACCCCGAAACTACAACAATAGACAAGACCGCCATCGCCGCTGAAAAAACTTTCATTCGAGACTCCATTTTCACAGCAACAATGGCTGGGACGAACTCGTAAACCAATTTGAGGCCCTCTACACAACGGCCATCTACTTGCCCGATGCAGCTTTGGCTTTCTCTTCTTCTACTGCCGATAGTTTGGGATTAGGTGTGGCGTCGGCTTCTTCGAGCCCCATGACCCAGCGGACTCCGCCGGTGACTGATTTCAGGAATCGCTCGTCGGTCCAGGTTCCGTTGTTGTGCCCGAGGTTTGTGTAAAACATGCGGCCTTTACCGTACTCCTTCACCCAGGAAACTGGGACGTGGTACGGCTCGGACGGTTTGCACTTTGACATGTCGAGACTCATCAGAACTCGAACCTTTGTCGGCTGCCAATTCTTATAGCGGTAGATTTCGTCCTTGATTTGGAATGAGCTGCCGCCGAAAGCTTTCATGGCCGGATGATTCGGCTCGTGGACAGCGACCGTCACGGTGTTCCCGGATCCCCAGGGGTGACCGTTGAAACTACCGCCGATCATGTCCCAGTACGGTTTGTAGTTCTTGAACGTGTCAGTCGCTGAGTGAAACCCGACAACGCCGTGTCCCTTCTGAGTCAGCCAATCTTTGAAGAAGTAATCAAGGTCCGCTTCCGCGATTGGCAACTCGCCCGTCGTGTAGAACATGACCAGATCGTAGTTCTGCAGATTGTCCTTCGTAAAATCGGCAGCACAATCCTGAGTGCAGTGAATCTCAAACAGTCCGGTCTGCTGGCCGAGCTGTGTCATCGCGATCTCGGCCGGTGCCAGCTCGTTTTTCCCGCGATTGACTGAACCATGTCGGAAGCCAGCACTCTGGCTGACAAACAGAACTTTTGCCTTTTTGTCTTCGGCTGAAACGCCGGAAGCAGACATAGCAACAATGGTCAGGATCAAGGTTGCGACGAACAATCGTTGCGGCATCATCGACAGAATTCCTTTGAAAGCTGGTAATCAATGTGACCGTCGATGATCCAATACAGCAGCACTCGACAGTCGGCAAACCGGATTCTAATGGCGGCAGCCTCGAGGCTGCAAAGGCGGCGGGAATTACCAACTCGCTCAATCAACGGTCAACTGTGCAATGTCCAGTACGGACAGCCCACATTCTTCCTTACCAACTGAATAGACGATGTAGAGCTTGCCATCGTGCTCGTAACCGTAAGGGTACGACCATTGCTTCCCTTTGGCTGCTCCCGGAAACCGTGGTGGCACAGATTTTCCGTGTCGCACCCGCCACATTTTCTGTAGCGTCATTTCGTTTGGTTTACCGACCGATATGACCAGCGTGTCTCGATTAACCAGATTCGAAATCAGATAATACTGTCCGGTACTCAAACGCCCGAAGTACGCCTTGGCGCGCGGCATCGGCAAATTGCTCGGCCCAGCCTTCGACCAGGTTCTTCCAAAGTCTTTGCTGACCGACACCCAGGCAACATTGCCTCCGCCACGAATCACAGCAAGTACCGTGCTGCAGCTAGTGTGGACAGTCGTTTCCGCAAAACTCGGAGCCAGTCTGTGGTCATACGGAATCAGTATGGAATCCCATTTCGAGACGTCGTCACCGTGGCTGATCGCAACGATCGGTAAGCCATCTTTATCCTGTCCACCGGTAATAAGATTTCCATTTGGCATCCGAACCGGCTCGTCGTACGGCCAGCAGTTTCGCATCACAATGCCACGTGACTCCCAACGGTCCGCTTCTTTGTTCAGCACGAAAGCTTCACCGCGCAGGCCGTCGAATCTCCGCCCCGACTCTCCAACACCAAATCGCGAACAGATCGTCCAAACTTTGCCTTGATGCTCAAACAGCACTCCGTGACTGTGTCGATCCGGCCCGTCAAATCCTGGGCCAACGACTTCAAGAGGCGACCATGTCACGCCACCATCGAGCGAGCGTTTTCCCTGCAACGTCTCGTGCGGGCCGTTTTCGTTCGTCGGGCTGTTCGCCCAGTTTGCGTAAAAGACTCCATCGTGATGGACAATCGCCGCGCCGTGCAGGAATCGATAGCCGTCCGCTTTCGGGCGATGAATCGTCCGATGAACAATCTGCGGGACGAATGGGATTCTGAAAACGTCTTTCGGAATCGGTGGTCCTGTCCACAACGCGTAAGGCTCTGGTAACGGTTCGACCTTCTCAGGAGCAGGCAGATCGAGGCCACCTTTGACCACAAGATCGTCAATCAGGTACCACGCATCGCTGGCAATTCTTTGACCAGAAACAAGCCCGATTTCACCGATCAAGCCGGGCATTCGATAGCCGTGCCGCGTTGCTGTCGGAGCGTCGGGTAACTTAAGAGTCCCGGGCTTTGAAAGGCGAAAAGTAATTCCACCGTGGTCCGTATCGACGATCGCCTGCAGTCGGTGCCAGATTGGCGACGCTGCGTTGTTAGACGCTTTCACCTCTCGAGAAACGACATCCCAACTTCGAGTCCGACCATCAAACTGCATCAACGCGCCGTTCTGCACACACAGATTCAACCGGCCTGCGTCCGTCGCATCCGGTTCGGAACTCCAGATATGAAAGACTCGGCCGACATTTTTTGAGAACGCAAAAGTGAATTCGATCACAACTCGCCGTTGCGGCCCGGAAAGCGGTTTACTGAGAGCCACCAGTTTGCCTGACGATGACCTCGTACCGCGAAGGCACTTTGTCGAATTTCCCGGCCCGCCGGCAACGACCGAAATCTGAGGCGATGTCCCCGGCGTAAAAACTCTCCAGCCACCAGGAGACTGCCCAATCGCAGCTTCCTCAAAGTCACCGCCGGACATCACCACTTCTGACGCGTTAGCTACGCGTGAGACGACCGATGCCTCAAGCAGGCTCACAGCAAGAACAATCCAACAATATCTGAATTTCAGCATCGACACAGATGGGTCCGATTCGAATGGCCTGGTTGTCGTTTCCTGACGGGACATCAATCCTTCTTCGACCGGCGACGCCGCGAACCTGCTCTGTTCAGATCAACAAACGACTTTGTCTTTGCCGTCAGAACCATCCCGCCCTTTGCTGGTCGAAAGAAAAGATATGTCTGGTCGCCATGCGTCGCTGCCACTGGATGATCCAGCAGGTAGCTCCGTGAGTGTGACCAGTTATGAAAGAGCTTCTCAGATTCGTCAAACTGAGCAGGATACTCCGCAGCCCGCGTGCCGGCTTCAGTTAGCGCGGTATTCAGCTTTCGAGCCTGAATGAAGTCATCCGATAGAAAGTATAAAACTTTCTGAGTCACATCTGGGATGATCAACTTTCCGAAGTCGCCTTCGAACTTTGACAACGGTACCCCGCCAAAGACAACACTACGGCCAACCAGGTAGCCACCAGCATGCACCTGATAAACAAAAGGCGTTTGAGAATGCCCGCCTTTGAAAATTTGACGAGTGATGCGATTCGCAGCGAGGAACTCTCGATAGTCATAGCCCGTAATCCCTCCGGAGGGGCTCAAATTGAACGAACCCTGAGTCACAATAAACCGACCGTCATAAGTGACCGTCGCAAGAGCTGACTTCGAGATCGGCTTGAATGATCCGGTCTTTGTGCTGGCGACAAAAATCATGCTGTCGTGGTACGACCCTTGAGCACCAGGGCCGTGGCACGTGACAACGATCTCATTCCGGAAAGCTTTGCCCCTGGGCGCGGACATGTGGACGATGCTGTCCTTGGGAATTCGAAACTCCTTGATCACATCCCAGTCTTTAGCTTCCGAGAAAACTCTGATCGTGCCGCTCAGTTGATCGGCAACAATCAACTGCCCGTTTCTCCAGAGAGCATTCCTGGGCGAAGGAGTCTCCAGAACTTCGACGATTCGATCTTCCAGAACGTCGTAGACGGTGACCGCGTTTTCTGCCTGATGAGTCAGGAACAGGCGGTTCCCATCTTCCGACATTTCCATATACGTGACGGGATCGTCCAGACCTAACGGCTCAAATACGACATCGGGATTCGCCGCTAGCTCATCAGCGACAGACGTGCCACAACACAGGATGGCAGCGATCATAGAAAGTGTTGCGGACGCGGAAACTTTGCCACTGACTGATCCACACAGAATGTTCATCAGACTTCCCAGCCTTTTCGGAACTCAGTTCGAATCAACGCGTCAGCTTTCTTGTTGCCGCCAGTCGATAGTGTCTTCGCATCCCAATCGAACCCGCCGCCCGCTCGGTACGCGGTATTGGCCAACAGCACGGTTTCCGAAAGCGGTCCGGAATAATCAAAGTCGCAGGTCGCAGGTTCTCCGCCGCGGATCGAGTCGAACCATTCGTTGTAAAATCCTGGCGAATCTGGAATCGACTTGTCCGGTTTCTGGTAGCGGGCGAACTTCTCTTCGGGAAGCAGTTGGTATTTCCCGAAACCGGTGAGCAACATTCCGTCGGATCCTATGAAGAGTGTGTTCATCCCTTTGCCCGACAGCCCCTTCTCTTTCAAAATCGGCGGGCCGTTCTTTGCGTGGTACCAGTGCAGCGTCACGCCCTTGTCGGGAAATTCGAGCCGCGTCGTCATCGACTTTGATGCCCGCTGCGGATCGACTTCCGGCCCAGAGCCATCGACTCTTGTTGGATGCTTCAGTCCCAGCGCCCAGAACGGAATATCCAGAATGTGGCAACCGAAGTTGCCGGTTTCGCCCGTTCCAAAGTCCCACCAGAATCGCCAGTTGTACGGGCAATACGAAGACGAATACGGACGATCCGCCGCCGGTCCCAGCCACAGATCCCAATTCAGGTGTGCGGGCACTTTCTCACCAGTCTTCGCCGGCGCCGGCATTCCGCGATCACCGCCGATCCAACTGTGAACCTCGCTGACTTTGCCAATCGCTCCAGCCTGAATCAGCTCAACACTGCGGTGCATGACTGACAAAGTGTGCCGCTGCACGCCGAGCTGCGTGGCAACTTTCATCTTCTTTGCCATCTTCGTCATCTCTCGGATTTCCCAAACCGAGTGCGCCATGGGCTTTTCGCAGTACAGATGCTTGCCCATCTGCATGGCCATCATCGATGGATGAAAATGCGTGTGATCCGGAGTGCTGACGACGACGGCGTCGATCTGACCTTCCATCTCGTCCAGCATCTTGCGGTAATCAACGAACCGTTTTGCCTTCGAATGCTTTTCAAACATCTTGCCGGCACGACTCTCGTCGAGGTCACACATCGCGACAATATTCTGCTTTGAAACACCGCCAACATTGGCCGAACCCCGCCCGCCAATTCCAATACACGCAACGTTGATCTGCTCGTTCGGGGAGTCCGCTGCTCGAGAGCCAGAGCTGCCGCCCAGCCAGAATCCAGCTCCAATTGCAGCTCCCGTCTTCAGTGCATTCCGTCGATTGATCGGTCGAGTCATCAGAATCTCCCACAGGTATTTCAAAATTGATTCGAGTCGTGTTCGAAGAATTAATCGGCAACGGCAAGTTTAATGCGTTCGCCCAAGTCGACCATCGTGACTATTCACGGCAACGATGTGAACCATTCCGCGCGGCCGCTGGTCGCCGCACTACTTCTTCAGGTGCTGATCGAAAAAGCTGATCACCCTTTTACGAAGGTCACGTTGTTTCGGTTGAAGATGAAAGCTGTGCGGCGCTCCCTCGATGACAATTAAACTTGCCGGCACATAGCTCGACTTCAAGCTGGCATGAAGAAGCGTCGACTGCTCAACCGGAACGAGTGCATCTTTTGTCCCGTGCAGAATCAGTGCCGGCGGGTCATCCGAGGTTATGTAGGTCACCGGTGATGCCTGACGGCAAAGTTCAGCGTCGGATTCAGACAACTCACTGCCCTTGGCGCCTGCCCGCTTTACAACGTCGTGCACACCGTACATCGGAACGACTGCCTGGACTCGGCTCGATAACGCTTTGTACGGCCCCACTGGTTCCAATCCGTCTGAAGCGTCGGTAAACGCCAGCATCGCGACCAGATGCCCGCCGGCCGAACCACCAATCGCACCGATATGGTCAGAGTCGATTCTGTACTCTTCGGCATGCGTTCGCAGAAACTGAACCGCTCTTTTGCAATCATGCAGGTTGTGAGGCCAGACGTCTCGGAGTCGAGCCGCCAGGTCGTCGCTCTTAACCGACAACCGATAGTTGATGCTCGCACAAACGTAACCAGCACCAGCAAGTGTGTTGCCGATATTCTTCTCGCGACCTGCCGCTTTGTCACCACCATGCCAACCTCCGCCGTGAATGATCAGCACTGCCGGCCGCCGAGTCTTTCCGTCATCTTCCGGCAAATAAAGGTCGAGCTTCTCCGACCGATCTTTTCCCAGATAGCTGACGTCTTTGAGCACTCGGACAGGCTTCGTTTCCCGATCAACTCGTTCTGCAGCGGGTTGATCATCAACGTTCGGTTCGTAAACGAAAGCGAGTTCGTCGAGCGGTCGAATCCAGACATTTCGAAATCGTACAGGGTTGTCATGATCCTGCAGGAACAGTGGACCAATTGAGTTCTCCGATTGTCGTTGCGAGATCTTTTCGAGATAAGGAGTCGTCCCATATCGATACGGATGGTATTTCGAGCGAGGTTCACCAAGCCGCGTCTCGTCCTGAACTTTCTGACCGTTAAGCCACGCGGTGATTGAGCCCTCGGCCAGAATCTCGCCATCCGTGTCGCGTCGAGGAGCACGATACCGGATATCGTAGACCTGCCATTCTCCGGGACTTCGCGACGCATTCACCAACGGCTGAGAGAATCCGTAAACAGCTCCCATCTCCTGCTGACTGAGCTTCTTCGCCTCAACTGAATTGAAGATCTGAAGCTCATAATTTCCGTGAATGTAGATCCCACTGTTGCCAGTACCCGATTCCGGAAGCATGAATTCCACATGAATCTCTGCATCTCGAAAGTGCTGCTTTGAGACGAGGTGGTTCGTTCGACCTTTGCCTTTTGTCGAAGTCAATGTCCCGTCTTCCAATGGCCAGTCAGCCACATCGCCTGCCATACTCAGGAAGCTGTGACCACCTTCGTTGCCTAAGAGGACGATCGCGTCCTTCGGAGCTTCGACTGGCAGGCTGGTTTGCCTGGGAACAAACTTTGAATCTCCATCAAGCCGAAAATCAAGTTCCGCACGAAGCGCATTGACGATTTTCGGGTGATCAGCGGCCACGTTGCGAGTTTCACCTTCAGGCGTACGGTGATCGTAGAGTTCGTTGTAGCCATCCCGGTGGGCGACCAATCGGTGGGTCGCAGTACGAATGGTTCGAGCTTTCGCATAAGCAATTGCCGAATGCCCCTCCGCCGACGGTTGATCAATCTGCGACTGCAACGAAGTGCCATCAACAAAGCTCGGCTTCGGTAAACCGGCGATTTCGCAGACCGAAGGAAAGACGTCGATGGTTTCGACCATCGAATCAGACTTCTCACCAGGCTTCGGCATGTCTGGATACGAGATGATCAATGGAGAATGCAGCGACTCTTCGAACAACGCGTGCTTGCCCCAAATGGCGTGCTCACCAAGGTGCCAGCCGTGGTCTCCCCACAGGACGACGATCGTATTGTCCGCTTCGCCCGTCGCTTCCAGTCGTTCAACGACCCGACCAACCTGAGCATCAGCATACGAAACGCAGGCCGCATAGTGCCTGCGAACTTCGATAGCAAAATCGGCATCGTCGTTCGGATTTCGTTTCCACCGGTTGTACTTCATGAACTCGCCCGAGCCGTGCCAGGTCGTTTTTCCTTCCGGCTTCGTCGGGTGCGAAATCGGCGGCAGCTCGACGCCTTCGTACAGATCGAGGTACTTCTTCGGAGCCCCAAACGGAAGGTGTGGCCGGATAATGCCAACAGCCAGAAAGAACGGTTTGTCGTCCTTCGCTTCGGTCAGCAGATCCAACTGGTTCAACGCTTCGTCGACGATTAGTCCGTCGGGGTAGATCGAATCCGGACCTTCGACTGCCTGAAAGAGATCCATCTTTGAGGCGTCGCCGCGGATTTCACCGTTGGCCAATCCGTGCATCGATCCGCGAGGATGCTGCCAGGGCCCCGCCGGCAACAAGTGCCGATCCCACGACAGCGGCATTTCTGGAATCGAATCCTGATCCCAGTTTTTGCCACCACGTCCCCCAGGATGGTGAGAAACCTTTCCGACAGAAACCGTCGTGTATCCGTTCTGCCTGAACCATGCGGGAAAGCTCGGCGGATACGCGTCCGCATCCTTCGTCACTTTCGCACCACGAGAAAACAACGCTCCATTTCCTGACGGCCCATAAGTCCCGGTCAACAGAGCGTAGCGTGACGCTCCGCACGTCGGTGCCTGAACGTAGTGCCGATGAAACGCTCGCCCGCGAGCAGCCAGTGCATCGATATTCGGCGACTTAATATAGCTCTTACCGAAGCATGCCAGCTCCGGCCGTAAATCATCGATGCACAGCAGCAGGACGTTTGGCTTCTTTGCAGCGTCTGCTTCGAGCTTCGGGAGCAGCAGCAACGCAAACAACACGCACAGCGACAGATTCCGCTTCATGGTGATCCTCGGAGGGTAGACTTCGATTGATTCCGAAACCGTAGCAGCGTGACGCCGCAGAAGAAAGTTGCGGCCCGCAATCACGGCACCGGAATCAGTCTCGGGACCGTGGTGTCCGGCCAGCCGCCCAACGTACGCCATTCACGATCATCGATTCCAGGCCGGGGGTCGCTTCGGGGTGAGGGCTGACCGATAGAACTCGCCCTTTGCCGAAGTCCGCAACAACGATCGCCGGCGTGTTGATCATCGTGCCTTTTTGGGGCTCGTACTTCGAAACTTCCGACCGGAACCAGGCGAGCGGCGTGTACGACGGCAGGTCTGTCGCCTTACCTACTGAGATGATCGGACCGTTGTGGTATCTGACCTTCACGTCTCCAGACTTCCCGAGGATCGTTGCAGCCGCCCCTTCAAGCTCCATCTGCACTTCCTGTGTGACCCCGCGATACCACATCGACTTTCGACCGACTCCAGGAATCTCGACCGTCTTGTTGAAAACGGCGGTGTTGATCACTCGCAAAGACCAGTCGTAATGTGACGAGCAAAGAAACGCTCCCGCACAAATACCGACGACTCCGTTTCCGCGTTTCACGAAGCTACGAACAACCTCACGCCCCTCTTCACCGATGGCACGTCCCTGTTTGCTGCCGCTTCCGCCGGGAAAGAGCACGACTTCGAACGGTTTCAAAACCTCCGCCGTCATATCCGACGGACCAACACGCACGACTGAGATTCCATCAGATTGCCCGAGCAGGCGTGAAAGGTTGTTAATGCCTTTTGACGATGCGCCGGCAGAGTCATAAAGCGCCACGTCAATTCCACTCGACGGATCCTGGGCGGTCACCACATCGACACAATCACGATCAATCAAACCGAGTTCCAGCAGGAGCGTCGACACCATCAAACGATGCTGGCGGACTCTCAACGAAAGCGGCTGATCTTTGTAGGTCGTCTCAAGAATGAACGAGTCGATCTTCAGTCGGTCGGTACAGGCCCGCACCAGACTCCCTTTCGCAGCACCGGATCGCGACAGCATTTCGAACCGTCGCTCCTCGTCATCGACCGTAGCATTGACCGCCGCCAGCATCTTTTCAGCCAGCGAATATCGCTTGTCGGTTTTTGAGAAGATGACGCTTGAGCCGACCGATTTTGGATTGCTGACGTGAAAGTCGAAACCTTCGTGCAGGTCGATGACAAAGTCTGGCTTCTGTTGTTCGACAAATTCCCACAATGATTCGGCGACGGGGCTTTGAGGAAACTCTCGTTCTGCGGTAGGAAAGTTTCGATTCAGATCCCGCAGTTCCTCATCCTCTTTCAACGGAAGGAACCAACGAGTCTCAGCATTGAGACCAAGCGTGTTAACTCGCGGAACGACGACCAGCTTCCCCGCCTTGATCGGCCAGTGACGAATCTGCCCGGCAGCGTAACTTCCAGCGGGTTCGTTTCCGTGAACGCCGCCTGTGATCAGCACAACCGGCCCCGGCTCCTGCCCTTCCACAACGTACCACTGAGTAGCCCACGCAGTTTTCTCACCGAGCACGCCAGATGTCAGGCGACTCGCAGCAGTTGATGATCCCTCACCAAAGGCTGGACGTAGTCCAATGATCAGAATGAGCAGGCAGGTACAGCGTCCTGGCCAGAATCGCGGATTCAGTTGCATGGCAACTCACCAATCAAACGTGGGACCAACCTGGCAGGAACCATTCAGCGTTGCGTATCAAAAGTAGCCGGACTCGCAAGAGTTCGATTTACGGAGATTAGCCCCGGAATTCTTGCGAATCCGGCTACACCGCAACTGGTGGACTTCGCTATGGCCGGCTTCGACCGTCAGATATCACTTTTTCAAGCTGAGCGATCAATCGTTTTGCAACTTCCGGGTGAGCGTCGATGACGTTCTTTTTTTCACCGGGGTCGTTGCTCAGATCGAACAGGCGATACCGTGCAACGTTCGTATTTACCAAATGAACTTCGACCTTCACGTTCCGGGCCTTCTTCGAATCGTGCCGCTGAAGTTTCCAGTTGCCAACTCGCAGCCCGTAGTTGTTACCTCGACCGTTGTCCTGCTGAACGAGATAGTCGCGGCCTTTGGCTCCCCTTTCTCCGAGCATCGCTCCCAGGACGTTGAAGCTGTCGATGCAGGCGCCTTTCTTCAGTTCGGCGCCCGCCAATGTTGCGAAGCTTGCTGCCATGTCGATTGTGCAAACGAGTTCGTCCGATTCGCCAGCCGGCACACGGCCTTTCCAGCGAGTAATAAATGGAGTTCGCGTTCCGCCTTCAAGCACGCTGTACTTGCCGCCGCTGTACGGTCCGGCCGCCCGATGGTTGCCGTTGTTTTCAAGTGCTCCGTCTTTGTACCCGTCGTCCATTACCGGGCCATTGTCCGAGCAGAAGACGATCAGCGTTTTCTCGGCCAATTTCAGTCGGTCGAGAGTTCTCATCAACTCGCCCACGCACCAGTCGAGTTGCACGATCGAATCGCCTCGATATCCGAGTGGTGACTTGCCCTGAAAACGTTCGTGCGGAATTCGCGGAACGTGCAAATCGTGCGAAGAGAAGAACAGGAAGAACGGATTGTCTTTGTTGCCTTCGATCCACTTGTTCGACTGATTGACCCATTCGTCGGCCAGGTCTTCGTCACGAAACCTAGCCGCGTGACCGCCCGTGTAGAATCCGATTCGGCTGATGCCGTTGTGGATCGTCGAATTGTGCCCGTGAGTCCAATCCATTTTCAGAGTGTCGCGATGAGTGATCCCCGTGGGATGATCAGCGCTCGGCTTCTTATTGCCGACCCAGAGTGGGTCCTTCGGATCGAGATTCAACACGCGATGATTCTGAACATAGACCTGAGGAACGCGGTCGTTGGTCGTCGGCAACAGGAAATTGAATCCGAACCCAATATCCAGTGGTCCCGGTTTCAGGTCGCCATTCCAATTCGGACCTTCTGGACCACCAAGTCCAAGGTGCCACTTCCCAATGACGGCCGTCGAATAACCAACATTCTTGAGCAGCGAAGCAATCGTCTCCGTGCCTGGCTGAATGATCGCCGGGCTGTTTGGCGGAGCAATTCCGGTTCCTTTCCGACGAAAAGCGTAGTTGCCGGTAAGAAACGAATAGCGAGTCGGTGTGCAGGTCGAAGCAGAACAATAGCCACTCGTAAACCGCTGCCCTTCCGCCGCAAGCCGATCGATATTGGGAGTCTTCACGCGAGTCGCGCCGTAGCACGACAGATCTCCGTAGCCCATATCGTCAGCCATGATGACGATGATGTTCGGCTTCTCCGCGGCGGACAAAATATGCGAAGGCAGCAAACCAGCAAGCAGCAGAAAACAAAGGTGGCGAAGAATCATTCTATATCCAATTCTGTCAGTTGATTATCCACACAGAACAACGCAGCTTCGGGCATTACATGCAACCTCTCCCGCTTGGCGGAGAGGTCGCGGTCTCAGCCGCGGGTGAGGGGCCGCTGTGTCCCATGCTATTTCAAATCGCAGCAATCTTGTGAACTGAAAACCCTCACCCGGCCCTGAGAGGCCGACCTCTCCCGCAAGCGGGAGAGGTGACATTTTTCAGAAAGTGGCACGGTCCATTCGGGAAAGTTTTGCGTAGGAAACCGCTTGAGTCCCCGCTGTTAGAATTCCAGCTTCCTGACACTCGGCAGATTGTCCACAAGCTTCCAGCCGGTGCGAGTCATTTCGGCGACGGCTTCGGCTCGTAACTTCTTCAAAGTTTTCTGATATGCCGCAGTGAGCGCAAGGTTCGTCAGCTCGTCCGGATCGGCTGAGATGTCGTACAACTCTTCGATTTCATTTTCGACGAGCGTTCTGATGTACTTGTACTGGCCACTGCGGATCATCACGTACCAGGGGATGCCGTTCAGCTCAGAGATTTCTTTGTCCGTCGGAATCGTGTGCGTGTCGGAACCGTACGCTCGACCGGTGAAAGTTGTCATCGACGGGTGATCCCAGTCGCTTTTCGGATCCTTCAGCAACGGTGTGAGGTCGTGGCCGTGCATCTTCCACGGCATTTCCATATCGGCGAACGAGAAGAATGTCGGGATCAGGTCAACACCCGAAACCGGATGCTCGCAAACTTTGCCCTCAGGCAGCTTGCTCGGCATCGACACGATCATTGGTGAGCGGATATTCGCGTCGTACGGAGCGAGCTTTGTCTTGAAGCCGTGTTGCCCCCAGGCAAATCCCTGATCCGACGTGAAGACGATCAGCGTGTTGTCGTACTCGCCGGTTTCTTCGAGAACCGACACCAGCCGACCAACAGAATCGTCCAGCGCGAGCACTCCCTGGTGATACTGTCTCACCCAACCATTCAGCGAATTCCCGTGAATACTGGTGGCGTTGGCGACGGTTCGGCCACCAAATTTGCCGCCCTTCATCTGGGGCTGCCCATCCGAGCCCAGCTCCCAGAAGTTGATCTTCTGCATGTAAGCCGGTTTGCCGGGGCGAGGCGGGAAGATGTCCTTCGGAGTTGGCACCTTCGCATCCGGGTACGCGTCGCGGTAACGATGTGGCGGAGTGAACGGTCCGTGGACCGCTCCGTAGCAGACCCACAGGTACCACGGTTTGTCCGGATCACGATTCTCGCCGCGAATAAAGTCTTCCGCCCAGTTCGTGTAGTTGTCCGTCGAGTAACCTTTGACAAGCTCCGGTTCGCCGCCGTTGGTCTCAATCAGTTGGTCATAGAAGTAGTGTCCTGAATTTTCGGGATACTTCGGACGATTCCAGACCTTCTGAAAATCCCAGTCACGATTGGCTCCCGTGTCCGTTCCGGTGTGCCATTTCCCGAGCTGGCAGGTTGTGTAGCCGTTCTCTCGGAACGTCTTCGGCCAGAAGCGAGCCTTCTCCGGATCGTACGTGCTGCCAGGATACTGGCCTTCCATCCGCATCGACTCGACACCGAACTGATGATGCCCCGTCAGCAGCGTCGCGCGACTCGGCATGCACCACGTTCCGACGAATGCGTGGGCAAAACGAACGCCACGAGCGGCCAGTCGATCGATATTCGGAGTATTGACCCACTTCCAGGCTTCGGGATAGCAACTCACCGAGCGGTGCGAATGATCGTCGGTGTAAATCACCAGAATATTGGGACGATCGTCGGCAGCGAACGAAGGTCGCAGGCAAACGGCGAAAGCAACAATCGCCAGTAGAAGCATCAAGGCAGGTCGAATTCGGATCACGTTGCAACTCCTGAGTTCAATCGACGGCAAAGTGTGGCCACATCTGATCTTGTGACAAAAATCGAGCCAGCACTATAACGCTTCCGCCCTGCCCTGCCAGGAAGCAGGTGTGGTATGACGTTTTTAATCGCAGAGGACGGAGAGGTGAAAAACGCAGAGGCAACAGAGGAGCCTCTCCACGAACTCCGCGTCTTTCACCTCTCCGTCCTCTGCGATTTCAGACTTCTTAAACCCAACGACGAAACCCTCGCGATCTGCACATGCACGAGTCGAACACGCCAATGTCTTCCGGACCGTCGAAAAAACGACTGTCGCCGCTTTCGCTGAAAGTGAATTTTGCGTGGACGTTCCTCAGTAACGCTCTCGTTGCAGTCTGCCAGCTTGGACTGATGGCCCTTTTGCTGAATAAGGCGGGCGATGCAACGACCGGGCAGTACATCCTCGCTCTGTCAATCTCTGCACCGATCTTCATGTTCGCCGGGCTTGATCTGCGAACACTCCAGGCAACCGACAGCAACGGCGAAGTTCGATTCATCGAGTACCTGAGCCTGCGTCTGATTTGCGGGGTAATCGCCCTGGCATTTGTCCCGACGATTGCTCTGGCCTGGGGCTACCGGACCGACACACTGGCCGTGATCGCCGGAGTTGGGCTGGGACGATTTTTTCTCCTGATCGGAGACACGTTCAACGGGCTGATGCAGCAGTCCGAGCGGATGGACCGAGTCGCTCATTCGATCGTGCTCAAAGGAATTCTTTCGTCCGTCGTGCTTGGAGCCACGTTCCTGGCAACCGGCAATCTGGTGACCGCGGTCATTGCCGAAGCGGCGACAAGATTCCTCGTGCTGGCATTCTATGATTGGCCACTTGGCCGGCGACTCGCTGCTCAACACGGTTCCGACGAATTAACGCTGACAAGTCTTCGTACGGTCGAAGCCGCCCGCCTTACAAAGCTGACATTCCGCAGCCTGCCACTTGCCTTCAAAGTAATGCTCGTTTCACTGGACACTCACGTCACTCGGTACTTCGTTTCGGGTTTGGCAAGCTTGAGCGCAGTCGGAGTGTTTGGGCCAATCGCATCCGGAGCCGCTGCTGGATCGATGGTCGGAAAGGCGTTGAACCAGTCGGTCTCCGCGAAGCTCGGGCGCCTTGCTTCCGCGAAAGAAAACCAACCGTTCCAAAGCTTCGTTCGAAAGCTGCAACTGTTTTACCTGGCTCTAGGTATCATCGGAGTTGGGCTTACGATTCTGGTCGGTGGACCACTGCTCGCATTGATCCGCCCAGATCTGCTTGCGTATCAAGTGGTGCTGACACTGGTCGCCGTATCGGTCGCCCTGGACCTTCAGAACGGCATCGTCGACATGTCGCTTGTCGCGGCCCGACGAATCTCTCCTTTGGCTCCTGCCTGCGGACTTTCCGTCACAACCTCGGCAATCTGTTGCTGGTTCCTGATCCCCACGTTCGGCTTGTCTGGAGCAGCGATGGCCATGATTGCCGGGCGAATTATGCGGATGATCGCGTTGAACTTTGCTCTCAACACTGAGCCGAAGACTTCAGCGGGCGCAAAAGCTGCCGACAATTCAGCACTGGCACTTGGCCAAAAGGCGGCGTAACAAGCCGCAGTGGTGAACCGAGCTCCGTCGCTTGAATATCCAACATCGAACAAGGAATGTCCAAAGCCGAAGTGTCACTCTCCTCGTTCGGCCTTGGACATTCCTTGTTCGATATTGGATATTCAGTCCGCCTCGGCCTGCAAGGCACATTTCAGACGACAGCCTCAAACAGAAGGCGGAACAGCCATCGGCAGGCTGAGAGATTCTTCTTCCAATTCCGGATGCAGATGGCCGTTGACCATGTGCAGCACATCGCCGTCGTCGTTGAATCTGGCGGCGACGAGTGACTCAACATCGTCCGTCAGAAGCTTCAGCAGGTCCAAAGCCACGCTAACGACGTCGTCGTTTAACTTGGCGACACCTCGACGAAGGAGCTTCAGGGCGGCATCCAACGAACCGTTAGGAAGATCATCGAACTGCGACAGAGCAACCGCGGCCTGTCCTGCTGTCGACAGATGCGGATCTTTGATCAACTTCATGAGCGCTTCCAGAGCCAACTGCTCCTCTCCACACCCGGGACGCAGAGCGTAGGTCAAGGCACCACGAACCGGGCCTTCCGAATCATCCATCAGGCGAAGCATTTCGAGGAATGTGTCGGACGTCAGCGTTGGCACGGAACTCAACGCGGCGGCCGCCTGTCGGCGAACACTGGTCTCACGGTGCCGAAGAAACGGTTCGATATCAGTCGCCAGTTCTTCGGCCGCTTCTGAGTTCCGAACGAGCTCGCGCAATGTCTCGAAGTGCTGAGTCTTCAATGATGAATTCAGGATCGCTCTAAAATCACTGACAGATCGGTTTTCAAGGATCAGCCCGAAATCATCTTTGTTAAAAGCACAGTCACCCGTTTTCGTCAGATACTTCAGGCTGGGAGCCATCGTGTGTGTGACTTCGCGATCGACCACTTCCGCCCAACCGGGAGTTTCTTCATCACGAACCCAGGCAAGCAGCGCGAGAACGTGCCCATAATTCGTCGGAGTAAGCACCCCCTTCGTCGACGTTTCATCCGGTCCACAACTGCTGCAACCACCTGTGCCGCAACCCGGCACTCCGCTCCGGCGAAGAGAATTCGCCGCAAAGACTCCCAGCCCGTAACAAGCGGCCACCAGATCGATAGTCCATGAAACATCCTGGGAACGCGCGATCTCGGGAAACTTCTGTCGAATGACCTCATGACCAACCAGATAAGCCGACGTCGCCAGCAATCGATCATGGTCCTGCGGCAACGACTGTGCGATGACGATTCTCGGTTGCTCTTCCGGACTCTTGGGACCGATGTAAACGCCAGAAGCTCCGCCGAGATTTGCATCCTCGGTCGTTTGCAGAACAAAGTCCTCGTGCGACACGTCCATCAGGTAGCAGACCTGGGCAAAAAATGCTGCCAGTTCGTGCTCGCTCCCCGAACCGATCTGAGGAACGTCCGAATCGCCCGGCGTCAGAATCTTTGCCTGCCGAATTCGCTCCCCACCGATCCCCGCCGCCAAATCACGAAACCGCCGCTCAATCCACGCTTTAATTCCAATTTCCAGCGGACACTTCGGCGAAAACAATCCAAACATAAACAGCTCCAGAACCCGAACGACCGGGAAACACAAAACCAACGTGGTGATAGAGATGGAAGAACCGAGTTTCCAGCGGCGCTATAATACGACTGGGCATCCGACTGCAAGACGGGACGGCAACGTCGTAAGATTTCGGACGTAGAGCCGAGCGATTGGAAATCGCACATTTAAGTTCGTCGTCCTCGACGGTCCAGTCCACTCGTAACAACGCTCCGCAAATCAATTTCAGTTTATGACCAGACTTTCACACCACGAATGGTACACCCAAGTGCTCAATTGCAGGCAGCGGCTCCAGGACGAGCCAGGTAATCTGGCGATTGCTCGGGAGTTGTGGGCAATGATAGGAATAGTCACGAGCTTCGATGTGCGAACGGGACAACGGGCAATCGCCACGTTCGGAACGTGTGCGATGACATCCGGCGAGGGGCTGGGAGAGTTGATCTCCGCCCTCCGAAGCCTTGCCAGCGATTTCGCTGAATACCCGCGATCTGAGCTGTTTGCTCCTCCCCTTGAGAACCTTCTCCGCCAAACAGCTCGGGATACAGAAAACCCGTTCTCCGCTGACGCCGAATGGATTCTCAGTCACTGCGACGAAGAGTTCTGACCGTCTAGTCGCTTCGATCGGACGATTTGAAATAATTTTGGGATGGAACCTGGTCGAGGACGTCATTCAATTGTGAATCGAAGAAACGACCAAACGCCGGCGATTTCTGCTCGGCAACTGGCTGAGCTTGTTGATCGGCATGGACCGGCGCTGGTGCTTTATGCGCGGCAGATCTGTACCGAACCGGAAGATGTTGTGCAGGAAGCGTTTCTCGAATTCATGGAGCAGCCAACCTGTCCCGAGAGTGTTCCGGCGTGGTTGTTTCGGGTAGTCAGGAATCGGGCTCTTGATCGAGTCCGCTCTTCAAAACGCAGAGAGAATCGGCATCGTGAAGTGGCCGGCGATGAGCAGTGGCTAACGGTCAACATCGATAGCCGGCTCGACGCAGCGACAGTGGCGGAATCTCTCAAAGAACTCGACGCGAACTTTCGTGAGATCATTACCGCTCGCATCTGGGGCGAACTTTCGTTCGAACAAATTGGCGAATTAGTTGGAACATCCAGCAGCACGGCTCACCGGCGATACGTCGAAGGGTTAGAACTGCTTCGAGAAAAACTGGGGGCGACATGTCCGAAGAATCAATAAACGACGAGTCGACGAATCCCGAGCTCTTGGAACTGGAAGCGTCGTTGCGCGGATTGTCGGCAGCCAGCAATCTCAACCGTGCCGAACTGCTGTTCGAAGCCGGACGGCGATCCGCCGATGGTCGGTCAGGTTCGCGAAGTGGAATCTGGCAGGTCGTTTCAACGGTTCTCGCGTTGATGCTCGTAGGGCAGTCGTTTCTTTTCTGGTCGAGCGATGATCGGCAGATCGCTGATAGCGACTCTGCTCGCAATCACTCAGTAACGCCGGAAGCTGAAACCCCGAATTCCAAAACAGACTCGCACAACGGACAGGCAACTGACTTTAAGGACGTTGCGGAGCGGAACAATCTTCCGACTCAGCGATCTGAGTTTCTTGAACTTCGGCGAGTTGCTCTGGCTCGTGGCGTTGATGCCGCGTTTTCTTCACGCGTGGACGACTCGAAACACTCCGCACCTGGACAGTCAACTCAACAGGAACTGCTGCGTGAGTTGCTGGGCAGCTAAACCTTGCGACGCAAAAACGATCTCTCTGGATAATTCCCCATGATCCTAGCCGGGCTCAGCGTCCGCACCTGCAATATGGAAAGTAACCTTATGAAAAACCTTGTACTGCGATATTCCGTTGTGGTCGTTTCGATGATGATCGGCCAGATTGCGGCCGCCCAGGATGAAACGAAAGAAGTCGTCGTCACCATCAGCCCAGCAGCCGTTCCGAAAGCGGCGCTTGAAAATCCGTTGCTGCCGCCTCGCTCGGAAACAATTCGCGGGAACGCAGCGTTGCTTTATCTAAGAGCGGCCACGATGGCCGGCAACCTGCAAACGGAGACTGCCGAGTTTCGGAAAAAGCTGAAGAGTTACCTTGATTCGTCTGCGGAAGACTTTCCAGTGGATGATGCTCGGAAGGATGTTGCCGTTTTCGAAAACGCTCTGGGCGAACTTCGACTCGGCGCGCGGCGACGGCAATGTGAATGGCAACTTCCGATCGAAGAAAGTGGCACACAGCTTTATTACGTGTTGCTTCCGGAAATGCAGGCGTTACGCGACCTCGCGAGAGTTCTTGCCGTCCGGATACGAATCGAGATTCACGACGGTCGCATCGACAACGCTATCGACAGTCTGCAAACCGGATACGCGATGGGGCGGCAGATCGCCGACGCCCCTTTCCTTATCAATTCGCTGGTCGGCGTCGCCGTGATTGAGCTCATGTGTGACCGCGTTCTGGAGCTTGCTCAAACAGAAAACGCTCCAAACCTTTATTGGTCGCTGACCGCGATGCCGCAACCGCTTGTCGACATGCGGCAATCCCTGGAAGTTGAATCATCGTCGGCTCTGACAGTGTTTCCAGAGCTTGTCAACGCTGACTCTGTCACGGGCGAAGCCAGCCGAACCGAGTTCGAGAACTTCATGAACCGTTTCGACAAACTGGCCATCGACAGTACGAACACAACCGGCCCTGAATATCAACTACGTAAACGCTTTATCGATACGCTGAAAGATGACGCCGCGATGAAAGACGTTCGATCATTCCTGAAATCTGAGGGCGGCTATTCAGAAGAAGCGATCAAAGAAATGGTTTCGACTCAGGCGGTGTTGATTCGCGAGCGGATTTTCTACATCCGGATGCGAGACAGCATGTACATTCACTCGTTCCTGCCATTTGACCAGGCTCAGGCCGGCTTCGACGCATGGAATTTGAAGTACGACCAAATGAAAAAGGATGGCAAGGGCGTGCCGCTGGTCTCTTTGCTGATGCCGGCATTTGGCAAAGCCTGTGGAGTACGAGCTCGGCAGCAACGACGGATCGCACAGCTACGAATCATCGAGGCCCTCCGGGCTTACGCCGTCGCCAACAACGGAAAACTACCGGACTCATTGAGCGACCTCGGCCTTCCGGTTTCTAACAACCCTGTCGACGGAAAACCGTTTGAGTACACACTCAAAGACGGAGAGGCGACTCTTCGTACCGACGATGGTACGCGATTTCAAATTCAATACCGAATTCGAATTAGCCAATGAGTATCGGCCAATCGCTGGCGACCGACTTCAGAAATCCGTGTTGCCCTTCAGGTTCAGCTCTTTAATCCAGGTATTTCGGTAGCGGACATCGTGGCCTTCGCATTGCAGTTTCAGGCCGCCAGGCACGTCAGTGATTCCTCTGCCACCGTCATTACCGCCATCGATACCGGAATTGGGTCCGCCCCAGACTTTGTAAATCTTGACGTTGTCATGGACCTTCTTCCCGTTGAAATACATCGAGACCAATGCGTTTTCGGTTAGCTTGCCGTCGGTGAATCGTGCCGCTCGAAACTTAATGTCGTACGAATTCCATTTTCCGACACCGTTATAAGCGTGGTAGGGCGATTCAGTTTCGTTGATCACGGCTCCCATGCCGTGCTTCGTTTTGTCGCCGTCAAGCACCTGAATCTCGTACCGGTTCTGCAGATAGACACCGCTGTTGCCGCCGGGTTTCATAATCAAAAACTCAACGTGCAACCTGAAGTCTCGATACTTCTTCTTCGTGACGATATCAGCCGTACCGTATTTTCCACCGGCTGCGACGGGATCATCAGTCATCACGACCGTCCCCTTATCAACCGGATCGTCGACGATTTTCCATTTGATCGGCAGCGAAGATGCAAAGCGAGGCCCTTCCCAATACGTCCATTTGTCATCGAGCATTTTCCGCGAGCCGTCCATCAAGACGTCAGCATCCTTAACGGGAGTCGCGCCCACGCCGAGGTGCTTCTGTCCGGCCGACTTTGCCTTTGGATTTTTGTCTTCAGCATGAACAGCTCCGGCAACAAGCAACCCGGCACACAACTGAATCGCTAGTACGTGGCAAATTCGTTTCATCGGATATTTCCTGAGTAGTGACGTCGAGGGGCAAAGTCATTCAAGGGTAACGGGCGAACGATCGGTTGCGTAGACAACGGACACTGCTCGTCAGGCGAATGATTCTCGCCGGGAGGGATTTCTCGGCAATTGAAGCAATTCAACACGGTGAATCACTCAATCCGACGCCGAGCGCCTGACGAAAGCTATGTTTCGAAGCATCCACGCATGGCACGGGTCCGCCGCCTCGGGCGACGCTGACCGGTCGAGCGTGAATTCCTGACACATGTTCTCCGCGGTGTTACCGCGGCCACAAACAGAATGATTCTCGTAGGTTTTCTTAAGGGCAGTGAAACATGAAGATCCTTCTCGTTGACGATTCGGGCACGATGCGAGCCATCCAGAAACGTTGCCTGTTCAAACTCGGCGTTTCTCCGGACGACGTTGTCGAGGCAGAGAACGGGCAAGTCGCACTCGAAGCATTCGGCGCAGACACGTTCGACATTGTCCTGACTGACCAGAACATGCCAGTCATGGACGGTCTGACGTTTGTCAAAGAAGTTCGCACGACGAACAAAGACATTCCGATTGTCATGATCACGACCGAGTCGGAACGCTCGCGAGTCATCGTCGCCATCGAAGCGGGCGTTTCGGATTACCTCGTGAAACCGTTCACGCCGGACGACCTCAGCGCCAAGCTGCGGAAGTGGGTTCCGCTCAACGTCTGATTCTGAGAATCGGCCATCGCACACGCGAGGGCAGCCGGTCATCGCGGGCGGTCGAGCGAAACGCTTGCCGTCTTCGATAGACCGGCCAACAGAATCGCGAGCAGACAAGGCACGGCAGAGAGACACCACACTCCGGACCAGCCTTGCAGCCAGCGTGCAGCGTCGGGTGTTTCGGAACTTGAGACCCCCATAAATCCGCGCAGTTCATTGAGCACAAAGCCCGGCGACCCCGTCAGAATGTCATCCGCCATGAGACCGCCGATCAACATGCCGACGATTCCGCAGACGGAAACCAGCATGATTTGATAGCGGCACGCCGACACTCCACGGTGGAGCTTCAGGATGACGCCAAGCGTCCCAAAGAACGCGGCGATCGCGACGCCCTGCAGGATCTGTGCGCCGAACAAGCTGGCCATTGCGACCTGTCCAGACGGCGACGACTGCGACATCCACGCCAGAAGAATCGCTCGGCCCAACCATGCCGCCGCTCCAACGATGAGCATCGTCCGCGTGCCGAACTTCATCACGCCCGTGCCGAGCAGAAACAATCCAATCAACTCGAAGACCTGATCAGACACCGTCAGTCGATGCACAAACTGACGTTCGACGGCGTGGGCATTCAGAATTGATTCGAAGAACGGCGCGTTCCATATGTAGTGGCATCGCTGCACGACAACGATCATCAGCACGGACGCCGCCAGCGACACGCCAAGCCTGCCCGTTGCGACACCGTCAGTCCCTGGATCCGCTCGACCGAGCTGAACAGGCTCCGGCTCGACTTCCGGCAGAAGGATTGCTGCAAACGCCGTCGCCAGTCCGGCCCAACCGGCTACCGGAATCAGGATTTCATGCGACTCGACGATCGGCACGACGTTTGGAAAGCGGACCAGCACCAACTCGCACAACCACGCCGGAGCGATAAATCCGACCGTCCCCCAGACTCGCCACAGTCGAATTATCGAACGACCGGAAGACGTGGCCGCATCACCCACACGAGCGATCCATGACATCGATGGAGCGAGCAGCGAAAAATACAGGACCGTAAATCCGAAAACGTAGCGCCAGTCGCTGGTCGCATCCGCGATTAGCTCTGCTCGGAAAGCTGCCGCCATCGCGATGCCTGCAGCCATCAGATGGCTGACGGCCAGGCCCAGTCGAACGTCGATTCCCAGTTGACTCAGCGATCGCACAAAAACCTGAGCGATCAACAGCGAAAACGGAATCGCTGTCAGAATGACGGCGGTCAGCGTCCAGGAGTACCCCAGAGTCCCCTTCAGATAGAGCGGCAGCAATGGCAGCGCAGCTCCCAGCGTGAAGAAATGCAGAAACCCGACAAGTCCGGGAGCGACTCGCGATAGACCTGATGTTCCAGTTGGATGAGCAGTCGCATTCACAGAAATTCAGACTGTTAGCTCTCGTTGAAATTGGTTCTGGAGCCAGCTTGTTGCAATCGCGACTCGGCCACACCGGATAATTACAAAAATCTCCTTGCGATTCTTGTCGGCTTCGCGCAGCAGATCAAGCACGCCGTTGCGTACGAATTCCTGCTGAGTTCAGTTACGCTTCAAACGTTCGACGGAGTTCACTCCACGCGAGCCGAACTCAATGATCTTGTTGACGGAGCATGCTGCCGGCAGCTCTCGGAATTATGCCCTGACAAAGCTGCAGAAAAGGTCTACCCGAAATGCGTCCATCCCAACTCGCTTCCACCGCATTGTGCTTCCTGGCAATCGCCACTTGCGTGTCCTGCGGCCCCGCCGAAACTCCAGAACCGCCATCATCAACCGCCCCTCAGGAAGACACGACCGTGACCGACTCGACCGTTGAAACCACCGATGCAACGGAACCAGCCGAAGCGGCTAAGGAAGATCATTCTGGACACGTCCTTCGCCACGCCGTCTTCTTCTCGTTTAAAGAAACCGCAACGGAAAATGATATCAAGGGGGTCATTGCCGCCTTTGCCAAGTTGCCCTCAAAGATTGACTCAATCATCGACTTCCAGTGGGGAACCAACAACAGCCCTGAAGGATTGAATGACGGATTCACGCACTGCTTCTTCCTGACGTTCAAAGACGAAGCAGGCCGAGCCGAGTATCTACCGCACCTCGATCACAAAGCTTTCGGCGACGTCCTGCGGCCTCACAACGATAAAGTCTTTGTCATCGACTACTGGGGAACTCCTCAGGAGAAAATGGAAAACGAACTCAAGCACGCCGTTTTCTTCAAGTTCAAAGATGACGCATCCGCTGCGGCCGTCAAAGAAGTGGAAAAAGGCTTCGCCGCCTTGCCGTCAAAGATCGACACGATCAAAGCCTTCGAGTGGGGCAAGAACAACAGCCCGGAACGTCACAGCCACGGATTCACTCACTGCTTCATGGTGACGTTTGCCGACGCTGCCGGACGAGAGACGTACCTTCCGCACGCAGATCACGAAGCGTTCGTCGCAGTGCTGAAGCCGAGTCTCGACGAGGTCCGAGTCCTTGACTTCACGCCCGGAGAGTAGCCGTTGAGCGAAGCTGTTTATCCTCCATGTTTGAAGCAATGATGACGGCTGCTTACGATCCGGATCTGACATTCAAACCACCGCTGCCAATGATCGCTACGAAATCGAGCGTTCATCCACAACGAGTCCATCCTGCCGCGGAGCTCTCAATGCCCACCTCTTCGCACTCAGACACTCCAGACATTGCTCAACAGTTCGACGAATCTGACGCATTTCAACCGTCTCGAAGATCTCAGATTCTCGTCGGGATCATCGTCGTTGCCCTGACGATTTTCGGATTCGCAGTCATCGGAACCAGCTTCGCCGTCGGTGACGAAAAGCAGCCCGACAAAACGGCAGACGATGCAAAGACTCCCGAAGACGCCGCGTCGAAGAACACGGTCATTGGCCCGGACGGCAAACCGCTGGAGAATCCGTTTCCGAATCGGTTTCCTGCACCGAGCCTCGACGGCGGAGAAGCATGGCTTAACACGTCCGGGGAAATCTCACTTAAGGACTTGCGAGGGAAAGTCGTCCTGATCGATTTCTGGACTTACTGCTGCATTAACTGCATCCACGTTCTGCCAGACCTGAAGTATCTCGAACAGAAGTATCCTGACGAACTGGTCGTCATCGGCTGCCACTCGGCAAAATTCGACAACGAGAAAGACACTGAAGCCATCCGCCGCGCGATTGTTCGGTACGAAATCGAACATCCCGTCATCAATGATTCCGAGATGACCGTCTGGCGTAAAATGGGCGCCCGCTCCTGGCCGACACTCGTTCTGATTGATCCAGAAGGAAACTACTGCGGCTACGTTTCCGGTGAAGGCAACCGAGAACTGCTCGACGCAATTACCGAAAAGCTGATCGCCTGGCACAGTGCGAAAGGTACGCTCGACAGAACGCCGGTCCGGTTTGACCTCGAACGAGACCGCATGGAATCCGGGCCGCTGAAGTTTCCAGGCAAGCTACTGGCTGACACGGCAGGCAATCGATTGTTCGTTTCCGACAGCAATCATAATCGCATCGTCGTTTCAACACTCGACGGCACACTGATCGACGTCATCGGCAACGGTCAGATCGGAGCCACAGACGGCGGCTATGCCGAAGCATCATTCGATCATCCGCAAGGAATGGCCCTGGACGGTGAAACGCTCTACGTCGCCGACACCGAAAATCACCTGCTCCGAACAATCGACTTGAAAACAAAAACCGTTTCGACACTAGCCGGAACGGGAATGCAGGATCGACGACGAACTCAAGGTGGCACGCTCAAGTCGACGGCGTTGAACAGTCCGTGGGATTTGGAAATCGTCGACGGCACCTTGTTCATCGCGATGGCCGGGCCTCACCAGTTGTGGTCATACGAAATCGGCACTAACGACATCGGAGCCTTCGCTGGCACCGGCCGTGAAGACATCATTGACGGACCACTTGACCAGTCAGCCCTTGCACAACCATCGGGCATCTCCAGCGACGGCAAATTCATCTACGTCGCGGACAGCGAAGGGTCATCCATTCGCCAGGTTTCAGTCGATCCCAAAGGAAAAGTTACAACCATCGTCGGAGCCCACGACCTTCCTAACGGCCGGACTCTATTTGAATTCGGCGATCGCGACGGCGTCGGCTCCGAAGCCCGGTTGCAGCATCCGTTGGGAGTTCATTACTCAAACGGCAAGGTCTTTGTCGCCGACGCGTACAATCACAAAATCAAAGTGATCGACGTTGCCAAACGAGAAGTCACAACACTTTCGGGAACGGGAGAAACAGGAACCGGCACGGAACCGTTGCAGCTTCACGAACCGGCCGGCATGACGATTTCAGGTGACACGCTTTATGTCGCCGACACAAACAATCATCGGCTTGTTACGATCGACCTGAAAACTCAAAAGGCGTCGAACTTTGAGATCGTCGGTCTTTCGGAACCGACCAAACCAATCAGAGCATCAATCAACAATGAACCAGCCAAAGTTCAACTTCTACAGGTGCCTCCACAAAAAATTGCGGCCGGCAAGTCAGTAACACTTGCCGTCGATCTACAGATTCCTGAAGGCTACAAACTGAATGACCTTGCTCCGCTGCGTGCAAAAATCATCGCCAACGGGAAACAACCACTGATCGCAGAAGCAAACCTCGGAAAGAGCATTAAGGGCAAAGCCGATGGCACGACCGCCGTCTTTGCAATTCCGCTGGCGGCGTCTGAAGGTTCTGCCCAACTGCAACTGTCAGTGACTTACTCGTTCTGCCGTGGAGGTGTCGGCGGCCTTTGCAAGCTGCACACATCCCGATGGTCGCTCCCGATTGCGATCACCGCTGACGGTGCGGCAACGATTAACCTTCAAACGGACCTGCCGAAGTAGCGATGACCATCTCCGCTGACTTCACATCGAGGTGGTTTGACCTTGAACGCCTGCGTGACGAATCGTTCGTTAGCAGAATCGAATTCCGCCGCGAATGTGTCTCGACAAACGACTTTGCGCTCTCGCTGCCAGCCGACAACCAGTCTCCGACGCTGGTCCTCACAGATTCGCAAACCGGCGGCCGAGGCCGAGGCAGTAATCAATGGTGGGCTCGCGACGGCTCGCTGACGTTTTCACTTCGGCTGATGCCCGCCACGTTTTCAGTCTCCCACGAGAAATGGCCGCTGGCCTCGCTGACAACGGCCATCGCGGTTGCCGACACGCTTGCTGAATTCGCACCGGATCAAACAATTGGCCTCAAATGGCCGAATGACGTATTCCTGAACGGTCGAAAAATCTGCGGAATCCTGGTTGAACCGCCGAAAGGCTCAACAAGCGAACTCGTCGTCGGAGTCGGCCTCAACGTCGCCAATTCACTCAGCGATGCGCCGCCAGAAGTACGAACACTCGCCACTTCAATCTTTGACGAAACCGACAATGACTTCAGCCCGTCTGACGTGCTGCTGAAATTTCTCCAGCGTTTCGAAACACTGATCCGTGACCTCGGAAACGACTCACTGAATCTCAACGAGCGTTGGCAGCAGCAATGCACTTTGACCGGCCATCAGATCTCGCTCGAATCCGGCGATCACCACATCATCGGGCTGTGTCGCGGAATCTCTGACGCCGGTGCCATCAACGTTGAAACCAACGGCATTGTCCGCCCCTGGTACGGCGGAATCGTCCGACGGATCGAAGAGAGGGAACACTGAAAAGTCGACCGTTGCCGTAGGGTATTGACAAGCGCAGCGCCGGCATACCATTTCATGTGAAACCGAAGAACGTATACCGGCGCCGCGCTGGCCATACCCTACGAAACCCCTCGAAACTCACAGCGACTTCAGCCAGGCGGTCAGCAGCGCCGGATACGCCTCCAGATCGTCCTTGTGAGCCATCTCTGTGATCGTGTGGATGTACTTGATCGGGCAGGCAAAGGCGACGGTTCGTACGCCTCGCCGAGTTCTCTGAATTGCCGCTCCATCCTGACCACCGCGGGCAAGGATGCCTCGCTGAGTCTTAATATTTTCGGCCGTCGCAACAGCTTCGATTTCTTCGATCAAGCCGATGTCGCCGATCATCGACGAGTCCATGATGTGCAGACACAGGCCATCGCCGGCGACAGTGACTCGTTCTTCGTCAGGCACGCCCGGTGTCTTGCAACAGAGCGTCGTGTCGCAGGCGATCGCGTAGTCCGGTTCGATTTCGTAGGCGGCGGGAAACGCTCCTCGCAGACCGACCTCTTCCTGAACCGTCCACGCGGCGTAGACATCGCAGTTGTGATGATCGAGGGCTTCGATCGCTCGAATCTGTGCCCAGCAACCGACACGGTTATCCAGGCATTGTGACACGACGCTGTTGCCAACTTCTGAAAACGGGCCGTCGAGAACAACCATGTCGCCGACTTGAACTTTCTCTTTCACGGTTTCGCCGGGCAAACTGAGGTCGATAAAGAAATCCGAAATTTCCGGTACTTTCTTCTTCTCAGATTCCGACGCAATGTGAATTGGTTTCCCTCCTGGATTCATCACACCGGGAAGTTCACCACCCGCCGTGCAGATGCGAACTCGTCGAGCAAACAGATTGCGAGTGTCGAAACCGCCAACCGGGATCACACGCACAAAACCATCATCGCTGATATGCCGAACCAGGAATCCGATCTGGTCCATGTGAGCTGCCAGCATGACCCGTGGCGGTTTCGCTGGTGCCTCTTCGCCATCTTTAGGCCGTGCCCGCCGAACACCGATCAGCGAGCCCATTGCGTCAGTCGTCAGCTCGTCGAATAGTCCTTTTTCTTCAACGTACGACTTGATGACTTCCCGAATTCGAGCCTCACGACCAGGAACAGAAGGTGTCTGCGTCAATTGTTCAAGCAACTGCATCGTGATGCTCCGTCATCTTCATAAGGAAATTTCATCGGCGTAAAGCAAACGCTGGCGTCGTCGTTCTACAGGAGCAATAGTTTAAGCATGCCCCGGCATGCGAGTCATCACGCATCATCTTCGCCGGTGATTCCGTGATTCTTCAACTTCTGCCGCAGGGTCGCCCGATGCAGACCAAGTAGCCTCGCCGCAGCCGCTCGATTATTCCGGCAGTGAGTCAGCACCGCGTTAAGGAGCGATGGCTCGACCAGTTGCAGGACGTCTTCGTAAAGAGTGGCTTCGGAATCGGAAGAATCCAACGGCTGAAGTTGCTCGGCCGCCCAACGGGAAATCTCACGTTGAAGGACGTCGCTGCTCAGCGCCGACCGCGTCGCTGTCGAGTCGGCAGGTGGAAGATGAGCTGCCTCAATCGTGCCACCACGCGACATGATGGCCGCATGCTCGATCGCGTTACGAAGCTCACGCACATTTCCCGGCCACGGCCGGCCACTAAGTTCCAGCAACGCCGCCGACGACAGCGTGACGTCCGTCGAGTTCCCCGCCATGAGGCTCAAAAAATGGCGAGCAAGATCGGGGATATCTTCCGGCCTTTCGCGGAGTGGTGGTAACTCGATCTTCACAACGCCCAAACGGAAGTAGAGGTCTTCTCGAAACAGCCCTTCTTCGATCAGTGCCCCGAGGTCACGGTTCGTTGCCGCCACGACTCGAAATCCACACTGCCGAGGCTCTGCGGCCCCGACCGGAACGATCTCCTGATGCTCAATCGTGCGAAGAAGTTTGAGCTGCACGGCGGTGGGTACATCGCCGATCTCGTCAAGCAAAATCGTCCCGCTGCCGGCGATCTCCAGAATCCCTTTTCGTTCGGCAGTCGCGCCGGGAAACGCACCTTTGACATGCCCAAACAATTCACTCTCCACCGAAGCCTCGTTCATCGCAGCCAGACTCACCGGCATGAATGGCTCGGCACTTCGATGGCTATGGCGATGAATGGCTCGCGCGACAAGCTCCTTCCCCGTTCCACTTTCCCCTGTAACAAGGACCGGAGCGTCTGACTGAGCGACAAACGCGATCTGCTTGAACACGGCCTGCATCGCCGGTGAGGAACCAACAATCGTCTCTGCCAGTGCCGTGCCATCGGCGTCGTCCTCGGTACTGCTCGCCGTGGATTCACCAGAGTGACGATATTCCAACGCCCGCCGAACGACATCGTTGGCATCCAACAGTTCAAACGGTTTTGTCAGATAGTCAAACGCGCCTTCCTCGACCGCTCGAACAGCCGTTTCCAGATTTCCAAAAGCCGTCATCACTACAACGGGAGCATTATTAGTCTTCGCTTGAAGTTGCTTCAGAGCAGTCAAGCCGTCCATACCAGGCAGACGAACATCAAGAACGATTGTGTCGGGCAGACACGTCGGAGCGACCTTCAGAGCCTCTTCAGCCGACGCCGCAATCGTCACCTCGTGACCTTCGCCACGAAGCAATTCGCGAAATCCCCAACAGATCGCGGGTTCGTCATCGACGACCAGAACATGGCTCATGATTTACGAAACCTCTCGGCTGGAATTTTCAAATTAGGACGCTAGACGCTGAGCTGGCACCGAAAATCGAAACACCGTCAGTCCACGGCGGCGTTCCCACGACAATGTACCACCGGCGGACTCCGCCGCACTCTTTGCTAACGCCAGTCCCAGCCCAACGCCTTCCGGTTTCGACGTCACAAACGGCTCGAAAAGAGAATCGCTGACCTCAGACACGGGTCCGTCACCTGAATCTCTGACTTCAACGACAATCGACCGCTGATGTGAACCGCCATCCTGGAAGGCCTCAGCCTGAGGCGCGTCCTCGCTGGTTTTACAATCGGCCAGAACAGCAAGTTCGACTCGACCGCCTTCGCCCGCCGCTTCCAGTGCATTGAGCGAGAGATTCAAAACTGCCGTCCGAAATCCATCTGCGTCCGCAATTTCCCACTCAGCACCTTCCGGAATATCGACCAGCAATGCCACTCGAAAATGCTCGCACTGCACGGAGATCAATCGCTCGACCTCACGAACAGCGTCTGACAACTTCGCCGATTGAACAGGCTCGGCCTCCTGCCGACTTAGTGAAAGCAGGCCGCGAATTTGCTCTTCCGTCAGCGAAAGCTGATGCAGTGCGACGTTCAGCGTGTCATCACTCTTAGATTCTCCATCGGCATCTGAGTCATCGGACCCAAGCAGACACCGCTTCTGGTGAAGCTGCACCGCCATCCTTGCGCCTGTCACGGCATTCCGCAATTGATGAGCAAGACCTCCGGCCAGTTGAGCCAGTAACCGAACTCGTTCGGTGTGCTGGATCGTGTGCTGAAGTTCTTTGAGTTGTTCTGAAAGGCTGCCTGCTGAAGCAATCAGATCGTCGACCTCATCCAGTCGCTCGCCCTCCGCACTTCCATCGTCTGACTTGTCCGGGAAGCGGCCAGCGGCGACTTCTTCCAGCAACGCTCGCACACCGTTGATCCGTCGAGAAATTCGATCGGCCAGGCCAGGCAGAAATGCACGCCATCACGATCACAGTTCCGCTTCCCACAACCAGCGGCGGCCAGATGGCCGTCCAGCGAGCTTCCTTCCAACTGGCTTCGGGATAAAGCACCAGCAACGTCGTCACTGGCCCAGCTCGTTCTGCGGTTACGCGAGCCGCAAAGCACGCCTCCCAACTCAGTATCGACCCGAGGAAGCTGAGTCATCGAACTCTCTGAAGAAATCACAGGAGGCAGACTTTGCCGACTGAGCAATCTCATCAGCGCGGTCCAAAGTTGTCGCCACTGGTCGATCATCACGATCAAGTGCCAGGAATTCGGCCCCCGACAACCCGCTCATCTTTTCCAGAATCGCGTCTGTGTAAGTCAGCCGAAAGTCGGACAACGTCTCGACGACATTCTGAATCCTCAACAGCGTCTGCTCTTCCGTCCGGCGTACCGCCAGCCACGCCGAGGTCATCGCGATAATCGCAACGGCCGCAACCATCGTCGCCGAAAACGGCAGCAGAATCTGAATTCGAAATAGGACGCCGCAAAGGACTTCAACTTTCAAACGCTGCGAATAACGTGCGAAATTGCTCCTCAAATCTGACCGAGCAATCAGCTTAACCAGACTGCCGAACGGTTTCCCGTATTCGCATCAAATCCAATCGACGCTTTTTTCCGCCGCCGACGCTCAATTGATCACCTCTTACAATCAGGGCACCGCCCTACGGTATCATCGTCTCGGTTCTTTCCGCCCGGAAATGTAAAGCACAAATCTGGAGTCGCTCGTGGCTGACGTCGAACTTACCCCGGACGAGTCGCAATTCGTCCAAGACCTGATCAACAACTTCGCAGTCGAAAATCAGAACAGCAACCTGCGCTGGCAAATTCCGCACGTCACCCAGCACGACGCAATTCCACTGTATTGCGGATGGTTCGAAACGATCGGCCTGACCGCGACGGGCGAAATCGTCATGTGGAACGCAGAAGGCGAATACGACGACCTCCGAAAGCCCGACGATCCGCAAAATTGTCATGTGTTCGCGGATGGAAGGCCTGCAACGATACCCGCAACTCAAATCGCTCCGCCCAGTTCGACCAGCACTGCCGTGACATGCGGGCCCGTGCCAAAGGCACTGGTAGAATTCCCAAGGTGCCCAAAATATATTGTAAATGCAGCGGCGTCGGCTGGCTGAATCCATAGCGTAAAAGAGACGTTCGTGAATGTGTCCTCAATGAGCCGAAACTGCCGACGCCGCAACCAGGTTGCCACTAACACCCTGCGCGGTCCCCCATCATCCCTCGATCGAAACGTCGCTTATGCCTCGAACCTGCTCAAAATGTGGCAAAAAAGACGACCGTTCCGTCATTCCAATTCTGGAATGGACGATGTTCCGACTGCCAGTCAGCAATCACAATCGGAGCTTGGTGTGACGATGCGAATCATCCAGTCCCCCACAACCGAAGAAATCGAAGACTACCATCTCTATATGGACGAACTGAATGCAATGCAGGGGCAACACCTTGCAGAATGGCGACTTCTCTCTGTGTTTGAATTTGCAACGCTACTTCTAATATTTTGGAGTCTTCTTCGGGTGGTTCCACCCAATAACTGCCGTAGGATTCTGGACAGTCACAGCGGCTGCATCTGCAATTGCCATTTGGAGGGCACCTCGTAGAACCTGCCCACGCTGCGGTTTGAATGTTATGTCGACGATGTATCATCCCCGAAGCCTCAGAACTACCAAGTGTGCGAAGTGTGGGTTGAGGGCGTTGGTGCAAGCTGACTTTCGCCGCGCGGCCATCAATGAAACAACCCGCGACGAGCCTCTCAACGCTGAAGAAGTAGAATTCCAGAGGCTAAGTGTCGAGCAGTGAAAGAGCACGCGATTCTCTGATGCCGACGGGCGAGCCATTCCGTGCAAAGCCTGCTACGATTCCGCGTCTCACCACTTTTTGATCTACCTCAGGAGAAGACAAGCAGATGATTACCGTTGGAATGAAACTACCACGTTCTCGAAGGAAAAGAGCAGGACTTCGAAGACAAAATTTGCTGGCGTCATCGACGCTTCTGAACGCCGCTGAAGGTCACACCGAATCCACACTGTGGAAAGACGTCAAAGACAGCGCGTCTTACCTAATCACCAGCGAGTGGTCGGACGAAGCCGCTTTCTCAGCCTTCATCCAGAGCGACGCTTTCCGAGCAGTGACGAACTGGGGCAAGGAACAAATCCTGTCCGACCGTCCTCGCCACAAGATTTACAAGACATAGTCGAGGCAGAAGGCTATGCGGGCATGATGCCTGTCAGACCAACTCTTGAACGCAGAGATCGCAAGGGCTGAACACGCAGAGGAATGGAGACGTTTTCGTTTCCTCTGCGAGGCCTCAGCGATCTCTGCGTTTCTTTTTGCTATTCGGACGGAAAAAGTCCGCCGGCACGCTCAAGAACTGCACGGTACGAGACGCTTTCAAAGGCGCCGAACAGTGGGTTCTTTGTCAGCTTTGCTCGAGTCAGCTTCGGCGAAACCGATGCCGCAGAGAAATCGCGTGAGCCGCGACGGCGATCCGAGAGCGTCCCGATTCTGGTTTTGAATCTCCTCGGCCTTTTGCCAGAGCGAGTCCGACATCTCCGGCTGCGGTCGTGAGACATCCCTCCACAACGGGCACATCAGCAAGGCACTGTGAGCAGTGCCCGCAGCCGGATTGCAACGGCTCGCCGAAGTAGGCGCCGAGTCTCGACACCTGACAGCCCGTGGCCGTTGCCTGGTCAATGACATCGCCCAGTCGTTCCAAATCACGTTTTTCTCGACGTTTCATTCGATCGCAAAGATCGTCGATTACCGCGGCGGGATTGTCAGCTTGTTTCAGTCGTCGGTATCGATGCATCAAACCGCTTGGTTTCAGTTCGATCATGCCCTGTTCAGCCAGATAATCAAACGCTTTGACGACTCGCATTCGGTCAGAGCCCGCCGCTATCGCAGCCTGATCAATGTCGACCGTACACCATTTTCTGGACTTCGTAACCTGCTTGAAAACGGTTGTCAGGAATTGTCGACGCTGGTCGTCGAAGTTGGACAGCATCTGCTCCGACGACTGCAACGGGATGAACTGATACTGCGAATAAATCGGCGTCGTTTCCTGAATCCATCCGTCGAGCTCCAGGTAGGTGATCAGCGTTCGCATCACCAAAGGACGCAATATCGATCGAGTTCGACAGCGAGTACTGACTGACCGCGATTTCGTCGTCGGACTCCAGCATAGTCCTGACAAGCCCGGCCACGCTTTCCCGCTCCGGAGTGTCTCCGAAAATGAAATTCTCCAGCGTGTTGAGATCAGCCGGGCAGAAGAGCATTTCACAGATTGATGTTTCACCGTCCCGCCCTGCTCTGCCAATTTCCTGGGAATAGTTTTCGAGACTCTTCGGCAGGTTGTAGTGGTAAACGTAGCGGATGTTCGACTTGTCGATTCCCATTCCAAACGCGATCGTCGCCACAATGATCGATTCATCTGAGGACATGAACCAGTCCTGTCGCTCCGCTCGTTCGTCATCCTTCATGCCAGCGTGATATGCCTTGGCCGAAAGACCTGCTTCCGCAAGCCGGACCGCCACTTCTTCGGCAGTTCGTTGCAGCGTGACATAAAACGATGGTCGGTCCCGCCGGCCTGTCTTTCAGTTTTGAAATCAGGACTTCATCACGAGTTTGATCGTCGACGACCTCGCTAAGCAGCGTCAGATTCGAACGGTAGAAACGGAGTCTGCACCGCGCACTCAGATTTGATCGTGAAGAACTTACAAATATCTGTCAGTACCTGCGGCGTCGCGGTCGCCGTGAGAGCCAGCACGGCATCGGCGTTGCACTCGTCAGCAAACTTCGCCAGCTTGAGATAGTCCGGCCGAAAATTGTGGCCCCATTCTGAAATGCAGTGAGCCTCGTCGACCGCGAACAGAGACACATTCACCTGAGACAGCAACCCCCGGAATCGCTCGTTGGTAAATCGCTCCGGCGCGACATACAGCAGCTTCAATTCACCGCTACGCAGCCGACGAGTCACGTCTCGATACTCGTCCGACCGACAGCGTCGAATCCAGGCCGGCGCTGCGGAGATGTCCCGAGCCAGCAACGCGTCGATCTGATCCTTCATCAGCGCGATCAGCGGCGAGACAACAAGCGTCACGCCTGGCAGCAGCAACGCCGGCAATTGATAGCAAAGTGACTTCCCGCCGCCGGTCGGAAAGACCGCAGCCGACGACCGTCCGGCAACCAGATTCTCGATGACCTGCTGTTGCCCCCGGCCGAAATTCGCCGAATCCGAACTGCTCAAGCAGCGTGCTCTGAATTTGATCGCTCATGTTTTCTCTCCAGTCCGATACAAGAAAACATACGTTTACTCTCAGTGTTTCCAAGTGTCACTCGACTGCGATTTTCAGAGACATCAACAGCCCCTTAAATGGTTTCGTCGGTGATTCAGGATCCACTGGATTCCGATCATCATGGCCGATACTCAAATCCTCCTGCGGATGATTTTTCAGCAAACCCGGCGATTTCGCATTCACTGTCTCGCCCTCGTTGACAGCCAGGCTCAAGACTCCGTCTTTGCTTAGCCCAGCACGAATACTCAGCGAGTCACCTTTGCTGACTGGCGCGGCGACTCTGCTGATCGTGTCGTTCCCTTGCCGCGTTGCGAACACAACGGAATCGTCTTTGATGTAGAGCGAATACCCGATCGCTGAGCCTCCGTGTGCGACGATCACGCCCTCACCGGCCCTTTCCATCGGCAGGCACGACTGAGCAACTGATCGAGAATGCTTTCCGAGCGATCGCCGGCGCGGACCCCGATGAGTAAACGTCACCGAGTTTAACCTTGCTCCAATCCAGTGGTTTTCCTGCCGTTTTCTTCGTCAGTCGAGACCTCGGTTTTCGCGGCTGAGTTGGGTACAGCGTGACTGGGTTTTCAACTTCGCCGGCGGGACGAACTCCGGGGCCTGATTTTTCCACTGCCAATGTCGGCGACCATCCCGTCGATCAGTTTTTGCAAACGAGGCCCACAACTTCAGGATGCTTGTCAGCCAGATTCGTGATCTCGCCGATTTCTTCGTCGAGGTTGTACAGCCTCGGTTCTCGCGACATCAGATCGGCAGGTCGTTCCTTCATGCCCATCCCGATCGACTGCGGAGTGATCGCCAGTTTCCACGGACCGGACCGAACGGCCTGGAGCGTCGTTCCCTGATAGTAGAACCAGGCTTCGTGCGGCGACTCTTTTGTTTTCCCGAGCAGAATTGGCGAGATGTCCTTTCCGTCAATCTTCACCCAAGGGACCGGCTGGCCACCGGCTGAGCCACCAAGCTTGGCGAATGTCGGCAGAACGTCCGTCGTCCCGCAAACGGCGTCGCAAATGCTGCCCGCTTCGACCGTGCCTGGCCACCAGGCAATCGTTGGCTCCCGGACGCCGCCTTCCAGCGTGCAGCCTTTGCTGCCTCGCAGCGGACCGGCAACTCCACCAGCCGCCCCCTTCGATGCCCACGGCCCGTTGTCGCTCGTAAAAATGACGAGCGTATTTTCGGAGAGCTGCTTTCGGCGCAGCACATCCAGAATCTGGCCAACGCTCCAGTCGACTTCTTCGACCCAGTCGCCGTACGTGCCGTTCTTCGACTTGCCGGCAAAGTCTTCGTGCGGAAACAGCGGCACGTGCATCGCCGTGTGAGGCAGGTAAAGAAAGAACGGCTTCTCATCAGCCTCTTCGATAAACTTCACCGCTTCTTCGGTGTACTCACGAGTCACTCGCCGCTGCCCTTCGTCTTCGAGCAGCTCGGCGACCTTGTCATCACGCAACAGCGGCGTGACTCGGCGACCATCTTCCAGCGAGTTCCGCTGCATGTCGTTTGAGTAGGGAATCCCGAAATAATGATCGAACCCCTGATTCGTCGGCAGAAACTCCAGCTGATCACCCAGGTGCCACTTGCCGATGCACGTCGTCGCGTAGCCGAGTTCTTTCAGATACTCAGCGACAGTCCGCTCGCGAGGATTCAATCCCTTCGGCCCGGCCGGAAAGAAAACACCCGGTACGGAAACTCGCGGCGCGTAGCAACCGGTCAACAACTGAGCCCGCGACGCCGAGCAAACGGGCGCGGCGTAAAAACTAGTCAGCTTCATCCCTTCGGCCGCCATCCGGTCGAGGTTCGGCGTCCGATTCAACTTCGAACCGTACGGACCGATATCTCCGTACCCCATATCGTCGATATAGATCAGCACGAAATTCGGTTTCGCGGAGGCCGCTTCCGCGTGCAGGTAACCTGACGCGCCGTAAACACAGGCAAAAACGCTGCAAATCAGATATCGCATGAACGGACACTTTCTTGACAGGTCAGATGGTTGAGCCAGCATTCTTTCGATATTGCGAGCGGGGGTCAAAGATGCGGCGGTCGCGCTCCCTTTTCAGCCCATTCGCCCGACCTGCTGGTTTTCCGCAGCCGTGCCCTTCGACTAACATTCCAACCTTGCCGACCGACCTTTGCCGCGAGTCTCGAAATGGAGTTCCCCCCGGATGGATGCCAACCTGAACACAATTCAGTTGGGCGACTGCGTTCAGGCCATGAATGCACTCGAAGAGGGCTCCGTCGATCTCGCATTTGCCGATCCGCCGTTCAACATCGGCTACGAGTACGACGTCTACGATGACAAACTCGAAAAGCAGCAGTACCTCGACTGGTCCGAGCAATGGATCAAAGCCGTCTCGCGCGTCTTGAAGCCCGACGGAACTTTCTGGCTGGCGATCGGCGACGAGTACGCCGCGGAGCTGAAGTTGCTCAGCCAGGAAATCGGTTTTACCTGCCGAAGCTGGGTCATCTGGTACTACACGTTCGGAGTAAACTGCTCGCACAAATTCACCCGATCGCACGCCCACCTGTTTCACTTCGTCAAAGATCCTGAGAACTTCACATTCCTCGCCGACGACCTCGACAATCGAGTACGGTCCGCGCGAGAACTCGTTTACAACGACAAACGAGCAAACCCAAAAGGCCGACTTCCCGATGACACGTGGCTTATTCGTCCGGCAGACGCGGTTGGCGAGGCGCTCAATGACGACGACGATTTCACTTGGAAATTTCATGCCCTTGAGCCTAACGACGATGATGATCAAACATACGTCTTGAGGCCACAGGACTTGAGTGAGAGTTTCAGTCAAGTCGAGGATACTTGGTACTTTCCTCGCGTTGCTGGCACGTTCAAAGAACGAGCCGGGTTCCACGGATGCCAAATGCCAGAGCAGTTACTCGGCCGAATAATCCGCACGTGCTCAGTTCAAAATAGTCTAGTTCTCGACCCGTTTTCAGGAAGTGCGACTACACTGGCAGTGGCAAAAAAACTAGGTCGTAATTTCATTGGCTTCGACGTTTCGAGTGATTACATCGAATACGGAACGAAGCGTCTATCAAATACTGAAGCTGGTGACGCGTTGAATGGTTCGCCGGAACCAACAAAGAGCGCTCCGCCAACTGATCGTAAACAAAAAGAATTGAAATTCCGCGATCGAGCTGCCCCTTCAACTTCAGGCCAAACTCTAGGACCGAGCGACATTGCGAATAAGAAAATCAACCACATGACGCTGTGCGGAATCGTTGAGGCATTCCGTAGGACACATGCCGGATTCTCAGCCGACCGCGTCGTTGCTGATCCGGAAATGAACGTTGAGTTTACAGGAATGTGCTCTCGACTTGGATTGCCCGGAGACGTTCGGCAATGGAACACCCTGTTATTTCGCTACCGCAAGGCCGGCAAGCTGACAGGAATCCCGACGACACGGAGGACCGACATCTCGTGGGAAGACTCTGACGAATACATGTTTGCCAGCGAAATCGCATGGCAACAGATGATCGCCGAAGTCGAGGCTGTAAGCCTCGACGAAATACTATGCGACCCTAGCCTGTCATTACGGTTTCACGAAAGAGCCAGTTCGCTCGCCCCAGACCACTCAAAACTTGAGTACCGTTGGGCAGCTTTAAGATTGAGGAAGCAGGCGACAATCGCACGTGGTCGATCTGCGGAATTGCGTCTCCCAGCGCTTAGCGACATGGGGCAGTCGAATAGTGTCGACTTATCGGCCATTCAGGCAGAGCCGGGCATCTACGTCATCAGCAAGAGCAAAAATAAGAAACTCTATGCAGGTGAAACGCTGAATCTCCGTGAACGCCTGGGGTTGATTCAAGATCGAAATGAGGAATGGTCACAATTCAGCCGGCGACTGTCGGTCCAAGCCATTCCCCTCGATCAGTCTGGTACCGCGAAACTCGCGTGGCAAAGCTGTTTGGTTAAAAAATTCAAGCCACAATTCAACTACAGCAAACTGCGAACGGCTTAATGAAGCCTCAACTTGCTCAGGCATTTCTTGCGGCGTCTGACGGCTATCCACCAGACCGGGTAGTCGCTGACCCAACACTCAATGAAGTGTTTGTGGCTGAATGCAGATCCAGAAACCTTCACGTTTCCGTCGCGGAGTTGAATCGCGCACTATTAAACCTGCGGAAAGCTGGCGCATTGACCGGGCTCCCACGTTCGAAGCGCACGCACTTCAAAGACCAGGACGACTACCGGTTTGCCGCGGAAATTGCAGTTCGTTTTCTCGAACGTCGCGACCAGATCAGCTTGGACTCGATTATCTGCGACCCAGATCGTGCTGCAGAGTTTGACGAACTGGCAGCACGCATCGAGCCAAATTATGCGCCGCTGCAGTATCGCTGGGCAGCACTAAGTCTTCGAAAGGCTGGAAACCTCTCACCGGAGATTGCAGCCAGAATTCTTCCTCCGACTCGAGTCCTAAATTTGCAAGTTGACCAGCTCGATCGTAATGGTTTACCAGCAGAACAAGGTCTTTATCTGTTCTTTGACGCTGAGGAATTGCTCTACGTCGGCGAGACCGAAAACATACGGACCCGAATTAAGAAACATCTCGATCACTCAGACAACAAAGGTCTGGCGAGATGGATGTGGGAATTCGGCACCAACGCCTTAAATCTCGAAATCCAGATTCTCGACGCAGAAACCAACACACGCGCCAGGAAAGCGTTGGAACTTGAGCTGATCCGATCCAGGCAACCAGTGTTCAACGTCAAGCGTTGAACTGCCCCACATCAAGTTCACATGACCGCAATTCGGAAAGTAAACATGCCACGGTTCTCACTACATCTAATCACGTCGCTCATTCTTCTGATGTCGTGCACCAGTTTTTCTATTGCTGATACAAGCTCATCGACTTCTCGGCCCAACATCGTCGTTGTTTTTATTGACGATATGGGTTGGGGAGATCTCTCGTGTTTCGGTAATAAGGCCGTTGAGACTCAGAACATTGACCAACTAGCGGCCGAGGGGATTCGATTTGAGCAGTTTTATGTGAACTCGCCGATCTGCTCGCCGTCGCGCGTGGCGATTTCGACTGGGCAGTATCCTCAGCGGTGGCGGATCACTTCTTACCTGAGCAATCGGAAACACAACAACGCTCGCGGCGTCGCACAATGGCTCGATCCGAAAGCCCCGATGCTGGCGAAAATGCTGCACGATGCCGGCTATGCGACCGGGCACTTCGGTAAGTGGCACATGGGAGGACAGCGGGACGTCGGCGAGGCTCCGCTGATCACCGAGTACGGTTTTGACGCGTCGCTCACCAATTTCGAAGGGCTCGGGCCTCGTGTTCTGGCAATCAAAGATGCCTACAACGGCAAACCGACGACGAAGCACACCCTCGGCTCCGACAAGCTCGGACGAGGGAAAATCACCTACGTTGACCGCTCGCTGGTCACTCAATCTTTCACCGCCGCCGCTGTCGATTTTGTGAAGCAGTCATTCGCTGACGAAAAACCGTTTTACATCAACGTTTGGCCAGACGACGTTCACTCGCCGTTCTTCCCGCCAGAAGCTCGGCGAGGCGATGGAGCCAAGCGGACACTTTATCACGGCGTCCTCGACACGATGGACGAGCAACTTGGAGTCCTGTTCGACCTGATCCGACATGATGAAAAGCTGCGAGACAACACGCTCGTCCTGCTATGTTCAGACAACGGACCAGAACAGGGAGCAGGCACAGCGAACCCCTACCGAGGATTCAAAACACACCTCTACGAAGGCGGCATTCGCTCGCCGTTGATTGCCTGGGGACCGGGTCTGCTCGATAAGAAAGCGATTGGAACGTTTAACCGCGACTCGGTGTTCGCTGCGATTGATCTCGCGCCGTCGCTGCTTGAACTGGCAGGCGTCACTGCTGATGCAGATGCCAACTTCGACGGAGAAGCTCTTGCTGGCACGCTGGTCGGAAAGTCTGGCGAATCCCGAAAGAAGCCGTTGTACTTCCGGCGTCCGCCAGATCGCGACGCCTTCTACGGAGACAACGACCTGCCGGACCTGGCGATGCGTGAAGGCGACTGGAAACTGCTTTGTGAGTACGACGGGAGCGAAGCCGAACTTTTTAATTTGGCAGACGATCCATCGGAAATCGCCAACGTCGCAAGCGACCACGCCGCAATCGTCGAACGTCTGGCGAAACAGGTTGTTGCCTGGCACGAATCAATGCCGAAGGACAATGGTGACACTTATCAAGAAAGACGGCGCAAGTAGCATCTCATTCCGTAGAATCCTCGGGCAATGATTCCGAACAGGAGAAAGCAGAGAGAACAGAGAAGACGCTCGAATCCAGTCTCCGTTTCCTCTGCTATCTCCTGTTCACAGTTCTTTCGATGGCCAGAAATGTCAATCGAAACGGAATTCAATCCACGTAGAGAAACTCGTTCAGATTGAAGAGTGCCAAGCAGAGGTCAGTCAGCGCTTCAGTTTTGCCGGACGATGAACTGTTCAGAAATTCGATCGCCAGTTTCAGTTCATCCGATGATGGCCCCCGCGAGAGTGTTCTCAGATAGGCCAGTTCAACTTTGACTTTCGCTTCCGTCGATGACTCCCCGGCGGCTTCTTCGATTAAAGCGGCCAGTGCCTTTGCCGCGTCAAGTGACAACTTCGAATTCAGCAGCATCAGAGCCTGCGGCGCAATTGTCGATTCATTTCGGCGAGGGCAACTGAAGTTGGTGTCAGGTTTGTCGAAAGCTTCGAACAGCGGGTACCTCAGATTCCGGCGAACGAACAGGTAGATGCTCCGGCGCGTGTAATCCGCTGGGTCTTTCGAAACCGGCCATTGATTTTTCAGCAGAGTGTGAACCAGTTCGTCCGGCAGCGGTGGTCTGATGCCCGGCCCGCCACGTTTCTCGGACAAGCTTCCAGACGCCAGCAACATGGTGTCGCGAATTGCTTCTCCTTCGAGCCGTCGTCGTGACATTCGAGACCAGAGTCGGTTCTTGCGATCTGACTTTAACGATTCCTGCCAGGCTGCTTTCACTTCCGACGAAGCGTTCTCCGGCAATCTGCTGACCTGTCGATAAGTAGCCGAAGTGACGATCAGGCGGTGCATATTCTTGAAGCTGAATCTTCGCTGAGGAAACTCCGTCGCCAGCCAATCCAGAAGTTCGTCATGCTCAGGCGTGTCGCCCATGACGCCGAAGTCGCTCGGTGAGTCACAGAGTGCCTCGCCAAAATGGTGCTGCCACAAGCGGTTGGCGATGGTTCTCATACTGAGCGGGTTGTCTGGCCTCGTCAGCCAGGTCGCGAGTTCCGTCCTCAAATTCTTTCGATTCGACTCGTGCCGAGGTTTCACTCTCGACGTGTTGATGATTCGAGGGAACGCCGCTTCGACGGTGTCACCGACTCGTCGAAAGCCGCCGCGAATCATCAAATGACTGACTGAACCAGAGTCATTCCCGTTTGGCAACGACGCAACCTTGTTCTTCGTAAATCGAAAGGCCGGATCGAAGAACGCTCGTAGTCGATAAAAATCGAGCTGGCTGATCGGATCAAACTTGTGATCGTGACACTGAGCACAGCCGATCTGCAAACCGAGAAACACCGAGCCGACCGTCGAGGTCATTTCGTTCATAAAACTGTGACGCCGCTCTTCCTGAAGATTGATGTCCGGCATGTCGGGGCCGCACGTCAGAAATCCGGTGGCGACACGGTTCTCTGGTCCCGCTTCGTCGCCGGCAAGCTGTAGCCTGACAAACTCGTCGTACGGCATGTCATCGTTAAAAGCTTTGATTACCCAGTCGCGATATTTCCATGCATCCGGCCGAAGTTTGTCATGCTCGAACCCGTCCGTTTCGGCAAATCTCGCCAGATCAAGCCAGTGCTGAGCCCAGCGTTCTCCGTACGTTGGCGATTCCAGAAGCCGTTCGACCACCAGCGAGTAAGCATCCGCAGAATCGTCGTTCAGAAAGTCGTCGATTTGCTCAGGAGTCGGCGGTAACCCCGTCAGGTCAAAGCAAAGTCGGCGAAGCAGGACGATTCGTGTCGCTTCTGGAGCCGGCGACAGGTTTGCATCGGTCAGCTTCTTCAGCACAAACGAATCGATTTCATTCCGCGGCCACTCGCTATCGTTGCCTGGAACGTCGGGCCGAACCAGCGGCGCGAAAGACCAGTGCTCGCGATCTTCGTCCGTGATCGGAGACTCGGCCGCCTGTCCGCAGACGATGCTCGAATAGCCAGCAAATGACAGAATAACTGACAAAACCTCTAGTCGAAAAATGGCACGATATTTCATTGTGACGAGCTTCAATAGTACTTACTGCCCACGAAGTCTCCCTCTTCGAGAACGCCGCCAAGCAAACCATATAAGAAAAATCACGGTCAGGAGAGGACCAATGATAGCCGCCACTCCTAGTAGGATGTTCAATCTTTGACCATTCACAATCCGCTGTTTTGCAGCATCGACGACCTTCACAACTTCCCTGTCGTTCTGCCAGTCTTCGCGATGTTTTTCCAGAATCGCCAGCCCCCTGTGAGCCGCCATACGCATATGCGCGTCCGAATAAAAGGCGCTGTAGTCGTACGTTGAATTCGCAACCGAACCTGCCAGATCGGGGTGCCAGAAATCTGACTGCTCCAGAGAGATAATATGGGAAGGAGACTCCTCGATCCGCCGTTTGTGTTCCTGGATAAATCCGTCGTTTGCCGGATCACGTTCAAACAGACGTCGATGAGCGGCAAATCGAAATTCGTTCGTCCCCCATCCGTCCACAGCCGTTGCAGTTTTCAACGCCTCATCTGACAGACCGGCTACGACTTCCGGAGTATTCAGGTAAGCCCATGCAAGTCTTGCGGAGGGGGCTCCTCGACCGTCGCTGTAACGCTCGCGCAGACACCAGACTCGACGCCAGTTTTGCATTTTCCGAATGCCACTCTCACCCGGAGGAATCCATCGAAAAGAAAATGGGATGCCCGCTACTGGAGTTTTCAATCGTGTTCCTGTCGAATTACCTCCAAATGATAGCCCCATCGTGATATGGGCTGTTGCGTTGACAGTCATTTCAGTCTTCTTTGAGACGCCATCGCGATCTTCCAGCCTGTCACTGATTCTGAGCATAGACGCCGTTGCCCTCTGGCTGATCGCCTTATGTGACTCACGGAGCGATTGATCAATGAGCCAATGATGCGCCACCGGAGTTGAGTCCCAATCCTCCGGAAAGACTTCAAGCGTGCTTCCAAGACAAAGGCGGCTTGAAACGGAGGAGGCGCTCCCGACGGGAGCAACGTTGCATTCAATGCGGTAACTCAGGTGACGGACGAGCTGATCATGGCCGCACTGATTGATCAGTTCGAGAATGAGCCACTTCTGATCGGCAGCCGAAACGTGAGATCGATATCTCAGTTTGGCGCTTATCCGGTCCACACTGTCTAGTTCGATGACCTTCCAATTGGAACGGTCGTCTGACTGTGCGAATACGCCGCTCGTGCAAAGCCCTGCCGCAATTGCCAACGCTCCCCCCCAGGACAACGCCGTAAATCTAACTTCGCGTTCGTGTCTCATGCGAAGATCTCGTGAACGACTTTTCCGGCGACGTCGGTGAGCCGCTCGTCGCGACCATTGTGGAAGTAGGTCAGTTCTTCGTGGTTCAGACCGAGCATGTGCAGAATGGTCGCGTGCAGGTCGTGGATGTGGACGGGCTTTTCGACCGCTCGCAGGCCGATTGGATCGGTAGCTCCGTAGGCGAAGCCGCCTTTGACGCCAGCTCCGGCGAACCAGACTGAATATCCCCAGGGATTGTGGTCTCGACCTTTGCCCTGTTCACTCATCGGCATGCGACCGAACTCGCCGCCCCAGATAACCAGGGTGTCTTCGAGCAGGCCGCGTTCGTCGAGATCCTGCAGCAGGCCGGCAACCGGCAGGTCGGTGCGGCGGCAATAGAGGTCGTGATTTGTGGTCACATCTTTGTGAGCGTCCCAGCCGCCGGTGTCTCCGGAGTAGAGCTGCACGAAGCGAACTCCGCGTTCGACCATTCGCCGAGCTAGCAGACAGCGGCGGCCGAATTCGTCAGTGTCTTTTTCGCCGATGCCGTACATATTGTGAGTCGCCGCTGACTCCTGAGAAATGTCGACGACCTCAGGAGCGGTTGCCTGCATGCGGAATGCGAGTTCGTATGAGTTCACTCGGGCCAGCAATTCCTCGTCGAAGTCCCGTTGCTCGGCGTGCTGCTCATTCAACTGCCGAATCAGCCAAAGAGCCTTCTGCTGCCGATCGGGCGTCACTTCTGGTTGAGGCCGCAGGTGTAGGATGGGGTTCTTCCCGGCACGCATCGTCGTGCCCTGGTACGTCGCCGGCAGGAAGCCGCTACCCCATGCTGGCGGGCCGCCTTTTACTCCATTGCCCGGATCGGGCAACACGACAAATGCCGGCATGTTGCCGTTTTCAGTGCCGAGACCGTACGCCGACCAGCTACCAAGACTCGGCTTGCCCATCAGAATGCTGCCGGTATTCATCTGGTAGACCGACTGCGGATGGTTGACGCTGTCTCCGTGGCAACTTCTCAGAACGCACAGCTTGTCAGCATGTTTTGCGGTGTGCGGAAGAAAGTCGCTGATCTCCAAGCCGGATTCGCCTCGTGGTCGAAACGGGCGAATCGGTCCCAGCAATGGATTCTTCGCAACATTGCGTCGAGTCATGACTGAGCCAAAGCTGTCCGGCAGTGGCGTTCCGTGAAGCCGAACAAGCTCCGGTTTCGGATCCAGCAGGTCAACGTGCGACGGTCCACCGTGCATGAACAGCCAGATTACTCGACGGGCTCGCGGAGCAAAGTGCGTCTGGCGCGGAGCTAGTGGATTATCTGCAACTCCGCCTTCTGCAGCACGCTCGCTGTGCAGCAGGCTTGAAAGAGCGATCGCTCCACAGCCGCCGCCAGCCTGCATGAGGAACCGTCGTCGAGATGGCTGCTGATCATCAGTCGCTCCGTCCGCTCCTTCATGGGACACTGTCCACTCCTTGAAAAGAAAAACGCGGGACTGTCTCCAGCACGCGCTTCAAAATGACGGATCGCAGGGTACTTAGTCAACCGGCAGTCACCGAAACGAAGCCTCAATCCTTTTCCGACTAGCACTTCTTAAACCATCTCGGATCCCAAATTGTCAGCGGCACTCTTGCCAGTAGCTGGAACGCAAGTTTCTGACAGATTTATGACGCCGCTGGCGGCCACGGTCTGATCGACTTCCACGGCTCATCCTGCGAAACGTCAACAAGTACCGGTCCTTCGGATTTCGCCGGTGAGAGAATGGCGAGAAACTCAAGCAACTCGCTGCCCGGGTTATAAGTTCCGTGCACGACGTCTTTGGGGATATGAGCAATCTGCCCGGCCTTGAGGGTCTGTTTTTCCTGGTCGACCCATTGTTCGGCCTCGCCCGAGAGGACGTAAATTATTTCGTCCATCTCCGGATGCTTGTGAAACTGGTGAGCCTGCCCGGGCGGCATGTGAACTCGTACGAGCAGCAGATTGTCGCCGCCGGTCAGCTCGGGACGGCACAACCAATCATGAGGCCCCCACGGCAAGTCTTCGACCTGCATCTCCTGTTCAGTGATGAATCTTGGAAAATCATTTTGGGACACGGCGGAAAGCTCCTTCATCGAGATAGTCAGAAACGCTCGCAGATTACTTGCTAAAACTCAGGAATTCGACGTCCACGGCAGCCGTTCCAGATCGACGTTGCCACCACTCAGAATCACCCCGACTGTGCCGGCACTACACTCCGGATCAAACGTGGCATTAAGAACAGCCGCGAGGGAGACAGCGGAACTCGGCTCGACCAACAGCTTCGCACGCTCCCAGAGCAACCGCATCGCAGAAACAATTTCGTGATCGCTTACCGTGACAATCTGTTCGACATGCTCCTGAATGATGGACCAGTTTCGTTGGCCAAGACTGGTGAGCAGGCCGTCGGCGATTGTCTTCGGCCCCGTTTGCGGAATCAGCTCGCCAGCCTGAAATGACCGAGCCGCATCGTCGGCTCCAGCCGGCTCTCCAGCAAAGACTCGGATTGAAGAATCCAGTCCGCGAGCGGCCATGCACGTTCCGCCGAGCAGTCCACCACCTCCGACCGGCGTAATCACGGCGTCGAGGTTCGTGCCCAGTTCGGCAGCCTGTTCGAACAGCTCAAGCATCGCCGTGCCCTGACCGGCGATCACGTCGTCGTTGTCGTACGGGTGGATGAATGTTGCTCCGGTGCGAGCCTGAACTGCGCTCGCCGTCGATTCGCGAGCGGCCAGCGTTGGCTCGCAGACGATGACTTCCGCACCGTAGCCCTCGACCGCCGCCTTCTTCACAGATGGAGCGGTTGATGGCATGACGATGTAAGCCGGCACGCCTCGCATCTTCGCGGCCAACGCCAAAGCCTGAGCGTGGTTCCCTGAACTATGAGTCACGACTCCGTTCACAGCGTCTGCGTCAGAAAGCTGGCTAACAGCGTTGAAAGCTCCGCGAAACTTGAACGCTCCCACCTTCTGGAAATTCTCGCACTTAAACAAGAGCCTCCGGCCAGCGATTTCGTCAATCGCCGAGCACGTCATCACCGGCGTTCGATGCGAGACTCCGGCGATTGTTTTCGCAGCTCTTAACACCTTCTCGAATGACACCTCGGCGACGTCCATTTCCTGATCCGTTTTCTGTGGCACGCGACTCGGTCGCGTCAGCCTGAACGGCCAGACGACACGGAGTGTCGTGCCACTGTAGGGAAGTTATTTCGAACACGTTCCTGAGAAGTTCCGAATAATCACGGCCAGCGTGAAACGCCTGACGCGACCACGGCCGACTGAAGAATCAGAAGCTGGGGCGAAAATTGCAACGGACCGCCTGCCGCAAGCAACGAACAGTGAATACACAAAAAAGCCGAGGTGACTCTCAGTCAGAGAATCACCTCGGCTCAATTGGTTTCGTCTTCCGGTTGCCGGAGTCGGCGTCGCTACTTCACCAGCTTCGGACCGTGATTTCCGATGCCGATCGTTCGGAAAACCTCCAGCAGGTTCTCGGCGTCAGAACCGCCGTTCGCCACATGGTGGTAGTAAGTCGTGTCGTCTTCGTCTGGCGACGCGGCGTTGACCATCAAGGATGAGTGGGCACTTGCTCCCAGAGTAATCACATGAAGCTTGATGTCTCTTGCTTTGATCGTGTTCGACCATTTTGTAACCGAAGTATTACTCTTGTACTTTGGTTTCTTTTTGTACGGTGGCGGAGGCAGTGTCCCGGTCGGCCCGTCATTTGGGACTGGATACGGCTCCGGTTTGTTGGTCTGCCCGTCTGTCATCAGCACGATGATCTGCTCAGGTAGCGGGTCGTCAATACCAATCGGCGGACGTGGATTTGGATCAGCCAGTATCACGTCGAGACCGGCCCGCAATCCGCCCGCCACATTCGTCCCGCTCGTGTAAAAGCCATCTTCGAGATCATCAATCCGATCCAACGTGTCGGTCTTGTCGAAATCGAGATCCGTTTCTGGTCGACCGGTTTTTTCCCAGCGGTTACGAGCTGGATCTTTCCATGAAAATACGGCCAGTCCAACCCGGTCTTCCGGGAGCAGTTCGTCAACCATCGCTGTTGCCGCGTCCTTCGTATTTTCCATCCGAGTCAGTCCATTCGACATGTTGGCATCCATCGATGTCGAACAGTCGATGACGACGACAATGTCTCTCGGCACCGTGCTGGCCAGAGTCGCCACTGCTTCGGCTCCAGCAGAGTAGCCGTCTTCTCCGAACACAGGCCCAAAGAATGCTGGAATTCCGTTATCGACCACACTGATCCGGATCGCGTCCGCGGTGTTAAAAACCGAGCCAGCCGTGAAAACTCTGGCGTCAATATCCCAGTTGCCATACTCAGCAGTGACGACCAGGTCCGAGCTGGTGGTGTCGTAGCCGTTGGCGGAAAGCAAATCGGTGACGGACTGATTCATGGCGGCTTCGTCGCTACTCAGCTCGTCGATTGCTGCCAACGCTGCGGCGTCAACGGCGGCTCGAAGACGAGTTTTCGAGACCTGCATGTAGCCGAAATCGGCAGTAAAGGCCGCCATTCCAAGCACGAAGACCATGAAAACCGCGGACAGAACCAGGATGGACCCGCGTCGCAGTTTTGAATGCTGGTTGACCAAACTCATGTTGCACATCCTCGTCGAATCGTTGGAACGCGAAGACACCAACTGCACCGCAGCCGGGACATAACGCGACATTCCAACCGTAGGTCGAAGTTGCGAAGTCGCCGGAGGAATTTGCCTGAGCACGACCATTCAGATCGCTCTCCGACCGAATCCTTGCTGAAAGTAGAGGAAGAACCGAACTGTCACTAAACTGCTTGTTCAGATCAGGCCACATCCCGTTGCCGAGAATGATCATGTTGCCTTGCATCAACACTCGATCTGGCCAACACAAACTGAACGGCCTTGCCAACCGAACTCCGGTCGGAACCGCACATCAACATCAGGGTCACACGAAATGTCCGATAAATCTTCATACTTCAGAGCTCGCGGCTTACTGGCAGTCCTCGCCGTCGTAACTGCCGGCACGCTTGTCGGATGCGGCAGCCAGGCTTACGAGGAGCGACTCGCCGAAACGGCAAAATACTACGCCTACCGACAGCAGGTGGACTCGGCTCTGGATCTTCGCGCGTGGCAGGAATACGGCGTTCAAATGCGGCTGCCGAAAGGTTTCCAGGAAATCCCTGGACCAACGGAAGAAGACGAACACGACGGACGGCAACCCGACTTTCTGTCGCAACCGCTGCCCGGCCTCGTCGGAGCATGGCAGACTGAAGTCTATGTCGAGATCCCCGATCGCGAATCACCGTCCATGCCGGCATGGATCTTCCTCTGCACGAATCACGAGCGGTTTCTGAATTTGCAGGAAGACCCGACCGACACTCCTGCACTTCTGGTCGAGGATTTGAGCAACACTCTGGCAGCCGAACTTCGCTACGAACCAGACACGGCGATCAATCGCTGGACCTATGAAGAAACTCGAGCACCGGTTGGAACGCCTTACGTTCCCCGAAAAACTTACGAATGGATCATGCTCGACGACGAACGGAACATCAACGACGAACGAGTCCGCATGCAATTCCGACTGATTCGTTACTACGTGGATCAGATTCAGTTCTGCCTGCTGACCGTGGTTCCTCACGATGAGATTCTCGATCGCCGGGACTGGCGAAAGGTCTACAGCGGTATCGATCTGATGATGGAGAATCTTGTGGTTTCAGGCGAAGTTCCTCGTCAGCAACGGTCAGGCCCGGCCCCAAGTGGCGCCGGCATTTGATTTCTTCCATGAAGCAGTTGCCGTCTGAATTCGGACGCAAGCTGCATCGTCGCCCCGTGTCCCCATCCCGTCGCTTGAATTGTCGCCGAGTCTCTCATGACGCGTCCGCTGGTTGTGATCAACGTCGTTGGCCTGACTCACGAAATGCTCGGCCCCAACACTCCGAACCTTACCCGACTGGCTGCAGACGGATTCTCGCGGCCGATGGGAACAGTCCTTCCGGCAGTCACGTGCTCGGCACAGTCGACCATTCTGACCGGCACGCTTCCGCGCGAGCATGGCATCGTTGCCAACGGCTGGTACTTCCGAGACGTTTCCGAAGTCGCATTGTGGAAGCAGTCAAACCGGCTCGTACATGGCGAGCGAGTTTACGACGCCGCTCGAAAACGCGACAAAGATTACACCGTCGCCAAGATGTTCTGGTGGTACAACATGTACGCCGACGTCGACTGGTCGGTGACCCCGAGACCGTGTTACCCCGCCGACGGTCGCAAGCTTTTCGACTCGTACAGCCACCCGATCGACTTGAAAGACGATCTGCAGAACAAGCACGGAATCTTTCCGCTGCTGAAGTTCTGGGGGCCCGGAGCGAACATCGAAAGCTCGCGGTGGATCGCCGACGCTTCGATCGAAGTCATGCGTCAGCAGAACCCGTCACTGACACTCGTCTACCTGCCGCACCTTGACTACAACCTTCAGCGACTCGGACCTTCCGATCCAGCCATCGCCGACGACATCCGAGCCATCGATGTCGAAGCCGGCAAACTGATCGACGCAGCCAAAGCACGCGACGCCGAAGTCGTTGTCCTCTCCGAGTACGCAATCACCGACGTCGACCGACCAATCCACATCAACCGAATCCTTCGTGAGCACGGCTTTGTCGACACACGGATGGAGATCGGGGGATGGGAAACGCTCGACTATGGTTCCTCGCGAGCGTTCGCGGTGGCGGATCATCAACTCGCCCACCTTTACATTCAGCGGCCAGAAGACATTCCGCGCGTCGCGGAGATCCTGCAGCGAGTCGATGGCGTCGAACACGTGCTCGATCGCGACGCTCAGAAAGAATTCGGCATCGATCACGAACGCTCGGGCGAACTCGTCGTTGCCAGCGATCGACGATCGTGGTTCACGTACTACTTCTGGCAGAACGACGCCGTCGCGCCGGACTACGCCCGCTGCGTCGACATTCACCGCAAACCGGGATACGACCCGGCCGAACTCTTCGTCGATCCAGCTCTGAAGTTTCCAAAGCTGAAGGTCGCCCGTCGGCTTGCCAGAAAGCTGCTCGGCTTCCGCTACTACATGGACGTCATCGGCTTGGACGCAAGCATCGTGAAAGGCAGCCACGGCCGCCTGCCCGATCCCGGCACCGAAGACAGCGACGGAGCCGTCTTCATCAGCTCGTCAAAAACGATCGAGCAGGACAGCATCGCCATGACCGATGCCAAGCAACTAATGTTGGATCTGCAGTTCAGTAAGATTTGAATCGCAGAGGACGCCGAGTTCTCGCAGAGAAGATGGAGAGTCGTCGTGTTGCTCTCCGCGTTTTTCCTCAGCGGCACTCTGCTCCTCGGCGTTGAAATTCAGCTTTGCTCAATCAGCTCAAACGTCGACCTGAGCAGCCAGCATCTGGATTTCTTCCAGCGGGACGAAGTTACCGTTCCCAGCTCCGGGACAATCTCGTTGGATGCTTTTCCAATCGGCCTCGCTGGTCAGATTTGATTTCCAGAAGGGCCACGTTCGACATTGCCGAGGACGAGCCGGGTAGATCGTGCAACCTCGTTTCTGAGGGTCAAAGTAAACGCAGTCACCGTTGGCATACTCGGTCAGTGACACGCGACCTCGCGCCGGGCGAGTGTTCATCAAGCGAATTTCACCGATCGGCTTGTCGAGAAATTCCGCGATGGCCTTGATCTCGTCCTCTTCGACCCAGACGTGTCCGGGGGAGCCGGTGCAGCAGTTTCCGCACCCGGTACATTCAAACTTGAGCCCGTCGCGGTACCACGGTTCATCCTGAGTCGCGTCACCAGACGGTTTACCATCCGGTTGTTCGCTTGGCGTCGTGCTCACAGGTTCTGCCCAATTTCAAAAACGGCTGCGGTGTCGAGCAGCAGATCGTTGGCCGTGAACAGTTTCTGAACGGCGGCTTTGTGGATCTTCATTTTCGTGCCGCCGACGCCGATCGCTCCGTAGCAGAACACTCCGCCCTGCTCCACAGCCTTGTCGAAGACTTCAACTCCTTCGATGCCGACAGGCGGGACAGCATTCAAATCGATTGCCACTTTCAAAGAACCAATTCGCGACCGCTGCTCAGCCGAAAGCAACTGAATTCCTGCAGCCCCCGTCGCGATAATCACCTCGACGCCCTCCGCTGACGCGGCCAGTCCCTCAGGCGTGCCCGTTTCGTGGGCCGAAACATTGGCACCTTCGACCTTCGACCGAACAGCCTCGCAGGTAGCCTCGGCCTTTGCCGCCGAACGAGTTCCGATCCGTACCGTCGCTCCCAAGCTTGTCAGTATCTGGGCGGCTCGCTGCCCAACCGGCCCGGTTCCACCGAGCAGCAAAGCCGTTGTCTGCGAAAGATCAACATGCTTGCCCGCAGCGAGCACTGCTGCAGCGGCCGTCGTATTCGAGCCGTTTGAATCCATCAGGATCGAAACCCGCACCGGCCCGAAGAAAACGGATTGAACCTTCTTCAGCAAAGCCTCACCGTCAGCGACATTGCTGCCTCCGATGAAGATCGCCGTATTCTTCAACCCGTCTCCGCCGCGAGTAAACATCGCCCCGTGCACAAGGCCGGTAACATTGTCCGGAGTGACGCCGCCGTAAGAAAACAGCTCGTCAACATCCGAGTCGACAGCAACCACGCGATCGAATGTGCTTGGATGAGCGTCCGTGTCGAGCTGGATCAGAATCTTCTTCATCGTGCATGCCTGTATTTATCAACGACCGGAATTGTCTCAAGTACCAAGCAACCGGAGGACAGTTAGCAACTTAAAGTCGCAGAATGCTCGTCGCTCTCAAATTTTGAGCGATTTGATCTGCGGCTCTTTAGACAATAGTGACTTTGACGTTTTCAGCGTCGTACTCATCGATCTCAATGTAATATGGTTCGATCGTCTCTCCAAAAATGTCCATTGCAGCTGCGCCAGCTCCATCACTCCATTGTCCGACTGTTTCCTTCGCGAGGAACTGAATCTCTGCTTCAGTTAATGCCTCATTCGACTCATACTCAGTTTCAACGAACAGCTTCTGGGAAAGCTCGTCGTATACCAGTCTTACCCACCCGCCAAACTTTATCCGTTTCAATAATGTTGTCGCGAATTCACTTCCGTCATCACAGTATTGACTGAATGCGCCGTGGTTGTCGTACATCGACTCAAGTTCCGCGCTTCTCAATGCCAGCATCTGAAGAATGTCTGGCGACGTTACCTGTTCTTCATCGTCTTCGAGGTGGTTCTTCACGACTTCCGTAGTACCACGCAATACGATTCTCATTCGATCCCTTACGTCCCGTACCAAGGCTTAAACGAAGAAACCCGGCTTCGAGATGAAACCGGGTTTCTGCTGTGCTTAACATCCGGACAAATTAGCCAGCGTAGAATGGGTGCTTGGCTTCGTCCTTCTTGGCGACCATTTCGTCAACCGATGGCTCGTTCTTCATGGCGCGAGCGATCGAGAGCTTGGTGGCTTCCTTGTTGTATTCGTAGATTTTCTTGTCGTCGTCAGCGTCCCAGTGAATGAACACGCCGCAAACGATAACCAGGTTTTCGGCCTGATCCTTAGGGATGATGCCTTCAGCGACTGAATCGGCAACAGCGTCGGCGACAGCCTTCTGAGCTGGTCCGAACATCTGAACGGCCTGCTTGGCACCTTTGATGGTCACCTTGGTGATCATGACGGTGGCTGGCTTGACGGCCAGGTTTGGCTCAAGGACGGCCAGCAGGTTGCTGTGTCCAGCCTTTTGATCAGCCAATGAGTTGGCGAATGCCGTTCCGACAGGACCGTTCTTGTCGCCGATCATCAGATCGATATGGGCAACTTCGTTTCCGTCTCCGACAAGCGCTTCACCGATGAACAGCGACATAGTCTTCTCCTGTTGTCTTACTCTGGTTCCTGTAAAGTTCCGTGACGGCGTCTGATAAGACAAAACGACCGGCCAGAACATGACGGCGGACATCGCCGTCTGAAAATTCGATTTGAAGCCGCAGCCTCACCGGCCGTCAGCTCCGCGTTGATGTGCGGTATCATTGGTTTTGGCAACTCCCCTGACAAGCGTCCGACCTGCCCGACGGCCGAATTTCGCAAAGACGGCCAACGGCCGACATCTGCACGAATTCCTAACGAATCCGACAAATGCTCGATCCTGAACCGCTAATCCTTGTTGGGTCGAGTGTCCGAGCGGCCGCCCAGTCCGCAGTTCGTGCCGGTTTCAGCCCCTGGTGCGTCGACCAGTTTGGCGATCGAGACCTGACCGAAATCGCTGCCGATGTTCAGACCGTCTTAGACTGGCCAGCCGGAATCGAAGCAGCGTTTCGAGAGACCCCGGCCGCCGACTGGCTCTACACCGGCGCTTTGGAGAACGATTCGGAACTCGTCGGACGCCTGTCCGACGCACGACGTCTGCTCGGCTGCGGCCCGGACGTGCTGAGGTGCATCCGGGATCCACGCTGGCTGGCTCACACGCTGACTAAAGCGTCGCTCCCGAGCCTGCCAGTCATCGTGTCGACATCGGATTTTGAATCGACGATGTCGGATAAGTCGGTCACCCTCACCGCTCACTCCTCTGAACAATGGATCTTGAAACCACAGGCCAGCGCCGCTGGACTCAATATTCGCGATTTCGAACTGAGCAGTCCCACACCGCCTGATCTTGGTCGGTACTTTCTGCAGAAGAAGGCGACCGGCCGAAGCATCTCGGGCGTGTTTCTAGGGGCCGAAGGTGCGGTTCGGCTACTGGGAATGTGCGAACAACTGTGCCGGGGGCCTGCAGCCGGAACGAGCAGCTACGTTTACGCTGGCTCGCTGGGTCCACTTTCAAATGACGATATTCCACAGCGAGCATTCCACCAGGCTCAGCAGATTGGGTCAGCCATCTGCAACCGGCTGGCGGCCGAAGGGAGACAACTTAAGGGCCTGTTCGGTATCGATTTTATCTTCGACAAGAGCAGCGGCGAATTGTGGACACTCGAAGTCAACCCTCGCTATCCAGCATCGGCCGAGCTGTACGAACGGGCTCTCGGCTGGCCGATGATCAGATGGCACGTCGATGCCTGCCGACGATCAGTGTTGCCGTCTGCAAACTATCTGCAACAAGTCGGTGCAGGAAAAAGCAGCCGAAAACACGGCAAGCTGATTGTCTACGCGAAACGCGACTTTGCAGCTCCCGACATCGTGCCGCTCGTCAAGCGTCTCCCGCAGAACGGCGGCCCAGAAGCCAGCGTTGATGCTGCGGACATTCCACAACTCGGAATTCTCATTCGGAAAGACGAACCGGTCTGCACGCTTCTGACTGCTCAGGAGAATCTCTCGACCTGCCATGAGATTCTGCTGACGGCCTCGGACGAACTGCTGGCCGCGATCGATGCCATTGCCAATTGATTTCAAAATAAATTCTCGAAGCGACGACTATTTCGCGAAGGAAACAACCGGACACGGCACCTATTGTGAGGCAGAACGAAAGACTCAGGAATCAGCAACTCGACCCGCATCCTCGTTTCAGAGTGCGATGGCAGACTCGAACAACAATTCAGCCCCGCATGAAGGCAGCCCTCCGACCGTGGGCGTCAGGCCGGCGATCGATTGGCCGTTGGAACTCCAGCGGCACAGCCGGTGGTTGCGTTCGGTGCTGGTGGTGAGAAGTCGCGAGGCGGGCATCGTCGAGGAATTGTTTCAGGAAGTCGCACTGACAGCTCTGCGGGACGGGCACGCCGTTAAAGACGAACAGAAAGCGGCGCCGTGGCTGTACCGAGTCGCCGTTCGGCAGGCGCTGATGCATCGGCGGCGGATGGGTCGTGAGCGGCGGCGGATGTCGACACTCACGGAACAGTCGTCGGCAATCGGCCACGATGAACGATCCACAGACCCGCTCGCCTGGCTTCTGGCTGACGAGCGAAACCAGTTAATTCGACAGGCGGTCGATACCATCCCCGGAAAGGACGCCGAAATTCTCCTACTGAAGTATTCAGAAAACTGGAGCTACCGACAGATTGCCGAGCACCTTGGCGTCTCCGAACAGGCAGTCGATTCGCGGCTGCATCGAGCAAGACACAAACTCCGCAGCCAACTGTCGCAACTCCAAGTGATTGAGGTCTCTTCATGAACAGTTTCGAAGAACCATTCGACCAACAGGCCGCCGAGTTTACCCGAGCGGAATTCGACCGGATGGTGGACGGCGAGCTTTCGGAAGCAGAGCAACGTTCATTGCTTCAGCGATTGGAAGAGTCACCCGCTGGCTGGAGAGAGCTCGCTTTGGCTTACGTCGAAGCATCAGTCTGGAAAGATCAATTCGCAACGAAGAAGACAGACTCAGATTCCGCCTTCGCGCCGACGCTGCCCTCAGTGACCGCTCCGATTGTCGACAAGCAACGCGAAACGGCTCCACCCAACGCTAAGCAAGAAGCCCGACCACAGTCGGCAATGACCAGTGCCTTCGCAGCCGTCGCCGTCCTGCTTGTGTTCGGCTTGGGGATCTGGCTCGGCCGAACTCAGATCGAGTTTCCAGGACAGCCGTCACAGATCGCGGACACCCCGCAGTCGCCTTCAACAAACCTCGCAAACACTCCGCCGCAGGATGAACCGATCGCCCCCACGATGACGGTCAACCGAAGCACCGACTCACCTATTCCCAAAACAGTTCAGGTTGTCTACAGCGACGGCCAGTCTGACGTGCTGCGAGTTGTCGACATTCCGATTGCTGACTCGGTACACGGTGACGGCTCGAAGCAACTCGACGAATTCTGGCATCGTCCGGAGTCGGCGATCCCTTCCGAACTGCGAGCCGAACTTGAAAAATCTGGCCATCGAATCACCGAGTCCCGCGACCTCTGGCCAGCACAACTTCCCGACGGCCGTTCCGTCGTCATCCCCGTCAGTCAGGTCCACGTTGCCAACACTCCGCTCGTGTTTCCCTAAGCGATCAGACATTTGCTCCCAAAGACCTGAGCCGAACGCGCTAGCGTCGGGCCCTCGAGTCTAAACACTGCTCATTCCGTTGTCCGCGGCTAGCGCCGTCGGCTCACTGCTGTTCCTCAGGAGGAATCCAAAAATGCTTAAACTGACTCCGAAAGCGATGGCCACACTTCTGGCCGCCGTCACGCTCGCGACAACGTCCAGCTTCACGACCGCTCAGGACGAGAAGCCGCTCGGTCAAATTATTGTTGATCAGCCGGTCAAAGGACCTCGCACGATTCGCCCCACTCAGAAGCGGGTCGAAACTCTGCGAAACATGATCCTTCTGAACGACAGCAACGCGATTAAAGCTGTCACGAGAATCGAACTTGGTAAGTTCTGGATCGGTCTGAACTGTGCGGAAGTTTCTCCGGCTCTGCGAAGTCAGCTCAAACTGAAGAAAGGAGTGGGACTGCTTGTCGTCAACGCGTTTGAGGGCAGCCCTTCTCAGAAAGCTGGCCTGAAGCAACACGACATCATCGTCAAAGCGGACGGCAAAGAAATCGGAGCCGTAGGGCAGCTCATTCAGGCCGTGCAGAAGGCTGGCGAAGAGGAAATCAAACTTGACATCATTCGCGAAGGACAACCGAAAACGATCAACGTTAAGTCAGCCAAACGCCCGAGCGAACAACAGACCGATTCAATCTACCTGCCACAGGCCGGCGGCGAACATCGGATTCTGTTTCGTACGCCAGAGGGGGCCATCACCTTAATCGAACCTGGGGTCGTCGTCGCTCCGAATAAAAACTGGACTCCAGCCAGGGTAATCGATCGGCGAATTCCGGCCGGAGTTTCGATTACGATCAAACGCCAGGCTGGCGAACCGGCTTCCATCCACGTCGAACGAGATGACAAGACCTGGGACATCACGCCAGACAAAATGGATCAGCTTCCCAAAGACTTGCAGCCTCACGTGAAGGCAATGCTGGCCCCTGCTCAGATGAAGGATTACCCACCGGAACATCCTCTTCCGCTGACGAGATGGATACAGAGCAAGGTGATTGGCCAGAGAGTCAAGCCGGGTGAAAAAGTCATTGAGCTGCCGAAGTTCACCCCTCTCGGAAATCACCTGACAACGAAGGAACCGGAAGCTGACGGGAACGTCAAACCGGTTGAGTCCGAAATCGAAAAACTCAAACGCGAGTTGTCTGAAGAAATGAAGCAACTTCGAAAGGCCGTCGAAGAGCTCAAAAAGTCGAACGAAGCAGCGAAGAATTAGCCTCGGCTATCGAGCTTACCCCACACAGCAGTCTTCATCGCGAGCAAAGAGGCACAACGACAATCTCGTCGTTGTGCCTTGCTTCGTCTTCAGGCAGTCAACCTCGATTCGACGGCAACTGAAGCTGGCAGCTTCAGCAACGTTGACGAAGCTGCCAGCTTCGTTGCTTCAGTTCTCAGACTTGATGGGACACTCACAAAATTTGCACTGGAATCTAGACTTTGAACCGTTATTAGCACGGGTTGCTCCACAGAGCATCCTTGACCATCCGTTTTGATCCGTGGCTCAACTATTTCAGAACCTCGCCGAGAGCTTCCTCATTGAAGCCGACGATCAACTTCTTGCCGACTCGCAGCACGGGAGCTCGAAGCGTCCCTGAGCGACCAAGAATCATCCCCGCGACTTCGTCCTCGTCGTAATCCTTTTTCAGATTGAAGTGGACGAGTTTCTTTCCTTTCCCCACATAAAGGTCCTTCATCCCGTCCAGTAGCCTGAGCGCGTCGTCGCGTTCGTAGCTGACTTTCCGAGCGTTAATTTCCTCGACCGTGTCGACACTGTTATCCGCAAGAAACTCCTGCGTTTTTTTACAGGAAGTTCAGCCAGGTCGGTGGTAGCTCCAGTCAATCTTCGGCATGTTCTATCTCCTTGATAAATTCATTGCTGTCGTTTTTGTGAACCACGAATGGACACGAATAAACACGAATCTTGATCGTAATCAAAAGTAGGGTGCGTCTTGACGCACCAGCCCAAACACATTCCGCGGTGCGTCAAGACGCACCCTACTCTTCGTTCGGAATTATCTCTTCGACACGACTCACGACTCGCCCTTGCTCAAGATAGGTCAGTATCGGATCTCCAGGCTCAACATCGGTGGCGTTGCGAACCAGGTCGCCTCTGTGCACCGCCGAATCATCGTCAGCATTGTCACTTAGGACTTCGCAGCCGTACGTGACCGAGTAGCCTCGCGAAAGAACTCCCAGCGGACTCAGTGAATTCAGCGTTGCTGATAGCTGACCAACCTCCTGCCTCGATCGTTCGACTCGGCGACGGACGACGGCGTTTAGTCGGTCGCTCAAGTCGTCGACGCCTTCGACCAGTTGCCGAACTCGTTGCAGCGGATTTGTGAAGACGCGGCGCGACGCCAGCGAGTCCAACTGCAACCTTGCGTTGACCGCTCGTTGCGTCAGTGAATTCTGTAAGCGTTCACGAAGCTCGGCCAACCCGGCTGCTAGTTCTGCTCGATGAGGAACGACCAGTTCGCCCGCTTCGCTCGGTGTGAGTGCTCGTCGGTCAGCAACAAGGTCGGCGATCGTGACGTCGATCTCGTGCCCGACGGCGCTGATTACTGGAACCTGACAGTTCGCGATGGCTCGGGCGACGATCTCTTCGTTGAACGCCCAAAGATCTTCCAGACTTCCGCCACCGCGACCGGTAATCACAACATCGACGTCAGGAATCAGGTGCACGGCGCCGAGTGCGGACGCAATCTCGGGAGCCGCGTTCGGTCCCTGGACAGCAACCGGCACTACCACGATGTCCGCACTCGGCCAGCGGCGAGTAATGACCTGGATCATGTCCTTCACCGCGGCGCTGGTCGGGCTGGTAACTAAGGCGATGCGTTTGGGAATCGGCGGAATCGGGCGTTTGCGAGCTGGATCAAACAGCCCGACTGCTTCCAGCTTTTCTTTGAGCTGCCGCAGAGCCAACTCCAACGAGCCCATCCCCTGCGGAAACGCTTTCTGAATGATGAGCTGATAGCTACCTCGCGCGGCGTAAACCTCGACGCGGCCGACAGCGACGATCTCCATTCCGTCGCGAAGTTCAAAGCCCAGCCGAGCGGCAGTCGTCCGCCAGACCACAGCCGACATCTGAGCTTCGTCGTCTTTCAGCGTGAAGTAAACGTGCCCCGACCTCGCCGGGCGACAGTTGGAAACTTCGCCGCCGACCCACTGAGTCCTCAGGTTTCCCTCGATCAGCTCCTTGACGTCGTGCGTGAGTTCAGAAACCGACTTCACATTCTGAGTCGTGCCCATCGGAGCGGCGCCGCCAGCAGCAGCTCCAGGCGTTCCAACATCTTCATCGGCCCAGGGATCACCGTTGGACATGGTCGGTTACTCCCCAGAGGCGACGGTGCGGATGTAGCGGATGGCTCGTGCCATGTCGTTGATTCTTTCGTCGCCCGATGATCGAGTCGCGACCAGCCAGCCTCGAAACGAACCTTCTTCCAGCAACGCCAGAAGCTCGTCCCACACAACTTCGCCTCGACCAAGCGGCACCTCGACTCCTTGCCCGTCGACATCCCGCAGGCCGTCGCGAATCTGCACGGACAGAACTCGATCATAGAACGCGCGGTAAGTTTCGACCGGGTCGCAATCGCTCATGATCAGCCCGGCCGGGTCAAGATTCAGCCCGATCGGCCCATCGGTCACATGCTCGAACAGGTTCCGCAAACCGTCGACCGAATCGTTTGTCGGAGTGATCGCAAACGTCGCTCCGACCTTGTTCGAATGCCGGGCGATATCGTTCAGCACGTCGCACAGCAGCTTGAACGCTGGCAGGTCCGGGTCATCAGGAATCCGACCAACTCGACCGACAACCACCGTAACGCCCATCGAATACGCAAATTCCAGAGCCCCTTTAAGGCCGGCGATTCTGGCATCAAGCTGAGCCTTGTCATGGAACGCTCGCCGAGTCGGGTATTCGAACGACGCCAGCTCCAGTCGCTGCTCGCCGAGTTGCCGTTTCAAATGGCGGCGGCCCGTCTCGGAAAGTTCGGACGGTTTCAGCTCATTTCGAACGTCGAATTGAACGCCGGTCGCTCCGATAGCGGCGGCCGTGTCGATCGATTGCCGAATCGGCTGCTTAAAATGGCGAGTGGCGGCGGCAAATCTGAGAGCTGGCATTTGGCAGAAATCATTCTTCAATTGAAAGTGTCAGCGGGTACTGACGCGTGGTTTACCGCCCCGACGGAATGATTCAAGGCTGTTTCGCCCGCCCGGCCGGTCCGAACTGGTCCACACGCGGCCCGCGGATGCCCAGCTCGGCTTCTCGCCCTCGCGACAAGCTGGTAATTTGCCGCAGTCTCGCCAGGCCGTTCGGCCCGATTTTTCAGACACTTCATTCCGAATTCCTTTCGTATCGGCTGAGAACCCATCCATGTCAGACTTCAATGACACCTTCGAACTCAAATGGCACGGCAATACGGTCATCATCACCCCCGCCAGCGACATCGAGGATCTCAAGTGGGATCTCATCGAACAGGCCGCCGAAATCGTCATGAGCCCGATGCGGGAACAGGAAGTCCCGATGGTCATTTTCGACCTGAGCGAAGTCAGCTACTTCGGCTCGGTATTCCTGGCACTACTTTTACGCTGCCACAAACTCGTCAAAACTCGCGGTGGAGAACTCGTCCTGTGCGGAGCGAGCGACCTGGCCGTCGAACTTCTGAGAATCACGGCACTCGACACACTGTGGGCCATTTACGATTCACGCGAAGAAGCCTTGGAAGCCGTCGGAGCGTAAGGCCGAACTCATGGAAGGATTCTCGAGTCGGACAAAGGCAGCACCAGTAACTAAACGCTGATTTCAGACCATACAAGCTGAGTGAGATATTTCATGGACGAGCCGAACAAACAACCGGACTCAGAGCAGCAGCCTTCACCGGCCGAAAAGAAGCCTCGCAAAGATCCGGTCACAAGAGATCGTCTGCTCGACGACATGCGCCGCACGGTCGACAAACTTGAAGACGACAAGGCCGCTAAAGGCGACCTGAAGATTCTCAGTCGGACGCTGCGGGAACTTCGGTACTCGTTCCGAGTTTTCTCGAAGTATCGCAAGCACCGAAAAGTGACCGTCTTCGGATCCGCCAGGACCAAACCGGAAGAAGGCGCCTACCAGCACTCCGTCATGTTCGGAAAGATCATGGCCGAATCCGGCTGGTATGTCCTGACCGGAGCCGGCGGCGGAATCATGGAAGGGGCTCATGTCGGAGCTGGCCGCGAAATGTCGATGGGGGTCAACATTATCCTCCCGTTCGAACAAAGCGCGAACCACATCATCGAAGGCGACCGCAAGCTCGTTAACCTGAAATACTTCTTCACCAGAAAGCTGCTCTTCGTCAAAGAAGTTCACGCCATCGCGCTGTTTGCCGGCGGCTTCGGAACTCAGGACGAAGGCTTCGAAGCGCTGACGCTCATCCAGACCGGCAAGCGAGACATGATGCCGATTGTCTGCATCGACGAACCTGGCGGGACGTACTGGAAAGAGTGGAAGAAGTTCGTCGAAACTCAGCTTCTGGATCAGGGCCTGATCTCGCCAGCAGACATGTCACTTTTCATGGTGACCGAAGATCTCGAAGAAGCGTACGACGAGATCATGAATTTCTACACGGTTTACGACAGCATGCGGTACATCCGCGACCGCTTGATTCTGCGTATCCGAGTCGAACCGACGGACGAATACGTCGAGGAACTGAACGACGAGTTTTCTGACCTGCTCAGCGAAGGCAGGATCGAAAAATCCGCCGCCCACCTGTTCGAACACGACGAGCGGCACATTCGGCATTTGCCTCGCCTGAAGATGAGCTTCAACCGTCGCAGCATCGGTCGGCTCCGGCAGCTCATCAACAAGCTGAACAAAGACCTGGATCCGGGAGACGACTTCGCCGACGTGCCATCCCGCCCGAACCAGACCATCGGCCGTTAGAGGCGGCAACTTTTGAGTTCTGAACGCCGGTTGAAGAAATGTCCAATTTCGAATGACCAATGTCCAAGGTTGAATTTTGCAGGCCTGACACTTCGCACTTGGATATTCCTTGTTCGACATTGGACATTCAGAATCGCAGCATCCCTGAACTTTACTCTCCCTGGGGAGAGTCGAGCCCCAGCGAGGAGAGGGGCAACGTGAGAATGCGATTTGAATACGAGCCATTCATCGAGGCGGCAACCCTCCCCTCGCTAAAGCTCGCCCCTCCCAGAGGGCGGGTAAAATCCTTTGAGAGCCGATCGTGATCAAGCGATCTATTTCGACCTACTTTCTCTGATCCAAAACCAACGAATGAAAACCGTTCAAACAATCGACGATCTGCGAACTCAAGTCCGATCCGCACGCGTCGCCGGAAAAAACATCGGCTGCGTTCCGACAATGGGTGCGCTCCATGACGGACACATTTCGCTCGTCGAGGCCGCGCGAAAGGAAACCGACTTCGTCGTCGTCACGATCTTCGTCAACCCGACGCAGTTCGCTCCGCACGAAGACCTCTCGAAGTACCCAAGACCGCTCGAAGACGATCTCCGCCGGTGTGAAAACGCCGGAGTGGACCTGGTCTTCAACCCGGATGCCGACACGGTCTACCCGGCAGACGACGCGGCTTTTGTCGAAGTTCCTCGGTGCTCAACGACGCTGGAAGGCGCACACCGACCGAGCCATTTCCGAGGTGTCACGACGATCGTGCTGAAACTTTTCAACATGGTCCTGCCGGACATCGCCTTCTTCGGGCAAAAGGACTACCAGCAGCAATTGCTGATTCGGCACATGGTTGACGATCTGAACGTTCCGCTGGAGATCCGCACCTGCCCGACCGTCCGGGAATCCGATGGCCTCGCCATGAGCAGCCGAAACACCTACCTCAGCGACCCCGACCGTCAATCCGCCCTCGCATTGTCGCAATCTTTGAAAATCGCCCACGACGCTTGCACTGCCGACGGCAAGTCACCAGCCGACGCTCGACAGGCCATGCTCGACCACCTCGCACAATTCCCCGACGTAAAACTGGACTACGCCGTGATCGCCGACGCGAATACCCTTTCCGAAGTCGCCGACGCCGTCCCGCAAATGGTCGCTCTAATCGCAGGCAAAGTCGGATCAACGCGGCTGATCGACAACATGCTGATTACTATCTGAAAAGGTAGGGTGCGTCTCGACGCACCTTATAAAACTTGAAGCGGATAAGACTCGCGCGGAGACACAGAGAACAAATTCAAGCTCAAAACCTCTGTGTCTCCGCGGCTCTGCGCGATAATTTTCGGAACTTTCCTGATGACCTCTGGAAGGTTCGAACATTCTGGAGACCACCGTGCTACAGGTTCTTTTACGAATCCCGATTCAAGGCGACTGGTCACTCGGTCCGCTCGGTGACGTCCCTGGTTTCGGATTCGGCATTGTGCTGCTTTTGTGGTGCCTCTTCGGAGCGTTCTCGCTGCGGCGTCTCCTGAAATCAGAAGGCGGTTTCACCAGCGAACTGAAAGTCGCCACCGGCTACTGGGCGGCGTTTGCGGTCGGCATCGTGCTTATTCCGTCGATCGTCCCGCCTCACATCACACATCTGCCAATCTTCGGCTATGGAGCAATGCTCGTTGCTGGTGTCCTGGCTTGCGGGTGGACGGCAGCCAAACGAGCACCACTCGCCAACGCCGATCCGACCTTTGCTCGGGAGATGGCCGTCTGGATCGTGTTGTCCGGCGTGGTCGGGGCGAGACTCTTTCACCTTATTCAATTTCGACAGAAAGTTTACGCCGACTGCCTTTCGCTGATCGACTACGTTAAGGCGTCGGTCATGCTGCCAGACGGCGGCCTGGTCCTGTATGGCGGTATCATTCTCGCCGGGGCAACGTACTTCGTCATGTGCCGGATGAACAAAGTCGATCCGTTAAAATTCGGCGACGCGATGATGCCGGCCGTCTTTGTCGGGATCGCGTTCGGTCGGCTGGGCTGCTTCCTCAACGGCTGCTGCTACGGCAACGCGTGCTCGCTTCCGTGGGCCGTTCAGTTTCCTCAGGAAAGTGCGGCCTGGGGCGCTCTTGTCCAGCGAGGTTTCCTCATGGAAGACGCCCCTGTGACGATGTCTCTGCACCCGACGCAAATCTACAGCTCGATCAACGGCGTGATTCTGGCCGTGATCATGATCGCCTATTACCGCTACCGGAAAGGCGACGGTTCGGTGATCGCTCTGGCGATGATGCTCTACCCGATTTCCCGCATTTGCCTGGAAATTCTGCGGAACGACGAACTCGGCCAGCTCGGCACTGGCCTGACGATATCTCAGTTGGTTAGTCTGGGAGTGCTCGTCGCGGGGATGCTTCTGTCATGGTGGAGTTGGACTCGCCCGTCGTCGCAATTACCATCACCGTCGTCTCCTGGTGGTCAGGTTTCGCCAACCGTTTGATTCAGCGTTCAGAGCAGCCCGCATTCGTTGACTTCCGAAGACGACCAACTCCTGATCCAGGCAACGCTCGCGGGCGATACAGACGCGTTCGGCAAGCTCGTCGTGCGCTATCAGGACCGGCTGTACCACTCGATCATGCTGATGGTCAAGTCGCCCGAAGACGCCAGAGACCTCGCTCAGGAAGCCTTCGTCCACGCTTTCCGCAAGCTGGAATCATTCCGAGGCGACTCGCAGTTCTACACGTGGCTGTTCCGCATCGCCGTCAACGCGACGATCAGTTTCCGCCGCAAAGCCGCCCGACAGAAGACATCATCTGTCGAGACTGCCAAAGAAGCCGCCGGCATCGAACCCGTCGATGAACGAGGCGGCGCTCGCCCGTCCGGCCGCATGGAAGTTCAGGAAGAGCAGGAGCTGGTTCGCCGAGCCTTAAGCGAACTCTCTGACGAGTTCCGCCAGGCGATCGTCCTGACCGAGATCGAGGGCCTGTCCTACGAGGACGCCGCCGAAGCCGTCGGCTGCCCGATCGGCACCATCCGCAGCCGCATCCACCGAGCCCGCAACGAACTCCGTGAAAAGCTCCGCATCCTGCTCAAAGAACCGCAGAGCGACGGCGAGCAAGGTTAAATTTGCTGCATCACTTTGTGGACACCGATTTCCAAGTGAATCAACAAGCCATTCCTTCGTTTTTCGATTCGCATGTCCACTTTTGGGACCCACGAACTACGCCGCGCGCAGTTTCTCCGCTTGTTCGAACGCTTGGCTTCAGTTCTCGAATTACCGAGTGGGCGGCCATGCGGCTGTTTCCACGAAATGCTGTCGATTTCTTTGGAACGTCGAGTCACATCATTCGCCCCCATCTTCCAGCGACCTTGCAAAACGAAGTGGGCGAATGCCCTGTTGAGGGAGTCGTACATGTTGAAGCCGGATGGGAAGGGAAGGACGACTTTGCTCCGGTCAACGAAACAATCTGGTTGGAACAACTTGAGAAAACTCAAAACACACAAATCAAAGCAGTTGTGGCTCACGCAAACCTGTCAAAGGGTGAAAAAGTATCGGACGTCCTTGAAGCACATCTTGTGGCCAGTACAAAAGTTCGAAGCATCCGTGACACGCTGAGTTGGCATCCCGACGCGAGCATTTACAACGGCACGTCGTCAGAAAGACTGTCTGCCAGTCCCGATTGGCGCGCCGGATTCGCCCAACTCCGGCGTTTCGATCTGAGTTTTGATGCAACCGTTTATCACAGCCAGATCGATGAATTGGTTGATCTCGCCAAGTGTTTCCCAGATCAGCCCATTGTTCTGTGCCATCTAGGCACTCCGGTAGCCGTTGCAGGTCCGTTTGGTCGACTGGGCCGTTCACCCGCAGAACGAGACCGAACAAAAGCCGAGTGGATGAATTCGATGGAGCGATTGGCTGCCTGCGGCAACGTGCACGTCAAACTGTCAGGGCTCCTCATGCCGGTTTGCGGTTTTCCCTTCAGGACAACCGACCGCTCTCCGTCCGCCAATGAAGTTGCAGATGCAATCGAACCATTCATCACCTTCGCCATTAACGTATTCGGCGTAAAGCGGTGCCAATTCGCATCCAACTTCCCAATCGAGAAAGTCGCAATCAGTTACGACTCACTTTACCGTGCCTATTGCGAAGTCGTCGGCTCAATGTCACCTGCCGATCAGGCTGACCTGTTCGCTCATAATGCAAAACGATTCTATGGAATTGCCCGATAAGGCAGGGTGCCCCAGACAATCTCTTTTAGCTTGTCTGGATGCCGAAGGCACAAGATACCTCAACCATCAGCTCGCGATGAAATACCGACCGCGGGGCGCACCGGTTGCTCGCAACCGGTGTCGCGGAGCGACAAGAGGTAACCGACTTAAGCCTGCGAGTGACCTCTTGCGGCTGCGCCGCCCTGATTGCAAGCAATCACAGCCACCCCAAAAATGACAGAGTCGGCCTGTCAGCCGAAGAGATTCTTAACAGGAGAGAACAGAGGAAGCAGAGAAGACCCTCGAATCCTGACTCTGCTCTCTCTGCCTTCTCCTGTTCAGACAGTTCGATTCCGCCATAATTGCCTTTCAGCTTCGTCGTCCGACGATGTCGCCTCGAAAACTATTTCACGGCGATCGATATTCCGGAGTGTGCTGCCATGAATATTCTCCTGCCACGTCGATCCTTCCTTGAGACATCACTCGGCGCGATCGCTGGTTTCGGATTCGTTGGTTGTGGCAGAAATGGAGCATCTCAAGTGAGCGAAGAAACAATCGACAACGCGGCGACAGAACTGGCCGAAGCGATCGTCCAAGCGATGAATGAGTTTCGCCCGACGCTCGAATCAGGAGCAACTGTTTACGCCGTGGCTCTGGTCGTGCTCGATGATTCCAGCGACGTCCAGTTGTACACCAACACGGACCAGCATCTCGCAACGACCGACGGCACCGACTTTGACCGATGGTACTTCGGCGAATTCTGGTCCGAAGGACTGCCTGTCAACTTTGACGCTCTGACGAAACATCTCGGCGAAGTTGAAGACTGGGATGAATCTCCCGAGAAAGGCAATGCTGTCAGTTGGCTGGTCGCCATGACTCGCGCCATGAAACTTGCGAAAAAGCAGGGAGTCTTCAATTTCGGCGATAAGCAGGCCACCGTGTTTTGCAGCATGGTCGACAGCCCGAACGCCATCTGGCTCGAAGACAATTCCGCCCGCTTCCTGAACTCTGCGGAAGCCTACGCTGCAGCCGCATCCGGCCTGAAAGCCGCCTCAACCGAGTGGTACCAGCCAGAAGGCGAAGACGGGCACCCGGCATTCAAAGCAGCCTACGAATCAAAACTCTAGGACAGAGTCGGCCAGTCATCCAGTGACGTAGGCTGGGACGCGTCCCAGCAAGAAATGTCATCGATAAACCCGACGGCGAGATTGAATCGCCTCGTCCAAATTCGGTCGAACTCTTGGTCACGCGAACTGAATATCGCTGGAAGCAAATGAACGGGAAAGCTGGGACGAGTCCCAGCCTACATCACCGGCGGTAACTCTGGTGACGGACATCCAACTCGTCAAAGAATGAGCAGGATGAAAATCGCGTTACTGGCGCAGTGAGTCGCGATGGTAAGCGAGAGGCGATTTGTCGCCGCGTAGATCATGCCGAAAGAGAGTCCGCCAAAGACTCCAATCAGGACGTGCATCGGTGTCGCCAGATGCACCGCTCCAAAGCACAAGGCCTGAATCAACACGGCGTGACGAACTGCCAGACGTCGAGCCAGCAATCGTTGCAGCATTGCTCGGAAAACCAGTTCCTCAGCGACCGGAAACAGGATGATGACGGCCGCCATTCTCCACCCGAGATTCCTGGCACCGCTGAATTCCTGAGACAGACCGTCGACGGACTGAGGATTCATCCCTTTGAACAGCCAACAGACCCCGACGAGAAAAGTCAGAACGCAGACAATAATCAGAATGGCTCTGCCAGAAGCGACTCGAGGCGGACCGTCAGCCCATCGACCATGCCACTTCTGACTCCAGGCTGCCGGGAAGAAGACAGCAAACGCAAAAGCACCAGCGATCGTCATCCACCAGCCACGAGTTTCCTCAATGCTCCAGTTGATCTCCGGGATCTCTTCGTAAGGCCGCGAAACGCTCTGTTTGTGGACTAAAAAAGGTCCAATCCACCAGTCGATCGCGCCTTCAATCATGAGTGTCTTGTCGACTTGAAGAGTGATCTCTCCATTGCCGTCTTTCTCCGAAGTCCCTGACCACTGCAGTTTGGGTTCTACTGTTGCATTCGGGTGAAACGTAAAACCAAAAGCCACCAGCAGAATCAACGGAATGGTCGGCAGAATGAGTTGCCGCAAAGAAAGATCCACTGACACCCGATCGGTGTCCCGTCGCTCCTGATGCGACACTTCTGAATCCGCTGACTCATCCATACGAGTAGTCGGCCATAAAGCTGTATTAAGGGAAGATACAGACGAGGCACGGCCCGACGTCTGTTTCGTCAAGCCGACTCTTGAGCGAGTGCAGGGTAAGCGTTGCGTCTGGATAAAGGGAACTCGACGCAGCAGCCAGGCCTTCTAACATTCGATTGTCAAACTCGAACTTACCTCTCTCACGGTTACCGAAGCCGACGAACGGAACAGGAGCACAGGCTGGGACGCGGTCCGCCCTCATTCGGTAGCACGGACGACTGTCGAGACTGTCTCCGCCTGCACGTCATCGAATGCCGATCCACCAGCCAACAGGCCCGACCACGCGATCCTACAGGTCAACCTGGTCCTTCAGGATTGAATGAGCTTCCTGAGCCGCTGCTTCCCACTCACCGTTTCTGGCTTTTTGGACGATTGCCAGCAGCCATTCTGATTCGGCTTCGCTGAGCTCTGAATCCGTGGCGGCCTTCAAAATCACATTGGTCACTTTGTCGAGATCCCCGTCCCGCTTCAGATTGCAAACGGAATACAAGGCCTTGGTGATTTCATAGGCCTTCGGACTGACTTCCGGATATCCGCATCCGAGGCAGCAAACCAGACAGACACTGGCAAACATCGTCATCCAACGCGGCAGCCACAACCGCTTCGTCTCGCCACCTCGCTCTGCTTTTCCTCTGATGGACGAATTCATTTTCAAAAGTCTCCTGCTTCGTCTTCTTCGCCGACGCTGGAGATCGCTGCGAACAGAAACAGGTCGATCGTTTCAGTGATAAACCGGACAGACCCATCGCCGAGACAGACATGCCCGCCTCCGGTGTGTTCCGAAAACATCTGCCCGACGTGGAATGTCGGAAAATTGATCGGATGAATGATCGGATTTCCGAATGTGTCCTGCTCGCCACCAGACGGCCCGACATGGATCATCGTGAGGGTGGCTGCTGAATCCGGCCCATTGTCCGGAGAAGAAATCAGCGGACGCGACGAACCTCCCGGGACGACTCCCACCCAGGTCTTTTCGCTGAGCCTTGATGAGTGCTCGCCAATAAAAATTGTGTTTGACAAACCGTCCGTCACGTCACGAAATCGAATCGCTGAGTTTCGGCAGAACGGCCCGTCCGAAACTCGATTCGTGTCGCCGTTCACCGAGACCGTTGTTGTCCCACCAGTCTGAATGTCGGTAAAGACGACAGCATTCAAAGCGACGCCGCTTCTGTCGCCCCAACATTCTTCCTGTCCATGCGACACCACATAGTGGCTTCGACCAAGTTCAACCGAACTGCCAGATGGCAGGAGCGGTACCCCTGCATCGTCCGTCACGGTAAATGATTCGTGAGAACCGGACACCGACGGGCATAAAAACACCGGAAGTTTCGAGCGAATCGACGCCAGATTCGGCGTCGCCCAAAGCGGCTGCTCAATGGTCAGCTCGTTATACAGCGCCGCCTGGTCGGCGAATGGCAGAATCATCGTCCCCCAACCCCAGCCGGGAGCCGCGTCCCAGGTCACAGGATCAATACTGGCCCAGCCAGGGCCAGCTCCGGTGGTCGTTCCAAACGAATAGTATCCGGCCGGCAATGTGGAATGGACGTCGTGATAGTTGTGCAACGCCAATCCCAATTGCTTGAGGTTGCTCTTGCACTGCGACTTTCTTGCCGCTTCACGCGCCTGCTGAACAGCCGGCAACAACAGAGCCACCAGAATGGCGATGATCGCGATCACGACCAGCAACTCAATCAGCGTAAACCCGCGTCTGTGTAACGTCGTCCGATTCATAGCAAAATCGAGGCCCCCAAATGTAAGTCATTTTTTTCGAGTGAATGTTTCGTACTGCCTGCTTCATGACTGGCAGCAATCGAGGAATCGCCATCTCGCTGAGTGGAACGGAGATTTTCCGCCCCCTTCATCAGTAGCCTTGAATACTGAGTAGCACACACTACTCCGTAGCGTCCGCTACATTTCAGCCACAAAGACTAGGACGTCGGTCGCATGTGTCAAGCCAACTCGGCCAGACGAATCAACGGCTGTGCGAATTCAGCCGCGCGGACACTACAGAAAACCACTCCAGCCGAGTCATCGTCGATTCGCTCATCATTCCAGCCTGCCCGTCTTCGACAGGCAGGCATCGCATGAGAATCCTTGGGATGACTGTGCAGCTCCGCTGATCATTGGGAACTGCGTCGGCCCACGGCTACACTCGTGCACGGCCGCCGTTCCAAAACTCAGCAGACACACGCACCTGGATACAAACAAGGCATCATGACGACGCCAGAACAGCCATCCGCACCTCACAGACGCACTCGACGGGACCACGCGACGGAAACTGCCGAGGACTATGTCGAAGCCATCGCGGAAATCCATAAGTCGTCAGGAACGTGCCGTGTTCGTGACCTGGCAATCCACTTCGGTGTCAGCCACGTGACTATCACACGAACAGTTTCCCGATTGCAGGCCGAAGGCCTCGTCAACACAGCACCGTACCGGCCGATCGAGTTGACAACCCAGGGAAAGCGTCTCGCGACAGCTTCCAGAAAACGCCACGAAACGGTCTTCCGATTTCTCGTTTCGCTGGGAATCGATGAGGAAACCGCCGCGATCGATGCGGAGGGCATGGAACACCACGTCAGCCCTCAGACGCTGAAGAAATTTGCCGAACTCGCGGAAAAAAATTCAGAGCCAGACGCTTAAGAACGTCAGCATCACTGGGTGAGCTTTGGCCGCTCTGAACGACAGCCAGCGTTCTCCTCAGTCAATTCGCACGCCCGGAATTCGCGGTCGACCTGCGGACGTTCCTTGATGGCCGTAAAACTTCAAAAAAAAGATGAACCGACGGCAGCTTTGACCGACTGTAGTGCATTCTTATGGCACAGACACCGGACCGAATTCTTGACGAGCTGCTGGTGATCGGCTGCCAGCGAGGGGACCTCAATGCCTTCGAGCAGTTGGTCTCACGCTGGCATGACCGGCTGAAGCGGCACGCGTGGCATCTGACGGGCGATTCCGACGCCAGCGCCGAAATCGTTCAGGATGCCTGGGTGGTCATCGTTCGGACCATTCGGAATCTCAAGGAACCAACGTCGTTCCGCGGCTGGGCGTTTCGGATTGTCAGCAACAAGGCTGCCGATTGGATCCGCCGTCAAACTCGACAACGAACATTGCGAAGCGATCTGGAAAATCGTCGCGATGACGACGGAAGCGATGCGGAGTCAGACAACCGTACGAGCGACATCCAGGCTGGTCTTCAGAAGCTGCCGGAAGTCAGCCGCCAGATTCTGTCCTTGAAGTACCTCGACAACCTTTCAACACGAGAGATCGCCAGAACGCTGGACATTCCTGTGGGGACGGTCAAGTCACGATTGTTCAATGCACGAGAGCAACTCAAACAACGACTCGAAAGGAAGAATGATGAGTAATCTGGACGACGAAATCAGATCCGCTTTGCAGGCTGATCAGGACAAGCTGCTCAAAGACGACGACGATCTGGAAGCCTACTTCGAAAGCCTCAAATACATGTTCCGCGGCCAGACCAGATGGTTCACCTGGCTGCACGTGCTCGCAATGGTTGTGCTCATCAGCCTGACGGTAACGTCGGCGATTCAGTTCTTCCGTGCGGAAGACACACGATCGATGATCGCCTGGGCCACCGGCTTTGCTGTGTGCATCATTCTGGAAGGAATCGTCGAGTTGTACTTCATGCTTCTAATCGACAAGCACTCTCTGAGGTGGGAGATCAAGCAGCTTCAACTTCAAATCGCTGCCGGAAAACAGCCTGAAGTCACCCAGTGATCATCCTTCTCAGAATCCAACGACACGACACTGACTCTCAGAAACTATCAGCCTGTTGAAAAACCTGGCCCAGCGAAAGCAAATCGTTATGTTACGCGCGATCGTTTTCTGAATGGAGTCTTGCGATGGCATTGCGGCGGCGAAACACCGAGAAGCAGCAGGACTTTTGGGTAGCGACGGGGGCGGTGGCGAAGGCACCGGGGCATGTGTTCTATGAGCGACTCAACGGTCTGCTTCGTGAAGCGGGTTTTGACCGCTTTGTCGAAGAACTTGTGGAGCCTTATTACGCCCGCAGTGGCCGGCCGGGGATTCCGCCCGGCGTGTATTTCCGCATGCTGTTTGTCGGCTACTTCGAAGGGATCGATTCTCAACGCGGCCGTGTTTAAAAAGCAAACGGGCGTGGTGGTGTGAAGACAGCCTTTCGCTGCGGAAGTTCCTCGGTCTGAGCCTGACGGAGTCGGTTCCGGATCACAGTTCACTGACGAAGGTTCGTGACCGGTTTCCTCTGGAAGTGGCTGAGCAGGTGTTTGCATTCGTGCTGCAGATGGCGTGTGAACGGAAGCTGATTTCCGGTTCGCGAGTCGGTGTGGATGCGACTCTGCTGGAAGCCAATGCGGCCATGAAGACGATCGTCCGTCGTGACAACGATGAGAACTGGAAGGACTACATCAAACGCCTGATGCGTGAAGAAGGTGTCATTGGTGACGACGAGGAACCGACAGATGACGAGCAGCGTCGCTTCGACCGCAAACGCAAAGGGAAGAAAGTATCCAATACGGACTGGAAGTCGAAAGCGGACGACGATGCACGGATCGTTAAGATGAAGGACGGTCGCACGCACTTCGGATACAAAGCCGAACACACCGTTGACCTGGAAACGGAAGTTGTGCTGTCAGCAACGGTTCAGCATGGCACCGAACCGGACTCGCAGACACTTCTGTCGGCGGTTGTGGATGCTCAGATCAACCTGGTAATTGCAGGCAGCGACGCGGATATCAAAGAGGTTGCGGCTGACAAGGGCTATCACGCGAACGATCAGATCACAGCCTGCACGACCGCTGGGCTGCGCACTTATATTCCTGAACCAGCCTCGCCGCACCAGCGTCGCTGGACGGACAAGCCAGACGAAGTAAAAGCGGCGGTGCTGAGCAATCGTCGTCGCACGCAGCGAGCGAAAAGCAAACAGATGCAGCGGCATCGCAGCGAGCGAGTGGAACGGAGTTTCGCTCACGTGTGCGAGACCGGCGGTGCCCGCCGAACGTGGCTTCGCGGGCTGGAGAAAATCAACAAGCGTTACTCGATGGTCGTTGCCGCTCACAATCTCGGACTGCTGATGCGAAACCTGTTTGGCAGTGGCAAACCTCGCCAGGCGGCGGCGTTTTCGACTCTACTCAATGGGATTTACGCAGCCATCTGTCTCATGATGCGGCGGAGACAGATTCAGGCGGCTCATCCGGAATTCATATCACGAAACCCAACCCGTACAGTGCCGACACTCATGACACCAAACTGCCCCGCCTGACTCGATTTTTCAACGGCCTGTTAGCTGAATCGTGTGCTCCGCGACGGGGAGTTCGACAACTTTGCCGAGTCGTTGTGCGAGCCATTTTACAAAGAAGGTGGTCGTCCCGGCATTCCGCCAGGCATCTACTTCCGCATGATCTTTGTGGGGTACTTTGAGGGCATCGATTCTCAGCGAGGCATTGCGTGGCGATGTCGGGACAGCCTGTCGTTGCGGAAGTTTCTTGGGTACGAATTGCATGAGAACACCCCGGAGCATTCGAGCCTGACGCGCATCCGTCAGCGACTTCCTCTGGAAGTGTTCGAGCAGGTCTTTGCATTCGTGCTGTCGCTGGTCGAAGAACACGGGCTGTTGAAAGGCAAGACTGTCGGTGTCGATTCAACTCTTTTGGAAGCCAACGCGGCGATGAAGTCGATCGTGCGGCGGGACACCGGCGAGGACTGGGAAGCGTACGTCCTCGGTCTGGCCGAAGCTGACGGCGTCGAAATCAACAGCGACGACGACCTGCGGAAGTTCGATCGAAAACGCAAAGGCAAGAAGGCGTCCAATCAGGACTGGCAAAGTTCAAGCGACCCTGACGCCCGCATTATGAAGATGAAGAAGGGCCACACGCATCTGTCGTACAAGCAGGAACACACGGTCGACCTTGAGACTGAAGCAATCCTGTCTGCCGAGATCTATTACGGCAACGAGTCCGACGGTAAGACGCTGCTGGACAGCGTCAACACCGCTCAAGGCAACGTGCAGCAGGCCGACAGCGACGCGGCAATCAAAGAGGTCGTCGGCGACAAGGGCTACCACAAAAACGAAACGCTAGCGAAGTCCCGGGCGGACGAATTGCGAACATACATCTGCGAGCCGGATGGTCCGAACCGTCGCTGGACGGACAAGCCCGCTGATTACGAAGTCGCGTACCGAGCCAACCGCCGTCGTCTGAAAGGCGAACGCAACAAGCGTCTGCAGAAACTGCGATGCGAGCGTGTCGAAAGAAGCTTCGCTCACGTCTGCGAAACGGGAGGGGCCCGCCGCACCCGGCTGCGAGGCCTGGAGAACAACCGCAAGAAAGTCCGGCTGACAGTCGCCGCTCACAACCTCGGTCTGATCCTGCGAAAACTACTGGGCAGGGCCGCGCGATGTAATGCTTCCGCGTTATTCATTACCGTTAGTACGCGAAGCAGGCCTCAGCGAGGAAGGACAGACAGATGTTGAGACTCATGTCGGCGATTGTGTGTTTGTTATTGCTGCCCCCACCGCTCCAGTCGCAGGAGTCGAAATCGGCACTCGAGAGATACCGCGATCTGGAGTTTCCAGGAGGGCCAGATGCTTCGAAAGTCGGATTCAAAGTTTTCGAGAAAGGCTGGCAGGATCGCGTCGCGCTGGAGTTTGAGATCATCAACACGGCGGACCTCAAGTCTCTGAGAGCCGGCCTGAAGAATGAAGACAGACTCGTGCGATCGATGGCGGCCCGTGCGTTGGGAATTCGTGGCGATAAGGCATCGGCCGATGCTCTCGCAGACCTGGCTCTGAACGATCCTGAGTTCATGGTTCGAATTCGAGCAGTTGAGTCGCTGGGCTTACTCAAGATGAAACTCGAAGTCATCGAAGCCGTCAAAAAGAAGGACGAGGCGGGAGTTGCCTGGGCGGCCGACCTGTCGATCGACCAGTTCAAAAGCAAACTGGACTGCGCGGCACAGATTCGAAATGCATTTGCCGTTGGAATTAAACGCAAAGAAATGGGGCTCGCGAAAGTCGGACACGCAGCGCCAGACTTCTCGGCACAAACGCTCGACGGGAAGACCTTCAAGCTTTCCAGCGTTCTGGGTAAGAAGCCGATCGCGATCTACTTCGCCGCCTTCGACCAGTGAGGCGGCTGCATGCACGAGCAGGCGCAGTTGCGTCTGAAAAAACAGGAAGCCATCAAACTGGGTGCCGCCGTTTACCTGGTCCAGTCGCACGATCTTGTGCGGACCAGAGTATTCAAAGAAGAGAATCGGTTGCTCTCGCGCGTGAAGAGTCCGTTTTCCAAAAACAAAAGCCTTGTATTCAGCACGGCTCTGTCAGACCCCGCAGGACGAGCCGCCGCTATTTACGGAGTCGCCCGAAAGTGCGCCATGTGGGGCGGTTGGGTGGAGAATGATCCATGCTGGTTCGTCATCGACCGCAAAGGGATTCTAACGTACGCCGCGCATCCCTCGTTCGGCACGCCAACATCCTACATCAAAGAGGTCGACGACATGCTGGACGCCCTGAAGAAAGCAGCGCTGTGAAGCGGGATACGTGCTGAAAGAAAATCCGAAGCGACACTGGACAGTCCTCATCACCAGGCGACTCCAATGACAAAATCGAAACAAGCAAACGATGCTGGCGTCGACAAGTTCCTGGCCGGCATCAAGGACGATCAGCAGCGCACCGATTGCCTGGCCATTCTCGATCTGATGAAGGAGCAAACGGGCGAGCAAGCCGTCATCTGGAGCAAGACAAAGGTCTGCTTTGGCAGTTTTCACTATCGAGGCAAAACGTCCGAAGGAGACTGGTTCCACGTTGGGTTCTCACCTCGCAAACAGGACCTGGTACTGTACCTTCACTGCGAACTGGAAAAGCAAACCGCTCTGCTGGAAAAACTCGGAAAGCACAAGATCGGCAAGTCGTGTCTCTACATCAAAAAGTTTGAAGACGTCCACGTGCCGACGCTCAAGAAGCTGATCATAAAGGCCTACAAATCCCCAGCCATCGCCGGCGCCACCATCGACTAGGCTATGCTCAAAGCCGGAGTGCGTTTAAAGCTTGGCAATGAGACTCCCAGGCTGCGGCGTGCAAGGGCCCGCAGAACCCGTCGCCAGAATTGAATATGAAGCGTGAGGCTGGCCAGCCTCTGCTCCGCCGCGATGTCTCAGCTTCAAAACACAACAGCTGCGTAAGGAATCTCCCTCAAACGCGAGGTAAACGCCTGCAACACGACACAGTTTTTGAGGCATTCCCAGCACCGGCTGAGGTTTCGAGCTAAGCCTTCAATAAGCCGGACATCGTAGCAGGTGTCCGCAGCGGGCCGCTTCGTCAGAACCTCGAGCAACTGACAGTCAATGTGCGGAATCCGTTATGCCACAACCACTGTTCATCCTGCTGATTGTCTCCGTTCCAATCGTAACCGTGGCAGCCGCGTGGCTGTTACTGCGAGAGCAAGGAAAAAAACAGAAACAGAATCGGTCCTCGCATCGAAAACCGACCGTTGAGCCGGTGTTGCAGACTCGGTTGAATGCAAAACGCGAAGTCCTCTGGCAGCAACTCATCGACGACCGCGATCTCCTTCTGAAGAACGAGATCGAAGTCCGGCACGTCATGACTCAACGTCCGATCATCATCGGGGAATCAACGTCGGGCAAAGAGATCGCAAGACTGCTCTCACAAAACAGCGTCGAGCAGCTACTCGTCTGTGACGAAGACCAGATCTTGCTGGGAGTTGTTCACGCGAACGAGCACCGAATGCGACCGAAAGCCAACGCGGCCGACGTCATGACTCCGCCGCAAAGTTTCATCGCACCGAAGTCGCCACTGAACGTCGCCATTTCGACATTGGTCAACCAGAGAGCTTCGTTTCTGCCAGTCGTGGACCACGAGATTCTGCGAGGCGTCCTCACACCAACGGACCTCGTCCTGACTCTGCACTGCAGCCTCCAGATGTGGCATCGGGTCGCTCACACAATGGAAACGAGTACTCAACGCGCAGCAATTCTCGAACAGACAAGTCAGTCCATGACTGAAACGGCGGACCAGTTGAAACAACAGGTTCGACGTCTCCCCGCTGAAGTCAAAACGGTCATTCAAACAGGCAAGGCCGACGGGCTTGTGGCTGAGATCGACCAGATGACAACCGCCGTATCTCAATTAATGAAGCAGCTTGACGATGCCCAGTCGCAAATCCGAGCGCAGAACAAACAGATCGCTGACTTGAAAGAACCAGCCCCCGACACTGCAACGGGAGCCGCCACCCGAGAACACTTCGACCGAGCAATCAGCAAACAACTCGCAGAAACCCGCACATCAAAAGAGCCCCTGTCGGCCATTCTGTTTACAACCGAATCCTACCGGCAGATTTTGCAGGACGCAGGGCGGTCGGCGGCCGACGATCACTTGCGGCTGCTGGCCGAATGCTTCGCTCGGAAACTCTCCCCGGGCGACATCCTGGCGCGATACCGAGAGGACACTCTCGCCATCCCCCTGCCAGGCAGAACGAGCGTCGAAGCACGCCAGCTCGCCATACGCCTCTCAGATGCAGCCGAAACACTGCTGGGCGAGAGCCTGCCCTCAATGTCTCGCATGAGCATCCTTTCCGCTCGTCCCGGCGAGTCAGCCAACGACCTGATGTCCCGCGCGGAAAATGGAATCAAGCGCGAATCGAATGAGAACGAGCTGGTCACAGCCAGTTGACCACCTTCCGCCATCGCGATTCACACATGCAGACGATCAGGCAGTCGACGTTTCGTCCTTCGGAAAAGTCTGATCAACAACCGCCGCCCCAACCGAGTCGCCAAAGGCGTTGGTGGCGGTTCGGAACCGGTCGAGGAACCAGTCAACAGGCAGGATCATCGGGAGATAGTGAATCGGCAGGCCAACCGCGTTCAGTACGATCAGCATCGTGACAAGTCCCGCTTCCGGAATCCCGGCAGCGCCGATCGCCGCCAGCGTGGCCGTGATTGCAATAACGATCTGCTCGGTCAGCCCGAACGCGAAGTCCGGATTTGCTGCCGAGTGAATCTGAGCGATGAAGATCGCGGCCGCCGCTTCGTAAAGCGCTGTCCCGTCCATGTTGATCGTCGCGCCGAGCGGCAGTACGAATTCGGTTGACCGCTTCGACACTCCTGCCTGCTTCTCTGCACATTCCATCGTGACAGGCAACGTGGCGGATGAACTGGCCGTTGAGAATGCCGTCAGCAGTGCATCAGACATCTGTCGAATAAATTCGAGCGGATTCCGACGGGTGAAGAACCAGAGAATGAACGGCAGCACAACGAGAGCGTGAATGCCCAACCCGGTCAGAACGGTCATCACGTACCAGAACAACTGCTTGAGCGTCTCGACGAAAGTGCCATTGGCAAAGGCTTCGCCGAATTTCGAAGTCACCAGGCAGAAGATGCCGATCGGAGCAAACTTCATCAGCAGCATTACGAAACTGAGCAATGCGTCATTGATCCCGGTAACCAATGTACTGAGCAGTCGAGATCGCTCGCCCATCGTCGTCAACATTCCAGCAAAAATAATGCTGAACACGATCAGCGGCAGAAGTTTCGTATTGACCATCGAGCCCAGCAGGTTATCCGTAAACAGCATCAGCAACATGTTGCGAAACATGTCGGAGATGCCTTTCGGGTGCTCGTCCGAAGCCGCAACTTCACTGACTTCGCTGATCGATTCTGCGGCTTCAAGCATGCCTCCAGCATCGACTCCAACACCGGGCTGAAAAACGTTGACGACAATCACGCCAATCGTCACCGCAAGGACCGTTGTCATCAGGTAGTAGCCGACGGCGGCGGCTCCAGGTTTGCCAAGTTTGCGAACGTCGCCCAGACCCAGAATTCCACTCATCACGCTGGCCATGACCAGCGGCACGACGACCATCGTCAGCAATCTCAGAAACACTTCGCCGCCGACCTCCAGCGACCATGCAAAATCCGGAGCCAGCCAGGCAACGACAAATGCCAGAACGATTGACGCGACCATATATAGCGTGTGATTTCCGCCGCCCGGCGCCTTCGATCCATTTTCGCCGTTCGTGGCAGAGTCATTTGAGTTCGCGTCGTCAGTCATGCCGGCGTCTGTCATAAATGGCTCCTGCCTGAAAGGGGAAAATTCATCATGCAAGCGGCCTGCGCACGACGCGACCGCAAAGCGGAGTCTGTATCAAGCCCCGACAACGCGAAAGTCCACGACCGGATCTCGGAGTATCGCGTCACCGACGCAAGTCTTTGGCGAATGATCCAATTCCCTTGGGACGATTGCTGATATCCCGTCTCGGCCTTAAGACTGTGCGAACCCGAAGCTCCGCCAACCTGGAGAAAACATGGATACGAATCTGACGCTGATGCAGATTTCCGCTCTGACTGTCGCTGGAATGTGTCACGCATTGCTGGGCAGTGTGAAAGTCCCACTCGCTCGGAAGATGGAGATTGACGAAGCCCGCGTCGGTGGACTGGTCAGCGTCTTTGGCGTGACGCTTATCCCGATGGTGTTTGCGGCAGGATTTCTGGTTGACCTCATCGGAGTCAACGGCAAGCAGGCAGTGATCGGTGGCGGGTTTCTGGTCGTCATTATCAGCCTGATCATGCTGGCTCGATTGAAAACCTACCGAGTCGCTTTGTTGGCCGTCTTGTTGCTGGGGATCGGCTGGTCGGCGCTCGTCAACGTACTCAACGTGACGTCTCCACCCGCGTTTCTTCCGCTTGAAGAAACGGCGTCGCGGATTTCCTACGCGATGAACATGGGTGATTTCATTTTCGGCATGGGAGCGTTTCTCACGCCGCTGCTGGTCGCAGCCCTCGTTCGATGGATGAGATTCGAAGCTGTCTTCCTTCTATTAGCAGCTCTGGCAATTGTTCCGTTGCTGCAAGGTTGGGGCGTGGACTGGGTCAGAATTTATGCAGAGCCTTCTGACAGTGTTGCCGGCGGGCTTTCGAAACTCGTCGAAAACCCGATTGTGTGGCTGTGCTGTCTGGCGTTCTTTTGCCACGTTCCGATCGAAGCAGCGACGGCGACGTGGGCAACCACACTGGTTACGGACCGCGGAGTCGCCGAAGGAAAAGCGTCGGCTCTGTTGTCCGCATTCTGGCTGACCTTCATGGGTTCGCGACTGGCCACTGCTCTGTTGCTGCCAGCCGGCCAGGACACTCTGCTGGTGGTCGTCATGAGCGGGTTGTGCATTGCCTTCACCCTCGGACTGGTTTTCAGCCGAGCAGCGAAGACCACCTGCGTGATGATCATCGCCGCCGGGCTGATACTCGGTCCGATCTTCCCGACACTGATCGCCATTCTGCTGACGAATGTCGAAGTGCCGCTGCACGGCCGCGCTGTCGGAGTCTTTTTCGCCATCGGCGGCATTGGCTGGACGGTCGTGCCAATGCTTATCGGATACTGTGCAAAACGCAGCAACGTTCAGAAGGCGTTTCTGGTTGCAACTGGATGTGCGGTTCTGCTGACTGCTCTTTCAGTTGCCTTGTATGCCCAACACGGATAGATCGAACTGGATCGCCGAGCGACCGCGTTCCGACGACAACATTCTACGTTGCAACGTCTCCGACAGTTCTTGATCAGGTGAGCCGACCATGACACGAGTTCTCATTGCGGAATGCAAACAGGAAGTCTCCACGTTTAACCCCGTGCCCAGTCACTACGAGGACTTTCGAGTCGTCCGCGGCGAGGCCATGCTGGACTACCACCGCGGCGTGAGCGAGGAAGTCGCCGGCGCATTGAGCGTTTTCGATCAGGATGACAGCGTGGAATGCGTTCCGACCTTCGGAGCCAGTTCGAACACGTCCGGAGGCATCCTCGCCGCTGCCGACTTCACTCGGCTCAGTAATGAATTTCTGGAGAATCTGTCGGAGGCCGGCCCGGTAGACGCCGCGTACTTCTGCCTGCACGGAGCCATGCAGGCGGAACAGGACAACGACCCCGAAGGATTCCTTCTGCAGGAAGCACGCCGCATTCTTGGCGAGTCCGTGCCCTTTGTGGTTTCGCTCGATCTGCACGGCATCCTGACGGATCGCATGCTGCAGCACAGTGACGCCGTGGTCGTCTACCACACGTACCCGCACGTCGATTTTTTCGAAACCGGGGCTCGCGCCGCATCACTTCTGACGAAACTCGCGGCCGGTGACGTTCGGCCAGTGACCGCTCGAGTGAAGATCCCCGCGTTGGCACGAGGCGACGAGCTGATCACCGAATCCGGATCGATCAACGAATGCATCCGTCTCACCCAACCGATCGAAGCCAGCGACGGCGGGCTGGCAGCCGCTGTCATGTGGGGAAACCCGTTTACCGACGTTCCGGAATTGCGGTCCAACGCGATCGTTGTAATGGACGGCGACGAAACTGCAGCTAGCCAACACGCTCTGGACCTGGCTGCTCGATTCTGGAAGCACCACGAGAAGATGCGGGTGCCACTGACCAGTCTCGAAGAAAGCGTTCAACTCGCAGCAACGATTGACTCGGGAACCGTCGTCCTGATGGACGCTGCCGATGCGACCAGCTCCGGAGCATCTGGCGACAGCAACGCGATCCTGAGTGAGCTGATCCGACAGAATTATCAGGGACGATCACTATCCCCGGTCGTCGATCCGGAGGCCGTCCGTCAGGCATTCGAAGCCGGAGTCGGAGCGACAATCCGTACGAAGATCGGTGGAGCACTCGACTCGGCCCGGTATCAACCAGTCGAAGTGGACGCGAGAGTGCGATCACTTTCGGATGGAAAGTTCCGCAGCGAGTCATTCGGCTGGCCGTGGGACTCTGGCAACACCGCGGTGCTGGAGGCGGGAAGCCACACTATCGTCGTCGGCACCCGACCGGTTCATCTGTTTGATCGTTCGTGGTTCTACGCAAACGGTCAAGACCCACGCCAGTTCGATCTGGTCGTGGTGAAATCGCCGCACTGTGAGCCGCAGATGTTTGCCGACTGGTGTGCGAAGCTGATCAACGTCGACGGCCCCGGAGCAACCAGCGCCAATCTGCAGAGCCTCGGGCATACGAACTGCGAACGCCCCATCTTCCCGCTGGACAACGGCGTTGAGTTTCAGCCCGTGGCGGACATCTTTCGCAGAACCTGACCGAACTCACTGTCGCTTCTGCCCGTCCGCCCCAGCCGCGACAGTCTCCGCCGCGGACATCACCAGCACCAGCGTGAGGAAGATCGCTGAATCGATCGCCGGCAGTGCATCTGACGCCGATGCGATCAGCCCGTATTTTCAAATAGACGGATTCTATAGTAGGGTGTAATGATCAACGAGCACCGATGCGACTTCCGTCGGTTGCTCCGAGTATCTCCTCACTCAGCCTCTGGAGCCAATGTGGGAACAGAACGGCCAATTCTGCAGTCACACAGCCGCCGTCGATTTATGCAGTCGACGCTGTCGGCAGGCGGTGCCGGCCTGGCACTGAGCGACGTTGTTCGCCTGCAGGCTGAATCCGCGTCAGATACTCGCGACACGGCCGTAATCCAGATCTGGCTCGGCGGAGGCCCCAGCCAGTTCGAAACACTGGATCCAAAACCGCACGCGCCGGCCGAATTCCGCGGCCCGTACTCGGCAATTCAAACAGCATTGCCCGGAGTTCTCGCGTGCGAAAAGCTGCCGATGACAGCTCAGGTGCTCGACCGCGCCGCCGTCATTCGAACCGTCCGGCACACAACAAATGGACATTTCGTAGGAGCCCACTGGTTGTCAACTGGCTATTCCGGAGACACCGGAAAGACGACACACCCGTCGTCCGGCGCATTGACCGCGAAGTTTCGAGGAGCGAACCAACCTGGCCTGCCCCCGTACGTTCTGCTGTCCGAAGAGCAAACACGAAACCCCGTGATCGGCACCGTGATGGGGTCGTCCTACCTCGGCAGCAATCACAGTCCATTTACGTTGCTGCAGGATCCGTTTCGTTCGGCGTACCAGCACGAAAAGATCACCGCCGCAACGTCCAACCTGAATCTTGCCAACGATGTCACGATCGATCGAGTCGACGACCGACGAGCCCTGCTCAGCGAACTCGACCAGTTCGCCCGAAACGCCGAATCGATTGGCTCCATCGACGGAGTGAGCAAGTTCAACCGCCAAGCTCTGGACATGGTGACCAGCGGCACTGCGAGGCGAGCATTTGACCTGACTCAGGAGTCGCAGGCGACGCGCGATCGATACGGCCGGCATCGCTGGGGGCAGATGGGGCTGCTGGCCAGACGACTGGTCGAATCGGGCGTGACGTTCGTGACGTTCAACATGGCCCCCGATTCACTTTGCTGGGACTGGCATCGAAACATCGTCAACGACGACCGACCGACCGACGGCTCAGACGGCCCGTCGCGTGGAATGGACATCTCGGGGCCACCGCTCGACCAGATGCTTTCCGCCCTGATCACAGACCTCTACGAACGAGGCCTCGATCGCAAAGTAATGCTGGTCGTCTGGGGCGAATTCGGACGCACTCCGCGAGTCAACAAAACCGGCGGCCGCGACCACTGGGGCTCATTAATGAGCATCCTCATGGCTGGCGGCGGACTAAAGGTTGGACAGGTGATTGGCGAATCAACCCCAAAAGGCGAAGTCCCAAAGACTCGCCCGGTCGACCCGCTGGAAGTTCTGGCAACTATGTACGACCACCTGGGAATCGACCCATCAGGACACACCATCACGAACGCAGGCCGCCCAATCCCGATCCTACCCGGCGGCAAGCCGATCGACGAACTGCTGTAACGACACCAATCGGACCATAAAAGGACCTCGCGGCCACGCCGATTGCAATGTAGTAAATCTGCGAGAAGCCGGAGGTGAGTGCTCTCGCCGTCTTCAATACAGCGTCAAACCGCAAGTAAGAAAGAGCTCTTGACGCATCTGAGGAACTGGTTGTCCAATTTACGTTGATCGTGCAGATGAGCCATTTAACGGGCTAGGACAGACCATAATGGCCAACGGGTTCGTGAACACCAGAACGCAGAAACGGATTTCACATGGACAGTTTTACGCCAAATAACATTCTAGTGACCGGAGGAGCCGGTTTTATCGGCAGCAACTTTATCCGGCACCTGCTCAGCTCCAACTCCGATGTCACGATCACTAACCTCGACGCACTGACATACGCAGGCTCCCAGTTGGGACTCACCAGCTGCGCAGACAACAATCGCTACGAGTTCGCCCAGGGCAGCATCACAGACAGCAGCCTTGTAACGACCATCCTCCATAACAAAGAAATCGACACGATTGTTCATTTTGCGGCTGAAAGCCACGTGGACCGCTCGATTACCGGCCCCGAAGCATTCATCGACACAAACATCGTTGGCACCTTCCGACTCCTCGACGCCGCAAGAACAGTGTGGGGCGACAACCTTGCGTCGCGACGCTTTCTGCACGTCTCCACCGACGAAGTCTACGGCACCCTGTCGGCAACCGACCCGGCCTTCACTGAAACTACGCCGTTCGCACCAAACTCGCCCTACGCCGCCTCAAAAGCGTCGTCCGACCTGCTGGCCCGGTCGTACTTCCACACCTACGACTTTCCGGTCATCACAACCAACTGCTCAAACAACTACGGCCCGTTTCAGTTTCCGGAAAAGCTGATCCCACTAATGATCGTGAACGCCCTGGCCGGCAAACCCCTTCCGATTTACGGCGACGGTCAACAAGTCCGAGACTGGCTCTACGTCGACGACCACTGCGCCGCGATCTCCAGAGCAATCTCCGCTGGCGAACTTGGCAGCACGTACAATGTCGGCGGAAACAACGAAATGCCGAACATGGACATCGTCCATTCTATCTGCGACCTGTTGGACGAACTGCAACCACGAGATGACACCAAAAGCTACCGCGAGCAGATCGAATTCGTCGAAGATCGCCCTGGCCACGACCGTCGCTACGCTGTCGATGCCAGCCGGATCGCCAACGAACTCGGCTGGACCCCGAGCGAGTCGTTCGCCACCGGCATCCGCAAGACTGTCGACTGGTACCTCAAGAATTCCGAATGGCTCGAAGCAATCAAGACCGAGCAACACCGAAAATGGCTGAGCGAGAACTACACGAAACGCTCCAAGCCAGCCGCGTAGCACCGCCATTCATGTGAGCCACAACCTTCGAGACAGTCAAACGCACTCAATCGTCTATTGACGAAATTGCAATTCAGAATTATCACTCCGCTTAAGTAGCCGGAATGAATTGGCCACCACAACCAACTGATTCGCCAACAGCTACAGACTGCAGTTTAGAGTCGCCAACAGCAGCAAGGAACGCTGCCTTCTCTGGTGCACTCCGCCGTTCACGGACATCACGTGAAACAGTATTAAACGTCAAAGGATTGACAGATTATGACCCGCATTGCAGTCGTTGGATTTGGATACTGGGGCAAAAACTTAATTCGAAACTTCTACGAATTAGGATCACTCGCCACTGTCTGCGACGCAGACGAAACCCGACAGATTGACGTCGAAAACCAGTACCCTGGCGTCCAATTCACGACATCTTTTGATGACGTCCTGGCTGATAACGAAATCGACGCAGTCGTACTTGCAACTCCTGCGGTCACTCATGCGAGCCTTGCGGAACAGGTCCTCTCTTCAGGAAAAGATTGCTTCGTCGAAAAGCCGCTGTCACTGTCAGTATCCGACGGAGAACGGCTCACTGCCCTTGCGGAAACGCACCAGCGAATACTGATGGTTGGCCACATCCTGCATTACCACCCTGCCATTATCGCACTAAAAAAACTGATCACCGACGGGGAACTAGGGCGAATCGACTACATCTACTCCAATCGATTAAACATCGGAAAATTCAGAACTGAAGAAAATATCCTCTGGAGCTTCGCCCCTCACGACATTTCAGTCATTCTTGGTGTTCTAGACGAAGAGCCCGACTCAATCGACTGTCAGGGCGCATCGTACGTCAGCAGTAATATCGCAGACGTTACAATGACTCAAATGGCGTTCCGCAGCGGCGCAAAAGCTCACATCCACGTCAGCTGGCTCCACCCATTCAAGGAGCAGCGACTGGTCATCGTCGGCTCAGAGCAAATGGCCGTCTTCGACGACACTGCCGAGGACAAGCTTGTCCTTTATCCACACAAGGTCAACTGGCAGGACCGAATCCCGACGGCCGATCAAAGCCGACGCCGTCGCCAGTTGACCTGCCGAAATCCGAGCCCCTGAAACAGGAATGCAAAGCATTCCTCGACAGCATCGAAACTCAGAACGCCCCCCATCAACCGACGGCGAAGAAGGGCTCCGCGTCCTGAAGGTCCTCGCCGCCAGCCAGAAGCAACTCGAGTCGCCAGTCAGGCAGCCAAGCCCCCAGAAGCGTCCCCTGCACAGAGGCTCCGCCCCTCGCTGAGAAGCCGCAAGCATCCACAGAGACGGCCGAGAGTTGACCAGTCTCGCAACAATAGGCTCTGGGACATCCGTCTGGCATTACAGTCATGTTATGAATGAAGCAGTCATCGGCAATGACTGTAGTATCGGACAGAACTGTTGCATCTCCCCCGAAGTCACGATTGGCGACAGAGTCAAAATCCAGAACAACGTCTCGGTTTACACGGGTACGATCGTCGAAGATGACGTCTTTCTCGGGCCAAGCTGCGTCCTGACAAATGTGTCCAATCCACGTTCGCAGGTCAGCCGAAAAAAACTCTACGAAAAGACCACGATCCGAAGAGGGGCGACCATCGGAGCAAACGCGACTATCGTTTGTGGAGTCGAAGTCGGACAGTACTCATTCATAGCCGCAGGGGCAGTCGTCACAAAAGACGTTCCTGACTACGCACTCATGGTCGGAAATCCGGCAAGACAAACAGGATGGATGAGCCGCCACGGACAGAAGATGAACTCAGGCACACCAGGAATTGTCGTCTGCCCAGAAAGTAGCCTGAAGTACCGTGAGAACCAGAACGGCAACCTCACCTGTCTGGACATCTCCGAATCCGATCCGCTTCCCGCTGAAATGGCTACAGGGCAGACACCGTATCGTGAAATTCAAGATCAGGCCAAAAAAGCCCGGCTATTTGCGGGCTAGTCCCCAGGACCTTTTTCGACAATCTGAATTCACTCCGCCCCTGTCCCCCTCATTACAAACCTCCACGGAACAATGATTCATGACTCTAACCGTGCCCATGCTCGACCTGAAACTGCAATACGAGTCAATCAAGGAAGAAATCGACGACGCAATCCAGCAGGTAATGACCAGCCAGCACTTCATTATGGGCCCACAGGTCGCTGAATGCGAAAAGGCCATTGCTGAATACAGCCAGTGCGATTTTGGAATCGGAGTTTCTTCGGGATCAGACGCACTATTAATCGCCCTCATGGCCGAAGACATCGGCCCAGGTGATGAAGTAATAACAACATCTTACAGCTTCTTCGCAACAGCAGGATGCATCGCACGACTTGGGGCGACACCAATCTTCGTCGACATCGACCCGAGCACATTCAATATCGACCCGAGCCTCATCGAGGAAAAAATAACGCCGCGCACCAAGGCAATCATCCCAGTCCATCTATTTGGCCAAATGGCCGACATGGACCCGATCATGGATATCGCCACAGCGCACGGCCTCGTTGTCATAGAAGACGCCGCACAAGCGATCGGAGCCGAGTACAAAGGCCGCAGAGCTGGCTCCATCGGACACTACGGGTGCTTCAGCTTCTTCCCGGCGAAGAATCTCGGATGCGCAGGAGACGGCGGCATGGTAGTCACAAATGACGCAACAAGAGCAGAGCACCTGAAAGTACTACGCCTTCATGGCTCCAAACCCAAATACTTCCACAAAGTCATTGGCGGAAATTTCCGCCTCGACACCATTCACGCTGCCATTGTGACCGTAAAGCTCCGACACCTGGATAACTGGACAGCCCGACGCCAGAGAAACGCAGCACACTACGACCTGGCAGTTCCAGAATGCAGCGCCATCCCTCAAGCGAAACCAGACCACGACAGGCATGTCTACAACCAGTATGTAATCCGAGTCGCCCAACGCGACAACGTTATGGCTAACCTAAAGAAGAACGGAATAGCGAGTGCAGTGTACTACCCGAAACCTCTTCATACGCAAGAATGCTTCACAGCCAAGGACCAGCACACACAAAGCCTTTCACAGTCGGAAGCAGCATCTCTGGAGTCTATGGCAATCCCTATTGGACCAGAACTGACTGAAACACAGCTGAGCCACGTTTCCGCAACCCTCGTCGCCATCACAACTAACACCAAGCAGGCAGCATAGGTCAACAACGACGCATCAACTGTCGCCTATTCAGAGTTTACATCAAGGCATAACATGTCAAGTGGCCCCGCAGCAACTGTTTACCAGCCAGTATCCGGTTGGCAGCTATTAAATGTTCGCGAACTTTGGAAGTTTCGTGAGCTGCTTTGGTACTTCACATGGCGTGATGTCAAAGTGCGATACAAGCAAACCGTTCTCGGCGCGGCGTGGGCAGTCCTGCAACCGTTCATGATGATGATTGTATTCACTGTCCTGTTTCGACGAGTTGCCAATGTCAGCTCTGGTGATGCGGCATACCCTGTTTTCGTTTTTACAGGACTAATACTCTGGCAATTTTTTGCCTCATGCGTCACATCTGCCAGTAACAGCGTCGTCAACAACGGATCAGTCATTACAAAGGTCTATTTTCCACGACTCCTTGTGCCGCTAGCTTCAATGGGAGTTGCCTTGCTGGACTTCGCCATTGCAGCTGGCCTTCTCGTCGTCCTCATGCTGTGGTACGGAGCCTCACCAGGCATCTCATTACTATTAGCACCGGTCGCCATCGGCTTGTGCTTAATGACAGCAACGGGAGTCGGCGCTCTTATAGCTGCGATGAATGTTTCATTTCGAGACTTTCGATACACCGTCCCTTTTCTTGTCCAACTTTGGCTGTTCTCAACTCCGTCTGTATATATGGACCTATCCGAATTCACTGCCACATCTCCGACAGTAGAGCAATCTGCCACACAAGCGAGTGAACAATCAGAACCAGTTTCAGCACCGCTCGCTGCGGCAAAATGGGGATTCGTCCACCTTAACCCGATGACTGCAATTATTGCTGGATTCCGAGGAGCAGTTCTCGATCAACCTATTCCGAACTGGCTATTTCTTCAGGCTGGAGTCACATCCCTGACACTCATGATCATTGGACTTGCAGTGTTCCGACGAGCTGAATCCCAGTTTGCTGATATTGTTTAGCGTCAGGATTGAATACCTATGACCGATACGGTGCTTTCTGTTTCTTCCCTTGGCAAATCTTACAGAATTGGCAGCTCTCCAGGCCGCGCTGCCCGAACATTCCGAGAGGCAATCGTTGGATTCGCAACAGGACCATTGGCACGAATCCGAAACGGGGGCGCGAGTGGGCTAAGCGAAGAATTCTGGGCATTGCGGAACATCGACTTCAAAGTCTCTGACGGCGAGGTTGTCGGCGTCATTGGTCGCAACGGCGCTGGAAAATCGACGCTTTTGAAAATCCTAAGCGGCATCACACCGCCGTCACGCGGACGAGTCGAAATAAACGGGCGAGTCGGCAGTCTCCTGGAAGTTGGGTACCGGTTTTCATCAAGAACTCACTGGCCGCGAAAACGTGTTTCTGAACGGAGCAATCCTGGGGATGCGTCGCCGCGAAATCGAAAAGAAGTTCGATGCCATCGTCGACTACTCCGGCGTCGAAAAATTTCTAGACACTCCCGTAAAACGATACTCTAGTGGCATGCGAGTGCGGCTAGCATTTGCCGTAGCAGCTTTTCTTGAACCGGAGATACTGATTGTCGATGAGGTACTCGCGGTTGGCGACGTTGAGTTTCAAAAAAAGTGTCTTGGAACGATGAGTAACGTTGCAGCATCCGGCCGAACCGTCCTGTTTGTCAGTCACAACATGGCAGCAGTCTCGGCACTTTGCAGCAGAGCAATTGTCCTTTCTGATGGGCAAGTAACATTCGATGGGGACACCGCATCTGGAGTCTCACACTACAACTCACTTGCTGATGACGACAGCGAAGGGACAGATCTCCCACTGAAAATTCCTGGTTACACACTTCGAGAGTTCGCACTAACAAGCGAGAAGCACGGCAACACAGTCCGCCGCCTGAACATGGGACAGAACAGCCGATTAAAAGTTGCCGTCGACGTACTGAAACAATCCCGTGATCTACACCTATTGATCATGTTGACACGAAAATCCGACCGCCTGAGAGTTTCCAGCATCACCACGCGTGAAATTCCCTGCGGAGCACTTAGCGACGGACACCACAAACTAGACTGCGCAATCAATTCAGAGTGCCTGCTTCCAGGCGACTACAACTGGACACTCCAGTTCGTTGATGCGTCTGGTATCCGCGGTGAAATAAACGGTCTTTCGCCATTTTCAGTAGAGGAAAGAATACTGACTGGCGCGTCTCACCCATTCAAACAGGCACACGGAGTCTGCCTCGTCTGCGCATCACTCGAAAAACAAAGCGAACCTCTGACCCATGAAAGGTCGGCAGCATGACGGCTGTAAAAACTTACTACGAACAACGATGGTCCACAGAAAACCAATACGACCATCCTCCAGCTATCACAAGAGTCAGAATCGTTGGAGAAGCGATTGAGAAGATAATAAAAAGTCGCTCAAAACCGATCCGAGTTCTAGACGTTGGCTGCGGTAACGGCTGGATACTCGCAGAGATCGAAAGGCGATTTCACAACAAGGTCGAATTGTTTGGCATCGAGCCATCCGAATGCGGAGCATCAAACGCATCGAGACGCGTGCCCTCAGCAAACGTCGTAAGTGGAACACTGGCAACCGTAACATATACGAAAAAATTTGACCTCGTCGTGACCAGTGAAGTAATCGAACACGTCGAAGACCAAAGAAGCTTTGCCGAGGAAATTGCCGCCGTCCTAAAACATGACGGCACTCTGGTACTGACAACCCCAAACGGAGCATTTCTCGAAGGCTATTTTGAAAACAATCCAGAATTCACTCCTCAACCGATTGAAAATTGGCTGACGATTAAGGAACTGAAAGAACTGTTCTCCGAACAATTCAAAGCAAGATCACTCCGCACTTTCACACCTGAGCACTTTTATGACCAGCACCCAGTACTTTCTTTAGCTAGAAAAACGACACAGGCAATCCCAGGTGGTCGACACATAAGGTGCCGAATCGATCGCTTTGTGTGGCGTGAATTACAGGCAGGCCTGAATATTCTCGCAATTTTCGACCGCAAGCCCAATTCATAGGTACTCCAGAGTCTGGAACATTCCGAGGTAGTTTCAATGCGTGTCGGCCACCTCGTGGATCAGATGTGCCTTGCCAATTCGTGGTTCTTCTATCGAATTTTCACAAACCCAGCACCGAACCTGAGCCATGCAGTATTCTGCAACATCCAAGTCAATTCTGACTTGTTCCCCCACCCCAGGGTTCAATCACGGGCCACGTCAACAAGAGTTCGTGAACTGATTGCACGGCGAATCAGTAGCCGAGTAGCTTCGGGAATTGCGGAGCGTCTCTCCGTTCGCGAATGGAATCGCTTTCTCAGTAACCATCGCCCAGACATTCTGCACGCGCAGGACGGAAAACAAACAGTCCAGTGGCTTAGTCTCATAGAATCCACAGAGCTTCCACTCATCGTTACTTTTCACGGCTCAGATATCAACTGCGCCACGTACGACGAAGCCTATCTGAAGAAGCTAATAAGGCTGTTCCAAAGATCAACAAAACTTCATTTTGTATCAAAGGCACTTCGCGACAGGGCAATCGATCTTGGAGCCCCACCTGAGAAGTGCAAAGTCATCTATCTGGGGACCCCAGTAGGCGAGCAGTCTATCCACAGCCATAGGACAGACGACTGCGTGTTCGGCATCGCTGCAAACCTTGTCCCTTGCAAGGGACACGAAACACTCCTGGCCGCCTTTGCTCAAGTCTCAAAACAGCTTTTAGCCCCCCGCCTCTGCATTTGGGGCGACGGGCCATTAAGACATCACCTTCAGTGGACGACTCAGCACCTCGGCCTTTCTAAAAATGTCGAATTTTATGGTCAGCTTGCATACTCAGAATTACAAAATCAAATCCGTACCCAGACCGATGTTGTACTTCTGCCATCTCAAAAAGACGACGGTGGAAGCGAGGAAGGACTACCAATGAGCCTTTGCGAGGCAGCGTCTGCAGCAGTCCCCTGCATAGCAACTGACTGTGGAGGAATCGCAGAACTGATCTCACACGAACACACAGGGCTTCTGATAACTCAACGAGCCGTATCTGAACTCGCGGACGCGATGATCCGCTTGGCAACCGCCCCCGCTGAACGTCGCAAACTTGGTATTGCCGCCCGGAAAAAAGTTCTTACCCAGATGAACCTAGACAGACAACTTGAGCACATAAGTCGCATATATAGCGAAGTGTCCAGCATCAACACGGCGAACAACCTATGACCCAAGTCGCAGTGATTGATTACGGAATGGGCAATACCGGCTCGCTGCTTAATATGCTGCGTCGCATTGGAGTTGCAGCAATACTGACGCACGAAAAGGAACAACTGGCCTCATGCAGCCACTTCATTCTCCCAGGAGTTGGTTCATTCGATTCCGCCATGACAAACCTTAAAAATCGAGACTTACTCTGCAGCCTCCAGGAATGCGTCATCGACTCCCAAAAACCATTCCTAGGTATTTGCCTCGGCATGCAACTACTTGCACATTCCAGCGAAGAGGGCCAACTGCCGGGTCTTGGATGGATAGACGCGGCCGTCAAAAAATTTCCCGCCTTCAGCGACCCAGCCTTACCAGTCCCTCACATGTCCTGGAACTCAGCCGAATCTTCTCCGAATTCAGACCTGTTTGCCCACTCTGCTGAGGAAAGATTCTATTTCGTTCACTCGTACTACATGGCGTGCGAGCACGAAAGTGATATCGCCGCGACGACTGAATATGGGATAACATTTACCTCAGCAGTGAATCGAAACAACATTTTCGGCGTACAATTTCACCCTGAAAAAAGCCATCGATTCGGTAAAGAACTGCTCAGTCGATTCCTCGATGTAAAAAAAGTGGCTGATGATCAGACTACCTAGAATAATTCCGATCCTGCAACTGTCAAAAAGACAGCTTGTGAAGACCATTCGCTTCCGAAAACCAACCTACGTTGGCGACCCGATGAACATTCTCCGGATCTTCAACGACAAGGAAGTAGATGAACTAGTGATTCTGGATATTGATGCCCACCGTAACGAACGTGGCCCCGACACTGACTATATCCAGCAGGTAGCAGCAGAGTGCTTTATGCCCATCACCTATGGTGGAGGCATTACAAGCCTGGAGCACGCTGACGAACTATTCGCGGCAGGTGTAGATAAAGTCTGTCTGAACACTTCCGCATACACTCAACCTGAATTACTCACTTCCATCGCGAACAAATACGGTTCTCAGGCCGTTGTCGTTTCGGTCGATGCCCGAAAGCGAATGTTCGGTACGTACACGGCGGTCATCCGAGGAGCAACTCAGAACGTTCGACTCAAGTTCGCGGACTACGTTCGACGCTGCCAGAACCAAGGGTGCGGTGAGATTCTTGTTAACTCAGTCGACCGAGACGGAATTATGTCCGGGTACGATTTGAACCTTATCAAAACGGTCACAGACCATTCATGTGTTCCCGTAGTGGCATGCGGCGGTGCGGCCACCAATCTGGACTTCCTTTCAGCCGTTAAAGAAGGGAATGCTGCAGCCGCAGCTGCAGCAAGCATCTTCGTTTTTCAAGGACCGCACCGAGCAGTGCTGGTTAGCTACCCTGATCGTAAACATATAATGGAGATGTTTGATGACAACTGTCGCCAATGCCAAAATGTCGCCTGACGTAACGATCTCAGACGATTTCTACTGGTCGCCGGACACGACTACCCACGGCTACCAAATATGCACTAGTTGTGTTATGGATACTACAGACCCTGAGATTTCATTTGATGAGAGTGGCCAGTGTTCACATTGCGCAAAAAAGAAACGGAATCTTAAGAATCTAAGCGAGCGACAAGCGAGTGGCGAACTCAACTTGGACGAATTGTTCGCAACCGTCAAAAAAGCAGGCAAAGGCCGGAAGTATGACGCGATTTTAGGCGTAAGTGGAGGTGTAGATAGCTCATACCTGGCCTACATGATGAAAGAGAATGGCATTCGCCCACTGGCAGTACATCTCGACAATGGGTGGGACTCAGAACTCGCAGTCAAAAACATTCAGCAAATCGTCCAACTTCTGGATATCGATCTTTATACACACGTTATCGACTGGGAAGAGTTCAGAGACTTGCAGCTCAGTTTCGTCAAAGCGTCAGTTATCGACATCGAGCTACTGACTGATCTTGCCATCTATGCGGTTCTGTATCAGCAGGCAATTAAACACGGCGTAAAATACCTAATTATGGGGTTCAATCACGCAACTGAAGGTAACATGCCTCGCGCCTGGACGCATAGCAAGTTTCGACGCCGTTAATCTAAAAGCCATTCATCGAAAACATGGAACAGTTCCTATCAAGTCGTTTCCGATCGCTGGTAACCTAACACTGGAATGTTACTACAGACGAATTCGTCGAATTCGTCACGCCTATCCATTGAATTACATGCAGTACGACAAACAGGCAGCGATGGATCAGCTACAAAAATACGCTCGGCTGGCGGACCATATCGGGCAAAACATTACGAGTCTTCATTCACTGAGTTTCTACCAAGGGTATATTTTACCTCGTAAATTCGGCGTCGATAAGCGAAGGCCACACTTATCCGCTCTCATTTCTGCAGGCAAGCTAAGTCGAGATGAAGCGGTCCTGTAGAATTGCAGAAGCCGCTATTTGCAGCCCTCTCAGCTTCGACAACAATACGAGTTTGTGCTGCGAAAATGGGGATTGAGCATGTCACAGTTTTGAGGACTACCTGAACTCGCCGCCGGTTCCTCATAGCAAATACAAGACTGACAAAAAAACGGGTAGAGTTGTTCCGGGCGATACAGTCGGTGTATCGCCGTGTCGTCCGGTGCAGCATGACCTGAGAGCCTGAAAATGCGTCGACAGCTTCAAATTGTCCACCGTGGTTGGTGCGAGGCCGCAGTTTATCAAAGCTGCAGCGGTCAGTCGCTGCATGATGAGTACAAATGACACCACGCTGACTGAGGAAAATTGTGCATTCTGGTCAACACTGATGACCATGGTATGTCAGATATATTCTTCCAGGAACTCGGAATTCCCCAACCTTGGAAGAATCTTGAGGTCGGCAGTGGCACTCATGGCAATGCAGACCGCGCGGATAATGATTGGGCTTGAGGAACTGACTACGTTGAGCAGCGACCAAACGTGCTCATCGTGTACGGTGATACGAACTCGACCATCGCCGGCTCACTGGTTGCATCAAAACTTGGGTATCCCGATAGCGCATGTTGAGGCTGGGCTGCGAAGCTACAACCGCACTATGCCTGAAGAAATTAATCGAGGTCGTTGCAGACCACTTGGCATCGCTGCATTTTTTGGTCCCTCGAACGCCGCTGCAGAAAATCTTGCTCGTGAGGGGAATCACTAACAATGTACATGTCGTCGGTGACGTGATGGCGAGACATGGTCAATCACTACGGCAATCTCGGTGCGGATGTCGACCTATCGAATGGAGTTTACGATTCAGAAAGCCCATTCATCCTTGCCGACAATCCATCGTGCTGAAAATACCGATAACATTAATCGTCTGGCAGGAATTGTTGGAGCACTTAATGAAATTCCGCTAAATGTAATTTGGCCAGTCCACCCCAGAACCGTGGATCGACTTAAGAAGTATGGGATTCGAACTGGGAAAAATTCAGACGATTGATCCGATATCCTACCGTCAAATGGTAGGACTTCAGCAACGCGCAAGAACTCATCGTTACAGATTCGGGAGGCGTTCAAAAGGAAGCCTATTGGCTTCGAAAGCCATGCGTGACAAGGTTCGTGACGAAACCGAGTGGACCGAACTTGTTGATGCCGGTGTGAACGTCGTAACCGGAAGTGACCCCTTCGAAGATCCTTGCGGCTGTTTTGGGATTTTCTAGGCGAAGAATATGTATTCTCCGCCGCCGACGACATTTATGGATCGGTTGGGGCTTCAGCTCGAATTGTCAAACACTTGGGTTCAGTGGCTTTCGACTAAGCCAGACTCGACTGATTGAGAGTCTTCGCAGCACAGGAAGACAGGCATTTTGATGTTTGATTTCATAGTAATTGCGGGTAACTGATGTGTCGAAGGATTCCCGAGTTATTCGTCAGATCAAAACGCTTCTTCAACTTGGCAGCGTCGCTTGCATTTCGCCTGGGTCCATGGAGATCGAGAATGCGACTCACTACAGAGTGAGTCACGAAGGGGGACGCCGGACTCTGGCTTCGCCGTGGGAGAAAACTGAAACGAAAGATTCTCCTGACAGGCGGATTCTGGTGAATGTGTGTTTATTGGTCGCAACCTATCGTCAAAAACATTGAAAGAGCACTACTCAGACTAAAAGGCAAAGTAATCGTCGCCAACGATTTCGAATCGCTCCCCCGTTTCGTATTCGGAACAAACGAGACAGTAGAGTTCTTTTTTTTGACGCTCATGAGTAACTACCCAGGCCAGCAGTCCGACGATGCGGCAGACGGAACGCAGTGGGAATGGAGTACTATCGAAAAAATGTGCAAACAGTTCATGCCACTGGCCGACGCCGTCTCTACAGTGGCGCAGGAGAGTTGGTCAGTGTTATGCAGACCTCTGCGGTATTGAGTGTTTGATAACACCCTAACTGTCCTGCTTACTCTCCGGTTAAGCCCAGCGGAATTGACGAGAACAGAGTAAAATCCGACTCATTCATCACGGAGCATATCGTCGTTCTCGTGGAATCAATCGTCTTGTCGAGGCGGTTTCGCTATTGCCGGAACATTTCGAATTGCATCTGATGCTAACTGGGGATAGGCAGTCAGCTGATTTTGCACGATTGGCTAGTCACGCTCAGTCGTCTGGGCCGTACTTTCATTCATGATTCGGTTGCCCCCGAATCGATCGTTGACACGATCAATCAGTATGATGTCGGAGTTTACCTGCTCGATCCGGTTAGTGTGAATTCATGAGCACGCGCTGCCAAATAAAATTTTTTCGAGTTCATTCAGGCTCGTCTGGCAGTAGCCATTGGACCGTCTCCATCAATGGCTGTCCCATCGTTAACTCTCATGAACTCGGCTTGGTGACACAAGACTTTACCGCTCGCGCTCTTGCAGATGGGCTTAATTCGATGACTCGAGCAGCGATCCGGCAATTCAAACAGAATTCGAGTCTAGCTGCTGAAAAAATTCTGTACTGACCAGGCGATGGAGTCATTTCGACAGACCGCTGGCGAGATGCTGCAACTTTCGCCCAAGGCTACACGAGGTTGCCTGATTTCGCAAATAGTGATACAGCATTTCGATCTGCAGGTGACCGCGAGTGTAACTTTGATTGGACAATCGATTTGGTGATCGACATCTCCATTTGACTATCTAGCTGAGCCCCTAGGAGTTTGTGGCTCAGCTACGACGGAGACGGAATAACTTCGGACAACCAGTATCGAGGCAGGGTATCACGAACAGCATCCGGAATGGGACAATAGCCAACACATCAGTACCTTTGATAAATTTGGTCGATCCGAGCAGCTGGTCAAAAGACTGCGATCAGCTTCTCCGCCGTCTACGGGACCAATATTAGGCTGCCGTTGAAAGAGAACGGGATCCAAGCCTGAATTGGAAATTCCCTCGAGAGTCATCCAAAAGAATGTAGGCGACACGCCCTTGAATGGAGGCTGATCAAATTCTCGTGACCGATTGCAATTCACCAGCCGCTACGACTCCATCCTGTCCGACGGGAGTAAATGAAGCCCCACGACCGCTCCGAATACTGATGTGTTTTGCACAACTTTTCCGCCAAGAGGCGGTTCAGGAATACAACGAGTCTGACTACCAAGCCGAGCTGCTCGCTGCTGCTGGCCATGACGTTGTGGGTTGTCACGGAAGACGCATCAGGGGTCATGGGGTCACGGACGATTCATTCAAACCGGTCCATGTCCATAGTGACCGGATCAAGCGTATCCCTTCCCGCCTGACTCCTCTACATCGAGCACGCCGCCGAATAGGGAAGTATTGGGCAGCTGCAAGGTTGTACCCAGACGACCATGCGTGCTGGCGAGCGGGGGCATTTCAGGAGGCTGCGAGAATTGCGGCAGCTGTCGATGTCGTGCTTGTGAGCGTTGGAAGTCCAAGCGCACTCGAAGTTGCGTATCGTCTAAAACAAAAGTCGCCGACACTATCGTTGGTGATTGATGTGCGCGACCTTTGGGTCGGCAATCCGGTACGTTTTGGGGGACGTGGACGCTTGCAGCCGATGCGGGCGTTGCGAGATCGCATCAATGAACGTCGGTGGTTTTCGGGCGCCGATGGAATCATTAACGTCAGCAAGAATCATTCTGAAGTACTGCAGGACAGGTACTCGGAGACCCCCAAAGAACGATTTCACGTCATTCAAAATGGATTTGACGAAGCCAGGTTCGCGAATGCTGTTCCACACCGGAATGACAAATCGGGGCTGCTAATTCGCTACTTGGGATTTCTACTTCCTGAGCAGAGGTCCGAAGTGTTCTTT
>CALSLT010000021.1:287500-322891 GCA_943787265.1 uncultured Planctomycetaceae bacterium | reverse complement strand
GTTTGATCTTGGAGCCTGCGTCGACGGCTACAATAGCGACATCACGCGAACCGTTGTGCTCGGACCGGCGTCTGACTGGCAACGTCAGACTTACGAACAGCTTCTCAAAGCGCAATGCGCATGTGTCGAAGCGATGAAGCCGGGCGTTAACGGAAAAGATGTCGACGCCCTGGCTCGACAAATTCTCGACGAAAAGGATCTCGCACAACACTTTGGACACGGCCTCGGCCACGGATTGGGAGCACTGGTTCACGACACCGGTCGGCTTTCGCCGACAGTCGATCAGAACATCGACGTCGGCCAAATCTGGACCATCGAACCAGGAGTGTACGTCGAAGGCTCAGGCGGGATGCGAATTGAAGACGACATCGTGATCACTAAAAACGGCTGCGACGTTCTGACCGCGTTTCCGAAACATCTCATCGAAATCGACTGCTGAGAATTCCTCGTATTACCATAAATCAGGAACACTAATCGACGCTGATATTCACTAATCCCTCTTGCTGATTAGCGAAGATTAATGCTTATTAGTGTTCCTCAAAAATTCAGTTTCAACATCTCAATCTTGTGTGAGTGCCATGCCTCGTCTCGGAGTGAACATCGACCACGTCGCCACCATTCGTCAGGCTCGGCAGACGGTCGAGCCCGATCCAGTCTGGGCAGCATCACTTGCTGAACTCGGCGGTGCTGACGGCATCACGATTCATCTTCGCGAGGACCGCCGCCACATTCAGGATCGCGACGTCCGAGTGCTGCGCGACACCGTTCAGGTAAAGCTGAACCTTGAAATGGCAACTGCCGAAGAGATCGTCCAGATCGCTCTGCAGACGAAGCCCGAACAAGTGACGCTGGTGCCGGAGAAGCGGCAGGAAATCACGACCGAAGGCGGCCTCGATGTGATCGGCAATCGCGAGCGGGTCGGCGACGTTGTGAAGCAGCTTCAAGATGCCGGCATCGAAGTCAGCCTGTTCATCGATCCGGAGGCTGATCAGATCGAAGCTTCGCGAGAGCTCGGCGTGTCGGCCATCGAGCTTCACACCGGTTGCTACGCGGACGCGACTTCTGACGAGGCCCAACTGGACGAACTGCGAAAGCTCGATGCAGCCGGAAAAGCGGCTCGCGACGCCGGCCTGCTGCTCCACATGGGCCACGGCCTGACCTATCGCAACGTTATTCCGGTGGCTCAGATCGAGGAAACCTGCGAGCTGAACATCGGACACAGCATCATCGCGAGAGCCGTGCTCGTGGGCCTGGAACGTGCAGTTCGAGAAATGAAGCAGTTGATCACCGTTTGAAGAATCGCGTTCTGAACCCGAGTGATGCGATGCGAACCTCGGCAGCAAGACGTCGCGGAGAACTCCAACTGCCCGTCCTGAACCGTCTGACCGGCACGGCCCGTCAGTGGTGAGCCGCTCAATTGCCGGGAACTGCTGTTTCGCTGTCGAAATGGATTCTTCCCGTGATATTATCTTTTCGGACGTAACGTCGCGGATAAGCCAATTTCATAACCGATTTCGCATTCAAAACGACGTCCAGTCTGGCTGCTCAGCCACAAGCTTTTGCAGCTACGTGTTTTTATTCGAGTCTTCAGAATTGATGCGTCGAGGATTCTCTGATGTCACAGACAGTTGAACAAATGCCAGCAGAAACCAACGGAGTCAGCAACGAATTTGATTACCGACCGGTGCCGCCACTGGCCGCGGTGACCGCCGTTCTGGGAGTGATCTCACTTCTGGCCCTGATCACGGAATTCGCCTTGCCGTTTGCAGTGTTCGGCATCGTGCTGGGAATTCTCGCGAAACGACAAATTTCAACATCCGACGGTGCTTACAGCGGAATCTGGCTGGTTCGAGGCGGCCTGGTGCTGTGTGCCCTGTGCCTGTGTGGTGGATCGGCGTTCCACGCTTATGTTTACGCGACGGAAGTTCCGGAAGGTTACACCCGAGTCAGCTTCGTGACGGACATCTCGAAGAAGGGTTTTTCGGAAATCGAAGGCAGGAAGGACTTCCACCCGGACGTCAAGCCTCTTGACGGGCAGAAGCTCTTTCTCAAAGGATACATGTACCCAGACGATCGTATGAATGGAATCAGGCAATTCATCCTTTGCAAAGACAGCGGCGAGTGCTGCTTTGGTGGGAAGCCCGCTCTGACCGATATGATCTTTATCAATATTCCGGATGGGGTGCCTCCTGCCACTTTTTACGACGGCCTGGTCGCTGTAGCTGGAAATTTCGCACTCGCCCCAGACCTTCGACGAGCTGGTGAACTCAAGCCGGCATACAAGATTGACGCCTCGCTCGTTGAGGCCGCCAGAAAGTTGTACTAAGCCATGAAGCAGACGCCTGTTCGGGATGGATGGCCGGTTCGGTTTGAGCTGAGTTGGGCGGTTGTAGCAATTTTGCTGCCTGCGTTTTTCGGGACGACGTTGACGGGCTGCGGGACGGGAGTCGACTCGGCTGAGTACGAGGAAATTCTCGACCAGCCTGAGACCTCACCATCGCCCGAAGCTGATCCCGACAAAGCGGCCATTGCAAAGACCGAAATCGCGTCTGGCAATCCCGAGTCCGAAGCAGCTTCCTCGTCACCAGAAGAAGCTGCCCTCGCCGGACAACCAACTGACCAAGTCAATGCAGAGGGTGCTGCCTCCCCGAATTCTCCGACAGCTGGCCAGGACGAGCCAACAAGCGAGCCAGCTTCGGTCGAAACACCAGCAGGAGAACCTGCCGAGAAAACCATCGTAAAAAATGATGGTCCGACCGAGACGCCAGCAGAAGATTCAGGCTCGTCGACGGCAAAGTCTGGCGACGCTGATCCAGACGCAGCGGCCTCAAAGACAAAAGTCGCCGTAGAAAAGCAGCCTCGCGTCGTGACGCTGCTGATTCCAGACAAGAAGTTTCAAACTGAAGGCAAAGGCGACGAGAAAGCGTTGCGTGTCAGCTTTGACGACTTCGACCTGCTTAAAGTTCTAAACATGGAACCGGTGACGGAAGACGCACCTTCCCGAATGCCGAAGTGGCTGAAAGATCTCGACGGGAAACGAATCCGGGTTCGCGGCTTCATGTTTCCTCCGTTCGAAGAAGAGGACATCCCCGTTTTCACGCTGGCACGCGACAACCAGATTTGTTGCTTTGGCCGAAACCCGCTGGTGTACGACCTCGTCGACGTCTTCATGCGGCGCGGCGAAACGACTGATTACATTCAGAATCGACCGTTCGACGTCGTCGGCGTCTTCCACATTGGCGACTCGATCGTCCCTGGCGAGCTGTACTCGATGGACGACGCGGTCGTGATTGACCGATAATCCCACCCTACCTACCCCCGAGAAAATCCTTCCGCTGCAACGCTGCCGGTTTAGCACGGACAACTCCCGAAGGAGATCCAATCATGATCAACGCATGGAAACTCTCAGCCGCAGTTACAGCAGTGGCATTTTTGATGACGACCGCGGGAGCCTCAGCCGCCCGGTGCTGTCCGTTCTGTTCCGCTCCGTCGCTGACGCTTGCCGAGCAAATGGCTCAGGCCGATGCCGCAGTACTGGTCCAGTGGGTTGGCGGCAAGAAGGCAACTGACAAAACCGCTGGCGAAACCGTCTACGAAATCCGCCAGATCGTTCGCAATCATAAGAACGAGCTGAAGGCCGAAGGCCGAGTAACACTGCCTCGTTATCGCGAAAGCAAAGTCGGCGATCTGTTTCTGCTCGTCGGCAGCAAAGGTACGACCATCGAATGGGCGAGCCCTTTGGAAGTCACGGAAACGTCATTCAACTACGTGGCCCAGGCACCGTCTCCGGAAATGCCGACCGTTAAGCGACTCGAGTACTACGTGAAGTTTCTCGAATACCCCGACCAGATGATCTCGAACGATGCTTACGGCGAGTTCGCCAACGCTCCCTACGCAGACATTACACAGCTTGCTGAAAAACTGCCGCGAGAAAAAATCCGAGGCTGGATCATCAACAAAGACACGCCGGCAACTCGAATGGGCCTCTACGGTCTGCTCATCGGGCTCTCTGGAACAGACGAAGACGCAAAGATTCTCAGTAAGAAGATCCTCGAAAAAACCGAAGACTTTCGTCTGGGTATCGACGGCCTGATGTCTGGTTACCTGCTGCTGACTGGCGAAAAAGGTTTGTCAGTTCTCGACGAACACAAACTGAAGAACCGAGACGTCCCGTTCAGCGAAACTTACGCCGCAATGCAGGCTCTGCGGTTCATGTGGAAGTACTCCGAAGGCCGCATCGAAAAGTCGCGACTTCGAGCGTCGATGAGAATCCTGCTCGATCGTCCCGAACTGGCCGATCTGGTCATCGCCGACCTCGCTCGCTGGAAAGACTGGGAAGTCCAGGACCGCCTGATGGCACTCTACATTCAGGCCCTGGCCTCAACGCCTGAAGAAGAACCGGCTGAAGACGCCGCCTCGAAAGACAAATCAGAAAAGACCGAAGACGCTCCGAAGAATGATGTTTTTCAGACAGCCTGGAAGGAAGCATTCGGCGATCAGAAGTGGGAAGGAGCTGGCTCTCAGGGTGACGCATTCAACGTCCCGTCCATCAAGCGAGCGATCGTCCGCTACATGCTGGTCAGCACAAAAGACGTCCCTGACGAAGCAACCAGCGGTAAAGAATCAGTCCTTCCAACCCACGCGAAGAAGGGGCAGAAGTATGTCGACATGCTTCGCAAACTGGACGAGAAAACGGTGGCCCAGGCTGAACGATTCTTCTTTCTGAAGTAGCGTCCTAACCGGCAACCTTCAAAACATTCGGCGAGCAAGACCAGCGGGACGGGAATGTCCTTCACCGCGGGATTCGCTCGCCGATTTTGTTTTGTCAGCGGTCATTTCGCGTTTCGCTGAAACGCTTCCCGCAACTGCGACTCAAGAGTCATCACGACCTCCCGGTACTGCTCTTTGCCGGCGAGGTTTACGGTTTCGTCCGGATCAGATTCGTGGTCGTAGAGTTCTCGATGTACAGTCTCGCCGCCCTTCTTGGCGTCCCAGACAACGAAGCGATATTGATCAGTCCGCATTGCACGGCCGGTGTACTTCGTGCCGAATCTTGCGTACTGCGAAAGAGCGATTGAGTCACTCGCTTTACTCGGTTCTCTAAGAGTCGGGACCAGACTCTCTCCTTGAAGATGGTCGGGCCTTGCCAATCCGGCCACATCGCAAATCGTCGGGTAGAGATCGACCAGCTCCGCGATTGTCCGAGTTCGTCCTGCTTCGAAGCCCGGCCCGGCAATGACCATCGGCACCCGAGTCGCGATCTCGAAGTTCGTCATCTTGCCCCACGCAGAATGCTCACCAAGATGCCAGCCGTGATCCGTGCAGAAAACAATCACGGTGTTGTCCCGTTTTTTCGTCGCTTCCAACTCGTCGAGCAGTCGACCAATTTGAGCATCCACGTAGCTCACACACGCGGCGTAAGCCTGCAGCAATTTCAGTTGGCCTGAAGTCTCAATCTGACCGTGATTGGGCACGCCCAGATAACTTCGCATTTCGTACCCGTTCCACTCGACAGCCTGCTCTCGATTCGGCGGGCTCGGCATCGTAAAACCGACACGTCTGGCCGTGCCGACATAGCCATCGGAATTGAACCAGGCCATCACGGGAGATCCGGTGGCTGGGATTGGATTTCGAGCCAGCCAGGATTCGTCAGGCTGGTACATATCGAAGTAGCGTTTCGGCGCGACGAATGGCAAATGCGGCCTGCGATAGCCAACCGCCAGAAACATTGGCCGAGTTGTGTCACGATTCCGCAAAGCATCAAGCACTTGCTGAGTCATTCGCCCGGCAAAGAGATGATCGTCCGGCACGTCCGGATTCTGCATGACCGGACAGGCGAGCCGCTCCGCAATCAGAGTTGGCTTCGACACATCTTTACTGTCGACGATTTCAAGCATCTCACCGTCACGGCCGGGCGACGCTGGAACGGACCACTCGTCATCGACGTGCCAGCCATCGTGATCGATCTTCCCAAAACTCCGAGCGTGATACCCGCGACCTTTCAGCCATCGCGATATCGAAACCGCATCCGGTCGTCGTTTTCTAAAGCTGACGACATCCTTGTCACGATTACTGAAAACACCAATTGAATCTGGCCTCAAACCAGTCATCAACGAAAGTCGAGACGTCCCACACTTCGCGTACTGGCAGTAAGCCCGCTCAAACAAAACCCCACGCCGCGCAAGTCGATCAATATTCGGCGTCCGAATTCGAGCATCGCCATAACATCCCAGCATCGGCCGCAGATCGTCGACGACGATCATCAGAATGTCAGGCCTTTCCGCAATCGGCGCAGCATCCGCGGCGTGCAAGACTGCCAACACACCAATCCACACAACGTATGAAGAGAGATTCTGAAAAAGTCGCATAGTCACGCCTCAGACAGTTAGATGTTTGCTCATAGAAGGCTGCCACAATCAGCGAATCAGTATGTCCCACAATGCGTAAATAACAATTGCGGCTACTGCCCCGGATGCCGTCCGTGAATACCGTTTGCGACTTTCGATATGGCGACTGACGGCGGAGTCAGCACCTGGCTGCGGCAGCCCTTCGAATTGAAACTCGTTTGTCGGTGACGTGTCTTCCGGAAGCGAAGCGTCATCGATTTCGTCTGACGCGTCAGCCACACCGGACTCTTCTGCTGAAGCCGCCCGTTCTCGCGTCAATCGATTGTCGATTGTGGCCTTTTCCTGGCGCGACACCATTGGAGCCATCCGGTCAGGATAAAGCCCGCCCGTGACGAGCAGCATCCCGCCACTAAGAAACCCGACGAGGGTCGTGAGGGGCAATACATAACTCAAAAATATCGGATGTTCCGGCTCCAGATACAGCATCAGGCAAAAGACGCCTGCGCACGTAAAAAACGTCCAACGCAGAATCCTTCGATTGATGCGACCGCGCCGCTCTTTCTTGCCATGAGTCCGAATCCGCTCGCTGAGCTGACGATCAGCGTCGTCCGCCGCTAATTGCGCCATCGCTTCCAGGTCAGAATGTTCGTCCATTGCCGAGCCCGTTTATCAGGACAAATAAAATTTGATCAAGCGAAATGCGGAAGTCATCTTTCTCTATGGCTAACCGCCGAGTGATTATTGAACAGCGACTATTTCTGCGTTGTTGTTGCCGTTTTTTTCTTTTTCACGGGCCAGGACAGGACTCCGCTTTCCTTGGCCCATGCGTTCCATCTGGCAGTCAGGGCACGGACTCGCTTTGGGTGTTGACGGGCGACGTCGTTGAGTTCCGTGCGGTCTCTGGCGAGGTCGAAAAGTTGCCAGGGTTTGTTATGTGCCTTGACCAGTTTCCAGTCACCGACTCGGACGGCTTTGTTGCCCTGGTGCTCCCAGAAAATGCCGTCGCGGGCGATCTGCTCGCCTCGCAACGCTGGAACCAGACTGCGACCAGCGAGTGGTTTTAGAGTCTTGCCGTTGGCTTGTTTCGGGTACGAAGCATCGGCGAGAGTCAGGCAGGTTGGCATCAGGTCGACGACGTGGCCGGGTGTTCGCTCGAAGTCGCCTCGACGTTTCAAGCCGGCTGGCCAGTGGACGATTAACGGCGTCGAGATGCCGCCTTCGTGTGTGCTCATCTTGAATTTCTGGAACGGCGTATCGGACACGTTCGCCCATTCGAGACCGGCGCTGGCGTAGGTGGCTCCGGTGCCGATTCGTTTTGACTTGTCGCCTCGCCGGAAGCCTCCGGGCCCACCTTCGGCCGAGCAGCCGTTGTCCGACAGAAACATGATGATCGTGTTTTCAAACTTGCCGAGTTCTTTCAGTTTCGAAGTCAGCCGCCCGACGTTCTGGTCGATTGAGTCGATCTGGGCCGCGTAAACGGACATTCGATGCGAAAGGTCCGATTTCTTTTCGTCAGACATTTCGGACCACGGTTTCGCGTCTTTGTGACGAGGACTGATCTTCCACTGACGATCGATCAACCCCGACTCAATCTGCCGCTCGTAGCGGACTGCCCTGATCTCGTCCCAGCCTTCGTTGTACCGGCCTTTGTATTTGGCAATGTCTTCCGGTTTGGCCTGCAGTGGCCAGTGCGGAGCGATGTGTGCCAGATAGAGAAAGAACGGTTTGTCGCCCTGCGCGGCTTCATCGACGAAGTCGATCGCGTGCTCGGTAAACAGATCCGTGACGTAGCCGTCGTCGGGAAACTCGACCTCTTCGTTGCCGAGAGTCACAAACCTTTTCCGAAACTGAATCGCCTCTTTGAAATAGAAACCGCCTCCCGACGGCGTTCCGAAGTAGCGATCGAAACCTCGATCCAGCGGCCAGTGACCTCGGTCCGAGCCGACATGCCACTTCCCCGTCGCCAGAGTCGTATAACCCGCCGGCTTCAGAGCCTCGGCAATCGTCAGGCACTGACCGTTCAGCCGGCCCTGGTAAGAAGGCACGCCGTAGTCACCCACCATATGACCGATGCCCGCCTGATGCTGATACAATCCCGTGAGCAACGCCGCCCGAGTCGGACAACATCTGGCCGTGTTGTAAAACTGAGTAAACCGCACGCCGTTGGCGGCAAGGTTGTCGATGTTGGGAGTCTCAATCTCTCCGCCATAGCACCCAAGATCCGAATACCCCATGTCATCAGCCATGATGACCACAATGTTCGGCGCCGATGACGCTTTCTCAGCAGCAAGTAAACTGTACGACGAGGACAGCGCCGAGAAGGCAGAGAGCAGAACGAGCACCACCACGCCAAAGCCACGCGGCTGATAAGGAAATCGGCCAGTTCCACAGTTTGCTCCAAACGACAGACACCACATCGTTAGCTCCAGTTTTTTAACATTGAGGCGGAACAACGTTCTCAGCCTGCACCACGCAACTCACAAGGTCGCGTGATTTATTTATTGCGTGTTGGGCACTTCAACTTTGCGATGCCAGACCGACGCGGACGCCGGGTTATTGCCGCGCATCCGCAACGCAACCATCAAAGACACGGGATTCCAGCCTTCAACTGACATCCGTTGCATTGCCTCCGTTTGGTCAACGAAGTCGTTTGCGACAACAAGCTTCGACTCGACTCCCGAGAGATCCTGCCAGATAAAGATGCCGCCACATTGCGTCGGCCCAGTCGGCAACAGACAGACTTCCAGTAAACCGTCACCAGGATCGTAAGTCACTTCGCCAGATGCCACGCTTCTGGACCTGACGAGTTCCCAGTTGCCCGACTCCGGCTTCCAGATTTGAGTCACCCCATTCAGCCCCTGCCGCGGTGTACCATGGACGGTGAATGGTCTCAGCCCTTTGGCAACCAGTGGATCGGAAACGTCGTAAACTTGCTCGGGACGATTTGTTGACTCGATATACTTCCACGTGGCCGGTTCCTCAGCTGCAGCTTCAGTCCAAACAGCAGTCAGAAACTTCTGATTTGCGCAAAGTGACGAAACCCTTCGTCCCTGTGCAACTTGTCGTTTGCCTTCAGCTTTGAAGCCCTCAAGTGTCATCCCAGTTTGAAGATCCCAGTTTGAACTACCTGGTCTCCAGATGGCGGCAACCGAGACGCCGTCCGCTACTGCATAGGGACGTACAACCTTTGGTTCAAACCCAGCCGAGCGGAGCTCATCGATAGTTGCCTGAAAAGTTGGCATCGACATCTGGAAACACACGGCGAAATCTTCAGTCACCAAACCAGAGGCTGATTCGAATGCGTCGACGACAGACGCCGAGGGCAACCGCGTTGAAAGATCAACGGAAGATGGCGGAGTCGTTTCACTTGTCGCACTGTCAGGCGAGACTCGCGACGTTGGCTCTTCCAAGGGTCGCGATTCAGATTCCCGTGAAACGTCAACAGATGAATCCGAGACTGCCTCGGCACGGCCTGCAGACGGTAAGTCCGCTGTTGAAACAGGAGCCTTGGCCCTCATTTCGAATACCACCACTGCCAGAACAGCGACCAAAGCAAAACCGGCAATCGCCAGCACAGGCTTCTGAACTTTGCTGCGTACTTCTTCGACTTGAGTTGATTCAGGAAGCAATCCACTGGTTCTCACCTGAAGATAGTCTTCGAGCGTCTCTGCCAGGTCTGCTGCTGAGGCGTAGCGATCATCCGGCTTCTTCGCCATCGCCTTCAGACAAATGGCTTCAAGCTGTTGATCGACCAGAGGGTTGTGAGTTGCTGGCGGCGGCGGTTCCTGCATCACAATCTTGCCCAGAACCCGAGCGACCGATCCTTCAAACGGAAGCCTTCCGCTGATGAGCAAATACATCACCACGCCCAGACTGTAGATATCAGTCGCGGGCCCCATGTTGTCATGGTCCGCTTCGACCTGCTCAGGAGACATGTACATTGGCGTGCCAATCAACGCCCCCGACTGCGTGAGTCGACTTCCGCTGTTTGAGATTGACGATCCGCCGTCGTTGGAATCCGGCTGAGGAAAAAGCATCCGAGCCAGCCCGAAGTCAGTCAGCACTGGTTCGTTATCTTTTCGCAACAATATGTTCGCTGGCTTGATATCCCGATGAACGACTCCCGCGTCATGGGCAAGCTGCAGTGCTCGAGCAAGTTTCGCGGTCAACGTGACAGCTTCATTCAGCGGAACGAGCGGTTCCTTTTCAAGCTTCCCGCAAAGAGAGCCACCATCAACAAATTCCATAACCAGACAGTGAAACCCGTCGATTTCGCACACATCGTGAACCGTGCAAAGGTTGACATGATTGATCGCTGCCATTGTTCGAGCTTCACGATAGAACCTCTCAACAAGGACGTCCGCATCTTCCCCGCCAAACGTCGGCACTTTCAACGCCACCAGGCGATCCAGCTTTGTATCACGGGCGAGATACACGGCTCCCATCCCGCCGCGTCCCAATTCTTTTTCCAACCGATAGCGACCGAGCGTTTCAGGTGGCTTCGCGTTTGAGGAACTGGAAGCAGCAGCACTCAACTTCGAATTCACGGACGTCGATCCGGCCTGAAAGGCAATCGTCTCGTTAGCTCCCGCGGCAAGCGAGTCGATGATTTCGACCATCTCAGGAAAACGAGTTCGCAGTGAAGCAATGTCGATTTGCTCGGCGGTCCCCGACTCAAAAGCCGTGCGAAGAACTTCACGAAACGCGAACGTTCGAGATTCGGAGTTCAGTCGCTCGAGATGCTCCCGCAGAAAGTCTTCAACGGGCGGGCGGGCCCCGGAATCACATCTCGCCTTGAATTGTTCACAAAGTTCAGTGATGTGCTGCTTATCGAATACTGAGCTTGAGTAATTCTGATCGGAAGAGCTGGACATACGGAAGGGCCCGATTTGCACTATGGTCTTAAAAGCTCAGACAGCATAACCCATTCCGCGGCCGACTTTCCTGCCCTTGCCACTCAGCGGGCGATTCGCCGACATTCAACCAACGGTTTGCGGGGCGCGACTTTTTTCGGCAGACTATCCGGACGCAGCCTCGCCCGGGACATGCAGACTCTGGCACCACATCCTGATTCCCACCTTGAGAAGACTCACGCGGACCTGCTGTCACCCCTTTAGTTTCCGATGTGCTCTTCACTTTCCCGCTCTGAATTCGGCTTGCGAACAATCGTTGGCCGGCTGAGCACTCGCAATGGAGTTTCGCCATGAAGCTTTCTGTCATCGTTCCCGTTTTGAATGAGTCTGAGAGTCTGCTGGAGCTGACTCAGGAGATTATCTCGACGTGCGAGAAGAACGAGATCTCGTTCGAGATCATTTTCATTGATGACGGTTCGACGGATGGTTCGTGGACGGTCATCAACACGGCCTCGAAATCGGACGAGCGGATTTCCGGGGTTAAGTTTCGTCGCAACTTTGGAAAAGCAGCCGCTCTGACCAGCGGCATGCGAGCGGCCGACGGCGAGTACATCATGATGATGGACGCCGACCTGCAGGATGATCCGGCCGAGATTCCGAAATTCATCGCCAAGCTCGAAGAAGGCTTTGACGTCGTGAACGGATGGAAAGTGCGGCGACTTGATCCGTGGCACAAGGTTTACCCGAGCAAAGTCTTCAACTGGATGATCGGACGCCTGACGGGGCTCTGGCTACACGATCACAACTGCGGACTGAAACTGTTTCGCCGCGAGGTCACTCACGAAATTCGACTTTACGGCGAGCTGCACCGGTTCATCCCCGTGCTGGCACACTCGCGAGGGTTCAAGGTTTCAGAGCTTTCGGTCAATCATCGCGAGCGGCAGTTTGGATACTCGAAGTACGGCGTGAAGCGATTTCTGCGAGGGTTCCTCGACCTGCTGACGGTGAAGTTTCTGACCGGCTACGGAACGCGGCCTCAGCACCTGATGGGCGGCATCGGCCTGACGCTGTTCGGCTTGGGATCGTTCGGTCTGGGCTGGCTGACGTGCGTGTGGCTGCTGACAAACATCTTCGGAGCTGGCTTCGACCCCATCGGCGGCCGACCGTTGTTGCATTACTCGATCGCAGCATTACTGCTGGGGGCTCAGGCGATTTCACTAGGATTTGTGGCGGAGCTGCTGATTTCTTACACCGGTCGGGACATCGACACTTACAGCATTGCTGCACGAACGGAGCCGGGTTCTCGAAACCGCGAAACTACCGAAGTGTCGTGACGCGTCCATTGGCCTTCGCTCGCCACGCCGCAACAATACCCGCGACCGCTTAACAACTCTTCGGAATCGACATCATGACCACTGCTGAACTGATCTTGAATACAGCGTCGCGAATCATCCACGTCGGAACGGCGATCACCCTTGTCGGCGGCAGCGTCTTCATGGCGTTCGCATTGATGCCCGCGGCCGCGGCGAAACTCAGTGATGAAGAGCATGATCGACTTCGAGAAGGCGTGCTCGGCCGCTGGAAGAAGTTTGTTGGGCCGGGGATTGGCCTGTTCCTGATCAGCGGAATCTACAACTACGTGAAGGCGATTCCGTTCCACAAGGGCGACGGTCTTTATCACGGTCTGGTCGGAACGAAGATGATTCTCGCGCTGGCCGTCTTCTTTCTTGCGTCGGCCCTCGTTGGAAAATCGAAAGGCCTGGAAGGAATTCGGCAGAACAGAGCCAAGTGGCTGAAAGTCCTCATTCTGCTGGCAGCGACAATCGTGTGCATCTCCGGATTTGTGAAAGTTCGAGGAAAGCACACGCCGCCAATGACCCCAGCGACGACGACTGTTGAAACAGCGTCATAGGGAACGCATCTAAACCAAGTTCCCGTTTTCCGTGGCACGCTGCTGCGGCGAGTTAGTCTCGCATGGACTTACGGCACGGAATGTCGCGCCACTCCGAGAAGCGATTTGCGACACGCTCCAGCCGACTCTGGGTATCGCAAGAATGGGATTGATTGCGGCAGCGCTGGTTAGGGAGAATTGATAGAGTTTCAATCGTTGAGCGATTCATAACATCTCAACGATGATTCGATGTCTTTTTCCTGATCTGAGATCTTTGCGTGCCCGGCCCCCGATATCGCAACCCGGCGATGAAGCAACTGGCTGATCAGCAGCTCAGGTTTGCGCCGGTTCCCGTACGAATGAAGCAGGTTGGCCGTGCAGAAGAACTCGCCTTTACAGTCGACGCGAGTCAGAAATACTCGTATCCCGATCTCTGCGAAAAGTTGACGAAGTATCGCGCCGAGATGTACCCGAATCTCGAAGTCACTGGCGAAGACCTGCTGCACGACCTTCGCTGCTTCATCGAAGACCTGTCCGACAGTGCAAACCTGATCGCCGACGCCTCGACAGAGCCGGTCCTCACCCTGCAGGACCTCAGCAAACGTTTCAACGTTTCCGAGAAGACGGTGAAGCGGTGGCGCGACCGCGGACTCGCCGGGCGGCGATACCTGTTCGGCAAACGAAAACGCGTCGGCTTCCTAACGTCGCTCGTCGAGCAGTTCGAGCAACTCAACTCCGAACTGATCGGCCGCAGCTCCAGGTTTACTCAGGTAACCAATCCGGAACGGGAATTCATCGTCCGCCGAGCACGCAGACTTGCCCGGCACGGGGCATCCCCGACAGAAGTCACGCACCGCCTCGCCAGGCGAACCGGCCGAGCCGTCGAAACGATTCGTTACACACTGAAAGCGTTCGATGAAAAGTACTCAGACGCAAAAGTTTTTCCCAACGCTTCGCAGCCGTTGAGTGACGAGCATCGTCGGATGATTTTCAAGGCCGTTCGGAATGGGACTCCGATTCGAGAGCTCGTTGAAAAATATGGGCGAACGAGATCAAGCATCCATCGGATTGCCAACGAATATCGCGTGCGAGTTCTGATCGAACAGCCAATCGACTACATCCCCAGTGACGAATTCTCACTGCCGGACGCCGACGAACTGATTGCAGAACTGCCCGCTGAAGTCGACTCGCCCGAGCATGCACAGATAGACAGAAACGGCGAACTGCCAGGCTACTTCGCAGACCTCTATGCCTTGGCCTTGTTGACTCGCGAGGAAGAGCGGCAACTGTTTCGCCGCATGAATTACCTCAAGTTCAAGGCGAAGCAACTTCGAGACAACCTCGGCGCCAGCCAGGAACGAGTCAGGGACATGAACGAGATCGAGCGGTTGCTTGAGAAAAGCCTGGCTATCAAGAATGTGTTGATCAGGTCCAACCTGAGGCTGGTGGTCTCGGTAGCCGGAAAGCATCGTCGGCAGGCGGCCGGCTTCTTCGAGATGATCAGCGACGGAAACATGACTTTGATCCGAGCCATCGAGAAGTTTGACTATTCGCGTGGGACAAAGTTCTCCACCTACGCAACATGGGCCATCATGCGATCTTACGCTCGCTCGATTCCCGCCGAAGGAACACAGCTCGAACGGTTCCGCACGGGAACGGAAGTCGTTCTGACAGACGAAGAAGACAGTCGACCGGCAGCCTCAGCCGACGAGAAGCTCGCAGCGGATAAGTACGAAACGCTCGGATCGATCCTCGGCCAACTCAACGAGCGAGAACAGGAGGCTATCAGCCTGAGATTCGCCCTCCACGGACTCTCGAAACCGATGACACTCGAACAAATCGGCGACCGACTGGGAGTCTCAAAGGAGCGGACCCGGCAAATCATCAACGTGGGGATCGAAAAATTGAGGAAAATCGCGGGCGACATCGGCCTTGAGCTTTCACTGGACGACTAAAATTCGACGCCCTCGGCAAGAGACGCCGCCGAGTGCGAAACGGCACTCCATAAGACCGCCAGTCCAGCGCAAGCTCTTCCTGATGTGACTTTTCGAACCCAAATCCAGAAAATGGTGTCTTAAGCCGCATTCTGAATGAATCGAAGTCTCGACAATGCCCCGGAGGACCGATTAAGTCTCCGCCTGAATTACGAAAAACTTGGAATTTATGCCACACAGGAGTTCACGGCTAACCTTGAACGCAACGACTTGCTTGATATCATCCCGTCGGTTTTGTGTGGTTCAGTTCGGACTTAGATTGAGTTCAATCGTGCAAGTCCATGCAGCACTAAGGCTAACATACTGAATTCACAGCCGATTGTTGTCGATCAGAATGCTTAGACAGTGCTTCAAACCGGAGTACATTCCCACCGCAAAGCCAAACCGCGGTGTATTGAATCGGTTTCTGAGATTGAAACAGGTTCAAATCGACAAATTACGACGCCAGTGTAGCTCAATTGGCAGAGCAGCGGTTTTGTAAACCGCAGGTTGAGGGTTCGAGTCCCCCCGCTGGCTTTTCTGCACTTAGATCAATTCTCGTTAACTTCACATTCGATTTCGAAGTCGCTACAGTCCCGCGACTTTCGAAAACTGCGAGTGCGGTGCGTCCACCGTCCGTTGTGGTCGTGGAGTGATTTGAGTCGTGGTTAACCGGGGGGAATACCCGAGCGGCCAAAGGGGCCAGACTGTAAATCTGGTGGCTCAGCCTTCGCAGGTTCGAATCCTGCTTCCCCCACTAAAGTTTTGACTTGAGTTTTGTGGAGTTTGCGTGCGTTTGGATTTGTCGCGGGTGTAGCTCAACGGTAGAGCCCCAGCCTTCCAAGCTGGTTGTGAGGGTTCGATTCCCTTCACCCGCTCTCGGATTTTTGGGAATGTGGTTGGCAAGGCCACAAAACTGAGGCTTGCCAAGCGGCCCATGACCTTGGGATTTGCTGCTGTAGCTCAGTTGGTAGAGCGCGTCCTTGGTAAGGACGAGGTCATGGGTTCAAGTCCCATCAGCAGCTCTTGTGCAGGCAGAATTGCCTGCGGTGATTTTTCTGGCAGGGCAGACTCACTGGGTTCAACAGTCCGTGCGGTCCGCGCTTTATGTACCTGGTTAAGTTAAGGACGGGAACTAGTTCCAATGGCCAAAGACAATTTTGAACGAAAAAAGACACACGTCAACGTAGGAACGATTGGCCACATCGACCACGGCAAAACAACAACAACGGCCGCCTTGCTCGCTGTGCAGGGAGCCAAAGGGCTCGCAGAATTCAAGAGCTACGCTGATATCGCCAAGGGTGGTACGGTTCGTGACGACACTAAAACGGTCACGATCGCCGTGTCACACGTTGAGTACGAGACAGAAACGCGTCACTACGCCCACATCGACTGCCCGGGCCATGCCGACTATATCAAGAACATGATCACCGGTGCCGCCCAGATGGACGGGGCGATCCTGGTCGTCTCTGCTGCTGACGGCCCGATGCCACAGACTCGCGAGCACATCCTGCTCGCCCGTCAGGTGAACGTGCCGCAACTGGTTGTCTTTCTAAACAAGTGCGACCTGGTCGACGACGAAGAGCTGCTCGAGCTGGTCGAGATGGAAGTCCGCGAGCTCCTGACAAAGTACGGCTTCCCCGGCGACGACATCCGATCTAGTCAGAGGCAACGCCAAGGGCGCGCTCGACAACCCGGACAAAGATGAGTTCTCTAACGTGCATTGACTGAGCTCTGATCGCACAGTCGACGAGCACATCCCCGCCCCGGAGCGACTGACTGACAAGCCCATTCCTGATGGCTGTCGAAGACGTGTTCTCAATCGAAGGCCGAGGAACAGTCGCCACGGGACGAATCGAGCGAGGCGTCGTCAACGTCGGCGAGAAGATCGAGATCGTCGGCCTCAGCCGATACCCAGGAAACCACCGTCACTGGCGTCGAGATGTTCAACAAGACTCTCGACAGCGGAAGGCCGGCGACAACGTCGGGATCCTGCTTCGCGGCGCAAAAAGGACGACATTCAGCGTGGCCAGGTTCTCGCCGCACCAGGATCGATCAATCCTCACACAAAGTTTGAGTGCGAAGTTTACGTCCTGAGCAAAGAGGAAGGCGGCCGTCACACGCCATTCTTCAGCGGCTACCGACCACAGTTCTACTTCCGAACCACAGACGTCACAGGTTCATCAAGCCTGCTCGGCGGTGCAGAAATGTGCATGCCAGGCGACAACGTCAAGCTGGAAGTCGAACTCGGAAAGCCGATCGCTATGGACGACGACAGCCGCTTCGCCATTCGCGAAGGCGGACGAACCGTTGGCTCAGGCGTCGTCACGAAGATCATCGAGTAATTTGAACCTCACCACTGAGCCTGTAGAGTCAATACAGGCTCAGTCTTTTTTATTAAGTGTCTCGGATTCATAGAGCTGGAAGCGAGATTTAGCGATGCGAGAGTACGTCTGGCTTGAATGCACCGAAACTGGACTCCGAAACTATCGGATCCAGAAGGAAACTCGCGGCACGGAGCGGCTGGAACTTAAAAAGTACTGCCCGAAACTACGCCGCCACACGATTCACAAAGAGTCGCGCAAGAAGTAGCGAAGAAGTCGTGACGCCTGTGTGAGTTACGGGCGTAGCTCAATTGGCAGAGCAGCGGATTCCAAATCCGCAGGTTGGGGGTTCAAGTCCTCCCGCCCGTGTTTAACGAGTAAAGAATACCTGCTTTGGCTAACCAAAGCTCAACTAAGCGATTGGAATCCGAGCGTGGCGCAGAACAGTGGCGGCACATTCTGGTCTGAACTAGCAAGCTCCGGACTGTACAAACGCAGTCAAGGAAGACTTGCGCGACGACTAACCGGAGTCGCAATCGCAGCAATCGCAATTCTGGGTGCTTGGTCATTTCAGGTAACGTTTGCGACTGAAGCATCTGCACCAGTCAAATACGGAATCCCAGGAACGGTCGCCGTACTCGGCTGCTGGCTGGCTTTCCGCGTCATTAACTTCGAGAAGTTTGCGGAGTTTCTGATCGCAACAGAAACCGAAGTCGAAAAGGTACACTGGCCTGATCGCCAGCACGTGCAACGCGCGTCAGTAGTCGTTATCGTGACGATGCTTTTAATGGGAGGAATGCTATTCCTCTTTGATGTCATTTGGCGATTCGTTTTTTCATACATTGGCTTTCTTCAGTTTGTCGACTAACCCAACCGGTCAAATCGACGCCTCGAAGCAATTCAGTCGGATTCGGTATTTTCGCAGGAGGCCAGGTTCGTGGAACCGAGCGAAGTTCAAAGCGTTGAAGCCGAACCAAAACTCATTTGGTATGTGCTGAAAGTCCAAACGAATCGAGAAAATTCGATTCGTAAGTCACTCGAGCGAAGAATTGCTCGCGAAGGCTTAGAGGAATACTTCGGCGAGATCATCATTCCAACAGAGCGAATTGTCGAAACCAAAGGTGGCAAGAAGAAAGTAAGAGAGCAGAAATTATATCCCGGCTATGTCATGGTTCAGATGATTCTGAATGACGAAACTTGGTATCTCGTACGAGACACATCTGGCGTCGGCGACTTCACCGGAGCGGCTGGCAAGCCACACCCGATGGACGAGTCAGAAGTCGAGCGAATGCTCGGCCTCGAACAACAAAAAGAAGAAGAGCCAACAAAAGTCAAAATCGAGTTTCGCGTTGGCGATGTCGTCAAGATCATGACCGGCCCCTTCGAAACATTCGAAGGCGAAATTGACTCTATAGACGAGGCAACTGGCAAGATTTCAGTACTAATCGAAATCTTCGGACGACCGACGCCAGTTGAGCTTGAATACCACGAAGTTGAACGCCCTTAACACGGGCGAGACCCAGACATAAGACCTTGATAACACATCCGCGGCTTGCGGCTCAGGAAAACGACGATGGCTAAACAAGTTACCGCTCAGGTAAAGGTTCAAATCCCAGCAGGACAAGCTACACCTGCACCACCAGTCGGTACCGCACTAGGCCCTCACGGCGTGAACATCGGACAATTCGTCCAGGGATTCAACGAGAAGACCCGCGAGCTCAACGGAACGATTGTCCCGGTCATTATCACAATCTTTAATGACCGCTCGTTCGAATTCGAAGTCAAGAGTCCACCAGCGGCAGTACTACTCAAGCAGTACGCCCAGGTAGCCAAAGGAGCTGGCAACCCCCGAACCGACCGTGTCGGGTCAGTCACAAAGGACCAGGTACTTGAAATCGCCCGAACAAAGATGGCAGACCTGAACACAAAGAACGAAGGTCAGGCCTGTCGAATCATCGAAGGAACGGCGAGAAGCATGGGGATCGAAGTAACGAGCTAGCCCATCGCCCCAAGGATGGACGACGCTGCACTCAGGTCGAAATTGAGATAAGCGGTCGGAAAGCAAACTGTTTGACCATCAACAGACGCTCTCCGTTGAACTGATTTCAAAACTGCGATGGCAGACTGCCCTAACGACAGTCGCTGAAAGAAAAATAATGGCAAAACCGTCAAAACGCATGAAACTCCTGCGCGAGTACGCAGAGGGCATCGGACCAGTTGAGCTCACCGCTGCGGTCCGCGAACTTAAAGGCCTTGAGTCGAAGCTTCCAAAGGACATCAAGCCTTGCCGCTTCGACCAAAGCGCTGAACTTGCCGTACGACTGGGAGTTGACCCAAAGCAAGCTGACCAGTTGGTCCGCGGCTCGATCGTCCTTCCACATGGCATCGGCAAATCACAACGCGTTGTTGTGTTCGCACAAGGCGACAACGTCGCCGCTGCTCAGGAAGCTGGAGCTGACGAAGTTGGCGGGAAAGAACTTGCCGACAAGATCAAGGGCGGCTGGCTTGACTTTGACGTCACGATCGCCAGCCCCGACATGATGGGTGTTGTCGGCCCACTTGGACGCGTACTCGGGCCACGCGGCCTGATGCCATCCCCAAAAGCAGGCACCGTCACCCAAGACGTTGGCAAGGCTGTTAAGGAATACAAGGCCGGCAAGGTGGAGTTCAGAGTTGACGCCGGAGCCAACGTTCATTGCGTCGTCGGCAAACTGTCATTTACAGAAGAGCAGCTAACAGAAAACGCCGCCGCCCTTCTGGACCTTGTCCTGTCCCTGAAGCCAACAACAGCCAAGGGCATCTATGTTCGCGGAGCGACACTCTCCGCAACGATGCTTCCTGGCATCTCCGTAACGATTTGATTCAAACTCCGAGCGACCGGCGGAACGACGAATTCAAGTCGAAGATGCTGGCTTAAGCTCCTAACGGCTTTGTGGTGGGATAAATCCGATGAGCAGGTTCATCAAAGAGCACATTATCACAGAACTCGAAGATCAATTACGTGATCACGGCGAAGTTCTGGTGGTTGACTTGTCCAAACTAACGGGGACCGACGCAAACCGGCTTCGCGTCGAACTTGGACAGAACAACATCGAAACCCTCGGTGTCAAGAATTCACTTGCCCGCGTTGCAGCAAGCCGGGTTGGCCTTGAAGCGCTGAACCCAATCCTTGAAGGGCCTTCCACCCTGGTCTGGGGAGGCGAGGATATCGTCGCCCTCTCAAAACAGATCACCGCATGGGCCAAAGAACTGGAATCACTTGAAATCAAGGGTGCCGCAGTTGAAGGCCAAACACTGGATGCCGCTGCCGTTGAAAAACTAAGCAAGAGCCCGGGACGACCAGAACTGCTATCAAAGATCGCAGGCCTGATCCTGAGCCCTGCCGGAAATATCGCTGGAGCATTGCTTGGCACAGGCGGCACAATTGCTGGTCAGGTCAAGAGCCACAGCGAACGCGAAGAATAAGCCCGAAACCGAGGCCTATTCAAATTACTACTGAGATTAGAAGCACGAGTCCGCGGCATGTGCCGCTTCTGTTATTTTCTTGCTAAGGCTGGAGTCTGACTCTTAGCAAGCTTGTTGAAGACCGTCTGCCTGCTGGGAGAAGACTCCCATTTCCACCACGGTGGTACCAGTGGCAGCCGGATATTCGAGACACAAGTTTTCGTTTTCTGGAGTTAAGAGTAATGTCCGAAGAAGCAGCAGTTGCCGAATTCAGCGATGGCACAAAAGACCTGGGCGACAAGATCGTCGCACTGACCCTCCTCGAAGCTAAGTCACTGGCTGACTACCTTGAGCAGGTCCACGGAATCAAGCCGGCTGGCGGCGCGGTCATGGTCGCTGGTGGCGGCGGTGGTGGCGGAGACGAAGGCGGAGCAGCTGAGGAAAAGACCGAATTCGATGTCATCCTCACAGGATTTGGCGACAACAAGATTGCCGTTATCAAGGTCGTCCGAGCAGCGACGGGCCTCGGCTTGAAAGAAGCCAAGGCAGTAGTCGAAGGTGCTCCGAAGGCACTAAAGGAAGGCGTCTCGAAAGAAGATGCTGAAAAGCTGAAGGAAGAAGTCGAAGGCGCTGGCGGTGCAGTCGAAATCAAGTAGGCACTGCCCTGCTGACTTTTAAAACCGCTTGAAAATTGAATGATCATTAAGAAACACTGTTCTGTTTTTGAACACAGTTTCTTCGTGGCAACAGTGGACTACTTCGCACTTCGGAAGACTACCAGAAACACCCACCAGATCAGAGTGCATCATATTGCACTCTGATCTGAGCGGTTTCTGATTTGGCCTGCGTGGATTTCGCCGAAAGTGTACTGTCGCAATTCTCTCCGCGAGTCAGCGACCAGTAGTCATCTTTTTTACGTATCTGGTGAGTTTTATTGCGCGGGCTAATATTCGGCTCCGCAGGGGTGCAGATTCTGTTCCGATGGCGCATAATCTCCGCCCAACGTTGATTGCGCGGAGCATTCGCCAACAGAATGCTTTCGCAATGGCTGTCTTTCAGTATCCAGCTACGAACGGATTCCCGCCGTGCTTAAGTGCCATTTGGCTCTGGCTTACAAACTGATTGACGTTGTGTCCCGTTGTTGCGTCTTGCTTTTGGAACTTCACACGGTGACCCCACTTCGAGCTTCCTCCGCTCCTGCCCTTATGGATGACATGGCCGTGCGTGCTCGAAGTTCCCAGCCAGTCTGCAGGCATCGCTTCCGACCTGCAATGAATTGTGACCTCATCCTTTCATCTGACGGATAGTTGACATATGCCGATTCCTTCGAAGCGAACTGTTGCAGCAGACGACGTCCGGGTAATGGGCTCGCTTGAGTGCGCACAGCCGATTGAAACGCTGACTCAACTGCAGAACGACTCGTATGATCGGTTTCTGCAAAAGAATCTCGCGTCGCGAGAACGCACCAGCATCGGCCTGGAATCAATACTGCGCGAAATCTTTCCGATCGAAAGTTACGACGGGCAGTACTCGCTGGAGTACGTCCGCTACGAACTCGGCAAGCCGCGGTACACGCCAGTCGAATGCAGCCAGCTTCGCCTGACGTTCGGCCGGCCGTTCCGTGTTCTGCTGCGTTTAAACAAAGAACAGCCGATCGAAGAAGAAGTCTACCTTGGCGACATGCCAATCATGCTTGGCGGCGGTGAGTTCATCATCAACGGTGCTGAGCGTGTCGTTGTAAGCCAGCTTCACCGATCGCCTGGTGTCGACTTCGTGCTCGCCTCAGAACCTGGCGAGCGCAAAGCGTACTCGTGCCGAGTAATCCCAGAGCGTGGAAGCTGGATCGAACTGAATCCGACCAAGAAAGATGGGCTGGCAGTTCGCATCGACCAAAGCGGTAAGTTCGCTGCTACGACCCTGCTCCGAGCAATGGGGCAGGAATTCTCATCCAACACACAGCTGGCGAAGTTGTTCTACGATGTCAGCGACCAGAAAGTCAGCGAAAAACTTGAAAAGAAAACTGTCGCTGACGACGTGATCTTCCCAGCCGGCCATGAGCAGTGCGGTGAGATCATCATCGAGTTTGGCGAAGTACTCACCGCCGAACATCTCGTCAAAATCAAAGACGCAAAGATTAAAACGATCACCGTCATTGACGAAGTTAATGACCAGCTGATCCTGAACACGATCCGCGAAGACGTCACATCCAGCCACGAAGAAGCGTTGCTCAGGATTTACCAGAGACTCCGCCCCGGCAATCCACCCGCGCTTGACAAAGCCATTGACCTGTTCCGCGACAGATTCTTCGATCTCAATCGCTATCGCCTTGGGACTGTCGGCCGATTCCGTATCAATCGGAAGTTCCAGCAGGACGTTTCTGAAGACGAGATGACTCTGGCATCAGAAGACTATGTCAATGCAGTGCGATACCTCATCCGTCTTCGCACCAACGATCCAACAGCCTACGTCGATGATATCGACAACCTGGGCAACCGACGCCTGCGAACGATCGACGAATTGGCAGCCGATGAAATCCGCAAGGGTTTCCTGAAACTCCGCCGAACCGTCAGGAGCGGATGAGCCTGAAGGACGTCGAGGAAATGACGCCTCGAACGCTCGTTAACCCAAAGAGCGTCTCCGCAGCCATCGAGTACTTCTTTGGACGAAGTGAGCTGTCGCAGGTTGTCGACCAGACGAATCCGCTGTCGATGCTGACTCACGAACGCCGCCTAAGCGCATTGGGACCAGGCGGCCTTGAACCGGAAACGAGCCGGCTTCGAGGTTCGTGACGTTCACATTTCTCACTACGGCCGAATTTGCCCGATTGAAACTCCGGAAGGCACGAACATCGGACTGATTTCCAGCCTGGGTATCTTTGCGCAGGTTGACGACTACGGCTTCCTGATCACTCCGTATCGAAAGATCGTCAAAGGCAAACTGAGTGACGAAATCGATTACCTGCGTGCCGACGAAGAATCTGAGCACTACGTCATCCCTGCCGACACACCGGTTAAGGATGGAAAACTTGTTGAAGCCCGCGTGCTCGCTCGACACCGTAACGACGTGAAATGGGTAGGCGTTGACCAGGCTGAATACATCGATGTTTCGCCAGCCCAAATGGTTGGCGTGTCGGCATGCCTGATTCCGTTCCTTGAGCACGACGATGCAAACCGTGCTCTTATGGGGTCAAACATGCAGCGACAGGCAGTGCCTCTGTTAATCGCCGAGAAGCCTGTCGTCGGAACCGGAATGGAGCCGATCGTTGCCCGCCACTCAGGAATGCTTATTCGAGCTGAAAAGGCAGGGAAAGTCACTTATGTCGACGGAACGGTCGTGGAGGTCGACGGAAAGCGTTACCCACTTCGCAAATTCACAGGCTTAACGAGCGAACGTGCCTCAACCAGAAGCCAATCGTCGGGATGGGTGACAAGGTTAAGAAAGGCCAACTGCTGGTTGACAGTGCCGCCACGCAAGACGGCGAGCTCGCTCTTGGGCGAAACGTGCTTGTCGGCTTTATGTCGTGGAACGGATACAACTTTGAAGACGCGATCATACTGTCAGAACGTCTCGTCAAAGAGGATGTCTACACGTCGATCCACATCGATGAATTCGATGTCGAGATTCGCGAAACCAAGCTGGGACGTGAAGAGTTCACTCGCGACATCCCGAACGTCAGCGAGAAGGCGCTTCGAAACCTGGACGACAGCGGTGTCGTCAGTATCGGAACGCGAGTTTCACCCGGCGACATTCTTGTTGGAAAGGTGTCACCAAAAGCGAAGTCCGAGCTGACACCGGAAGAGAAGTTGCTTCACGCAATCTTTGGACGTGCCGGCGAAGATGTGAAAAACGAATCACTCGAGGTCCCCAGCGGCGTCGAAGGAATCGTGATTCACACCGAAAAGTTCTCACGAAAAATGAGCCTGTCTGAGTCTGAAAAGAAACAGCTCGACGATCAGGTTGCGGAAACGGAAAATTCTGGAAATGAAGCAATCGCAACGGCCTTCCATGCCTTCCTGAAAGATTTCGAGAAAGCTCTTGGCGAAGTGTCAAGGACGAAGAAGGTGTCGCAATCGCGAAGAGTTCTGAGAATGGTCAGATCGCAGCGTTTGCCTCACAGTTCATGAGCTGGTTTGACAAGCTCGAAGCTGCGTAGCCCTCAAAAACTTGCAGAGTGCCGCAAAGTCATCAAAGACTCTTTCGGCGCAGTGGAAGACGCAATCGACACTCGCGATCACGCAGTCAACAGTCTGAAGCGAGGCGACGAACTTCAGAACGGCGTCCTGCAGATGATCAAAGTCTACGTCGCGTCGAAACGACAGATTTCTGTCGGCGATAAGATGGCTGGCCGGCACGGTAACAAAGGGGTCATCTCGAAGGTCCTTCCCATCGAAGACATGCCGTATCTTGAAGACGGCACCCCACTCGACATCCTGCTGAATCCGCTGGGCGTTCCAAGTCGTATGAACGTTGGACAGATTCTCGAGACGCATCTTGGCTGGGCCGCTGCCAATCTCGGCTTCCGCTGCTACTGCCCGGTATTCGACGGGCCAGAAGAGAGCTTGATTAATGGCCTCCTGAAAGAAGCTGGACTCCCAGAGGACGGCAAGGCAGTTCTTCACGATGGGCGAACCGGGGAACAACTCGAGCAGAAAGTAACCGTTGGCTACATCTACATGCTCAAACTGCACCATCTTGTTGACGACAAGATTCACGCACGGGCAACGGGCCCATACTCGCTGATTACGCAGCAGCCACTTGGCGGAAAGGCTCGCTTCGGTGGCCAGCGATTCGGAGAGATGGAAGTCTGGGCCTTGGAAGCGTACGGGGCAGCCTACATTCTGCAGGAGTTACTGACGGTTAAGAGTGACGATGTAGAAGGGCGAACCAAAATCTACGAATCGATGGTCAAAGGCGAAAACACACTGGAAGCTGGAACTCCAGCCAGTTTCGACGTCTTGACAAACGAAATCCGCGGTCTGGCTTTGAACCTGACGCTCGAAAAAAACGCAGTCTAACGAGACTGCAAAACAGCGGTCAGCCTCAGACTGACCGGCGGCCGTTCGTTCGCGACTGGCATCGAGCAAGGTTACTGATTCAAACTCCCAACTGCTTTCGATATGAGGTCTGGTATGAGTACTGGCGAAACCACCGGATACGAAAAAGTCAACGATTTTGGTGCAGTGCGTATCGCTTTGGCGAGTCCGCACGACATTCGCGGCTGGTCGTTCGGTGAAGTCAAAAAGCCGGAAACGATCAATTATCGAACGTACCGACCGGAACGGGACGGCTTGTTCTGCGAACGGATCTTTGGCCCAGAGAAAGACTGGGAATGCGCCTGCGGTAAGTATCGCGGCATGAAGTACAAAGGGATGATCTGCGATCGCTGTGGCGTCAAAGTGACCCACAGCCGCGTGCGTCGAAAGCGTATGGGGCACATCGAACTCGCAGCCCCTGTTGTCCATATCTGGTTCTTCAAAGCAATGCCCAGCCGCCTCGGCGCACTGCTGAACATGAAGACAACCAGTCTCGAAAAAGTGATCTACTTCCAGGACTACGTGGTCACCGATCCTGGCGACACTCCGCTTCGCCCTGGACAACTCCTCACCGAAGACGAAGCGCGTGAAAAACGTCGTAAGTACGGCGCAGACAGCTTCGAAATCGAAATGGGAGCCGACGCCGTAAAGAATTTGCTGCTGCAGCTGGACCTTGTTGATCTCTCGGTCAAGCTGAGAAAAGAGCTCGTTGAAACCGGCAGCCAGCAGAAAATGAAAGAGCTGATCAAGCGGCTCAAGATTATCGAGCAACTTCGGGACAGCATGAACAAACCCGAGTGGATGGTCTTGGATGTGATCCCCGTGATCCCGCCCGACCTGCGTCCACTCGTGCTGCTTGACTCGGGCAACTTCGCCACAAGCGACCTGAACGACCTGTACCGCCGAATCATCAACCGGAACAATCGGCTGAAGAAACTGGTCGACCTGAATGCGCCGGAAGTCATTGTCCGCAACGAAAAGAGAATGCTGCAACAGTCTGTTGACGCACTGTTTGACAACAACCGATGTAAGCGCCCGGTCCTTGGCTCATCCAACCGACCGCTCAAGTCGCTCACAGACATGATCAAAGGTAAGCAAGGCCGCTTCCGCGAAAACTTACTCGGAAAACGCGTCGACTACTCAGCTCGAAGCGTGATTGTCGTCGGGCCGGAATTGCATCTGCATCAGTGCGGACTGCCAAAGAAAATCGCGTTGGAATTGTTCCAGCCGTTCATCATTCGCCGACTCAAAGAACTCGGGCACGCCGACACAATCAAGTCCGCCAAGCGAATGCTCGAGCGCAAGGATGAAGAGGTCTGGGACATCCTTGATGAAGTCATCACCAACCATCCAGTGATGCTCAACCGTGCCCCGACACTCCACCGCATGGGCATCCAGGCATTTGAGCCAACGCTTGTCGAAGGAAACGCGATCCGTCTGCACCCCCTCGTGTGTCGAGGCTTCAACGCCGACTTCGATGGCGACCAGATGGCTGTCCACCTGCCGCTTTCAATTGAAGCTCAGGTCGAAGCTCACACGCTGATGATGGCAACTCATAACATCTTCAGCCCTTCGAATGGCGCACCGATTATCAGCCCGTCGCAGGACATCGTCATGGGCTGCGGATTTATGTCAGTGCAACGTCCGGGCCGTCCCGGCGAAGGCATGGTCTTCTCGAATACGAACGAAGTTCACACAGCACTTGGGCATGGCAAAGTGGCGATGGATGCCGCGGTCAAAGTTCGCATGCCGAAAGACAAGAAAGTCATTGGCGAAGGGGCTGACGAGTACATCCAAGGTGGCCTGATCGAAACCTGTCCTGGACGAGTCGTTTTTAACGACATCCTCGCTCCGCAGATGGCGTACTACAATCTGAGTCTTAAAGGCAAGGACCTGTCTCGAGTTATCTCGGACTGCTACCTTCAACTCGGTCGTCGAGCAACCATTGGCCTGCTAGACCGAATGAAAGCCATTGGTTTCAAAGAGTCGACGAAGTCGGGATTGTCATTTGCGACAAGTGACCTTGTAACATCGCCTGAAAAAGAAAAGATCATCTCGGAATCCGAGACGCTCGTCCTGAAGCAGCAGAAGCTCTACGACCGAGGGATCATCACCGACCAGGAACGTTACAACCAGGTTCTCGACATCTGGACTCACGCCCGTGAAGCCATTACCAAATCAATGATGGTGGAACTGAAGAACGACATCCGGGATAACGGACACTACATGAACCCGATCTACCTGATGGCCGAGTCCGGTGCTCGTGGTGGTCAGGAACAGATTCGACAGCTTGCTGGTATGCGTGGCCTGATGGCCAAGCCAAGTGGCGAGATCATCGAAACGCCGATTAAGTCGAACTTTCGCGAAGGCCTTACCGTACTTGAGTACTTCAGTTCGACTCATGGTGCCCGTAAAGGTTTGGCAGACACAGCTCTTAAGACGGCGGACTCAGGTTACCTGACACGAAAACTTGCCGACATCTGCCAGAACATGGTCATCACTTGTGAAGACTGTGGCACGGCCCGCGGGATCACTCGCGGAATTGTTTACCGCGGTGAGAAAGTCGAAGTCAGCCTTGCCGACTCTGTTCGTGGACGCGTCAGCCGTACAAACATTGTGAACGCGATCACCGACGAGGTGATCATTCGCGAGGGCGAGCTGATCACTCACGCGATCGCTCACAAGATCGAAGAACTCGGCCTTGAGAGAATTCAGGTCCGCAGCCCAATGACCTGCGAAGCTCCCCTTGGACTTTGCCGACTTTGCTACGGGATGGACCTCTCGACAGGACAAAAGGTCGAAGATGGGCTCGCTGCCGGGATCGTCGCTGCTCAGAGTATCGGTGAGCCTGGGACACAGTTGACGATGCGGACATTCCACATTGGTGGAGTGGCGTCAACCGACGTCGAACAGTCCGACTTGAAATCTCGACGGACTGGTAAGGTTCGCTATGCACGAATGCGAAGCGTCACCAACGCTGAAGGAAACCAGATCGTCCTGACGCGAAACGCTGAAATTATTCTGGTCGACGCAAAAGGTCGCGAGCTCGAAAAATACTCGATCCCGAATGGAGCAACTCTTGCGGTCAAGGAAGAGGATCAGGTCGAATCCGGCCAGGTGCTTTGCCAGTGGGACCCTCACGCAGTGCCAATTCTTGCCGAAGTCGGCGGTAAGGTCCGCCTTGAGGACTGCGTCGAAGGCCAGACGATGCGAACTGAGACAGAGGTCACCGGCCACATTCGACGAACCATCGTCGAGCATAAGGGCGACCTTCACCCACAGATCATCCTTGAAGACTCAACTGGCAAGATTCTCGACTTCTATTACTTGCCTGAACGAGCAAGCTTGGAAGTTAACGACGGCGATGCCGTCACTGCCGGTGCCGTTGTTGCTAAGACTCCACGTGAAGCTGCCGGTACGCAGGACATCACGGGTGGTCTGCCACGAGTCACCGAATTGTTCGAAGCTCGTAAACCGAAAGACCCGGCCATCATGGCTGAGGTTGATGGCGAAATTGAACTGCCTCAAGAACGCAAACGAGGCAAACGAATCATCCTCGTTAAAGGTGAAGACGGAACAGAAGTTGAACATATCATTCCGCCTGGTAAGCCGCTCCTTGTTCACGCAGGCGACCTTGTCAGCGCAGGCGATGCTCTAGTCCGAGGCCCTCTTGTCCCGCACGACATTCTGCGGGTTAGTGGCGTCGAGGCCGTTCAACAGTACCTTCTTCACGAGATTCAGACTGTTTACCGATCGCAGCGAGTGGAAATTGACGATAAGCACATCGAAATCGTCGTTTCACAGATGCTGAGAAAAGTTAAGGTCAGCGACCCTGGCGACACACAACTTCTTCCCGGAGCCACGATCGACAAATACGAATTTCGCGAAGCTAACCAGCAGATTCGTAAGTCTGTCAGCGTTTCAGAACCGGGCAGCACAGAATACGAACTGGGCGACGTTGTCCTGTTAACTGAACTTGAATCTGTAAACGCTGAAATTGAGGCTGATGGCGGTGTACCAGCGACCTTTACGAAAGCTCGACCGTCAAAAGCCGTGACACAGCTCCTCGGAATTACCAAAGCAGCGGTTCAAAGCGAAAGTTTCATCTCCGCGGCATCATTCCAGGAAACTACCAAGGTTTTGACAGAAGCTGCACTGGGTGGTCGGGTCGATCACTTGGTTGGACTGAAAGAAAACGTTATCTTGGGTCACTTGATTCCTGCCGGAACGGGATTCCATTCACATCAGGACTCAGACGTTCGGATTCGTCCAGAAGCCTTGCAGGAGCTGCAGGCTGAGAAAGACCGAATCATGGCGGCCCGTATGAATTTGCTCAATGAGAGCAATGATGCTTCACTTTTGTTTGGATCATATGTTGCCCCTGAGCAAACTGACGCCGAACAGCCATAAATAGACTCGAACTTTTCAATACAAATAAACTTGGCAGTCGCTAAGCGGTTGCAGTCAGTACGGTTTTCAGGATTCACTCTCTAATGCCAACGATTAATCAGCTCGTTCGAAAGCCTCGCAAGAAGCAAACAGCCAAGAGCAAAACACCGCTTCTTGAAGAATGTCCGCAGAAGCGTGGTGTTTGCCTTCTAGTGAAGACTGTAACCCCCAAGAAACCGAACTCTGCTTTGCGTAAAGTGGCTCGTGTCCGCCTTTCGAACGGCAAAGAAGTAACGGCTTATATCCCGGGCGAAGGGCACAACCTTCAGGAACACTCCATCGTTCTTGTTCGTGGCGGTCGAGTCCGTGACCTTCCGGGTGTTCGCTATAAGGTCATCCGAGGCGTCCTTGATACGCTTGGAGTCAGCGGCCGTCAGCAAGCTCGCAGCCGTTACGGTGCTAAGCGAGCCAAATAAGTGTGCACTGCATCCGATGCATTGTGACCACGCTGAGAATCCACACTTTAGCCTGATGGTCAGGCTGAGTTTATAATTGAACTACGGGAAGAGATTCTCGACACCAAATTCGGGAACAGTACCATGAGCGAAGCAATGGGCGCAGAGTATGTGCCAACACATCGTGATATCGAAGCAGACCCACGATTCAACTCAAAGCTGGCCACCAAGTTTATCAATTGCCTGATGATCGGTGGCAAGAAGAGCGTGGCGACTAAATTATTTTACGACGCACTTGAGATCATCGAAAAACGAATGACCGACGTCGAGGCCTTCACTGTATTTGCAGTCGGACTTGAGAACGTGAAACCGCACATCGAAGTACGGTCGAAGCGAGTTGGTGGAGCAACATACCAGGTTCCAACTCCGGTGAGCCCACGACGGCGACAGGCCCTTGGCATTCGCTGGATGCTTGAAGCTGTCCGCGGAAAGAAGGGGCGGCCGACGGCACAAAGCCTGGCTGACGAACTAATGGCCGCCTACAAACGTGAAGGTGCCGCCTTCACCAAGCGAGACAACGTCCATCGCATGGCTGATGCCAATAAAGCGTTTTCTCACTTCGCCTAAGAATATCGCTGCACTTTCCACACGAGCCGATGGAGCATCCCTGTTCCGTCGGCTCGTTGTGCGTTCGTAGCCAAAGATTCTTAACACACGTGACACCTACCGGCGCATCGCTGCGAAATCCTGCTCGAAACAGACGAGGGCGATACACCCGGGAATACCGACCACAAATTGACTACGTCGACTCGCCCCGAAACGACAGCCTGCTCGCAACAAGAAGCAGGAACACGCGTCGACACAAATTCAGCTTTCAGCCAGACGGCAAGTGAGAAAGACAATGGCCAATCAGTTGGAACTCGTTCGTAACATCGGCATCATCGCTCACATCGACGCCGGCAAGACAACGACAACAGAACGCATCCTCTACTTCGCCGGAACGTCTCACCGGATGGGTGAAGTCGACGACGGTACTACAACCACGGACTTCGACCCGGAAGAGGCTCAACGTGGCATCACAATCTACTCTGCATGTGTGACAACGTCGTGGAATGGCGCAACCGTCAACATCATCGACACGCCTGGACACGTTGATTTCACGGCAGAAGTAGAGCGTTCACTCCGAGTTTTAGATGGGGCCGTCGTCGTTTTTAGCGCCGTAGAAGGAGTCGAGGCTCAGAGCGAAACAGTCTGGCGACAAGCGGATCGATACAACGTCCCGAGGATTTGCTTCATCAACAAGCTCGACCGAACGGGCGCCGATTTCCAACGAACTTTCGACGAGATCAGAACTCGTCTGTGCGAAAACGCTGGCTCGGAAAGACAACTGGTCCCAGTGACGATCCCACTGACTTCTATCGGTGAGGCAGATGGCTTCGATCCTGACCGCACAGTGGTCAACCTGCTCAATCGAAAGCTCCTCGTTTTCTCGGGGGAAGACGACAACTGGCAGATGAATGAAGTCGCTATCCCAGAACATCTGGTCGACGACGTCGATACTTGGCGAACGTCATTAATCGACACCGTTTGCCAGTTCGATGACGAGGCAATGGAGCTCTACTTTGCCGAGGAGGATCTATCAGCAAAGCAACTAAAGACAACCATCCGCGCCGCCACCATCACTGGTAAACTCACCCCAGTCTTTGCCGGCACCGCATTGAAATGCGTTGGAGTTCAACCAGTCCTTGACGGAGTTGTTGACTTTCTCCCAAGCCCGCTTGAGCGTCCGGCAGTCGAAGGCATTGCCCCATCGGCACCAACAGGAGTGGAACCTGAAGCCCTAACCCGCGCCCCTGACCCGAAGGCACCATTCTGCGGATTGCTCTTCAAGATCGTTGCCGACAAACACAACGACCTTTACTTCATGCGAGTCTACTCCGGAACCATTTCAAGCGGCTCCCGCATGATTAACCCGAGGACGGGCAAGAAAGAATTCATCACCCGACTGTGGCACATCCAGGCAGACTCACGCGAAAAAATCGAACAGGACTCGGCGCGGGCCGGCGAAATCGTCGGAGTCGTGGGTATCAAAGATTCGGTGACAGGCGACACCCTGTGTGATGCCAAATCGCAGATTGTTCTTGAGCAGATCGCATTTCCGGAAACCGTCATTTCAATGGCCGTCGAACCGGAAACTAGTGGCGACAAAGACAAACTGGAGCAAGTACTCGCGCGACTCGGCCTGCAGGACCCAACATTCTCAGCCTCGATCGACCAGGACTCCGGCCAGACCATCATTTCCGGCATGGGCGAACTTCATCTCGAAGTGCTCAAGAACCGCATGGAACGAGAATTCAACCTGAAGATCCGAGTCCATAAGCCGCGAGTTACTTACAAAGAAACAATCTCGTCATCTCTTTCTGTCGAGGGGACTTTCGACAAAGAAACATCGACCGGGCCAAACTTTGCTGCAGTCAAGTTGCGAATCGCCCCGGCAGTCGAAGTCATCGGCGTGGACGTCTCCAGCGAGATCGACCTTAAGTCACTACCTGCGATCCACCGTGAAGTATTGATGAGTGCTGTCCGCGACGAAGCCCAAACGGGGGTCCAGGGATTTGCCATGACGCAGCTGAAAGTGTTTATCACAGACTTCCAGCACCGAGCGGGAGTCACTAATGAAACGGCAATCTACGCTGCCGTGGGTGAGGCATTTCAGTCTGCGCTGCAAACAGCACAATCTGTAATCCTGGAGCCGATCATGAAGCTCGAAATCAGCTGCCCGGACGACTCAACAGGCCCGATCCAATCCGATCTGAATTCACGGCGAGCAATCGTGACAGGCACCCAAATCAGAGGCGGCCTGCACATCATCGACGCAGAAGCACCACTCGCAAAAATGTTCGGCTACTCATCAAACGTCCGCAGCTTAAGCCAAGGAAGAGCATCCTTCACGATGGAACCCCTAAGATACTCCCCCGCGACAGAGCTACCTGATTACATGTAAAGCAACTGCGGCAGCCCGCAACAATGAACCTTTTGAACAGTACTGTTACTCACCAGAGATGGACACCTGAAGTTAGGTTTTAGACGGCTAGTTTTGCTTGGTGTTGTTCTTCGAATTCGTCAGGTGTTCTGTATTCAAGGACTACCGCAGGCAAACCTCTTCAATCGAAGTACCAGATTCCACCTGCCGCAATCCAAAAGCGATCTACTCATTCGTAAATCGAGACTTTGACATACCTGAGTTCTTTGGTCGAACTATTGTCAATTGTCGTGGCCTGAGGCTGAGTCAGGCGGCGTTTTCCTGCAGGGTTCCGTCGACGAAAAGTTGTCCCTGGATGACGAGTGTGATTTGTTCGTAGCCTCTGAGTCTTCTCCATTTCTTTGAGGCGGATTCGGCCAGCTTGAACATCATGGCCAGACTGGTTCGGCGTGTGCCGCTGCCTTTGGTTCGGCGGTGTCTCAGACGGATGGTGGCGAAGTGCGATTGCCCAGTTGGGATGGACACCTGAATTAGTTTTTAGACGGCAAGCTTTGCTTGGTGTTGTTCTTCGAATTCGTCAGGTGTTTTGTATCCGAGGGTCTGATGAATTCTCTTGGAGTTGTAGAACGTTTCGATGTACTGGAAGTACGCTGAGTCTTGCTTGAGTGATGTCCTCGAAGGTTTCGAACTTCGTCCATTCGTGCTTAAGTGACCAGAAGAAACGTTCCATGACGGCGTTATCGTAACAACACCCAGTACGACTCATCGAGCAGGTCATGTTGAGTGTTCTGAGAGTTTGCTGGTAGTCAGCGCTGGTGTATTGCGAGCCTCGATCGCTGTGATGAAGCAGGCCCTTCGTGTCAGGAACTATTGTCAATTGTCGTGGCCTGAGGCTGAGTCAGGCGGCGTTTTCCTGCAGGGTTCCGTCGACGAAAAGTTGTCCCTGGATGACGAGTGTGATTTGTTCGTAGCCTCTGAGTCTTCTCCATTTCTTTGAGGCGGATTCGGCCAGCTTGAACATCATGGCCAGACTGGTTCGGCGTGTGCCGCTGCCTTTGGTTCGGCGGTGTCTCAGACGGATGGTGGCAAAGGTCGATTCAATTGGATTGGTCGTTCTCAGGTGAGCCCAGTGCTCGGCGGGGAAGTCGTAGAAGGTCAGCAGTACCTCGCGATCTTTGCTGAGTGATTCGCAGGATTTCGGATACTTCGCTTTGTATTTTTCCACGAAGTGATCGAAGGCGTTGTTGGCCGCTTCACGAGTTTCGGCCTGCCAGATGTCGTGCAGGTCTGATTTCGCTTTGGGCTGCACACTCTTCGGCAGGTTGTTGAGCACGTTGGCTGTTTTGTGAACCCAGCAGCGTTGCTCACGCATCTCAGGAAAAACCTTTCGGGCGGCGGCCCAGAAGCCGAGTGCTCCATCGGCGACTGCCACTTTCGGAGTCATCGCCAGCCCGCGATGCTTCAGGCCGAGCAGCAGTTCGCTCCAGCTTTGTTCGCTTTCGCGGTATCCGTCGAGGATCGCGATCAACTCTTTGCGACCATCTGCGGTGGCACCGATCAGCACGAGAATGCACTGTTTTTTATTGGCATCGTCTTCCAGTCGGACGTTGACGTGGATACCGTCGGCCCACACATAGACGTACTGCTGCTGAGACAAATCGCGTTTGGACCACTCTTCGTATTCGTCGGACCATTGTTC
>CALSLT010000021.1:0-280000 GCA_943787265.1 uncultured Planctomycetaceae bacterium | reverse complement strand
GCTGCCAGATTGTCAAAGATCAGAAGCCGCATCAGCCAGAAAGAAAAAGCAGACTGCAAATCTAAGTTCACAGCCTGCAAGACTTTAAGGCCACCAAGACAAAAACTGCCCCGGACGGCGAGGCGGGATACTATCCACGCCATATCACAAGGTCAACTCACTCAGACTGGATTTTTGAGGAATCCGTTTACGCCTGCTGAATACTGACCAAAGTGGAGACGATCGGGCTCGAACCGACAACCCCCGGCTTGCAAAGCCGGTGCTCTCCCAATTGAGCTACGTCCCCGAAAAGTCGAGAGCCAAGAGTCCAGAACCCAGAAATTGGACTCTCGACGCTGGACACTTGACTCTCGACAGCAAAGTGGGCGTACCTGGATTCGAACCGGGGACCTCAGCTTTATCAGAGCTGCGCTCTAACCAACTGAGCTATACGCCCTTCACTATCTCGGAATTCTTGCGTTCTGGATGTTCGATGTCCAGCGATCGCGAGAAGGTTTCTTGCATCGACAGAATGAATCGTTGCCCTGAGCGAAATCTGCAATCTTGTGAGGATTTGTCAGCTCCAGGAACCCGCCCCAAGGCCCGATCCATCACAACCACATCGGCGCAAACCACATCGGCGCAAACTGACAGCCTGCCCGACAGAGAGGTTCACGCTTTACCGCCGAAACCCCGCATAAATGACAGCAAGAATTATTTCACGCCTTCTGACGATTCCAAGTTCGCGACCGCCTCAACAGGATCGCGTACGCCGTCGGCACGAAACACGCCTGCCTTCAAGTAAAGTGAAACGGCATCGATCACGTCAGCGTTAAATGGCAGAAATGAATGAAGAACCGGGAGTGTAATTGAATCCTCAGCCCCTTCGAGCCGGGCACTTGAGACCGCAACAAGCCCGTCATCATCACCCGGAATAAGTGGATTGTACCCCTCGTCAGTTCCTTTCCCACCCGCAATAACAGCAAACGGAATCTCTGGGACTGGCAACTTCGCAATAGCCCCCGACTCGTGAGCCACTAACTGCTGGCCAGCCGGCCCCAGAATCAGGCGATAGAGATGCCAGTCTCGCAGGATGTCGGCAACTTCAGCCCCTTTGTTTGGAGTCCCCATCATGACCAGGCAACGAGCACGGGGATCGCCGCCGTCCCCGAGCCACGACCGCACGACCAAGCCTCCCATGCTGTGTGTGACGAAGCTGATTTTCTCCACACCGTCCAGCGATTTCACGACGTCGCCCAGCATTTTTGCTGACGACGCAATGTCGACTCGTGTACTTGGGTAATCGAACGGCACAACCAGGTAACCGTCCTGCTCGAGCCGATCCTGAACCCGCTTCATCGCCTTTGAGGATCGGAATATCCCGTGCAGAAGCACAACCGCCTCGCCCTTCATCGGAGCCAGCTTTCGCTCCTTACGAACCACATCGAGCTTCTTTTTACACGCCTCAAAATTTCCCCAGGCGTGCCGAACATCGCGAGGATCAAGTAGCCGAAAATGCCCAGTGAAGATGTTTCGCTGGATCGTCCACCCCTGAAAAAAGTGAACGTCTCCCCACAACTGCCGGCCACCTAGTGTTTTCATGGGAACATTTACCTGAGAAAGCTTTCCGGGAAGGGCAGACGTTTTCTCATCAGCGAACGTCAGACACTGCTGACTCGCCAGAAACGCCATCACCAACACGCAAGATCTTTTCCAACTGAGCGAGTAATTCATAACCCGTCCTGACCTGATTGCCCCAAACTCCGCCCGACACCGATCGCACACCTGCCCAGTGACTGACTTCGCCCATAGAGAATCAATCACAAGGCTTCGGCCCTCGAGCACAGAATGGCGAATTCCTCGCAAAGATATAACTTCTTCGAATCCGTGCTTTGCATCCGCCGCGAGCCAATCTAATCTCCCGACAATTGACTGCCCACGCCAATTACAGGGTGGAAAGCCAAATCACGCAAAGTCTCCTTCACCCAAAGACCACAGTCGCCGACTCCAGGATCACTCATGATCTGCCCGTTCTGCCGACACGACGAAACGAAAGTCATCGACTCTCGCTCCAGCGAACCGACGGTCATCCGTCGGCGTCGCGAATGCATGAAGTGCGAGCGGCGTTTTACGACTTATGAAAAAATCGAACAGGCTCTGATCAAAGTCATCAAAAAGGACGGATCACGAGTCCCTTTCAACAAAGAGAAGATTCGATCCGGGCTTGAAAAAGCCTGTTACAAGCGACCGGTCAGCCAGGAACACATCGAGTCACTGATCAACGAAGTTGAAGCCGACATTTACGACGACTTTGAGAACGAAGTTCCGGCTCGTTACATCGGCGAGAAAGTCTTCAACCTGCTACGTCAGATCGACCAGATTGCCTTTGTTCGATTTGCGTCGGTCTATCGCGAGTTCAAAGACGTCAACGATTTCGTCGAAGAACTCGGCCCGATGCTCGACGACCACGGCCCGCTGCCTCGCTGAACACTCCCGAGCCCGTTACTCAGCCGAACGCTCAAGATGCCCGCTCTTGCCGCCGGACTTTTCGAGCAGTTCCATCGGCCCGATCGACATCCATCGATCAACCGCTTTGCACATATCGTAAATCGTCAAAGCGGCGATACTGACAGCCGTCATCGCCTCCATTTCGACGCCCGTCCGCCCGTGATTGCTGACCCGAGCTTCGATGCGCACTCGGCGTTCATCGACGAATTCGTAGTCAATCGAGGCACTATCCAGCCCGAGCGAATGACACAGCGGGATCAAATTCTGAGTTTGTTTAGTCGCCATAATGCCGGCCAGACGAGCCACTTCCAGGACGTCACCTTTTGCCAGTTGCCGATCCTGAATCAGCTTCAGCGTCGCCGGCTCCATCGAAACAAACGCCTGCGCACGAGCCATCCGCTCCGTAATTTCTTTCTTTCCAACATTCACCATCCGGCTCGCACCGGTCGAATCGAAATGAGTCAGTTCACCAGACATTCTTGATTCGCTTTCGAAAACTGAATTACACGCTCGGGCGGCGGCAAACGACGACTTTGGTTTTGCCGGCCTGGCGAGTGTAGATCAAAGTGCCGACGCCCTGCCCCTTCATGGGAAGCTTTCGGCGTACAGCTTCGGCCTGAATCGGGACGTGCCGACATTTCACTTCGGCCTGACCGAATTCGTGACGCCCGAATGCCCGCCTGACATCGCGGTCGTTGTTTGGCAAATTCTCCAGAACTTCGAACGGCCGTACGAACGGTGAATCAACCAGGGCATCGCCGGTTAGATATTCTTCGGCATCGTCGATTCGTCTAAGCCCGAGCCGTTCGGCAAGCACATCGACAAGTCCTGATCTGACAATGGCTGGATCGGGGTCGTAAATCCACGAGCCGAGTTCTCCGACGTTCGTCCATGCCGAAAGCGGTTCGGCGGAAAGTGTCTCACCGGACGGAAGAACTGTTGCTCGAGACGGAGCATCGCCGGCGAGTTCACCGAACCAGATCGTCGCTTCGCGGCATTCTCCGTCAAGACTGATCAGCTCGACTTCACAGTTCGGAAACTTCCCGCCGAAATTGCTGGCTGAGCTGAGCTTGATCGCGCCGCCTCGGAATTCGTCGATCAGTTCAAGCAGCACCGGCAAGCCCGGTTGGCAGTCTTCGATCCTTCTCACGCGACGCCATTCCACCGGCCGCCGATCCGGATCGATGTGCAGCAGGCCGTCTCGCGAAACCACGTCAGCGATGTCAGAACAGGTTGCTTTTACCCGCCCCGAGACTCCGTGAGCGGCCGCATTCCAGTCGGTCATCAGGCAGCAAACCGACGACAAGTCCACGCTCGTCACGTCGCAGCCCTGCATTCCCAAGGCGACCGAATCCGCGCCGATTCCGCAGCAGAAATCCTGCACGGCTCCAGAGAAACGTTTTGCTTTGTGAGCGGCCACGGCTTCCGAGGTCGCCTGTTCGAGACCTTTCGCGGAGAACCACATCTCGGCCGCACGAGCGAATCTCGACGACGCTTTATTACGAAGCTCCGCCTGCGTGATCGCCGCCCGGACGACTTCCGGGGAATATTCAGCTCGAAGCCGCTTTTGGAGCCCCAGTTCCGCTCCCGTGTTTTCTGCCAATCGCTGAAAGAGTTCGGGCGTCGCTTTTAGCTGCTCAAGAACCCGGCAGGCTTCCTCAGCAGCGGAAATGTCAGATTCAGCAGACACAAACACTCTCTCCGAACGAATTAAGCAACAGTTGCCGCGAAGCAGACCCGAAACCCGCCTCGGCTTCAACTAACTGCTCGAGAAACGCCAACTTCAGCCCATCTCGCGGAACACGGAAGTTTTCTGGGCCGCAAGGTTTCTACAATCGGAACGACTGGAGGCACTCGCACGGCCAGCCGCCACTTCTGCCTGATAGGGCGACCGATCCAGCCCCACCAGGCCGATAGACCGGAGTAACCGCTTCGGTTCATGCAATGCGAAGGAGTTTCTCACGGATGAATAAGACACGAATTATCCCGCTCGCCCTACTAGGCGTTGTCGCTGTGGCCACATTCACAATCGCCGGCCCAATTGCCAGCATGTTCCAGTCGCAGCCCAAAGAAATCCAGTGGCAAACCAACCTGAACGAAGCTCACCAGGACGCCGTGCTTGAGAACAAGCCGATGCTCATCGTCTTTGACGCCGACTGGTGCAAATACTGCGAAAAGATGGACGACAAAACGTTCCAGGATTCCAGCGTTTCAAGCTACGTCAACGACAAGTTCATCCCCGTGCGGCTCGACCTTGCCGATAACGCAAAGATCGCCGAAATCCTCGAAATCGAGCGAATCCCCTGCACCATCGCACTCAGCCCACGAGCTGACCTGCTCGGCCGAGTCGTCGGCTACGTCAACACGGTGCAGTACCGAGAAACTCTGGGCCGCGTCCGGGCATTACAGGCCCGAGTCGAACGAAAGCTGGCTTCTCGCAGCAACTAGGCACTGAACGGCTCAACGCTTGGGCGGGTCGCGGTAGTCGAGCGACGGCTTCTGCCCTTTGACCATCAGCGATCGGTACGCCTGATCGCCGATCCGTCGATCGTGCTCGGCCTTCCCGTCTCGTATCAACTCGGGTTTCGTGTAGAGGTCCCAAGCCGACGCTGCCAGGACTCGGGCGGCGAGGTTCAGACCTTTTCGTCCGATCGACGAGCCTCCTGCCGCAACGGCCTGCCAGGAATGAGCGGGCGTGCCGGGAACCCAGCAGGCGGTGGTGAAGCCGGTCGTCGGAACCTGCCACGAAACGTCGCCGACGTCTGTTGAGCCCTTGCCAACGGTCCCGCTGCGGTCTTCGATTTCGCGAATTGACGTTAGAGACCCAGGCGAATCGAGCGTCGCCTGCAGTTTGAGAGCGAACTCGGTTTCAGCTTCGTTGTACTCGAGATCGCAAATTTCCCGAAGGTTTTCCATCGTGACCTGAGACAGCGCGTTGTTCGGCAGGATCTCGCGGATGCCACCTTCAAAACGAATCTCGAGCCGAGTCTCCGTCGCCAGTGCTCCGCCTTTGGCACACAAAACGAGCCGTTCGTAAAGCTTCCGGACGACTTCGCCTTCGGGATGTCGAATGTAGTAATAGACTTCGGCGAAGTCTGGCGTAACGTTGGGTGCGCGGCCACCGGCTGTGATGACGTGATGAATCCGCGACTGGTCGGGAGTGTGCTCGCGCATCAGCTCCGCGGCGTAATTTGTGAGAGCCACGGCGTCGAGCGCCGATCGGCCTTGCTCCGGAGCGGCGGCGGCATGGGCAGCTTTTCCGTGAAACCGAAACTTCACGGCCATGCGAGCCAGCGTCGACCGGTCTCCGGCCGTGTTGACGTGACCGGGGTGCCAGTGCAGCACCGCGTCGCAGTCTTTGAAAGCTCCCGCCTGAGCCATGAAAACTTTGCCGCTACCACCTTCTTCGGCGGGACATCCATAAAACCGAACGGTCCCTTTGAGAATTCCGGCTTTGATTTGCTCGGCAATCGCGATGGCCGCTGACGCCGACGCCGCACCGAAAAGATGATGCCCGCAGCCATGCCCGTAGCCGCCTTCTTTGGCGGGTTCGCGATACGGCACGGCGTTTTGCGAGAGTCCAGGCAAAGCATCGAACTCGCCAAGAATCCCGATGACTGGTTTCCCCTGGCCAACCGTCGCTGTGAACGCCGTCGGGATTCCGCCGATTTCAGATTCGATTCGGAAGCCCGCCCCTTCGAGCATCTCCCGAAGAACCGCGGACGACTTCGTTTCCTGATACCCCGGCTCAGCGAGGCTCCAGATTTCACGAGCGGCTTTCCAGACCACTTCGTCGCGCCGATTCACCGACTCGAAGAGCGCCGGTTTTCCACTTTCCGGTTTGTCGGCACGAGCCTCGTTCGAGACGCTGGTCATCAACGCCGGAAGCCCCACGGCGACCACAAAGCAGTAGCAAAGACGTCGGATCATCGGCCGCGAACTCCTGGAAAGAGTAATATGCGGCGCGATGATGAAGCGGCTAAGACGCGGTTGCAACCGGTGAGCTCGTTGAAGCGGGTTCAGCCGAGATTGCAGCGCAGGTTTCGAACCCCGAAAGCAGCTCCGACCGAACGATCGAAACATCCTTCGGAGCGTCAATTCCCAACCGAACGACTCCTCCTTTGATCGAAATCACTTTGATAGTGACCTCATCGCCGATTCGGATCTCTTCTTCCTTCTTCCGTGAAAGTACCAGCATTTCCCGTCCCTCCCTGACTTGTTGAACAGAGTTCGTCCAGGCCCGACTCCCAATCACTCTCCCGCATTCAATTACGGATAAAACCGGCCTTGTCCCTGCTAATTCACCGCCTTCCGAGAGATTTATAGAATTTTCACGGCAGTCGACCAGGATTCTCGGCGGCAATCCGCCGTGGGAGCTGTGCGAAGCTCGGATCTGGTAAGATTTACCGAGTTCGTAGACTTCCCCACTTGCGCCGACTTCGTGTTTTCACAACCGTGAAACCGGGATCAGACGCCCAGCCACAATCGCCCGGCACCAGATTTGTGAATCTTTCGACAGGAAGTTCCCGCGGCGTGTAAAGTCTTGCAGAGTCCGACCGGTCAACTACCCTCGCCAAGCGAACGGCGAGATCCGCGAGAATCTTCTTCAGATTGTTTTTCCGTCTTCCAGAACGAATCGATTCAGGATGCATCGTCGAGTTCTACATTTCATCGCGTTGGCCAGCCTGCTGGGTACGCTGCTCGGTGGACGCCAATTATTGGCCGAGCAGGTTGAGCCCGAACCGGCCGCCCAGGACCAAACCGAGCCCGCGGCTTCAGCGGCGAAAGCATCGAAAAAAACAACGACACCGATAGAGGTCCAAATCAGCGGCGGGTACATCGGAACGTGGTTCACCGAGGAAGATGACGAAACTCGAATTCTGCTTCTGAAGGCCATCGTCACAAACCGGCATGAAGCTCCGATCACGGTTTCGCGCAAAGCCTGGAAATTGAACACGGAAGGTCGAAACCGATCCGCGATTGACGTCCCGCCAGAAATCACGGGCGTGACGGTCTCAATTAACGGCGAACGAGTTGCGATGAACGGTGTAAAAACCGAGACGCTGAAAATTCCGCCAGCAGAAAGCGCTACGGCGTGGCTGTTGTTCAAGAATCTGCCGGACAGCGATCAGATTCCAGAAATGATGCTGACTTGCGACGTCCCGAATGTTGCCGTCGTCAAGGTCGACGTCGCCAAAACATTTGCCAGCCGTCTGAAACTCCGAAGCCAGCTCATCGGCCCGGCGAAGTCCATCGCGCTACTGACGATCGATGGAACGCTGGACACGGTTAACACCGGAGAGCTGGCACAGAAAATCGATGAGATCTCGGCGACGCAAATCTGTCGAGTCATCGTCAACTTTGGTCCGAACGCCAAGTCCCCGGACCAGAGCACTGCCGGGTGGCTTCGAACCGTTGCTGTTCAGTCCGGCCGCGCGCCCGTGGTGAATGACAACTTCCCACCTCTGCCTTCGACGCTTGTCGACTTTCACGTCGTGAATTATCGAGTGGTCCCCCCAAACGTTGCTCGCACACTCCTTCATTCGACAATTCGCGGCCTCTGTCTCAACCTGGATGGTGGCCCTCCGAGTTCGCGAAACTCTCACTCCGAACTCGTCGCCGCAGTTGACTCGGCGGTCGCTCCCCTGTGCGAAATCCTGCCTCCGGAAGAACTGCTTCGAGCCGTTCGAGAAGGCGACGATGCAACAAAGGCAGCGGTCTTAAGGCGCGGGGCCGAACGCCTCGTCAAAAATAACCTTCCGCTCATTTTGTCGCTGACCGAGGACCGAAATCTCAACGTAGCTGCCGCTGCGATTTTCGCATTACGAACTTCCGGCGACTCGCGCGCCTCGCAAAAGCTCGTCGAGCTCGCTCGTACGAAAAATCTCGCTGCGGGCGCCGACGCGCGATCCGTTTCCGAAGTTCGCCGCACCGTCGCCGTCCACAGCCTGGCCGGATCGAAGTACGCAACCGCTCACCCCGAAGTCATTGCGTTGCTCTCTGAAAACGACGCCGACGAGTTCCTCATTACACAGACCTGTAACGCCATCGAGTCACACCCTCGGCCAATGTGGAGCGAACCGCTGGCAACGCTGATGAAGCAGTCTCCAGAGAAATCGCAGGTACATTTAATCCAGGCGTTGGCGGCGGTCGGGCATCCTCGCCTGCTGACAATCCTGGAGCGATGCCTGGCGGCGAGCGAACGTCGCCTGAGCGCCGAAGCGTTGAACATACTGATCGCCCGCAAAGAACCGGCCGCCGAGCAACTCACCTCAAAGTGGATGCTGAAGAGTCTGGAATCGTCGTCACCGTCGCCCGTGCTTCTTCGGTTTCTTCGCCAAACACGAGACCATCGGGCGGTCCCTCTGCTGTTGCGACATCTCAACGAAACGACGACCGACCGAACCGAGTTGCTTACAACGATTCTCACGATCGGCGACCACCGCGTCGCCGAACAGATCGCCGCTGACTTTAAAAAGTACGACTCCAATGAGCAGCTTTTGATCCTGAAAGCCCTGTCCGAAGTTCACAGCAAACTATTCTGGACACTATCCGAATCGATCGTCGCGAAACTGAAAACGTCCAACGACAAATCACTGGAAGGCATCGTGTCACTGCTTAATCAGCACGGCGGCGATCGAGCCGTGAAACTTCTGGCTGGATTACTGCCCAGGCTGGTAGCTGACGAGAATCGAAGTCAACGACACCTCGCGGTGGTTTGCGCAGCACTCGCCTCGTCCGGCACACCAGAAGCCCGCGATGCTCTGAGAGCCGCCGCTCACAATTCAACGGCAAAGTCCATAGCCAGACAGTCGCTGCTTCAACTCTACGAAAGGTCGCCAGCAAGGCGATACGTTGAGCTTGGTAAAAATTACATTGGGCAGGCGATGCGTCTAACTGAACACGACGACAACATCGACAAGGTCGAGCAAGCAAGACGAAAAGCCGAGGCTCAACGTCAAATCAGCCAGGCAATCCTTCAGCTCAACGCGGCAATCAAAGTTGACCCAGAACTTCCCGAGACTCGGCGTTTGCGTGGTAACGCGGGTCTGCGCATTGAACGACCGACGGCTGAGCAATTGGAAACAGCCCGGCAGGATTTCGCCCGTTGCGTCGAATTTGAGCCGGACGAAGCGGAGTGCCACACCGGCCTGGCACTCGTTCTTGTTCGGCAGGGCAAAGTCGAAGACGGGATATCAGCGGGACTGGCCATCGAGGAAACCGCAAAAAAAAGCTCCGTCTACGCGTACAACATGGCCTGCATTTACGGCCGAGCCATCGAGCAACTCGAATCGCATCCCGACCATGCAAAACCCGAACAGCAAAGTCGGATCAAAGACTTCCGCTCACGCGGTGTCACGCTACTTCAGCAATCCATCGACAACGGCTTGGACGACTCCAACCTTGACTGGATGACACGCGACCCGGATCTAAAAACAATCCGCCAGTCGCCAGCGTTCAAGAAACTTCTTGAATCCACCAAACTGCCTTCGCTGCCGGACGGTTTGCAACCCGAGTGATTCCACGAACGCTGAGCCCCGACTAAAAACTTAAAAACACCGTAGGGAGACGGAATGGTTTTTCTGAATCAGATTTATACGAAGAGTGGCGACGCTGGCCAGACGGGGCTTGGAGATGGGTCGCGCGTGCCAAAGACTCATGATCGTGTCGTTGCTTACGGCACGGTCGACGAGTTGAACTCGGTGCTCGGGCTGGTTCGGACGGCCGATCTGCCTGAGGAAGTCGACGCGTGGTTGTTTCGCATCCAGAACGACCTGTTCGACATTGGGGCCGATCTTTGCGTCCCGGAACCAGCCGAAGGCGAAACACCCGAACATCCTCCATTGCGGGTTTCAGCGGCTCAGGTGACGTGGCTTGAAGACCGCGTCGACGAAGTCAACGAACCACTCGAACCGCTGACGAGTTTCGTCCTGCCAGGCGGATCACCGGCATCTGCGTGGCTGCATTTAGCCCGAACCGTGTGTCGCCGGGCCGAGATTTCCGTCTGGGCGCTGAAAGAAAACGAGCCTGTCAACGAGCAGGTCGTCTGCTACCTGAATCGCCTGTCAGACCTGCTTTTTGTGCTCGCTCAGCACTGCAACGACCTCGGAAAATCTAGCGTCCTGTGGGTGCCGGGTGCTAATCGCGAGGCGTGATCAAGCCGGTCGGCGAGCTGGTTGCGCGGTAATCTGCGTAAAACCGGCCAGATGGTGTTGGTCGTTTCGGCCGAAATCGTTCTGATTCGCACCTTCAATCGAGTTATCGCCACGCAGAATCCGCTTGAGCCACTGGTCGCCCATGTTGCTCATCGAGATTTCGCGTTTTGTTGCGTTATTCTGCTGCGGCTTTGACCCCCTGATTCCTCGCAGTTGGAAACTGACTGACACATCGCCGCGTCCCAGCGCGGAAAAAGGTAGCAATAATGACGGGTCAAGAATCCAGCCACGAAACCACTGACTCGCGCGGCGGGCTCGGCTCCAGAAGCTATCTCGGCATTCTGTTCACGCAACTGTTTGGCGCGCTGAACGACAACATGTTCCGATTCTTTGCCGTGTGCGTCGCCGCGGATGTTCTCGGCAAGGAAACTGCGCTGTCGATAGGTGCCGCGGTTTTTACGCTGCCTTACCTCTTGCTGGCTGTCCCTGCCGGATTCTTCGCCGACCGATTCAGTAAACGGACGGTGATTGTCAACTGCAAGGTTGCCGAAGTCGTCATCATGGTTCTGGGAATGCTGGCGATCATGTCTGGCAATGTCTGGCTGCTGGTTCTGGTCGTGGCGTTGATGGGTGGGCAGAGTGCGTTGTTCAGCCCCGCCAAATACGGAGCGATTCCTGAAACCGTCAGGCACGAGCATCTATCAACCGCGAATGGCGCGATGGGGCTAGTGACTGTCGGAGCTTCCGCAATCGGAACAGCACTGGGTTATTGGCTCTACGAGCAGATCCAGCCGATGGAGGGAGCTCCGCCACTCCTTGAAACAGCCACACTGTCGACACTGCAGGTCCCGGCTGCTGTGATGATCGGCGTGGCCATCGTCGGCCTCGTCACAAGCCTGATCATCGGACGACTTCCGGCTGCTGACGAAAATCGAAAGCTCGAACTAAACTTCGCTGCGGCAACGGCGCGTGACCTGAAGTTCCTCAAGTCGAGTCGCCCGTTGTTCAGAACAGCACTCGGCATTGCTTTCTTCTGGATGCTGGCATCGCTGGCTCAGATGAACATCGACCCATTCACCGAGTACGTGCTGGGAATGGATAAAAGCGCGATCGGTCTGTTGATGGCGACTCTTGTCGTGGGCCTCGGTGGCGGCAGCGTTTTTGCCGGCATCGTGTCTGGGGGCAAGGTCGAGCTAGGGCTCGTCCCGCTTGGTGCCTGCGGAATCACGGTCAGTGCCGTGTTCCTTTACGTAGCAGGCCACATGGTTGATCCATCGATGACCGCCGTCGGCCAACCAGCGTTTGTCTGGTCATGCGTGTGGCTGTTCCTGCTTGGATTCAGCGCGGGGCTGTTTGACATCCCACTCGAAGCCAACCTTCAACATCAGTCGGAAACAGCGACACGCGGGACAATCCTCGCGGCAACCAACTTTCTGACATTCGCATGCATCCTCGTTGCCGCCGGCTTGTTCTACGTCATGAGCAACGTCGTAAAAATGGACGCTGCATCAATCTTCCTGGTCTGTGGCCTGGGCACGATTCCGGTCATCATTTACACGTTCAAGATGCTGCCTCAGGCCACGATTCGTTTCGTCGTCTGGATGTTCAGCCTGCTGTTTTACCGAATCAAAGTTGTCGGCAAAGAACACATTCCCAAGGAAGGCGGCGGCCTGCTCGTTTGCAATCACGTCTCGTGGCTCGACGGCATCGTGCTCATCATGATGTCCGATCGGCCAATTCGGATGCTCGCCTACGCGGACTATGTTGATGTCCCTGGGTTCGTCGGCTGGATTTCTCGAACTTACGGAACGATCCCGATCAAGTCTGATGGCGGACCGAAAGCGTTGCTCCGGTCATTAAAAGAAGCTCGCAAGGCTGCCGAGAATGGCGATCTGGTCTGCATCTTCGCCGAAGGTGCGTTGACTCGAACCGGACAATTGTTTCCGTTTCAACGAGGTCTGCTGAGAATTGTCCAGGGCACCAAAGTGCCGGTCATTCCGACGTATCTCGACGAACTGTGGGGCAGCATTTTCAGCTACCACGGTGGAAAGTTTTTCTGGAAGTGGCCACGCCGCTGGCCTTACCCGTTCACCATTATGTTTGGCGAGCCACTGCACGACGCGAATGACGTCACTCACGTTCGGCAAGCCGTTGAAGAATTAGGAGTCCAGGCTGTGACACATCGAAAATCCGCACTGATCCCCGCCCGGCAATTCCTTCGATCGTGTCGCAAAGCGAGATTTCGATCCAAAGTTGCAGACTCTGCCGGAGCAGACATCACCGGCGGCAAGCTACTGACTGCCGCGTTGGCGTTCCGTCGAGTCCTCAACCGAAACGTACTCACCAGCGACGACGAAATGGTCGGCGTCCTGCTGCCTCCGTCGGCCGGTGGAGCCATCACCAACGCCGCGTTGTCATTGATGGGCAAAGTCGCGGTCAACCTGAATTACACATTGTCGGACGACGTGCTCAACTTCTGCATCAAAGAAGCCGGCATCAAAAAAGTCATCACGAGCCAGAAGTTTCTCGAAAAGAAGCCGATGGAACTTGATGCCGAGATTGTCTTTGCCGAGGACCTGAAAACTCAGATCACAGGTGCCGACAAAGTCGCCGCCCTGTTCTCGGCATTCGTCGAACCAATCGTTTTGCTGGAACGACGCCTCGGACTGACGAAAGTCAATCCGGACAGCATCATGACGATCATCTTTACGTCCGGATCAACGGGCGAGCCCAAGGGCGTCATGCTGTCACACAGAAACGTCGGATCAAACATCGCTTCAGCCAACCAGCTCTACCAGATCAACAGGAACGACGCGCTGCTGGGCATCCTGCCGTTCTTCCACAGCTTCGGGTATTCGCTGATGCTGTGGTTGCCGCTGACGCTCGATCCGAAAGGTGTTTACCACTTCAATCCACTCGACGGTCGCATGGTCGGCAAGCTTTGCGAGAAGCATAAAATCACCATCATTGCCGCCACGCCGACCTTCCTGAAAACGTACCTCAAGCGTTGCACCAAAGAGCAAATGGCAACGATGGACGTCGCAATCGTTGGTGCCGAGAAGCTTCCGCAGAAACTCGCCGACGATTTCCACGAGAAGTTCGGAATCTGGCCAACGGAAGGCTACGGCACGACCGAGCTGTCGCCACTCGCTGCGGCGAACGTTCCTGACCACCGCAGCAACGCGACCGACACCGAACAGACCGGCACGCGCATGGGAACGATCGGGCGTCCAATCCCCAACTGCATGGCGAGGATCGTCGATCCCGACGCCGGCGAAGAATTGCCTCAGGGCGAAGCCGGGCTGATGCACATCCGCGGCCCCAACGTGATGCTCGGATATCTGAATCGACCTGAAAAGACAGCCGAAGTCATTCAGGACGGCTGGTACAACACCGGAGACATTGCCTTCATCGATGAAGATGGCTTCATCACGATCACCGGGCGACTGAGTCGGTTCTCCAAAATCGGCGGCGAAATGGTGCCCCACATTCGGATCGAAGAAGAGATCAACAAACTTGTCGACGATCCCGACGCCGAAGAAGCCGTCATCCAGATCGCGGTCACGGCCGTTCCGCACGAGCAGAAGGGCGAACGAATCATCGTCCTGCATCGTGAGCTGAACAAACCGGTTGACGAAATCCTGAAGGGACTCAGTGCGGCCGGCCTGCCAAACCTGTGGCTGCCCTCGGCCGACAGTTTTTTTCCAGTCGACGAGATCCCGCTGCTCGGTACGGGCAAGCTCGACCTGCAAGGCGTCAAGCAGCGAGCGATGGACGAATTCGGTCCGAAGGACGCTAGTTAATAGGACGTAGCCTGAGCAAAAGTAATCTCGCGCTGAGGCGCGGAGACGCCGAGGGACAGCCCACGCTCAACACATCCTCGTCTCTGCGCGAGGCTTATGCTTATGCTCGGCGAATGAAACGGGACCGAGCATGTCGCGACAAAACATCGCAGCCGCATGACCCGCACGAGCTGACACCACACTTCGTGACAATCCGCGTTGCGCGGACGGCGGTCCGGCAATCACACATCCGCAGTCGATTTGCCCTGTGATTTCTCCGTGCGTGAATGCGTATCCTTACAGAGTGAAAGCTGCTGACTCTTGCCCCGGGACTTCGGTGTTCAAGATGACAGCCGTCAAAACTCAGTGGGCCTACTGGAAATGCGAGCGGAATTCCGTTCGCAATTTTGTCCGCTTCTCAGGGAGATGAATCGTGATTGCCGAGCCGACCGAACGGCGAAGCAGCAAACGTTTCACCGTCGAAGCTGACCGCGCCGATGTCGTGGTCGATTTCGACGGCACGGACCATCGCGCCGTCATGTCCGACATGTCGGCGACCGGCTTCGGCCTGCTATTGCTAAAAGGCTCGCACGTTGCCCCCGGCGACAAAGTCCAACTCACAGATCCACAAACGAAAACGGTCTTCGATCTGGAAGTGGTGCATCTTCGGCCCGAAGACGGTTTTCAGTATGTCGGACTTCGCCGAGTCTCCGACAAAACACCGTTCTCAATTCCGCTTTTCCGTTTCGCCGGAAAAACCTACACGCTGAAAATGCCGGGTTCATCGCCGCTGATTTTTGTAGCGGTCGTATTCGGATTCAGCGGTTCGGCAATTTCGATGATGAAGTTTCTGGATACGGCTGGAAGCATCGGCAAACAGACTCAGAATTCTGTTCACGAACAAGCAATCATCGACGCACGACAACGGATCAGCCCAGCAGAGAAACGCCGCAGAATCCTGGCGAGAACTCAACGCTACACCGAGAAGCGGCAAACCGGTCGTCAGGAAATCGAGCTTACACCGAGTTTCTGGGAACGGATCACTGGCCCGAACCGCGAGCAGGTTGGGCGACTCGTCGGTGGCAAAAACATCTCATGGAGCCAGCTCGTTTCACGACTCGATCTGTCCAAGAGGCAACAGGACAGAATTCAGTCGCTGATCAACAGCAACGAGCCTGACAAAGTCGCTTCAGCAAAGTCTCAAATGCTGACGATGCTGACGGCCGCTCAACGCTCAACGTTTAACCAGATGCTCGCCACGCTGCCGCTTAACTGACGGAATAGCATCTCGTCGAGACATCAAATGTCGACGATGACTTCCGCTTGCCAGAACGACTTGCCGTCGCGTTCCAGCTGAAGAACGCTCAACTCGTGGTAAGTAACAGCCTTCACCTCGTGCGAGCGGCGGTGCTGGTCCTCACTGAATGTTTCACCCCGGACGATGCCATGCAACGAGTTGCCATTCACCTCGACTCTGGCTTTAGCTGTAAGCCACCCTTCCGACTCGAAGAAAAACAGCAACTCGCTCAGCCAGTCAAAGTAGAGATACTCAAGGTCGGGCGAGTTCAATTCGATCGCTCGCTGCTCAGTAGCCTCGACGCTGCCAACCTCAGCGACAATCAACGAAGTCATCCCGACGGCAGCTTCGGCAAACACATCGTTCAACGAGTCGCCCGCTACGCGAAGACCAAGGTCCGCCGTGTGCTCGAAGGTTTCAAACATGAAATCAGTCCAATGAAACTCTTATGTAATGGGCAAATGAGTGTTGTGCCCCATGCGTCGTACCTGCTGACACGCCATAAGAGGACTCCGTCACCTGATCGGTTCGGGTAAAGTTTTCGGGTTCAAGAGACCGTGCTGCGTCAAATGTCGCGTCAGAGTCTCCGCCAGCGTCACAACGCGAAATCCACGACACCACGAACCGACTAAGCAGAGTCGAAAAGAAGTTCTTGACGACCGGGATTCGGCTTGTATCGTAAGCTTCGGTGTCGACAAACACATCAGTTTCAAAACACATCACCATGCTTCAGGAGGCCTTATGACAAGTCCACCAGACTTGGAGATGGAACACTGACGCGGCTTTTTGCCAGTGTTCCGAACTGCTGTTGAGGCAAGCTTTCGTGCCTCGAATTTTCATCTCTTTCGTCAGCCGCCGGATGCGGTTGTGACGCGGACGGAACCGCAAAGTTAGAGAGGTTGACGTCACGCTTTGTCTCGCTCAGAAAGAGCCGGGCGAGTGCGGCAAGATGAAACGACGACTGCGTCGAGACATTTCTCTGCTCGAAGATTCGAAAAAGAAGACGCTCTCCCCCCTTTGGAATCATTCCTCAACGTCGGCTCGAAAAACGCTGATGGTGATTCGCTTTGCTGGAATCGAGACGAGAATCTGTCGGACGCCGGTTGCAGAACCACTTCCTCATTTCTTCTGTCGACTTAGCCAATGCTTCTGTTTTGAGCGGCTCGCCAGCAACGGGCAGGTGAGTGACTATCGGACCAAATGCCGGAGGGACCACGTGTCAGATCCGCCAGAGTACGACCGCTGAGGGCGGCCCGTCTTCAGGACACCTCAGCCAACGGAAAATTCCGCCCCCTGCCTTGCCCATAATCGGACAGCCCGGCACCAACTCTGGTGCCGGGCTGTATTTATTTTCCAGATGTCGAATTCGCTCAGACGTCGAATTCGCTGCCAAATCGAGCTCCGGTCGTCGGACGTCCCGCCTCGCTGCTATGATGAAGAGGCTTATCGACTCTTCGCGGCGGACCGGAGCTACTGATGTCTTATCGAACACTCAAACGCGTTCTGGGAGAAACCAACTTCGAGGTTAAGTGCCTCGTTCTGTTCGGTTTTGGATTGAGTGTTCTCGCCGTACTGACTTTCGCGCTGTACTGGTGGCAAACGTCGTCGTTGATCGGCGAGCAGAATAAAACCACCGCCCGCCTGTTGATGGCCCCGATGATTCAGCAGCGACATTGGGAATGGTTTGCGCAATTAAAGTCCAACTTCGACGAAGCTGAGAATCCAGAAGAAAATGGCGAGCCCGACTTCGTCCCGGAGCCCGATCCCGATGAAGAGCCGGAGCCTGACGACGCTCCCGACCCGGAACTCAATTTCGCGTTCGATGTCCTGAAGCGAGTCGAAAAACTTTCGTCAGAGCTGCAGCCCGAACATCTCCGCGAATTCAAATTCGAAATGGTCGACGCGAATCCTACCGAGGCTGATCCGGCAAACCGCCCCAGCGACGACATCGGATACCAGGCGCTGCTGGAACTGCAAAATGGTGCCGAAGAGTTCGTCCACATCGACCGGGAAAGTAACGAGTACCGTTACTACGGCGCCGTCACCGCCACGGAAACCTGTACCGCCTGCCATCATCACAAGAATCGCCAGACCGCCGATGGAGCCATGCCCGTGGCAACTGGCGATCTGATCGGCATGGCGAGAATCACTTTGCCGCTGGCAGCAGTCGAATCCTCGCTGCACGCGACGAACGCGTTTGTCATCACTGCTGAGATTGTGAAAGTCGTTCTGGCGATTCTCGCGATTTACCTGGTCGTTCGGTACGTGATCACCAAACCGGTTCTTCACTTGAAGAAGGTCAGCGACGCCATCGCGCATGGAAATCTCGACATGCGTGCCGACATCCGTACCGGGGACGAATTTGAAGAACTCAGCCACGCGTTTAACCGCATGCTGCGTCACCTGGTTACCGTTCAGGAAGAGCTACGCGAAGTGAACGCCGACCTTGATGGCAAAGTCGACGAACTCGCCAGCGTTAACCTGCAGCTCTACGAAATGAACAACGTCAAGAACGAATTCCTCGCGACGATGAGCCACGAATTGCGAACGCCACTCAACAGTATCCTCGGATTCAGCGAAGTGTTGGCCGATTCGAAAAACCTCACCGACAAAGAACAGCGATACGCGAAGAACATTCAGACGTCCGGCCGGAGCCTGATGACACTGATCAATGACGTGCTCGACCTGGCCAAGATCGAAAGCGGCAAGATGGAACTCCATCCCGCCGAATTCCTGATGGACGACCTTGTCGAGCGGCAGGTCAGCACGCTGATGCCACTCGCCGAAAAACGTCAAATCGCACTCACCTGGGCAGTCGACGCCGGAATACCGACGCTCTTTCAGGACGCCGGGAAGCTGCAGCAAATCCTGACGAACCTGATTTCGAACGCGATCAAGTTCACTCCGGAAGGCGGTCGAGTCCGGATTTCAGCGTCAAGAGTCAACGATAATTGCGTCGTGACGATCGAAGACAACGGAATCGGAATCCCGCTCGACGAACAGGAACGAATTTTTGAAAAATTTCGCCAGGGCAGAGGCGTACCAGGGCAGAAAGATACTCTCACGCGAAAATACGAGGGAACGGGGCTCGGCCTTTCAATTGTCAAGGAGTTGAGTCGGCTGCTCGAGGGTGAAGTCTCGCTCGAGAGTGAATTCGGAAAAGGCAGCAAGTTCACGGTCGAAATTCCGCTCATTCTGCAAGATTCCAGCTCATTTGACGAAGAATCAACATCTCGACTCGTCGGAGTAAACCGCTTCAGAACTGCTGATCTGCCGGATCCAGAAGAGCGATCAGCATCCGGTACGGCCTCGGAAAACGATGCTCCATCGCCGGAAAAACCGGCCCAGAATCCGGCCGAATCCGGGCCAGCGCTGAGGATCGTCACGCCGCTAACATCCATCTCGCCTCGAAACAGGAAAAACGAGTAACGTATCGCCAGTCATGGATGACGCGATAAGGAGTTGACGGATGAGTCCTCGCGATACGTACCCCAACCAGCAGGATGCTGGTCCCGCCCAAACCGGTCTAATCTCAACCTCAGTTCTGGATGCGCTTGCGCTGATCGTGGCCGAACTGGCCGATCAAACGCACGAAAAACCAGAATTCCGTGACGCGCTCACGACGATCTCAGACTGGCTGTCGAGCGAGGGTGAAAACGAAACCCAGCAATCTGCCAGCCACGTGGCGCCGCCCCCACAAAGCATCAGCTACACGCCAGCAACGCCGCCGAACATTGATTCTAACCGGCCGCGTCACTCCGACGTCTCAGATAACGACCTGACCCTGATCGCCGAACGCTGCCGCCTCAAGGCCGAAGGCGTACGCTGGGCCGTCGAACGCGATGAACTGCTGCGAGACGGAGCCGACTTTTCATTCGACGTCCGCCCCGGCGACCAGGACATCATCGGCCGCGCAAGAGAACTGCCAAACTGCTTCCTATGGATGAACCAGCCTCGAAGCGACATCTGGTCCCGCTCCGAGAATTATCTCCTCTTAGCTGACTGCTTCGAGACGCTGGCCGAGTGCGTGGAAGCGATCCTGGTAACATCGAACCTGGAAGATCGAAGTCACTTCATGGCCGCCGTCGAAATGATGGCCGAGGCCCAGTCAGCTCTTCGTACCGCAGTCAGCCGTGTCGAATCTCACCCCGACTCCGATCAGCAGATGATCTATTACTGGTTGCGAAACCGTGCCAACCAGGACCGCTTCTACATCAGCCGATTCATGAAAATCAGCGACCCTGCCGATCCTGGTCGCAACGATGACGTCCACGATCGAGCCTTCGAATTGCTCGAAGCAATCATTCCGGAACAGCATCTGGCCACCCAGATCGAACGTGGCATGGCCAAAGCCCGTCACCACGTTGAACGAATCGCTTCCGCCGAAGACGTCTCGGATGAATACGACTGGAGTCGCGCGGCGGAATCGATCGAAGCTGTAATCGAATGTGGGATCGCTTGCGACAATGACGAGCTGCTCGAACTCGTAAGCCCTTATGCAGAACAGCTCGCCGGCCAAAACTGGCCGCAAGGGTTCCAGGATTTACTCGCCGCCGCACAGTCTGGCGACACAGATGACGAGCAACCTGGCACCGCCGAACGTGCCGCGTAGTTCAGACATCCCGAGGCGGCAGCAATGCTGCGCCCGAGAATTCCTGAATCGCATCGGCATCGACCGATCGGTAAGCAGTAACGCTTAGTCGAAACGGATACTTCGCCATTCCGTCCCCCTGCTGATCGCATCTTCCGAACTTCGGATTGCCGCCATTTTCCGATGAGCAGGCACCACCCTCGCGCTATGGCTCCGCTCGGGCGCCTCGAAAATCCCATGAAAACGGGCAAGTTCGTCGGCGTTGCCTCTAAGGAATCGCAAAACCGCGCGTTATATCCTCAGGTTTTCTACGTTCTGATTCCCATCACGATGCTGAATTGTCACGTACCTCCGTGAAATACAGTTGAACCGTTGAGCCAGAAATCGTTGTTCAAAGGGAACTGAAGACGTCAGAGCGTTGTCTTAAGTCAACGGGGAAGTGTTGCCGGCGTTCCGTTTTTGTGTGACTCAAAGTTTGAACTTCTTTGTGTTCAACACTTTAGAGCCACTGAGGTGGGTATCGAGGGCATGGCTATCGAGTTTCGGCCTTGGGTTTGCTTTTGTTGACATTGCAGCTCATCGCAGTCCCCGACAGCCGGAAGTACAACTGGGAGTAACGGACAATGGCCAGAAAGAAAAGAAGTTCGATCGACGTTCGCGACGGATTCCACGTCGTCGTGATGGGCGAAATGGAAATCTGGGATGGTGCCGACCTTGCCCTGCTTCGCGAGAATCTCGCACAGCTAGTCGACACGGAACGACGGCCGGCAATTGGAGTCGATTTGACTTTCGTCAAATACATCCCGAGTGGCTTCTTCGGAATGCTTTACGACTACACAGACCGCGGAGTTTCCGTGCGGCTTTATTCGCCGCAGGCTCACATCGCCAACATGCTCTGGTTCCGTGAATTCTTCGAACCGGTTGATGGCGAAGCATTCAACCTGGTTGTGAAAGCTCAAACCGGGCACTCCGCTCGCTCCGCATTGGCGGCCGGCAAAGCTCCCTGGTCGGATGCGGAAGACGCACCGGCTGCTTTTCCAGCCGTGGAAGAAACGACAGTGGCGGCCACCATCGCTCACTGATCGGCCAAACACAGCAAAGACCAACGAGCCTTTCGTCCGCAGCATTCGCGCGGCCGAAAGGTTTTTTCTTGCGCGGCCCGGGTAGCGGCTGCGGCGACATGAGGGGAGCTACAAAAGGAATCCCCGAACCGCGGCAAGACCGCTACTCGCCAGGGAAAATTCCGAGGATCAACTCGACATCGGCGAAGTCTTCGCACAGGAAGTCAGGATCGCATGCTTCCAAGTCATCGATCGAGTGCAGCCCCGTTGCCACGGCGACAACCGTCGCGTTGATGGCTCGCCCACATTTCACATCCGCGGGCGTGTCGCCGATCACCCATACTTCGGCATCGCTGGGTAGCTCGTTTTTCCCGCGAACATCCTCAAGCGACGCCTTCGCGACATCATCCCGATCAAAATGGTCGTCGCCAAAACCACCGCCACAAAAGTAATCATGAAGCTGATAGTGATCGAGTTTCAGTTCGGCACCGCGGCGGAAGTTTCCAGTCAACAGCCCCATCGTCAGCGACTCGCGACGATTCAACTCAGCCAGCAGAGCTTCGACGCCTGGTAGGATCAATCCATCGCGTGAAGCAAGCTCGTGTGGCAATCTTTCGAGGTACGCGTCAACGAAACGTGACCAGTTTGCGTCAGCGTCCTTGACGCCGTGGAACTTCATGAGGTCCGTCACGATCGCGCGATCCGTACGGCCGGCCACCGCGATCCCCTCAGTCGGATCTGTAATCCCAAACACCGACTCCAGCGCGACTTCCATCGCAGCCTGTCCGGCTCCGCCGCTGCTAAGCAGCGTCCCATCGATATCAAACAGACAAACTGCCATCGAATTAGCCTTTCGTCATTCCGTGACGGGCGTTGGGCTCAAGATAAAAGTGGTCTCAAGCAACCACCCTGCCCACGAGTGCCAGCGTTTGGACTCGAGCACCTTAGCTGTTTACAGCCTTAAGCGCTTCTTCGCGCGAATCATACGACGGCCAGAGTTTTCCAAGACGGATACACTTCAGCAGCTCGGTCATGTTTTCTGACGCGTTGCAGAAGACCGACTTTCCTCGACGTTGCTTGCACTTCGTCAGGCAGCGAAGGATCGAGCTGATAATCACTGAATCGACGTAATCGACAACTTGCATATCGATCACAACGTGCAACATGCCCGGCCCATCCAACGCTCGATACAGTTCATTCGACTCCAAATGAACTTCATTATGCTGGAACTGAAGAGCTGGCCCCTGGGGCAGGACGATCAACGTATTGCCCTCTCGCTCTACCTTGAACACTTTCTGAGGATCTGGCATCGGACAACTTCAATCAGAATCAGGAAGACAGGCTGACAGAAACAAAACAGCAAAAATTACATAGAGAATGCGTCAAACGATACCAGAGTACGAACGATTCTCATACGCAGACGGTGACCTGCTGAGTAAGGCCTGAGAAAACACCGCCGAGCGGAATTCCGAGGGCGACGATCAAAACTCGCGGATGACCCGGAATGCGCCGTGCAATGCTCTGGCAGGCTGCACGGAATCCGGATGACGGACGCGACTTTCGATCTCGTCAGCCGGGTCGCCGAAACCGCCGCCGATTTGAGGCCGAAACTCGCGTTCATCCGTCACAGCGGCGTTTCCGAGGCACCACTCGTACTCGTTGCCTAGTGGTCGACCAACTTGATGTTGTGAGGTTTCTGGTTCTGTGCGATGACCTGGCCGGATGTTGGGGTTGTTGTCAGTCTTTTGCACGGAGCAGAATCATGGGCACGGATGTCAAAGTTGTGGTGCGGTTGTCGATTGAAGAACGTTTGCAGCTGAATGTTCTGTTGAATGAACCTCGCGTGGCGAAGGATCGTGTTCTGCGGATTCGCATGCTGTTGAAGGCCGACGCCGATGGTCCTGCATGGTCTGATCCGCAGATCGCCGAGGCCTTTGACGTCAGCTCGGCCACGGTGGCAAGGTTGCGACACCGGTGTGTGTTCGAGGGGCTCGAAGCGGCGACTTCCAGGCGTCCTCCTCGAGGAACGAAACCGCGAAAGCTGGACGGTGCGGCGGAGGCTCACCTGGTGGCGATCGCCTGCAGCGAGGCCCCTGAGGGAGCCGCCAGGTGGACCATGCAGATGCTGGCCGACAAGCTGGTCGAGCTGAAGATCGTTGACGGGATCAGCGATGAAACCGTCCGCAAGACGCTGAAAAAAACGAACTCCAGCCGTGGCGTCAGACGCAGTGGGTCATCCCTCCGGACAGCAATGCCGAGTTCGTCTGCCAGATGGAAGAAGTGCTGAACGTTTACCAGAGACCTCCCGATCCGCAGCGTCCGCTGGTCTGTTTCGACGAAGCCAGCAAGCAACTGGTCGATCACGTGAAAGTGCCCATCGAGGCGACGACACAACACCCTCGCATCATCGACTACGAATACCAGCGGAACGGCACCGGCAACATCTTCATGATGTACGCACCGCTGGAAGGTCGCCGCGAAGCACTGGTCACCCAGCGGCGTACGAAGGTGGATTACGCCCACGCGATCCGACATCTCGTCGATGTGATGTATCCGGACGCAGAGAAAATCGTGCTGGTACAGGATAACCTCAACACTCACAAACCGGCCTCGCTGTACGCAGCCTTCCCGCCGGAAGAAGCCCGCCGACTGATCAACCGGCTGGAAATTCACTACACACCGAAACACGGCAGTTGGTTAAACATGGCGGAAATCGAGCTGGGCATTCTGAGCCGCCAGTGCCTCGACCGACGCATCTCCGATCGGGACACGCTGCGTCACGAAGTCGCCGCCTGGCAACGTCGCCGCAACGACCAACTGGCTCGAGTGAACTGGCAATTCACCACCGCCGACGCACGCGTCAAGCTCAAAAGACTCTACCCCACCACAGAACCAATCAATTCACCAACAAATCGCAACAATTGAAAGTTGGCCGACCACTAGCGTGTCATAAATCCCGAGCGCGTTGGGCTTTTTGCCAGCAACGTCGTGGAATTCCCGACGGGCGTTGCGAGAGTACCAGGCAAACTCTGACAGTCGAGCGTCGTCATCGCCGAAGAACCATTTCGCCGAATTGCCGGCTGCATTCGCCGCTTGCCATTCGGCGACCGTCGGCAGCCGATACCGGGCATTCTCTTTTTCACTCAGCCAGTCACAAAAAGCCATTGCGTCAAACCAGCAAATGCTGCACGAAGGAAACTGCTCCGAGACTGGCAGGTCACCGAGATTCCTGAAGTCGAATTCTGTGCCGGTAACCCATCTATTTCCGTCAGCTCGACCATACCGCTCCGGACTTCGCAGCTCGTACTTCGTCTCGTCGAAAAACAGTCCGAACTCACGGACGGTGACTTCCGTCGTTCCGATCAGAAACGGATCGACTCCATTTTCATTGCCGGGCACAACAGCCAACACCATGCCAATATTATTCTCAACGAAGGGTGTGACACCGAGCCTTTCAGCAACCTCTCGCTGCCGCTGCTGAATCGGCGACGCCTCGGGCCAGTCACATTCAAGTTGGCGGTGATCTGGCAGCAGCTTCAACCCGATTGGTACACCGGTGACTCTTCCTGGATCCGAACCGGCTCCCGCCTGCCCCGTCGTTTCGCTCGGAAGACCGTCGTCCCCCGCCGGCCAGAATTCCCAAGCAGCAAGGCCCAACCCGATGAAGAGGACAATCGCGGCGACAACTACGGGATTTACTGCCGAGAAGCCGCGATCGTTCCGTTGAGTTGTGAGCGCGAAGAGTGTATCGCCAGTTGCCCCTTCCGCGGGTGTCGTGCGAGTGATGAAAGTTTCTTCCGGCACGAACACTTCCGGAGGCGCAGCAAGTCTCTCATTACTTACTGCGAGAGCCTTCGCCGTGACGGCTCCACCGTCGGAAGAAGTTTCGAGCGATGCCTGCACAGCTTCCAGCGCCTCGGCCACTTCTTCCATCGACTCATAACGGTCGGAAGGTTGCCGGGCGGTCATTCGAGCGAACACTTCGTCCAGCGCCGCTGGAATCTTCGAAACCGTTGTGACCAGCGATGGTCGAGAATCCTGATGGTGAGCGAGCAGCCGTTCCATGCACGTCTCGCCGTCGAACATCGCTCGACCGGTCATCAGAAAATAGAGCGTGCAACCAAGGCTGTAGATGTCCGATTGCTCGTTGGCGTTGCGTGTGTTGGTGGCCTGCTCCGGCGACATGAAATCGACCGTGCCCATGATGACACCGCTTTGCGTCAACTCTGTCTGAGCACCCGACGAAGCAGCGGGATCGGCGGCGGCGTTTATCGGGTTCAGCCGGGCAAGCCCCATATCCAGAATCCGAACGTGCTGACTTCGATCGACGAGCAAATTCTGCGGCTTGATGTCTCGATGAATAATTCCCTGAGTATGTGCGTAAGCAAATCCCGTCGCCGCTTGCCTCACGTAGTCAACCGCTCTGCTCGCATTCAACGGTCCGCTTTGACGAACGAGCTTCGCAAGATCGATTCCGTCAACCAGCTCCATCACAAGGTAATGAGTGTCGTCGTGCTCGCCCGCGTCGTAGGCAGCGACGATGTTGGGATGTGATAATCGAGCGGCCGCTCGAACTTCACGCTGGAACCGTTGGACAGAATCGTCGCTTTCGGTCGCTCGATCCGTCAGCGTTTTCAGAGCAACCAGACGGTCCATTCGGCGATGCCTTGCGCGATAGACAATCCCCATCCCGCCTTTGCCCAGCGGATCAAGCAGAACGTAATCGCCAAGAACCAGTTGGCCAGGTTCGCCTTTGCCAAGCCGTTCGATCTGCCAACGAGTCAGCAGTTCCTTTTGGCCAAGCAGGGAAGTCACATCTTCTGGCGGCAGGTCGTTCAGAGAATCGCCCGCATCAGAAAGCGACTTCAGCACGACTCGCGCATCAACGATCCCCAGGCTGTCCAGGTCGCGCAGCAACTCTGCCGACTCAACTGAGAGGCTGTCAAACGAAAGCTCCGACCCGCCGACGGTGAAGACTTCTGAATCCAGATCTCCCAGCAGCTCAGAACCGCTGATTGTCTGAGTCCGTTGTTCGTCTGGTCCGGTCATCGCGGCGGACTCAATCAACCCTGCAAGCCGAGCCTGATCCAACTCCGGAAATCGAAACAGGTAACTGTCGACCGAGGGCGTCTCGCCCGACTTCTGCCGCCATGCAATTTCAATCGGCAGAAGTTCATTCAAAACTGCGGCTTGAGCGTCGGTGGGAAAGTCTCCCAGCACGTCATCAACGAACGGACGCTCGCCGGCCTTCCAGGCAGACTCGAAGTCATCGCAGGTCTGATCGATTCTTCGGAGAATCTCGTCAGACAGATTTGAGTTTGACGACGAATTCATTGAGGATTGGATTGTGTGAATGTTCAAATGAGGAAATCAGATCGAGCCTGGCAGTCAGACTCGACATCGCTGACGATGGGAACAATAGTCTCCCGAGAGTTCAGCGTCGTTACCACCCGGCGAATTCGTCACTTGCCGGGATTATGAAACAAATCAGCCATGCCAGGAGTATCTTACTCTCCACGTGGCCTCCAAAATCCAGCAGCGCAAGGCGAGTCATGAGTGATCCGATGATTAACCGAATTCTGACGCCCCTTCACAATCGAGCCGTCGCCCTTCTGACGATCCCCGTCCTTGCGGCAAGTGCCGTCGTGTCGGCATCGCTCTTCGCTGCGAGCGTCGCGTCTGCTGCAGATGCGACCTCACTTGTCGGCAAGCAACTGGGCGAATTTTCGGCCAAAGATTATCGAGGGCGGTCCCACTCTCTCAGCGAATATTCAGAGAGCCGCGTCGTTGTTCTGGCTTTCCTGGGAACAGAATGTCCGCTCGCAAAATTGTACGGCCCACGACTGGCCACCATTTCCCAAAAGTACGCAGGCAAAGGCGTCACGATTCTCGGCGTTAATTCGAATCGACACGACTCGATCACGGAAATCTCGGCGTATGCGAGAATCCACGAGATCAAGTTTCCGATCCTCAAAGATTTGGACAATCGAATCGCTGATCAGGTCGGCGCCACTCGGACTCCCGAAATCCTGGTCCTCGATCAGAAACGCGTTGTGCGTTATCACGGCCGCGTCGACGACCAGTACGGAGTCGGCTACATCCGCGACGAGCCGCAGAAGCCGTTTCTAACAAACGCAATCGACTCCCTGCTGGCTGCGAAGCCCGTGACGACTGCATCAACAGAAGTCGTCGGCTGCTTCATCGGTCGCAAGCGGAAACCTGATCCGAATAGCGAAGTCACTTTCTCCAACCAGATCGCCCGAATCCTCAACAAACATTGCGTCGAGTGTCATCGCGAGGGCGAGATCGCTCCGTTCTCGCTGACAAGTTACGACGAAGTGGTCGGTTGGGGCGAGACGATGGTCGAAGTCATCGATGATCGGCGGATGCCGCCGTGGCATGCCAATCCAAAACACGGTGACTTTCTCAATGCCCGAGTCATGACGACAGAGGAAACGTCGCAACTAAAACAGTGGGTCAACGCTGGCTGCCCCGAAGGTGATCGAAGTCAACTCCCGGAAAAACCTACCTACACGAACGGCTGGCAACTTCCACGAGAGCCGGACTTAGTTGTCAACATGAGGGACAAACCGTTTGACGTGCCGGCAGAAGGTACGGTCAAGTATCAGTATTTCCAGGTTGATCCCGGCTTCAAAGAAGACACCTGGATCAAAGCGGCGGAGCTGCAGCCAGGAAACCGGGCCGTCGTGCATCACATTCTGGTCTTCGTGCAGCCGCCAAAGGGCCGTTCGAAAGGAATGAGTTCAACGACGGGCGAATTCCTCGCCGCCTACGTGCCTGGCCATCGCGCCCCCCATTATCCCAAAGGCATGGCCAAGCTCATCCCGGCCGGTTCAAAGCTCGCCTTCCAACTTCATTACACGCCCATCGGAACTCCGCAGAAGGATCTCAGCCGACTCGGTCTGACGTACGCAAAGTCCGACGAGACAATCGACCAGGTAGTCGTCACTCAGCAGGCATCGAACCATCGAGGTCTCGTCATCCCACCCAACGCTGACAACCACCGAGTCGAAGCGCGATCACAAACGGCTCCGACCGACGTCGAAATCCTCGCCTTCATGCCGCACATGCACCTGCGAGGCAAATCGTTCAGCTACGCAGCACACTTCCCGGACGGTCGGAAAGAAACTCTGCTCGACGTCCCGCAGTACGACTTCAACTGGCAAACGGCTTACCGCGTTGCCAAGCCAGTTTCGCTTCCCAAAGGAGCGTATCTGCAATGCGTCGCCCATTTCGACAACTCAGAGAACAATCTTTCGAACCCTGATCCATCGAAAACGGTTCGATGGGGCGATCAAACCTGGAACGAAATGATGATCGGGTACTTCGACGTCGCCATCCCAACGCAAGCCCTCGGCCTAAGCACCAGCAAGTCGACCAGTCGAACCTCTCAGCAAACAGCCAGCAGCAACCGGACCAAAGCGCGCGTTCTGGAAATTCTTAAAGCAATCCGTGACTTCGACCGCCAGGGAAACAACAACGGAAAACTCGAAAAGTCCGAAGTCCCCGCAAAACACCTTCCGGTCTTCAAACTTCTAGACGGCAACAAAGACAACATCCTGACCGCCGACGAAGTCGCAAAAACAATCAACAAACTCCGAGTCAACAAGAATTGAATCTGCAGCGTCCAAGCATGTTTAAAACTTTGCCAAATAAGCTAAGTCATGGGTGGTCCTGATCGCTCGTCAATCAGGGGCGCGCAGCACCAAGAGTTCGTTGAAAATCGACGTGTAGCTTCGGTTGATGACTCTCGCGTCTGCGCCGCCCCGAAGGCTCTTTCGAGCCCACGCGCAAGGCAGCGTCAGCAGATTTCCTGAGTGACCTGACAGCACGGTTCAAGTCTCAATCCGGCTCCTTGCCCTCTTGTGGCTTCGTCACCCAGACAACGTCTACGGATTGTCTGGGCCACTCTGCGACACACAAACTAAAGACGCGGCTTCCTTGAATCATGCCAGGAAGAGCTTCGTAGCCTGCTGGTCTGGTTGATTGGTGTCACGGTGCGACGTCCCACAGCGTCACCGTCTTGTCCCAGCTCGCTGTCGCCAGCCGCTTCCCATCCGGGCTGAACACCACGCTACTGACCCAGTCGGTGTGTCCTTCCAGCGTCCGCGACTCCCGCCCCGTAGCCGAGTCCCACAACTTCACCGTCGTGTCCTCACTCGCTGTCGCCAGCCGCTTCCCGTCCGGGCTGAACGCCACGCTATTGACCGAGCCTGCGTGTCCTTCCAGCGTGAGCGACTCCCGCCCCGTGGCCACCGACCACACCTTGACCGTCCCATCCGCGCCCGCCGAAGCCAGCCACTTCCCGTCCGGGCTGAATGCCACGTCCCAAACAAGATTGGTATGTCCTTTCAGCGTGAGCGATTCCTGCCAGGTAGCCGTGTCCCACACCTTCACCGTCTCGTCCTGGCTCGCCGAGGCCAACCGCTTTCCGTCCCGGCTGAACGCCACGCCGTAAACCTTTCCGGTGTGTCCGTTCAGCGTCACGGGATCCCGCGTAGCCGCGTCCCACACGATCACCGTATCGTCATCACTCGCCGAGGCCAGCCACTTGCCGTCGAGGCTGAATACCAGGCAGTTCACACTGCTGAGGTGTCCCATGAGATGGAACAACGCGCGCCCCCCCACTTCCGGATCAAATACTCTGATCCCGCTTCCACCCGGCGAGACCAGCCGCTTCCCGTCCGGACTGAACGCCACCCGATAGCTTCCTTCCATCGAGACTGTCTGCTGCCCAGTGACGAGGTCCCACACCTTCACTGTCCTGTCTGAACTAGCCGAGGCCAGTCGCTTACCGTCCGGGCTGAACGACACGCTGTAGACTATGTAGCGGTGCCCTTTGAGTGTGAGTATCTCCCGCCCTGTGGTCGCGTCCCACAACTTGACGGTCTTGTCGTCGCTTGCTGACGCCAACCGTGTGCCGTCCGGGCTGTACGCCACGTCGCGGATAACATCGGTGCGTCCTTTCAGCGTGAGCGACTCCTGCCCCGTGGCTGCGTCCCACACCTTCACCGTCTTGTCACCACTCGCCGAGGCCAGCCACTTCCCGTCCGGGCTGAACGATACGCCCATGACACTGTCGGTGTGTCCTTTGAGCGTAAGCGTCTCCTGCCCCGTGTTTGCGTCCCACACTCTCACCATCCTGTCCTCACTCGCCGAAGCCAGCCGCTTCCCGTCCGGACTGAACGCCACGCCGAAGACGGTGTAGTATGGAAAGATGGTGGTGTCTGTGTTGATCGTGAGCGTCTCCTGCCCCGTGGTTGCGTCCCACACCTTCACCGTCGTGTCCTGACTCGCCGAGGCCAGCCGCTTTCCGTCCGGGCTGAACGCCACGCTGAAAACAGTGTTAGTGTGTCCTCTGAGCGTGAGCGTTTCTCCCCCCGCCGCTGCGTCCCGCAATATCACCGTTTGATCCTCACTCCCCGAGGCCAGTCGCTTCCGGTCCGGGCTGAACGACACACCCGAGACTCCGCCGGTGTGTCCTATAAACATGAGCGTCACTTTCCCCGTGGTCGCGTCCCACACTCTGACCGTCTTGTCCCCGCTCGCCGTCGCCAGTCGCTTCCCATCCAGGCTGAACGCCACGCACTCGACACCAAAACGATGTCCTTTGAGCGTCAACGGCTCGGCCCCCCTGGCGGCAGTACAGCCGAGCATCCCAACGACCAGCAGTGACGGCAGCAGTGCTCTCATCAAAAGTCTCCTCATCGGTTAGCGAAAGGCCGACAGTGTCAGGCACGACGGCCTAGGAGGCAACCGCAGACATCTTCTATGACGACTCGGACGAGCATCCGGTGGCGGTCGCTAGCCGTTTGGTACGGTGCAGCATGCTTGTGGAGTGGTATCACGGCGCGACGCCTCACCCCCTCTCCGCTCCACTATCGGGAGGGCATGCATTGTAATTTCCGCCCTGTCAAGAGCTCGCGCGGAACCCTTCCCCCACGTCAGTGGACTAGTCGGAGTACGTGGTAATCTGAGTCGCCAGAGCCCCGCAAGACACTTTCCCGTCTTTAAGCTCCTCTTTCAGTTCCTCGACGCAGACAAACACGACATACTGACTGCAACCGAAGTTGCAAAGACGATCAACAAGCTCCGCGCCAAAGCGGACTGGTCGTTCGCTATTCGCGAACGGCCGTTGGAGATGGCAACGCTCGCGTTGATCAACCTGGTCGCGGATCGCACGGCGACTTAGCAGGGGCCGACGCGTTCAAGAGTTGCATCATCTGCTGCGTTGTTCAGCTCGTCTCGAACTGCCTTCAGCAGGACATCAGCCTCAACCGGCTTCATGATGAGCGTCATATCGTCATCCAGAAGTCCTTCGCTCTGCGGCGAAGCCGGATCGTGACTCGTGCAAAACATGGCGGAGGCTTCCGGGGCAACATCTCGAATTCTGTCGCAGATCTCGCGACCAGTCATGTCGGGCATGATGATGTCAAGAATTGTCAAAGAGATTTCTTCCCGATTGGCTCTGAATAATTTGACGGCGTCGGAACCATTTTCGGCGAGCATCACTTTGTAGCCGGCACGATTGAGAATTCGGCCATGCACTTTGCGAACTACCGGATCAACCTCAGCCAGTAGTAACGTTTCCGAACCACCGGACACTTGCTCAACGTTGCATGGCGACGAGTTCGACACCGCAGGGTCCGTCAACGGCAAGAAAAGATGAAACGTCGTCCCCAAACCGACATCGGTGGTGACGTCAATCAGTCCGTCGTGGCGTTTGACAAACCCGTGGACGATCGCCAGCCCCAGTCCAGCACCTTGTCCGACTTCCTTCGTCGTGAAGAACGGTTCAAAGATGCGATCGATCTGACCGTCTCGCATCCCCATCCCTGTATCCTCGATCGTAAACCGCGCGTAAGACACAGCATCATCGATTCCGTGGACACTGAATTGCTCTGGCGAGGGATTGACCATCTCGCACCGTATTTTCAATTCGCCTCCACATGGCATGGCATCGCGTGCGTTGACACAAAGTGACATCAACGCCTGTTGAAGACCGTCAGCCTCGACCATCACATGCGGGTTACCCGTTGGCAGCTCGACCGACATTGCTATCTGCATGCCGATGATCGGTTTCAATAGACTCGCCAAATCCGAAAGCGCAGCCCGTGCATTGACGGCTGCCGGTTCTCCTTTGTCTTCACGCGCGAAATTGAGAAGTTGCGACGCCAGCGCAGCAGCCTGATCGCCGGCCTTACGCACCTGCTCAAGATCCTTAAATCGAGAATCTTCGGCACTCAATCCTTCCTGAGCAAACCGGGTGTACCCCAGAATCGCCTGCAACAGATTATTGAATTCGTAAGCGACCCCGCTCGCCAGCGAACCGATCGCTTCGAGTTTTTGTTTCTGCTGAAGTGCCGCATCCTTCGCCCGGATCTCAACCATGCGTTCCCGGACGAGCATCTCCAGTTCGCTCTGTTTGAGCCGTGCCTTCCGCTGCAACATCCACTTCTCGGTCAAGGCGAGTGCCAACTGACTGACTTCTGTGTTGTCGAACGGCTTCTTCAGAATCAATAGCTGATCGCTCTTGCCGAGTCGTTCGCAAATGTCGCCCCAGGACTTGTCTGAATAAGCGGTGCAAATCCCGACCTGCAGATCGGGATCGGCTTTCCATAGATGCTCGATTGTCGTCAATCCGTCCCACCCTGGAGGCATCCGCATATCGACAAACGCCATTGCATAAGGGCGTTCTTCAACCACAGCAGTCTTTACCAGTTCGAAGCCGTCCTTTCCCTGATGAGCCGAGTCGAGCTCGAAATCGAGTCCTGGCAAAGAATCAACGGGAACACCAAAGAATGCTGCCTCAGCGTCTTCCAATTCAGCCGTATCTCGATTGGGGACGAGGATCTTTCGAAAGTCATCGTGAATCGCTGCATTGTCATCGATAACGAGCACTCGACGATTGGTGTCCACTGCTAAACTTTGCATTCTGAATCCTCACGGACTGGAATCTGCAGGATGAATTCGGCGCCGCATCCCGGTCCGTCACTGTGTACTGAAAGAGAGCCTTTAAGGTCCTGAGCGGCCAGCGCACTGCTGTGCAAGCCGAACCCATGACCGTCTGCCTTCGTAGTAAAACCGTGTGTAAATATTCTGTTCAGGTTTTCTGGAGCGATCCCCGTTCCGTTGTCACGCACTCTGGCGCAGACGTTGTCGCCATCGGTCGCCACGGACAGATGGATGGTCGGCGGCTCGTGTTCGCATTCCTTGGTCGCTCCGACGGCGTTGCCAATCAAGTTGACAAGAATCTGCAGGATCTTGTGCCGCTCGCTGGACACAGCAGGAACATCATCAAGCTCATACACGACTTGAACGTCGTGTCGTGCAATCGTCGGCCCATTCATTTTGACCGCTTCGTGAACCAGATCGACGAGCTGCAACATTTCCCGCGCGCCGCCAACCGTCGCATGCGACTGCTGTGTGTTGACGATTTCTTTGATGTGCTCAACGTTTTCAATCAGCGACTGAAGTTCCTGAACCTGCGAATCGCGCTCGTTCTGCAAGCTGCCCGACAGTTGTCCCATCAGACGCGGCAGATGCTTTCCTCTTTCGTCCACTGTGACAAAATCTGCTAAATCGTCATGGTGTTTTGCGATTTCGTCGGACACTCTCACAAGACTGCTCACACGACTCCCGCGCAGTTCGTCCATCAGTAGAGTCGCCGACACATTCACACTGTTAAGCACATTCCCAACGTTGTGCAGCACTCCGGTGGCAACTTCAGCCATGCCTGCCTCGCGAGACGCTTCCACCAGCATGTGGTGCATTTTTTCGCGTTCCAACTCGCCGCGCTCGCGTTCGGCAATCACTTGTTCGAGCTCATCGTTTGCCTGACTCAACTGTTCCGCAACTTCCCGCTGCTGCCGCTCGGCCATTCCTGAATCACGCATCATGTTCAGGGCGGCGATCCTGGAACGTTGCAGTTCGTCAGCCCGCCTTTGTAAGGATTCATTCAGAGTTTTCATCTGCTCTTCGGTCTTCAACCGCTGCAGGTTCTCTTCGTGAAGCTCCCCGTTCGCAGACTGCAATTTATGCGACGCATGTCGCAGCCGAGCCACGACCAACACAACAGTAATCAACCCCGGAATGAACAGACCGGCAATCAGTAAAGCGAAATCGCGACGAGCCGCTTCGGTTTCGGCGAGTGCCTGATCCAACGGCGCGACCACCTCAAGAACGCCTCGAACGTCGCCGACTTTCCAATCCGTTTTTGGCGACTGATCATGAGTATTATGACACTGCACACAATCAGACCGCATCAGGTCCGCAGTCGCGTACCTCAAAGACGGCAAGCCGTCGACACTCTCAACTCGCCAGAAAGGCTCAGTCGGATTTTCGTTTAAAGCTTCCCAGGCATCTCGAGCAAATTCATCTGCCAGCCCACCTGACTCCTCGCGCCAGGGAAATGGGAAATTACTGTATAGCTGCGTCGCTCCGCCGTGTTTTCTTCCAGCAATTCGGTTTCCGAGAACCATGCTCAGCGTGGCAGGCAAAGGAATCGTCCCTTCCTTCCCCATGTAATCGTGAGAGACACTGAGTCCCGCAAGCTTCGCAGGCTTTACTACTTCTGAGGTATAGAGCGTTCGGAATTCACGAACGACTTCTGAATATCTCGCCGCATCGCGCAACGCAGAAGCTGCAACATGGTCGGCCTGGATTCTCGAATGCTGCCCATGAATCATCACCGCAGCGCCGGCAAACAGAACCAGCAGGGCCAGAACGATTGGTTCCCGCAAAGCGGTTTTGATGATGCCCACCACGCTGGCTCGGCGGTCAACCTTCGAATCATCGATCGGAGACTTCATAACGATTCGGACCTCCCACCGGAGGCGTCAACGAGTTCGCTCTCGTCGGAGAAATCCACAACATATTTTTCGCTATCGCCAGCACCAGCGAGCAGTTGATTCACTTCCTTCTTCAGGTCGACCATCTTCAGCTCTCGCCCCTCAGCAAGTTCATTGAACTCACGAAGTTCCGCGACCCGTTCGACGAGTTCCTGGTTAGCCGATTCCGCGGCACTCCGCGCAGCATCGGCCGTCCTCGCCATAAACGCAGCCGTCGCCGATTCTTCGCTGACTCTGTCCAACACCCGGTTGTACTGCGCGGCCACCTGACCTAATTCGCTCCCCGATTCGCAATGCACCTTCTTGGTAAAGTCTCCAGAACGTCGTTGCATCTCCATTTCCTGAACCAGATCAAGTGCTTCAGTGGAGGCATGATGCTCTGAAATATTCAGACCAACTTCTTCATCGTGTTTGGAAACACGAAGCGGAGAAACGCTGTTTACCAGACGAAGAAAGCAATACGTGACGCCGAATGTCGCACTGAAAGCGGCGGCACACCCGAGTGTCTGAATCTGAATCTGCTCCCACCGTGAAAGCCCGGTATTCAGTACGTCGAGGTCGCCGAATATCGCGACAGCCAGCGTGCCCCACAGTCCGGCAAAACCATGAACAGGAATCGCGCCAATGGTGTCGTCAATCTGGTAGCGTTGCAGCAGCCGGCTGCACACCAGCATGACCACCGCCGCTGTTCCTCCGATGATGACTGCAGAAAGCGAAGTAACAGCGTGACAGCCTGCCGTGATCGCGACCAATCCTGCCAGCGATCCGTTGATTGCCTGATTCACATCCGGATGTTTTCCTTTCAAAGCTCCGACAGACATCACCGTTACGATTCCCGCTGACGCGGCCAGCAGAGTGTTGCAAATGATGCCGGCGACCTGCTCGTTCATCGCGAGCGTACTTCCGCCGTTAAAGCCGATCCACCCCATCCACAGAAGCAGAGTCCCCAGCATTGCCATCGGCAGGTTGCTTCCCGCAATTGCTCGCGACTTTGCGGGTGCATCGAATCGACCAGTCCGAGGACCAATAACGAGCACGGCCGCCAACGCTGCCCATGCACCAACTCCATGCACGACAGTCGAGCCTGCGAAATCGACAAAGCCCAGCGACGCCAACCAGCCAACTCCTTCGGCAACTGCGCCGCCCCACACCCAATGTCCGACGACGGGATATACGACTCCTGAAATGACAACTGTCACCAGCACGTAGCTGAAGAATCTCATTCGCTCTGCAACGGCCCCGGACACAATGGTTGCCGCCGTAGCACAAAACATCGCCTGATAGATGAAGAACGCGGCCAGCTCCAAAGAACTTTCGCCCAAGGACGGAAAGAACTGACCGGCCCCAATCCATCCACCGCGCGACGCCCCGTACATCACGGCAAAACCGAACGCCCAGAACAACAGCAACGAAATCGAGAAGTCGGTCAGATTCTTCATCGCGACGTTGATCGAATTCTTACTTCGAGTCAGTCCGGACTCGAGGCACAGAAAACCAGCCTGCATGGAAAAAACCATGACAGCGCAACCGAGAACCCACAGCGAATTGAGAAGCGTATTGCTCATCGGTACAGGCTCCAAGAAAAGGATTCGCAACTGCCTCGATGCGAGGCACAAGTGGAATGTTCGATTCAGAATTTCCGCCAGGACGGACAGCTATCGCACAATGTTCGGCAGTCAAACTACGCACCCATCCGCTGTGACGAACGCAGACGAAAGCGGCTCCCTAACCATGCGTCAGGATCTTTGCTTCGGCTCAGTCAATCTCTGGCGGCTTTGCGCAATGCGATCTCTCAATGGAGGTGCATGCCTCGATGTGTGCGGAAATCACTTTCAATCCTCGACGGTGCTGTCCGATTCATCCCGAAATCTGACCATTCCAGTGATTGACAGGTCGCTACGTCGCCTGGCTGTTGCTGATTCCGCGACTCACCGATAACGTCCATTGCCCCCTCTGCAAATCACCGAGGCCGTCGATATTTGAAGACCGGAACGATTCGAAATTGTTCCTGCAGAACAAGCCCAACGCTCTAACATTCTCAACGGCAAAGCGTCTCCCATGAGTAACAAAACGTTTGCCGATTTCGGCCTGGTCAAGCCGTTGGTGAAGTCTGCGGCGGCGGAGCAGTACCACACGGCCACTCCGATCCAGGAAGCCGCCATCCCGAAGATCATGATGGGGCGGGATATCCTGGGAGTTGCTCAGACCGGCACTGGTAAGACGGCAGCATTCGCGATGCCGATTCTACATCGGATCAGCAAAGAGAAACGGTCTATGACGTCGCGCACTCCGCGAGTGCTCGTGCTGTCTCCGACTCGCGAACTGGCCACGCAGATTTCTGAACGCTTCCTGGCGTACGGAAAGAAGATGAATCTGAATCTGATCACCGTCTTCGGAGGCGTGAACCAGAATCCCCAGGTGCGAGCCTTAAAGAAAGGCGTCCACGTTCTTGTCGCCACGCCTGGCCGGCTGATTGATCTCATCAATCAAGGACATGTCGAACTCGATCGACTGCAATTTTTTGTGCTCGACGAAGCCGACCGAATGCTCGACATGGGCTTCCTGCCGGACTTGAAACGGATCGTCAAAGAGCTTCCTGCAAAACGGCAATCGCTGTTCTTCTCGGCGACGATGCCACCTGAAGCTGTTGAGCTGGCAGACGAACTGCTTCACAAACCGGTTCGCATCGACGTGACGCCGGACGATCCCGGAACGTCCACCAGCGATCTTGTCGAGCAAAAGGTGATGCATGTTGAGTATCAAAAGAAGATCTCGCTGCTGAGCAACATTCTGATTCGTCGCCCGGTTGGCCGAGTCCTCGTTTTTACGCGTACGAAACACGGAGCCGACCGCGTTGCCAAAGACCTCAATAAACGCGACGTTCCAACCGCAGCCATCCACGGTGACAAATCTCAAAACGCGCGTACGCGAATCCTGAAGGATTTCAAGAAAGGCAAGACGCTGGTCCTCATTGCCACTGACCTTGCCGCGCGAGGCATTGATGTGGACGGAATTTCGCACGTCATCAACTACGACATGCCCGACGACTGCGACTCCTACGTGCATCGAGTCGGCCGAACCGGACGTGCCGGCCAGGAGGGTGTCGCGCTCACATTCTGCATGGCCGAAGATATCGACCAGCTTCGAGCCATCGAGCAACACGTTCAGCGTAAGCTCGAAGTCGACTCACAGCACCCTTACCACGTGCCTGGCCTCGAAGAACTGACCGAATCTCCCCCGTCAAAACACCGCCGCAACGAAGGCGGGCCTCAAAAAGGCCGCGGGCGTCCACGTTCTGGCGGCCGCCACTCCTGATTCGCTGAAAACTGTCGTCGGGTTGGGTAAGATCGTTGCTGAAATCGCGACTGCGTTCGCGACACTCGAACTCTCCAACACAACTCTTGAGGTTCCGCGACGTGCGAGTTCTCCTGACGATGCTTTGCCTGCTTCTGACACACACGCTGTCTGTTGAAGCTGCGGCATCTTTCGAAACGGAAATAAAACCGATTCTCAAAAAGTTCTGTGTCGATTGCCACAGCGACGGTGACGAAGCCAAAGGCGAAGTTGACCTTTCGACGGTTACCGCCACGAACTTTGCAGAACGATTCGAGCATTGGGAATCGGCGATCGAACGAGTCAAAGCTCACGAGATGCCGCCTGAAGATTCGCCGCAGCCGACGGAGGAAGAACGGCAGCGACTCTTTAAGTGGTATCACAACCAGATTGATTCGGTTGAGGCTCATCCTGGATTCTTCGCTCCGCGTCGCCTCTGCGCGACCGAGTATCGCAAGACACTCCGTTCGCTGTTCGGATTTGATCTCGAAGTTGCCATCATCGAAGCCGAACAGACAGTCGTCGAAAAGTCGCTCGTGATGAAGCTCCTGCAGACTGACCCACCCGGAGTCAGCGGCTTTCGCAACGACACTCATGGCAATCCGCTCACGACGACGCTGTGGGATCAGTACTCCTACATTGCCGACGCAGGCCTGGCAGAAATGTTCTCGCAGAAGCGGCGTTCTTTGCTGGAAGAAATCACGGGATCAATCCCGCAGACCGGCATGCGACTCGATCATGCGCAAAAGTTGGTCCGATCTTTCGTACCGCGCGCAGTTCGTCGAAACGTTGCCGACGGAAAAGTTGCTCGAATCATCAAGTCGATCAAGCAAAGCGACGACCTTGAAGCGGCCGTGAAAGTCGAATTGAAAGCGGTCCTGATGTCGGCCGGCTTCATGTTTCGTGGCTTGCTGATGGAAGGCGCCCCCGGCAAGCAGCAGGCGGTCGACAACCACGAACTTGCCGAACGCCTGTCGTACTTTGTCTGGGGTGACATGCCCGATGCCGAGTTGCTCGACGCTGCGGCGATGGGCAACCTTTCAAATCCCGAAATCTACGCCGCTCAAATTGAACGGCTGATCGACTCGCCCAAATCTATCAATCTGGCAGATAATTTCGCTTCACAATGGCTGACTCTCGATCAGGTCGCCAAACAATCGGTCCAGGTGCCCGAAGCCGAGGCTCTCCGATCGCAACCAATCGACTTTATGCATCATCTCTTTGTGGATGACCGGCCGCTGTTGGAATTGCTGGATTCGAAAACGGCATTCGCAAATCCGTTCACGGCGAAATTCTACGGAGCCGATTCAAAGCAAATGGTCCGGTATCGAAAACAAAAAGGCATTGAACGCGAGATCGTTCCGAATCAGAAAATCTCGCTCGTTCAGACAAAGAATCGTGGCGGAATTCTCACCATGCCGGGGATTCTGGAGATGAACCGCGGGCCGGTGATTCGAGGAACCTGGATACTCGAACGGATTCTCGGCGAAGAGTTGCCCGAACCACCTGCCGACGTCGGACAAATCCCGGCAAATCCGCCTGGGAAGAATCTGACGTTCCGTGAACGGTTTGAAATGCATCGGAGCAAGGCAACGTGCGCCATCTGCCACGACAAGATCGACCCGCTGGGATTCGCGCTGCAGCGGTACGACGGTCCAAACTACAAACGTAACGCCGATGTCGACACGACGGGGCAACTCCCCACCGGAGAATCGTTCGAAGACTTCGCCGGTTTGAAGCAGATTCTCGTCACCTCACAAAGCGAATCAGTTATTCGAAACATTGTAGAACGCACGCTTTCGTACGCACTTTGTCGTAAACTGGAAGTTTTCGACCGCCCAACGGTCGATAAGATTGTTGACCAACTCGTCGCCTCAAATGGCACCTACCGCGACCTCGTTCACCAGGTTGCAACGAGCCTTCCGTTTCAGCAAACGGTTATCAGGAATTGAACATGAACTGGAACATCGATCGCCGCACGTTTCTTCGAGGAACTGCTGGAGCTGCGTTGCCGCTGCCATTCCTGAACCTGATGACGGCATCGGCCAAAGAATCTGCGACGGAGAAACCGCCCGTCCGTTTCATGACTCTGTTCAAACCGAATGGTGTCCACCCGCCATCGTGGAATATCAGCGGCGGCTCTGAAAACGATTTCCGCATGTCGCCGTTAATGCAGCCCTTTGCCAAGCACAAGGACGACTTGCTCATCCTCGACAACATGGGTGACTTCGGCTTCTCGTCACACGCGAATTCGACGCGTCGGTTTCTGTCTGGGCATCATAGAAACACAAAGTCGGCATCGGTCGACCAGTTAATCGCGGACAAGATCAGTGGCGACACGCCGCACCGCTCGCTGGAACTCACGACTGAAGGATTGTTTCCGAACCAGATCGGCTGCAGCTACATCTCGTACGATCACGACGGGCAGCCGATGCCCCGAGAGAGCGACCCTCAACTTATCTTTGATCGGCTGTTTCGAAGCCCGCTGAGTCACCCGCAGAAGCGAAAGGCGATGGCAAGCCTGCTGGACCGAGTACGCGAAGACGCAAAGTCGCTGACTCGAAAAGCCGGGCACGAAGACCGAGCGACGCTCGATCAGTATCTAACAGTCGTGCGAGAAACCGAAAAACGTCTCCAGGACATGCAGGGCCGATCGTCGTCAACTGACTTTTCGAAGTTCAAACGGCCTGAACGACCGGCGAATCTCAACGAACAGGCCGAGTCAATGATCGACCTGATCGCTCTGGCCATGTGGACAGACTCCAGCCGCTGCATCACGTACATGCTTGGAAACAGCAACAGCCGCATGATCTTTGATTTTCTCGGCATCAAAGAACAGCACCATTACCTGTCACACTTCTTCCGAAACTTCAGTCGCGAGAACCTGGAAGCGTTGCTGAAGATCAGCCGCTGGCACATGGAAAAGTTCGACTACCTGCTGACTCGACTGAAATCGTTCAAAGATCACAACGGCACATTGCTCGACCACAGCGTCGTGCTGTTTGGTTCAGGAATGGGGCACAGCGACAATCACACCGCGACGCGAATTCCAATCATCCTGGCTGGCAAAGGCGGCGGCATGATCAAGACTGGCCGCTATGTGCGGTACTCGCAGAATCAGCAACTCGGCAAACTGCATCTGGGGCTGCTGCAGAAATTCGGCGTCGAGCCCGATTCGTTTGCCGGCTCAAGCACAGCGTTGGCCGGACTCGACTCATCCGACTTCACTCCGTGGCAGGAACAACCTTTCGAAAGTTGGGTCAAAGTCGAAGGAGACCAGATCACGGTCCAGGGCCGACTGCGAATGTCGGACAACCTGGACGAAGCGAAGTTGTTCTTCCTCGACGTCGAAGGCAAGCCGGCAGTCCGCATCGAAGTCAATTTCAAAGACTTCCACAACTTCAACATCGCCTACCACTGCGGGACTCCGATCACAATTTCGGGGACCGGCAATGAGCAAGGCGGTCGCCTGACAATAACAAAAGTAAAAGAGTTGAAGTCAGTCTTTGGAACAAAACCGGGCAGCGCTAACGGCTGATTTGAGACACCACACCGAACCAGACCGGCACGATTCGCATCCGATGAGTCGACGCTGGTATCGAACCGGCAATTGACGTCACTTCAAGTCGAGTACGCACAATGAGCCGTGATCAGAAAATCTCGGTCAATAACGAACTCTGGCTCACGCCACTTTCCACAGAGCATCGCCAGCAGTGTGTCGAGCTACTCAACAATCGCGAAATCGAACGCCGGATGCTGACTGTCCCGTACCCGTACGGTGATGCTGAATTCGACGGATTTCTAGAAATCGCTGCAGCCGCCACAGAAGAACGGGGTTGCGACGTGCATTTCGCGATTCAGCACAAAGACGAAGGAATGATTGGCGGCTGCGGATTCGAAGGCATTAAGCCCGGCCACCGGGTCGAGATTGGCTACTGGCTCGGTCAGCCTTACTGGGGGCGTGGTTTCATGACGTCCGTCGTCGCGGCAGCCTGCAAAATCGCAACCGACACCTGGGATGTTAAACGGATCGAAGCCTACGTCTTCGACGGAAACAATCGGTCGACACGGGTTCTGGAGAAGAACGGTTTTAGCTTCGAAGGTCTGCTGCGAAAGCATGACCGGAAAGGCGACCTCTTCATCGACACGCGCGTGTTTGCGAAGCTCTTCGACTGAACACGGCGATTTATTGACACGCCAAGTAAGACAAACAGGCAAAGAAAAAGTCCGATTGGTGATCTACCAATCGGGCCTTATCGTTTTGAGTCGGCGTTACTGAATCGGGCTTGAAGTTACTTTTTACGTTCGGCTCGCTGGACGGCGACCATCAGGCCAGCAAACGCTTCGAAGCTTGCTGGGAAGCTCATCTGAGCGTTGTGCTTCTTGAAGCTGCCGCGAGTTTTCGCGCTGCCGTTCCACTCATCCTCCGAGAGTGATCCATCTTTGTTTTTGTCGAGTCGTCCGAATACGTACTTTGCCCAGCGACCTTCTGCACTTTTTGGGTCGTACTCGGCAGCCGTGAGGGGAGTGCCAGCCGGAGCTGCGGCAGGCTTCGCTGCCGTCGACGAAGATGAACGAGACGAAGTAACTGTCGTCGCCGCCACGGCGGTTGCTGTCGGTGCCGGGCTGGCTCCTGACGCTCGCGAGATTTCACGAGGCGTCAGCAGGCTGTCTCGGTTTGTGTCCAGAGTGAAGAACTCTTTGTATTTCTTACGGTCCCATTCGTAGAGCCCGATCTGGCCATCCTTGTCCAGGTCGGCGACTTTCCATGCTTCAGGCAGATCAACCGTGACTCTCGGAGCCGGTTTAGGCGTACTGCGACTTGAACGTCCTCGGCTGTCGCGGGAACTTGATCCGTAGCGGCTGTCGCGAGATCGGTCATCGCCTCGACCGTAATCGCTCGGGCCACGTCCGTCTCCCCGGTCTCCGTAACCGCCTCTTCCACGATCGTCGCCGCCGCGATCGCCACCGCCCGGAGGGCCACCTCGTCCTGGTGGACCACCGTAACCTCCGCCAGATTCCCGTCCGCGACGCATTTCCTCCATTGCTCGGGGAAGCATCTCACCAAATCGATCGCGCGAGATTCCCCTTCGAAAGTCGGCCCCCATGCGCTGCATGGCGTCGCGCATTGGCGGAGGAATACGACGAGTTTCTTCTTCATCCAAACGACCGTCGCGATTTCGATCCATCATTCCGAAGAATCGATCTGCCATTTCTGAAGGGTCGCCACCTCGACCCGGTTGAGCAAAGGCAGGTCCAACGACGGCCAAGGTAAGAAGTGTAGCTATTCCGTATTGAACTCGGTTCATTCTGCCGTCTCCGTTTCTGCGTGCTTCAGTTTGAGATCGAGGTCAAACTGCTGCGGGTAGTCTCCGTCTCGTCCCGAGTTTTTAATCGGTTTCGCGTTTACCTCAAGATCAGTTCGTTGCATCAGTTCTGCGTTTAATCCCTCGACATCGAATCGTTCCTTGGCGTGTCCTGACGCGGTGACTGTTCCTCGTTCTTTGCGAGTTCCTTCACCAAATTGCACCTTCGTCAGGTAATGCCGCTCCGTCCCGTCGAAAGTGTCAGTGAGAGCGTTGGCTTCTTCCAGCCAGTTCACGCGGCTCGATGCCCATTCGCCGACAGATTCGGCAACATCAACCTGAGGTGCAAGTTGTTCGAGTAATTCCTTCTGGTCCTTCTCGTCCGTCGTTGCCTGTGCAACTTTCTTTTCGAGCCCGGCAACCAGGTAAGATCGATATCCGAACAGTCCGACCAACAGCACAACGACGAGCGCAACCCCCGCCAGTTTTTTGTGGTTGGAATAATCTTTCTTAATGGCCGGTCGGCGAGGATTCAAAAAGTCGACGGCACACGACACTTCCAGAGAGTGACTGACGAGCTGACCGATGGGCCCGCCGAACGCGCCATGAGGATCATCAACCGGCTTGCATCCAAGCGTGACTCCCTGCCCTTGGAATGGGTCGAGCTGTCTGACATCACATTTGAAACGGTCCCGAATCGCGTCGGCAAGTTTCGTGTTTTCGTCGGGTGAACCGATCATCCAGAACCGAACGATTCGTGAATTCGGCAACCGCTTCTGCAAGGCGACCAATGCTCGACTAATCTCGGCGAGGATCGGAGTCTGCGGTCCGTCGGCAGACATCACCTGAGTTGAGTGAGTGAAGTGCAGGTGCCCGTCGTCAAGGATCGAAATCTCAACGCGGTCTCCGTGTTGCGCGACGGCGACGGCAACCTCACCATCACTGTGATCAAGTCGCTGTTCTTCGAGAGCGACGATGCCGGCTGTCGCGACGGATGACACACCCACCGACTGCAGTTCCAGACCGGCTGACGATGAGATCGTTCTGAGTCGTTTGATCCGGTCCTGATGAACGGTCGAAACCAATACGTCGCGGACGGATGCGTCACTACGGCGTGGAAGCGGCAGGAAGTCGAGAGTTAACTGGTCCAACGGGATCGTCGACTTTGCGGCGGACTGGTACCGCACGAGATCCGGCAATTCATCGTCGGAAACGTCGGGCGTTTCAAGATGCCGAACGATGACGTCTTCACGCGGCAGCGAGATGCAGACCTGACTGGCAGATGTTCGTTGACGGCGGAGTTCGCCTTTAAGCCAGTCACCCAGTCCTTGTGGATCGTCGACCGAAATGGATTCCGGGACGTCCAATGAGAAACTCTTGCGAATCTTCACCGCACCTCGCTCGACGGACGCTTCGACCCCGCAGATTCGATGAGGTTCCAAGTCAATGGCAAGGAAATCAGACATGCTTGTTCTTTCTTATTCTGCTACCGCTTCAGGCAAGTTGTGCCAGCCTTGGAACGCCGTTTCCCATGCCGCAGTTGTTATCTCGTTCGTCTATGAAGTGTGTCGTTTTCTGTTTCGCAAGAACGAATCAATTGGTTCCGTCGTCGATGATCCCGGTCAGCTCAGTTGTTGTGTATCCGCGTCCGAGTTCTGTCAGGTCGCTGACTGAAACCACTTTCGCTGGCGATTCCGTTGAATCGATCGTAGCTTCCACTCGGGTGTAACCGCCGCCTTCTTCGAAGAAGCCGACAATCTGTGCCCGGAAGACGTGACCTCGTCCAGTGAGAAATCGATCCAGTTTGACCATTGTCGGCAGGTCCACAATTCCCTGGGAAACCAACCAGCCGGTGTTTGTCCGCTGAATCGCCTGTTCGGCAATTGCTTCTCCCTCGGCACCGATCATTGGCGAAGACGTAATCGCTTGAGCGATGTCTTCAGTCATGTCAGGAATGCCGAGCAGAATTTCGATACGGGCCTGGTTAACGTTGATCCGTCCCGAAAGTTCTGGACCTTCGACCACCGTCAATGCATCCAGAAGCGTCGGCAGGTACGTCTGCATCGATCCCGAGTCGGCTGCCCACGGGCTTTGCAGTAACATTTTTTGACCTTCGATCTCAGCTTCCACCTGAGCACCGATCAATTCGTACAACGATTTCAGGTCGTACTTTGCCCCTTTCGACAAGTCCATGCCGCCGCGAGACACCGTTCCCTGGGCGTTGCCGCCCAAGGCGTTTCCGATTTCCGCTGCCGCTTCTACCAGGCCACCTTGCGACGTTCTTGAGTCGCCGGAATTGTCGTTTGAATTTGAATTCGAGTTGGTTTCCGAACTTGTACTTGTTGATCCTGAGTCGCCGGATTCTGCCGCGGCAGCCTGTGCTGCAGGATCGTCAGGGTCGACATATGCGCCATACATTCGGAAGGCGACGACGAACTGGGCAATGTCTTCATCGAATTCTTCGGCCAACGAATCGTAAAGCTCGTCGAGAACTCCGTTGTTGATATAGGTCCGCTCGGTTCCGTCGGCTCGCTGGTTAAGTTCCCGAGCGTTGACTGTCAGGAATGCCGCCCAGCCTGGTTGAAGGAGACCATCTGAATTGTCGAATGGAGCATTCGCATCGCCATCGTTCTCGTTGGGATCCAGCTTGCCGTTGCGGTTGGCGTCTTCGCCGTAAAGCAGATCGGCAGTAACACCCGCTACCTGGAGAAGCTCATCAAGAGATTCCATCGCTCCGTTCCGCGCTTCGTAAGGCGGATCGAGCGAGGTGTAGTAGTCACTTTCTGCTCCGTAAGCACGGAGAGTCTCGTCGTCGTCGATCCAGTCAAGAATCGCATCGGCAACTTCCTCGGTCATGTCCGGAAGGTACATGAGCATCTCGCGAGTCTGTGTCTCATCGAGTTCGAAGCTCAACAGTCTATTCAGATTCAACCTTCCAGATTCGTCGATCAGCCCGTTTCTTAGAGCCGTTCCTGCGGGATCTGTTTCGACGGGAGCGATCACCGAAAAGTAGCCTCGACCGCGAGCGTTTTCGGACTCACGCAGCAGAACTCCGCGGAACCGATTCGGGTTGTGGTACAGGCTGGCGTCTTCTTCCGTTTCAGGCACAGCGATCACGGCAGCGGCCAGCTCGACGCCTGAGTCAGCGAACGCACGAGACTCGGCCTGTCGACCGTACATCGCCGTCGCTTCGGATTCCGAAATCATGATCTCGGAAAAGCTGTACGCTCCAAGCGTCAACATCGCGATGACGACCATGACGAGGATCAACACGCTGCCGCCCCTGCTGGAAACTCCACCGTGCTTTGGCGTCAAATCAGATTGGGGAGTTACACGGTTCAATAGACCAACCCCTCAAAAGGACTTGAGACAACCAGCGGAACAACGATGCGATACGAGTCGGTCGATTCGCTTGGCTGGTGATAAAGGATTGAGCCTTCAGGATGATTCGGCTCGCGAAATCCGATCGTGACGCCAATCGCGTTGGGGACACGTTCCTGGACGTCGCTGTCCCATTCGGTCAGCCATTCAACGCCATCGTGATACTCGAACGAAAGCGAGTTGATTTCTTCTGCCAGCAACTTTGTTTGAGTTGCCAGTTGAACCATATCGCCTTGCTGATCGGCCAGCGTCAGCGTGAACCGGTCGCCGGACATCCGAGCCAGTCCGTCGATCCCGTCTTCATAATCGTTCTCTGTTTGAAACTGCCCAGCAACCATCGAAGCCAGGTTTCCCTCTCCGCCAGCGAGGAAGTACGAGATTGATTTCTGATTACTTTGCGATTCCGGGTTCAGTACATCCTCGTCGGACCTTACGCCCGGCCGGTATGGGCGATTGATATGCAAAACCACGGACACAGCGTCACCAAAAACGCCGATACTGCTTCCCGAATACGCTTCGGCCGGGTCAGTAATCTCAACCATTGGCTCAACCAGAAACTCGTCGGGGTCAGAGTCAGCCGAACTGGTGTCATCACCGGTGTCGTCTTCGGAAGTGTCATCTGGGATGTACTCATCAACCGGCGGTGCGTACATCGTCGACCGGATATCGGCTGAGATTTTCGTCAGGATGGCTCGGGCGATTTGAGCACGCTCGACTTCGACCTGTCCGAGTGTCGAGAACCTCCAGTGCAACTCCAACGACGAATAGACAACGGTCAGTAATGTCGCTGTCAGGCCAAGGGCGAGCATCAGCTCAAGCAGCGTGAATGCCGCGCGACGAGGAGTTCGCGCAATCGGCTGAGAAAAACGAGTCGATGAGGTGGGGCGGCGATTTATCACAGGCCTTCCCCCTCAAGTTCGGCCTCTTCTGCCGCCGCCGCTTCCGCTGCTGCCATTTCGTAAACGATCGGGTCTCGAATCAGCCGGGACATCGAAAAGCTCGTACTCGCCTGCTGATTGGCACCTTCGTAATTCACGGAGACTGTGACATTCTGAAGATCGGCGTGCGGGCCAACAGCGGTCTGCATCGACCATGTCCACGCCTCGTCATCCTGAAATGGTTGGTCGGTGACGTCTTCCAGTGGCTCGACGGCGGCGACGATCTCGGCCATTTTGGACTCGGCCCGCAGGATCGCTTTGGTCGTCAATCGAGCTTCGACCGCAGAACGCATCCCATTGTGGGAAAGCTGGCTGAGAGCGACGAACGCGGTCATGAAAATAGCCAGTGAAATCAGCACTTCCAACAACGAGAACCCTCGCCGAGCTGTCACGCCCGTCGTCAGTTGCCTCGCATGTTTTGTGACTACCGATTTCATTGATGGCTACTTGAAGGCTCAATTCAAATTCTGTTTTCCGGCGTAGGGTGCGTCTTGACGCACCACGTAAAGCTGTCGTCTTAAACATGAGTTGGTGCGTCGAGACGCACCCTACCTTAGTTAATGGTTCGTGCCTTCCTTGACCGTTACGCCTCCGGTTAAATCGCGTACTAATATCGTACGAGCGTTTCCGTACTGGTCGACGATTTCGAACTTTGTGTCTGACGATGTTCCGTCTGAGTAAAAAAGAATCGGAGCCGACCAGGAAAGACCGCTCAACTCGCCAGCGTCAGCAAGTCCGTTCAACAGTTCCGACGAGACGGTCGAGCCAGTGCCACCGCCTGATTCTCCAAAAGTGATTGTCGTGGGAAGCGTGTCCGAATGTTTTCCCTGATTCGCTTTGTTGTCCGACGCATCTTCCGTTGCAGCAGAAAGCGGAACTCGCAAATAGTGAGTTCCGCCTGGTTCGTACACGAACTGCCAAGTCTCATCCCGATCCAGTGCCAGAATGCGAGTCCCCGCCAGCAATGCTCTGACCTCTTCAGTTGCTGAGCCAGTCTGCGTGTCCCGCCAACTGTTCATCAGCGGCGAAGCAGCCATCGAGGTCAGAACGATCAGCACCATCACCGCCAGCATGATCTCAATCAGCGTGTAACCGCCGCGTGAGGATTCAGGATTTCTGGCGATGTGACGTTGCATCGATTGAGACCGTTTCTTTACTCAACGCTTAAAGCTCGCGGTGTCTTACAGATCCTGAGCCCAATTGATGACGTCGTCTTCTGAGCCTTCCTGTTGATCAGGCCCGGCTGACCACACGGCAGGTTTGTCGATCAAACCTTGACGATTACCGCTCGGTGGGTACTCGTAGTAAAGCGGGTTTCCCCAGGCGTCCTTTGGAATTTCAGCGATAAATGGCTGCAGCTCGCGGCCGGACTTGTCCGTGCCTGGCTGCATCAGCATTCCAAAGACTGTTTCGGAATCGCCAGTCGGGTACACGCCGTCGTGCTTAACGGCGTACATCTGAATGTTCTTTTCAAAGTCACGGATGTGAATCTTCGTGGCGTCGACCATCGCGCCCTGTTGCTGACCGAGCAACTGTGGAACGGCGAAGGCGGCAATGACGCCGATGATCGCCAGGACGAGCAGGACTTCGATCAGCGTGAAGCCTCGACGCTTTGGTTTGTTGTTTCGTTGAACTTGCATGGGACTTTCTCCTTCGGTGGGCAGGCCGAGACTCGCTCGGGGCGGGGTAACCAGTTTTTGTGTTTGAAACGTTTTTTTGTGAGCCGAAGGCGCTAGCCTCGGGCCCTGACTCTTCCTCAGTATTCTCGTCAAAGCCCGACGCTAGCGCGTTCGGCTCACTACCGTGGGTTCTAAAATCTTAAAGGACATTCGAACTCTGCAGGACCGGCAACAGCAAGCCCAGCATCACGAACAATACCAACATTGCCATTACCAGAAGCATCGCCGGTTCCAGCAAGCGAACGAACAGTTCCAGGTAGCGGTAAGTTCGTCGCTCCATGCTCTCAGCAATGTCGACGAGGACTTTTTCCAGGTTGTTGGCTTCTTCCGCGACCGCGATGATTTCGACGGCCTCTTCGGGGAACTCGCCGCTTGCTCGTAGTGGTTCAGCAAGTGTTTTACCGGCAGAGATGAAGTCACTCGCTTCGTTGATCGCGCCGGACAGCACTTTGTTACCGGTCGCGTCTTTGGAGATCCGCAAGGAGTTCAGAATCGGCACGCCGTTATTAAGCAGCGTTCCAAGAATTCGGCAGAATCGAGCAATGGCCAGGCTGCGGTAAATTTTGCCCGCTCCCGGTACTGTCAGTTTTCCTCGGTCGAGCGTCATCCGACCTTCGTCCGTCTTGAAATACTGACCCGCGAAGAACGCTGCCGCGGCAACGACGCCAACAACTGCCAGTCCGTAATTGGTCAGTGTATCGCTGATGCCAACAACCGCCGTTGTTGCCCAGGGAAGTTCGCCGCGAGCTTCGAGCCGCTGAAAGATCGGCTCAAACTTCGGAACGAACCAGATCATCATAAAGGTGAGAACCAGGCCGCCAACGACCACCAGGAACATCGGATAAACCGCAGCGCCGACGACGCGGCCTTTCAGGTCTTCCTGATGCTCGGTGAAGTCGGCGATTCGTCGCAGGACGTCTTCCAGAAAGCTGCCTTCCTCACCGGCTCGTACCATGCTGATGGCGAGTTCGGAAAAGACGTTTGGGTGTTGCCTTAACGCTTCGGCCAATCTTGTCCCGTCAGCGACTTCGTCACGGACTTCCTGAAGGACTACTTTGAGCACTTTGTTACGCGACTGTCTTTGCAGAAGTTCCAGAGATCTGAGCAGCGGAACTCCCGAACGTAGCAGGTCGCTCAGTTGTGCGTAGAACGTGGCGAGATCGCGAGCTTTGACTCGACGGCCGCGCAGCCGATCGTCTGCCCGAGCTGATTCAGCCAGTTCGATCTTGAGCGGAAACAGTTCGCGCGAAGAGAGCGTTGAGACGACTTCCGTCTCGGTTCCGGCCGTCAGAAGCCCTTTGACTTCCTGGCCAGACATGGCTCGCGCTGTGTATTGAAATTCTGGCATGGGCAGTAAAGGATGAAGGCAGAGGGCAGAAGGACGAAAGCATTTTTATCCTTTTGCCTTCTGAATTCTGCCTTCAAACAATGTCTCCCTTGGTGATTCGGAGGACGTCTTCGATGCTGGTCGTACCGTTCATCGCGTGAAGCCATCCACACTGGCGGAGGGTGATCATTCCTTGCTCAACTCCGTACTGACGAATGCGTGTCGAACTGACTCGCTCGCCACACATTTCACGAATCGTGTCGTCGCTGATCAGCAATTCGTAAGCACCGATTCGCCCGGCATATCCAGTTTCGCTGCATTCGCGACAGCCGACAGCTCGGAAGAGTTCCTGGATGTCTCGATTCGGGAAATCCTTCGGCAGCTCGTCCGGATTCGGGCGGTAGGATTCGCGACAGTGCGAGCAGAGACGTCGCACCAGTCGCTGAGCCATGACACCCTCGACCGTACTGGCAACGAGGTACGGCTCGACGCCCATATCGACCAGGCGAGTGAAGGAGCTGGCCGCGTCGTTAGTATGCAGCGTGCTGAATACAAGGTGACCGGTCAGCGATGCCTGAATAGCGGCTTCGGCCGTTTCGTAGTCTCGAATTTCCCCGATCAGAATGACGTCCGGGTCGTGACGCAGGATCGATCGCAGGCCGGCGGCAAACGTCAGCCCGATTCGGCTGTGAACCTGAATCTGACTGATTCCGTCGAGCTGGTATTCGACCGGATCTTCGACCGTGATGATCTTCGTGTGAGCGCTGCGGATTTCGTTCAGGCCGCTGTAGAGCGTTGTCGACTTACCACTACCCGTTGGGCCGGTGACCAGAACGATGCCGTGCGGCAGGCTAATCAACTTCTGGAAGGGATTGTAAATCGGATCCGGCATGCCCATGCCGCTCAAGTTAAAGACCATCCGGCCTTTATCGAGAATTCGAAGGACGACGCCTTCGCCATGCAGCATTGGAATGATTGAAACTCGGACGTCGATATCTCGCCCGGCAACTTTCAGTTCGATTCGACCGTCCTGAGGCAATCGCTTCTCGGCGATGTTCAGTCGGGACATGATCTTCAGACGCGTGACGATGGCGGCGAAGAACTGGTTGATCTCGGGCGGCACGGATTGAACGCGCAGCATGCCGTCGACTCGGTACCGAACCTTCAGACCGCGCTCGCCAGGTTCGATGTGAACGTCACTCGCCTGCTGCTGCAGAGCTTCGAGCAACAACTCGTTCACAAGCCGAATGACCGACGCCTGCTGAGCCATCTCGGCCAGTTCGCCGTCAGCTCGCGATGCTTCGGCAAGGTAGTCGTCGTCTTCGTCCGTCTTCTGTTTGACGAGTTCGTTGATCGTGTCGCCGCCGACACCCAACTTGTTTTTGATGTACTGCACGACGTCTTCGTGTCGTGCGAGAACCGGCTCCAGACGCAGGTTACTCAGCGAGCTGAGTTCGTCGAGCGCTTCCAGATCGAAAGGGTCGCTCGTTGCGACTTCGACTCGACCGTTCTCGCGGCGCAGCGGCAAAAGCGAATGACGATAGATCGTCGACGTCGGGAACAGATTCAGCAGTTCAGGATCGATCTCGAAATCTTTGAGCTCGACGTACTGCATGCCGAGTTCGTCGGCAAACGCTCGCAGAGTCTGCTCTTCGGTCAGCAGGCCCATCTCGATGACGGCTTTGTCGAACCGATGGCCGTTCATCTGCTGCCGAACCTGATCTCCCTGATCAGTCGTCAGAAGGCCGTGCCGAATGAGTACTTCGCTGATTTCCATAAATCTTCGCCCGCGGTTGGTAACTACTGGTCTGCCGTTTCAGCGATCGATCACGAAACTGGATCACGGGAAAATTCCGAAATCCTCAATTCGCCGGTCCGACGATCGCTCCTAACAGGGTAGTAGATCTCTAGGGTTACGCAATTTGTTTCAAAATATTGTCAAACTCGTCCGGTCAACGACCGAACCTGCCTCATCTTAGAAAGTCGTTTGAAGTCGGCAATTCCCGCAAGATGATGAACGATCGGCCGCTTAAATCTCCGACTTACCGACGACCTCCACCGCCACCGGGTCGTCCGCCACCACCTCCGCCGCCTGGCCGCCCTCCGCCACCACCGGGGAATCCGCCGCCGCCACCAGGACGACCGCCGCCTTGAGCTGCTCCGCCGCCGCCCGGTCGACCACCGCCACCCTGCAGGGCACGTTGAATAAACTGTTGGCGAAGCTGCTCTGCGGCCTGTTGCTGATTGTTGTCGTTTGAACTCGAACCGCCGCCTGAGGCCGTCCGGCCGCTGGTTGAGCTTGAACTGACCTTTACGCGTGGAAGCAGCGATCCGATGGTCTGTTGGATCATGACCGAACTGGCATGCTGCAGCGGTACGACTCGAATCGCTCGTCGAGCCTCCAGAGCAGCCGTGTCGATTTCTTCGACCATCGCCTGAACCTGCAGAAACGTCGGCTCGTTCGATGACACGTAGAGCCGGCTGTTTTGATAGTCGATACCCAAAGTCATCTGAACTTTCGGAGCCGACGCGGCACTGCCTCCGCCACCCATTAATGCCGCAAACGGATTTCCGCCACCGCCGCCTCGTTGTTGTTGAACCGGTTGGGGTGGCGTCAATTCTTCCTTGAAGACGTCGCGAAGAATTTCCGCCACTTCGTCGACCTGAGCATGCTTGACGGCAATGTATCGTGGAGCTCGATCGCGAAGTTGCTCCGGCAATTCTGATGCGTCAAGGATTCTCAGCACGTCTTCGACTTCATCGATCTGATGCGGAGGACCGCTGACAAACAGCGAGTTCGAACGCACGTCTGGAATAATTCTCAACGTCTGAGGTCCAGACAGCACGGAATCCAACCCGGTCATGCCGACGATTCCTCGCCCCATTGACGACAGACCGCCGGTGAGTTCACTCATGAAGCCACCGTCCGAACTGGCTCCGACTGATGTCGAAACCGAGCTGGTTGGAAACAGTCGCTCAAGAATTGAAGCCGTCTGCGTCGCGTCCGCGGAGCGAAGATAGAACACAGTCCACTGAGTCTTCGGTGGCATGGCCGCAGCCAGTGACGCGATGACATCTTCCAGACGATCCAGAGCCGCTTCATCTTCAGAAACGATCATCAGGTTTCCTCCCTGAATCGTAATCGCGATCGGAGCATCGGAGTCCGTAGACGCCGCATCGCGAGCAGCCTCGGCCGCATTCAAGTCGAGAAAAAGCTGCTGCAAGTCTTCGTTCGTCGCCGCATCGTTTGTGCCCTCTGCTGAAGCATCATCCTGAGAAGCCGCTGCGTAGGAAACTTCCGTAAACGGATCGTCAGCAAATGCAAAGGCAAGATCATCGGGAACGGACTTTAAAAACGTTGCGTTGAGTCTGGTGGCGACGGGGGTTTCGTAAGGAGCACGCCCGGCTGATTGATCTGGCTTGTCAGCCGGTTCAGTAGGTTTTGGAGTCGACGGAGCCGGCTGCGGACGAGCAGGTGCGGCGTCTGCTGGTTCTTCCGGACTGAAAGGTGAAGTGGAAGACGGAACTCGTCGATCACGGATCGCTCCGGTAGCCGACGGAATGACTGTTCGAATTGGATTGCGACCTCGCACGTTCCAGACTCGCTCGAGTGCTCGCAGAAAGTCTTCCGGATTGCGGCCGCCGAGCGGGATGGTGCGAAGATTTCCTTCGCCGCCGTACCCACCGCCTTCACCCGGTTCCAACTGAGTGACCAGCAGCTTGATCTGCGTTACCTGCTCGTTCGAGCCTCGCACGATGAGTGCATTGTCCGTTGGGTGAGGCTGCACGACCGGAGCACTTTCGCCGTCAGCGTAGAACAACGACTGAATGGAAGTGGTCGCGGTGTAAGCATCCATTCTGCCGAGCGGAATGACGGCCATTTGAGTGGCACCGGCACCCAGCCCGTCGAGCTGCTTGATAGTCATCGCGATTTCACGGTGCATGTCCTGCGTGGCTTTGATGTGAATCCGTCGCGTCCGGCCGTCCTCGTTCAGGATCGTTCCGGGATAGAGAACGTTCAGAGTCTTCGTGACTTCCATCGCGTCAGCAGTTTCGAGCTGATAGACCTCCAGGTAAGGCTCGCGATTGCGACTTCCGTAATCGCCATCAATTGGCGGAAGATCGACCGCTTCGATCGCCTCTTCGATGATCGTGATGTTCTCTGGGCTCGCCGTTACGAGCAGTGAGTTGGTTCGTTCGTCGATCGCCAACGTGACTGCCGCGTTCGGATCGGCTGGAGCCGTCGAGCTGGACCGCGGATCTCGCGACGACGAACTGCTGCTGCTGTAACGGGAACGAGGATCGTAGCTGCGAGACGATCCGCTGACGTTCTGAACGCCGCGTGCTCCGAGACCGAACAGGTCCCGCACGACAGCATCCGCATCCAGAACGGAAATATACTCCAGTTCGAACTTGCGGAAGACCTTATCACCATCGACTTCGAAGCCGGTGATCAACCCGTGAATCCGCTTAAGGTTGCTGCCGATATCCGTGACGACAATTTTGTTGGCCTTATTAAGTGGTACAACTTTCCCCTGAGGACCGAGCAGCTCGCGACTTTCGGTGGCGGCTTCGTCGGCGGTCATTCCTTCGAGCGGAATCAGGACAGTCATCAGTTCGTTACGTCCGCGAGTCGGCAACTCTTCAACCGTAACCGTCGGGACGAGATTCGGCGGGATGCCATTGTCGATGTTGACTACGACGAGGAATTCATCCCGGCGAACAAGAACGTAGCCCTTCTGCAGGAGGTACCCGTTCAAAACGTCGAGCGCCTGCATCGGCGTGTATTTTCGGTTGTCGCGATAATTGAACGATCCCGGTGGGACGGCATTCAGGTCGAGCGTCAGTCCAGCGGCTTCGGCGAACATCGTCAGCACGTCAGTCCACGGGGCGTACCGGAAGTTGAACGACAATTCTTTGACCGGTGCTCCGCTGTCGCCAGCCCCCGCTCCAAAGGAAACAGTCGCCGTTTCACCTTCCGGCGGTTCAGTCGGAGTCGGTGGAGCGATTGCAGCCGGTGTCAAAGCAGTCGTGGCCGGTGGCGTGGTGCCGGTTGGCCGTGCTGCTGCAGGCCCGCCCTGAGAATCAGCAAACGCAAACGGCTTGCCTTTCTTCTGCTCGAAAGCCTGCCGCTGTTGCGACGACAAAATTGCGGAGGTGTTCTTTTCGAACTCAGCGCGAAGGGCGTCCGATTTAGCGTCGCGTTCGTTTTCGCTCATGTCACGATTCGAGCGAACTTCTCGGCGAGCCTCTTCGTACTTCTGATTCAGTTCGGAAATCTTCGCCTGCTGGTCGGACGAAATGTTGAACTGTCCGGCCATGTTGGGATCGGCCAGCGCTCTCATTCCTCGACGCTGAAGAGAAAGTTGGTCAAGCCGCGACCGCTGCTCCGGTTTGATGATCGCGTTGACTTTCTTATCCATGACAGTCCGCATCTCGCCAAAGATGGCTCGACGCTCTTCGTCGCTGCCGGCCGAGCGTGCTCGATCCATAATCTCTCTGAATTCCGGACTATCGCGGAGTCCAGACTGCATTTCGCCAAGCGCCTTTTCCTGATCTTCGGTCAGGCCAATCTCGGTTTTGACTTCGTCGCCTCTCAAAAGCTCAAGAGCGCTGCTGCCACCACCAGGCCCGCCTGGACCTCGACCGCCGCCCGGGCCGCCTCGACCACCACCGCGTTGGGCGGCGGCATCAAGAGCCGCGACCGACAGAACGGCCATCGCCATCAGGGCAGCAAAGAGTGTTTTATGGAGTTTCATCATCTGGAAGCTCTGTAGTTATTCGGAGACAAACGTTGCCCGCTTTGATCTCAGTCAGGGCGTTTCCCGTGTGGAATCGTGCGTCGGACAGGAATGTCGCATTACAAAAGTCATGCTAGCTCCGATCCGCCGCCAACAACAATAAGCGTCAGCCCGTTGCCGACGACTCGTGCAATCTCTTGCTCAACACAACCTGCAACCGTCCACGGATGCCAGATCGCCACGATCAGAACTCTGTGCCAGACCGTACTGTCGAGCACTACCTCGGTCGCCTGATCTCGGTTTCGTAGTGTTTTCTTGTCAGCCCCGTGAGCCGACGGCGCTAGCCGCGGGTATCATCCTGCCGCCAACTCGGTCAAGGCCCGAGGCTAGCGCCAACGGCTCACAGGTTTCGGTCGGCCACAAGTGACAAACCGGCACGTCCATGCAACCTTTCTCCTCGTTAGGTTTTTCGGCCAAAGAGGCTGTTAAACCCGGGCTGTGCGGCCTTATGCTGATCGAGTTGCCGGCACAATTCCCACTCAAATGAGATCTGTAGCTCATTCCTGAATTCCACACGGTGGATTCGTCCGGGAAGGACTCAGATCTTCTTTTGAGCACCGACCGATCGCTCTCTGGCAGTTCTGCTGGATTTGCCTGAGAGTAATCAAACACGTGTTCCCCGCTGATGGACCGCTAAATCCTTATTGTGGATGGAGTTTTGTCGTTGTGCTGAGGGATTCTGACCGGCGACGATCTGTTTCAGACGCTGCGTGATTCTGACGCTATTATTGACAAGTCTTGCGTTGGCTGACAATCGCGGTGTCCGTGTACCATTTCGTATCGAATATCCCTTATCGATTTTCGACAGCGAAAGACGCAAGTTCAGATCGTCGGCAAATTCAGACTTCCCTGCAAACCGCAGCGAATCGTCACCTGTCCAATGCGACCGAGACGTGATTCATGAAACGAAGCGAAAAACTACTGGGCTCGGTACTTCTGGTGAGCGTCGGAATCTTCGTCGTGATGCCGTGGATCTGGAATGCGTTCAGCGGCCCGGTCGCCGAGCAGGAATCCAAACTGCGAACGGTGACCGAAAAGCTCGACAAAGCCATCGGCGAATTCGACATCGCTCGCGCGAGCGTTCAATCGATGACGCTGTTCAAAGAGCAAAGCCTGTCGTCGAACGCCGCCCAGGGAGCACTGGCCTACCAGCAGTGGCTCACCGACCTGGCGGAGATCGTCGCCGAGTTCAAAGGTGCCGAAGTCACTCCCGAACGGATCTCGCCGTCACGAGACAACAGCTACGTCGCCGTTCGCCTGCGAGTTACCGGCGAAGGCACAATCGAGCAACTGCGAACCTTCCTCTACCGCTTTCACCGAGCGAACGTGCTGCACCGAATTTCCGGCATGACCGCCGAGGCTCAAAACAACTCTTCTCGCCCAAGACTGACGATCCGACTGACGACCGAAGCCATCGCCCTGCGAGACGCTCCGGCCAAAGGTCCGACTCTGTTTCCACGTTCGACTGTCGCTAGAGTCAACGACGAAGACGGTCATCCGAAACTGGAACTGGAATCGGTCGAAGGATTCCCGGAAGCCGCGCCGTTCGAGTTGAGAATCGGGCAGAACTATTACAACGTCGCTGACATCGATGGTAAAGATCTGCTCCTGGAACTCGACGAAGATCAGGACATCGAAGCCGCCGCTGAAGACATTGTCGAGCTGTCGGTCGTCCATCCAGACTTCAAAGAAATCGCCATCACCGAATACGACACACTGATCGAGAAAAATCCGTTCGCAAAGCCGGCACCGTACCGCCCACGTCTTGACCTCATCGGCACAAAGAGCGTTGGCCGAGGCAAGACGATTTCGCTTGCTCCAAAGGTCAGCGGTGCGGATGCGACAGCCGAAGATGTTGAATACAAGATTCTTTCCGAATTAACAGACGGAATGACATTCGAAGAAGGCAAGTTGAACTGGGAACCGCCCGCTGAACTCGCGGCCGGAGAATACGCCGTCAAAGTTCGAGCAGCTGGCGGTGGACTGCGAGAACCCATCGAAGCCGAATTCAAACTGAAGCTCACCGACGTCAACAACCCACCGGTGATCACACTGCCTGAAAACCTGGTCGCCACACTGGGTAAAGGTCTTACGACAAAACTCGCAGCGACCGATGCGGAAACGCCCGCCGAAGAATTGAAATTCGCACTCGCCGACGGAGCACCCGAAGGAGCTGCCTACAACGCAGATACCAAAGAGCTGACCTTCACTCCGCCGGCCGAAGGTGAACCGGGTGAAGTCACCATCAACGTCACCGTGACCGACGCTGGCGAACCCGCTCAAACCGTCACGGCCGCGATCAAAGTCACCGTCCAGGATGACAAAGCCCAATTCACCTTCATGGAAGGCGTCGTGGCTGCGGACGCTGTCCCGGAAGCCTGGCTGCGAGACAAATCGACCAACACAAAAATGATCCTGCACGAAGGCGACGACCTGAAATACGCTGGCTTCGACGCCGTCGTCCTGACAATCGGAAACGACTTCCTGCTCATGCAGCAGGCCGATGAAACCATCCGCCTGGATGTTGGAAAAAATCTCCGCGAAAGCATTGTCATCGCGAAACTCGATCCACCGAAAGAGGAAGCCACGAACGACGACAATGCCGATGGCCCTGCAGCTCCTCCGAAAGCTGAGGACTCGGAGTCAGCAGAATCGCCGTCTGCCGCCACTGTGAAACCAGCAGCCGCGACAAGTGCGAGTACTGAGGCTCCGGAACCGGCAGAAGCCACCGAGGCCAAAGCGGCAACGACCGATGACACAACAGAATCGGCGGAACCAACGCCCGCGGCAGCTCCTGCTGAGAAACCAGCAACGCCGGCAACAACCAAATCGGAAGCCCCACAGCCTGCAGCGGTTGTCCCCGCAAAAGACACAGAAGCGTCTCCCACGGAGACGGCGGCCCCAGCTGAACAAGCAGAAGAAGCCACTGACGCTCCCACTGCAGACTCAGAAGGCGACAGCGAGGAAGCGAGCGAGTAAAAGCGAGTAAAGCTGTCGGACGCTCATTGTGGACTGTCAGAATTCTGTCCAGGTTTTTGCCTGCGTGAGCGTCATTCGGGCAGGAGGCCGAACAATGAAAACGTTCCGACTGACAAAGCTGCTCTGCGTCTTTCCGATTCTCGCGGTTGCCTTGGTCGCGGCTGCGGCCATCGGCTTCCCGTCCGCCGTTGATCAGTACGCACCCTACGAAAGCACGACCAGCGAGTGTTTGATTTGCGGACGAATGCGAACGGTCGAACACCGCTGGATGCAAAGCCCCGCTGAGTCCATTTACGCTGGCGATGATTCGTTGTGGATGCAGCCTCAAGTCGACAACAAGCACGACCACTGGTGGGTAGCCTGCAGCACGGAGGGACGACCAGGCTGGTTCGACTATTCAATGATCGGCTGCGGAGGCGGAGTTGGCGGCGTCTCCACGCTCCACTACGTCGAGACATACCGAGGAGTCGAGGTCGCTCAGCCGCTCATCATTGAGTACCTGCAACTGACGCAGGACCATGATGTAAAGTCTGTTCGAGATTTCGTTCAGCAAAAATTAATGCCTGCTCTCCAGGACCGCCCGGATACTCCGCCAGAAGCCGAGTAATCCGCACTTAATGAACCGCGTTTGAGAATCGTCCATGCTCACAACCTGGCAAAAACTGATCAACGGCCAGTACGAAGCCTCGTTGTGCATGCTCAGTCGATGCATCGATCAATGCCCGGAATCAAACTGGGACGCTCCGGTCGTGAACCCGAAATTCTGTCAGGTCGCATTTCACGTTCTCTTCTTTACGGACTTCTACCTCGAATCCACCGAAGACACGATTCGCGATCAAGACTTTCATCGAGCGAACCTCGACGCATTTCGCGACTACGAAGAACTCGAAGATCGACCACAGCAGCTTCTCTACGAGCGAGCGTTTCTCAAAGACTACGTTCAGCACTGCCGAGCGAAATCCGGCCGCGTTGTCACCCGCGAATCCGAGCAGGCATTGACCACATGCTGCGGCTTCAGTCGCCGCGACTGCTCAAGAGCCGAACTCCACGTTTTGAACATACGGCACATTCAACACCACACTGCACAGCTCAGCCTGAAGCTGAAACTTGACGCGAACAAAGGCGTTGAGTGGGTCGGTTCAGGCTGGCAACGCGAGTGAACATCGTTGGCGGCTGGCCTCACTAATTTCCTGTAAATCGCCATTGCGGTGAAAGATCCATGCACCCACATGAACAATCGCCCTGAAAGTTCCAGCCGAATCGATTGGCGAGCGACTGAGCATCGGAATTTCTCACTCGCGAATGCCTATGACTGACCAGCCGGAGGCTTGGCAGGCGGGAAGCAGCGAATTCGAGCCCTAGTGTAGTGACGTAACGCATCGCTGGTTCGGCCCGATTCTCTACTTCTCAGTGGTTGAGACGCAGTACAAGTGCTTGTCGGACCGCAGAAAGATTTCCCCGTTGCTGATTGCGGGCGTTGCTCCAAAGGACTCTCGGTCAGTTGTCACTGAGTTAACGGCCAACTGCTCGAACTTGTCGCCCGCCTTCAGCACGAAGCAACTGCCAGACCCCTGCACGAAGTAGATCTTTCCGTCGGCGATCACCGGTGAGGAATAGTCGCTTCCACCGCCGCCTCGACCGGATCGACTCCGGCCGCCGCCCCCGCTGCTGGAGCCACCTTCCAACCGGCCCTGAAAGACCTTCTTGCCGGTCTTTGCATTGTTACACCCAACAACGCTGCCGGAGAAGAAGTAAAGGCGATCTTCGTAAACAACCGGGGTTCCAAATCGGCTCGAATCGGCGCCTGACCAGACAGTATGCGACTTCGTGACGTCGCCTTTGCCGCCAGCTCGAACAGCTGCTGACCCGCCTCCGCGACCTTCGATTGAGTAAATCACGTCCTGGACGGCGACCACGCTGGAGCTGTACTGGTCTCCGGCCGGGATTTCGCTGTACCAACGCAGTTTGCCGGAGTCTGGATTGAAGCCCCAGATTTCGTACGGAACTCCGAGTACCAGGTCAGTACGTTCGTCGTCGATTTTGACCATCAACGGCGTACCCCAGACGTTGGCCAGGCCGGCCGCTTCCTGACGCCATGATTCCTTTCCGGTTTCCGAGTCCAACGCGACGATCGCTTCACTTTCGGCACTGGCCACGACGATGACGTTGCCTTCGTGCAGAATCGGACTGGACGCCGACCCCCAACGCCGACGGTCAGATTCAGTGCCCACGCTCTTGTGCCAAAGCTGCTTGCCATTCAGGTCAAAGGCCAGAACCCCCGACTTCCCGAAGAAAGCGAAGACTCGCTTTCCGTCACTGACCGGTGTGTGCGATGCGTAGCCGTGAGCAGGAATCCCCATGCCGCGGTAAGAGTCTTCCGGCAAGACAGCGTCGACCGCCTTATCCCACAGAATCTTGCCGCTGCTTCTGTCAACACAGACCAGATGCCGTTTCAGATCTTCGATCTCTCCGAAGTCTCGTCCGTACCCCGAGTAGCACGTCACGAAGATTCGGTCACCAACCACGATCGGGCTGGAAACACCAGCTCCCGGTAACGGGGCCTTCCACCGAACGTTCTTGTCAGGACTCCACTCAACCGGAGTCGGAACAACGTCAGAACTAATTCCCGAGCCATTCGGCCCCCGAAATCGAGGCCAATCGCCGGCAGATACCAGAGAAGTCAGTCCGAAGACCAACGCCATGCCGCAAAGAATTCGCGAACGAACCACACCGGCCCCCTTATTCCAGGAATCACCACTGAATCGATATATTCCAACCGCAGAAGCTCACTGTACTCAGTACTGCATCCTTGCGGCCAAAATCCACCAACAGTACGGATACAAGCGGCTATGCCTCAGTGACTGACCGCTGCGAGAGTTGCCCGACCCTCGATAACGATGGCTGACTGCGATGTTGCAACATCGCTAAAAACTTGCATAGTTCCCGACGGCCACTCGACCGTCAGTTCGTCAACTGAACTGCTCGCACCACAGCCGATAAGCAATCGGCGTTCGTTGCAGGATGCATAACCATCTCCCGCCGTTAGCTGGTGAAGATATTGCAAGCCTCCGACATCCACAGTGACCGTCGCACCAATTGCATCGCGAGCAGACTCAGTCGCAACGAGACGGATCGACAGAAATCGGTTTCCTACCGTGTTCGAAGTATTTTCCAGAATGTAATGCGGGGCGTCCATCAGACCAACTGCCAAGTCAGCCTTGCCGTCCAGATTCCAATCGAACCTCGCCACCGTACGCCCGACCGTCTTCACACTGCTCCAGTCACCTAACTGGGCAGTCGACAGCTCACAAAATCCTCCACTCACCCATTCGAACATCTGCGGTCGCATCTCGTAAGGCGTCCCGTACTTACTCAAATCCTGCGTATAGCCGTTCACCACAAACGCTTCGAGACGCCCATCCAAATTGGAATCCAAGAACTGCGTCCCCCATCCAAGCACCGACAACGTCGCTTCATGCAGTCCCAGCTCCCGCGTCTTGTCTTCAAAAACCAGGCCGTCGAGCGGGCAGTAAAGCGTGTTCGATTCGTAAAGAAAATTGGTCACCAATAAATCGAGCCTGCCGTCCTGAGTACAATCGGCAACCGCGATTCCCATACAAGCTTCAGCTTTGCCGTCGCCGTTGAAAGCCAGCCCGGCCGCAACAGCAGATTCCGACAACGAATGCCCCCCCTCAGACGAAGTCGTGTAAAAAAAGTTGGCTGTCGTGTCATTGGAAACAAACAACGACAACCGATTGTTTCCCAGATTCATCGCAGCAATTCCTAATCCCTTCCCCTTAGGTGGAGGGTTAAGAAAACCAGCGTCTTCGTAGAAGCTCCCCGCCCCATCGCCGAGCCACAATCGATCCAGAGCCGGCTCGAACTCAAAAGGAGAACATTGAATGGCGTCCCCGTTCTCCTTGACGCAGATCCGGTCGAACAGGTCGTCACCGGACAGATAGTTGACGTCGTACAAATCCGGAATCGAATCACCGTTTACATCGGCGATGAGACAACTGGTCGTCCATTGTTCCGTCCGCTTGTTTCCAAGCGGATTCAACGAATTAGTGCTGGCCTGAAACGAGTTGACATCTGAAAACGTGCCATCGCCATTGTTCAAGAGGAATCGATTCGTCCCGATATTCGCAACGTAAATATCAACAAACCCGTCGTTGTTAACATCGCCAGCAGACACTCCCTGCCCGAATTCACGTTCCGGCAACACATTCGAAACGTCGGTAACGTCAGAAAATTTCTGGCCATCAATATTTCGCCACAACCGATCAGCATGACCGTCCGATTCGGAGGGCGACATGTCCCAGGTTCGTCCCTGGGTGAAAAAAAGATCCGGCGTTTCGTCGTTGTCGATATCAACAACGGCGATCCCGCAGCCTACGAACTCAAACATCCGTCCCGTAGTCGTTTCCGATCCGTTGAAGAATTGAAACCCAAGCCCCACGTCCTTTCGCAATTGCTTGAACGAAACATTCTTAGATACAGCCGCTACGTCCCTCTCAGGTAATTCGGTACGAAGCGCCGGAACGGGAAAATGTGACAGATCAATCTGCAATGCTGGATTTGATTCACGCACGGTCATCTCAAGGGGGAGCTTCAAAATTGAGTCTGGCAACGACTCCATAACACGACGCAAGGCGATATTCTCTGGTTGATTCTTCAGCGCCAATTTCCCCCAGGCATAGGCTTCCCAAAGGCGTCCGACGGATCGATAAGCCTGAACCATTTCAGCAATCGCTGAACCATTCGGCTGCTCGTCTGACATGATCACGATCCTCTGCAACTCGCGAAATCCATTGAGCAGTTCGACTCGCCTGGCAATTGGTGCCGCCAGCTCCGCCTTACCATCAAGTGTCAACTTTCCGGCCAGTTGATTCGTTGCCTTCAGCGATTCAGGCCTCAGCCTAAGCGCTTCCCAGTAACACCGGGCTGCCCCACGATGATCGTTTAATCGTTCGGCCAGCTCAGCCTGCACGAGCCAACACTCAAACGTTTGCAACGCGGTCGTGAGTTTGCGGCTCCACTCGTTGAGTTCATTGAATCGGCCGCAGTCAATCAACTGACGTCCAATTCGCCCATGAAAATCCTTCGGCAGTCCGTGCATAGACTCCGCTTGTCTAAGTTTATCAAGCGAGTCTTCCGGATTAAGAGCAGATGCCGCAGCCGCGGCCTGTCCGAGCAACGGATTCGGATCTGTCGGGTCAGCATCGCGTGCCGCCGCCAACATAACCGGATCATTCAACGCCCCTGATTCACGCGAAAGCAAAATCAGTAAATCTGTTTCCTCGCCGGCACGAATCAGTCTCAACACATGTGGAATCGCCTCAATTCTTCGACCACAAAGCCCAAGCAATCTCGCATAGCCGTTGTTGGCAGATACGTCATCAGGCATCACGGACAACACGTCACGATACGCTCGCTCGGCATCACGAAATTTGAAAACGCGATTGTGCAGAATCTCTGCAGCCAGCTTTCGGCTGGATAGCCAGGCGTCGGTTTCCGTATCTGAGACTCCGGCGAGATCAGCTAAAGCTTGTTCGAAATCGCTTCGAGCGACTGCGCACTCAGCAGCCAAGTGATGTGCTTGACTTAATCCATGATCCAGACCGATTGCCTGCCTCGCAAACTCTTCAGCCTCAGCCAAGTCCCCTTGAACTGACAAAAGCAATGCACGTCGAAGTAGCTCGTCCGCTTCCTGACGGGGATCCGGGCGGGAGGCCAAAAACAATAGCATCACGCCAACCAGCAAGATGCCGCCTGACACCACAACAATCCGGTTCGGCTGCGCCGAAAGAATCATGGCTCCCCCTCAACAGCGGACACGACCTGAGACGAAGCGCGACCTGACGAATCGGACATCGTCGCAATCTCTGAACCTTCAACTACGACCAGATAAATATCACACTGAAGCGGTTCTACTAGCGACATCGCTCCCGACGGCCACTGAATCGTGACGCGTTCGACCTGTTCAACCTGACCGAGTCCAAAATGAATAATCCGGTCGTTGCTGGCCATATAACCGTCCCCGGCCAGAAGCTGCCTGGAAACTTCGCGATCGTCCATCTGAACGGAAACACTTGCGCCGATCGCGTCTCGGGCAGTCCGAGTCGCCACCAGTTTTACTTTTAGAAAACTCCCCACCCTGGTTGAAGTATTCTTCAAGACAGCCAACGGCGAATTGATATTGGAAACAATAAAATCGGGACGCCCGTCCATATTCCAGTCGACACGAGCGAGGCCACGTCCAAGGTATTTGTCTGCGAACCATGGTCCAACGTGATCCGGCATCAGTTCTTCAAATCGACCATTTCGATTGTGGAAAAACTGTGGCCGCATTTGGTACTCGCCACCTTCGTCACGATAATCATCGACGTGCCCGTTCGCGATAACCAGATCCGACCATCCATCCAGGTCGGCATCGAGCGACTGAGTCCCCCAGCCGGTAAATGAAATGCTTGCAGCCTGCAAGCCCGCTGCTTTAGTCGCATCGCCGAAGAGTCCCAACGAATTCTGCAAGTAGAGCGTGTTGGATTCGTTCTTGAAGTTCGTTACGAACAGGTCGAGCGAATTATTTCCGTCAAAATCATCAATAGCGACGCCCATGCAGGCCATGGGTAAGCCATTGTCGTTAAATGCCAGACCAGTCGTATTTGCATGATTCGACAGTTCGATGCGATGCGGGTTGTCGGCTGGCCGATTGTCCAGAAAGAAGTTCGCCACCTGGTCGTTTGCGACGAAAACCTTCGGTCGGCGGCTCGCTTCCAACTCGAACGCGACAACCCCCAACCCCTTTGAGTTTTCAACAGGCGTGGCGTTGGCAACATCGTGAAATGTTCCGTCCCCCTGATTGATCAACAGTCGATCTGCAGCTCCTGGAAACACGCTGGGGGAACACGCTCTTCCTTCGCAAATCCTTTCAAAGACTCCCTCGCCCATAAGGTAATTCACGTCGAAAATGTCGGGGAGGCCGTCAGCATTCAGATCCGCAATCATCGCACTGACGGTCCAGGACTGGTCGCTAATTTCCGCTGGCTCTGTGACGTCCAAAAACGTTCCATCGCCCAGATTCTCGTACAGGCAGTTTCTTCCGACATTCGCAACGTACAAATCTGCAAATCCATCGTTGTTGAAGTCTCCTGCCGAACAGCCCTGGCCAAAACCGGATTCCGATCCAGTCAGCCCGTGCGTCACATCTTGGAATCCTCGCCCCATCACATTTCGAAACAGCATGTCCGAATACTCATTCGAAGCAGTGGGACGATCTTCGCCCGTTTCCCAACTCGAACCTTGAGGCAGAAACACGTCCGGGTATCCATCAGCGTCAAAGTCTAAAATCGCAACGCCTCCACCCGTTTGTTCGAACGTACGAACGCCCCTTGTGCTGAGATCCTCGCCGTTGAAATACTGAAAGGGAATCAGCCCGGCCTCTTCATAACGAATCTCACCTGAGTCCACCGGCTCGGTAAGCACCCTTCCGCTCCCGCCCCCTGATCTTCCCGAGACTCTTGCAAGAAGCCTGTCGAACCCAGCAACACTTGACCGTTTCCGATTCACCACGGGATTCTTTTCGACCTCAATTCGAGGAAGCGTCGAAGTCAGTTTGTGGCTGTGTCGACCGAGAGTTTCCGCCGGCCAGCTTGATTTTGGAAACCGATTGCGACCAACCACCGCCCAAGCACACGCTTCCCATGTGCGTCCAAGCTGCTCAAGCAGCCTGGTCGTCTCCCTGAACGCCTTCTCGCTGTTCCCCTTGGAGATCAAAACCTGGTCGATGGATTGCGAAAGGTTGATCAACAACTGAGCAAATTCTGCCACCTCGTCTGCCTGTGGATCCCCCAAAGCCAGCAGAACCTGCCCCAACACATAGAAGGCGCGACGGTGGAACGGCGTGCGAACCACGCTTTGCCAGAAGCAATCACGAGCAGCCTTCAACTGCGAATGCCTGCGTGCCCAAAGCCCTCGCACAAACCAGATATCCGGTGAATCATCCGCTTCTGGTGGCAGTGACTCGTGCCAGTCGATGAACGCCGATCGAGAAGGAGCATCGACAAGCAGCTCACCCCACATCGATTGTGCCGAAATCAAATTCGGAGACACCTCAACGAGTTGGCTCAACAGCTCTCGGGCTTCCGGCTCACCTTCATCATAGGCATGCGCGGCTAGTGCCAGGCGGACAAGTTCATCGTCTGGACTTTGTTGCTGACATTTTTTGAGAAAGTCTGGTTGCTCGATCGGTCGACCAACATCTGCGGCCAATGCGAGTTCTCGATATCCAGCCTCGCCGCCCCTGATCAACACAAAATAATGATCCAACGCAGCCCAACGGCGGCCAGTCATTGAAAGGAGAAACGCCATCCGCTCGCTGGTCAGACCGTTTCCTGGCTGAGTCTGCAGAACCTTGCGATAGAGCTGTTCGGCATGCGTGAGCTGTGCAAGTTCCAGGTAGATCTCTGCAGCGGAAAATTGCGCGAGCAGACCATCCGATGTTGTGTCGTCACGTTCCACAGCGGCGAGGTAGTAACCGATGGCGGCTTCAAAGCGTCCGGCTTTTGTGGCAGCTTCACCCGCCAGGAGTTGCGCGGCCTGCCACTCACTGCTCTCAGACGGAATTTGCCGGACGAGCTCTTCTACTCGATCCGAATCTGATTCCAGTAAGGCACGTTCTGCACCTGCCAACAACTCAGGCACTGGCGTGGCCCGAGAACAACCGGTGATCATCGCCATTGCAACGGCGGCAAAGATAAAAGAAGCCACCTCCAAAGGAGGTGGCGTTGGGAATCTTTGCTGAGGGGGCATTCGTATCTGACAGCTATTCGATTGGCAACGGGAAGTCATTTTCTCCGCTGGCCTTAACTTCTACAGTGAACGGGGTATCTGCCGACGACGCGTATTGCGGCGGAACCATTTCAGCACCATCTCCGCCTTCGGCAGCAGCTGCATCGTGACTGCCGGCAGCTTCCTCAGACGCCTCATGATCTCCTGCGTCAATATCACCCGGTGGTGGTCCGGAAATTGTCTTGCTGATGACAACGCGGAAATTTCCAGCAGCCGCGCCATCGCCGTACTCGTAGGTCGTTAGTTGGAACTTACCTTGATCATCCGTCTTCCCAATGGCCGTCGGTTGCCCATCCTGCGGAGCAAAAGCAACCGTTGCGCCGCCCAACGGTGCGCCATGCATCGTGACCGTTCCGGCCACAGGAAATACAGGCTTACGACCGGCGTCCACATCGCCGCCACACCCGGCCAAGGTACATGTTGCAAGTAAGAGAACGCAAGCGAATCCTCGATACATGATTCTTCCAGTTACACCTAAAGGTGATCTAATTGAGAAAAGAGCGGACTGCCAAAACAGTCCGCTCTCAAGATTCAGTAACTAAACCAGATCAAGTTTCCAGTCTCGATCGGCCTAGAAATCACCAATCAATTCGTTTCCACTGACGGTTCCCAGTGCACCCCAGACGCCGAAAGGGCTTTCTCCAGTGGGTACAGGATCTCGAGTCGGGTCACCCGCATCGATACTGTCTCCAATGAATCTGACGGCCCCATCACCCATCAGAACGTGTACACCGCCAACGTGATGGCTGCTCATAGTGAAAACACCATCACGATCGTGTGCGTTGTTGTTCTGATGCTTACATGACGGACCATTCGGCGGAATGATCGTATTCACCGTCGTGAACGGTGGAGCTCCATCAAACGCGCGTGTCCCTGCGAGTTTTGATCCGTTGTTATTCCCGACGCTCGTGTATTTGCCATCTGGTCCAACAGATGCATAACATGACACCAGATGAGGAGCCCTGCGACCACCGTTGCTGACGGTGGTCGTTGTTGTTCCCTGCTGAATGCTGTTGCCACCATTCTTGGCAACAATACGCTCGCCCATGGCGATGGTATTCGACAGACCGTCAGTGACGTCACGGAAATTTCGAGCTCGGCCGCCTTGGCCGTCATTCCTGACGCAGGTAAACATACCTCGAATCCCTCGGCCGCCATTACCATTCCAGGCCGGGTTCTGATCCCATGCGTTGTCGCCGTGACTGAACAAGTAATTCGTGTGTGCTTTTCGACCATCAACGCTCGAATCTGGATCGGACGGACAACGAATACTTGGAAGCTTTGCTACGACACACGGAACACCATTCTGCCAAGGTGCCGAATTTCCACCAGCCGGTTCAAGGTTCTCCATCGTCGCATCGTAAAGCGGTGCCTGATCGATGTAGGGCAAAATGCCAAGGTAGGCACTGAATCGCCGAGTCTGGTTCGAATTACCGCCAATTGTTCCACCAGCAGCCGTGCAGCCCAGTGGGAGCACACTGTGAACATCGTGGTAGTTATGGAGCGCGACCCCAAGTTGCTTCATGTTGCTCTTACATTGTGCTCGGCGGGCAGCTTCTCGTGCCTGTTGAACGGCGGGCAACAGCAGCGCCACAAGAATTGCAATGATCGCGATGACCACCAGCAACTCAATCAAAGTAAATGCTCTTCGGCGGACGAGTTTCATTAGGCTGAACTCCCTCAAAAAGAAAAACGAAAAGAACCCGGCAGCTAAAGAGCCGGAAGTCATGTGGCATAAAAACTGATAAATGCTCAGATTTGTTGTCGGCAAATAGCGACCAACACGCTTACACAAAACAAAGTGTGCAAGAACTCTAAGGCCGATCCTCCAATAATTCAACAAATCATCTGAGTTTACGACGATTCCAGATCGATTCGTCGTGACGAATGCGACTGTCCCCTCAGTCACGACCGACATCCTCAACACTTGACTAAGATCACAGAGTCAGACATGCCATCGCCACCGTCGATCACCAGAAAAAAACGCACAACAAAAAAACGCACCAAAACACTCACAAACACATTACAACACGACCACTCATTCAATAGTATTGTCAATCAATGCAAGTACGGGGGAAGAGAGGGGACAATTGTTCCAATTCCTGCTGGCGACGCGATTTTACTCAATCCCCATTCCTCGTGGCGCTCATCAGGACAAGTACGAAGTATAATCGACGCTTTCGTGGCAGCTACATTTTACTGAAGACAGCTTCCACGGTTGCCGCAAACGTTCAACCAAGACACTGAGACATCGAACAAGGAAACATTCAGTGTCAGCGTCTGCTCACCGAGCTAATTCCGACGACAACCAGCCGCAGACTGCGCTAACATTGTGGCGATGGACGTTTGGAATGGTGGCCTTCTTCGCCGCATTTGCTGCATATCTGTCGTATGACGAATTCCAAACGCCATCGTCGATCCCTCTTAAATCGACAACCGTCGCTACCGTTCCACTATTCAATGCATGGACAATCGGATGGAATGCTGATCGGGCTCTGCACGGATTCAACGGATACTGGGACGCCCCCATCTTCTATCCTGCAGACGATCCATTCGCATTTTCAGAACCTCAACCAGCGACGCTGCTGGTTGCGCCAGTTTGCTGGATCACAGGCTCCGCCATCGCTGGATACAAAGCCTGGCTCTTTCTCTCGCTCTGCCTGAATGGCTTCTTCACGGCTCTATTGCTCCGGAGAATCGGACACGGCCTGTTTCTGCAACTCGTCGGCGGTACAGCCGTGACCCTGCTGCCGATCGTTCACCAACGGATTGATGTCCTGCAACTTGTCCCCGTTTGGGGAATCATCTGGTTCTGGAGCAGCCTCTTCGAACTCGACAAGACACCTGGACGACGGACGGCGGCAGAGTTGGGAATCTCTTTCGCAATGTGCTTCGCATTGTGTATCCATCATGGGATGTTTCTGTCCGCCACTCTTCCACTGGCAACCCTTGTCTTCATTCGGCGTCTGCCAGATCGGACGTTCCTGACGTCTTCCATGCAGTCGATGTTTCTTGCAGCGATTCTGGTTGTTCCAATCGTCGCCCCCATCTACTCCGCCGCCGATGCCAACGCGTTTGCACGCAAGTTATGGTCAGTCAAAAAACAATCAGCAACCCCCGAACAGCTTCTGGCGACGCCTTCCAACTCGTTAATCCAATTCAGCCAGTTGGAAAACTCAAATCGGCGGCGATTCAATCCTGGCTGGTTGCGCATGACTTTCGCAGTTCTGGGCGTAACCGCCGCTGTCGTCTGGGGCCAGCGACGTCGATGGGTAGTGTTTCTCCTGCTGACTGCAATTTCCGCGACGACACTCTCTCTTGGATTAAATCTTGAGCTGTTCGGCTGGAAACCGTGGCAATTGATTTCAGAGTATCTCCCCGGTTTTGGGCAAGTTCGCAACGTCTTCCGATTTGTCTGGCTTATCCAGATGTCGGTCGTTCTGTTGGCGATTGAAGGTCTGGCAACCGTCCTTGCAATTTGCCAGAAACGCTTTTCAAAATCATTCCTCAAACCAGCTCTAGCGGTCTTCGTGGCGATCCCCGGCGTGATTCTCGCGACTGAAGTGTTGCCCGAAGATGCCCAACGAGGTGGTGTCCCGGACCTAGCTCGCCACAAAGGCTGGACACAATTCATCCGCGAGAACAACACCGTAAATCAACCAATTGTTTGCCTGCCGTTTGCCAGCGGAAACTCAATCAACGACTTCGACGTAACAACACGTTGGATGATCTACGGGCTCGAACACCGTGCTCCGATGGTCAATGGCTACTCAGGGTTCTTCCCTCAGACGTATTTTGATCTTCGCAACTTTGTGAACGCTGAGTTTCCATCCGCAAGCGTTGTGGAAAAACTTGCGGATCTCGACATTCAGTACATCGTCGTCGCCCGCAAGTACTGCGAGTCCGATAAGTTACTCCACACAGCAGCCGGGAGACTGACGCTGGTCTACCAGGATGATGAAGCGGGCATCGATGTGTACAGATTCGCAAATCCTTGATTCCGCCTCTGAGTCAATTCACTCTTGAAATTTGAAGCCCGCTATTGGCCCGTTCACAGCGGCTTCGCTTTGTGTACTGACGTCGAAATCTCGCTGCCATAGTCCCTTTTCAGGCTTGCCTTCCGTGACCAAATCCATTGGCGACAACTCTATGATGCACTCCGGTGACTTATACAGCCTGCGCAGTGATACTTTCGTCGTATTTGTGGTTACCTTGACAAGTGCCGCAGTTTTCAGCGGGTGCAGTGCACAGCCTAAGGAATCTGCATCTGAACCGGCCGGCGAACGATCTGCAACGAGTCATGTGCAAATGCTGCAGCTCCTCGATGAAATAAAAGACGCCCCGATTCATCAGCACCTCTATTTCGGCAATCGGACGATTCAGAAGGAGGAGAACGACGTTGAAGTCTTGCCGGCGAATCGCCCTGACCTTCGTTTCAAGCTACTCCACCACGTTGGAAAACGTCGTCTTTGGCTGGGCGATACCGAACGAGCGATCGAACATCTCCATAACGCATTGACGTTGACCGAAACTCAAGAATGGCAGGAGTCTTCGACAGATCGCAAACGCGCCCTGTTCCAGTTGGGCCTCGCTTATCTACGGTTGGGAGAGAATGACAACTGTGTGAACTGCAACAATGGCGAAAGTTGCCTGCTGCCAATCAAGAATGCTGGTGTGCACGAAAAACAGGGCGGGTCGCGTAACGCGATCAAATACTTCGAGGCCTATCTGGAACTTAAACCGGATGACGTGGCCGCCAAATGGCTCGTGAATATTGCCTATATGACCTTGGGCGAACACCCTCACAAAGTGCCCACGCGACTTCGAATTGACTCGCACCAATTCGAATCGGAAACTGAATTTCCTCGTTTCCGAAACATCGCTTCCAACTTGGGGATCGCGACATTGAGCCTGTCGGGCGGCGCCATTATCGACGACTTTGACGGTGACGGTGATTTGGATCTGATGACGTCATCCAGTGGGTTTGCTGACCAGTTGCGATTCTTTCGAAGAGATGAGGGATCGTTCAGGGATGCCACTGACGAGGCCAACCTCACCGGCCTCTTCGGTGGGTTGAATCTGATCCAGGCGGATTACGACAACGACGATGACATTGACGTGTTCGTGATGCGTGGTGCCTGGTACGGAAAAATGGGACAGATGCCAAACTCCCTCCTACAAAACGATGGGACCGGAAAATTTCAGGATGTAACTTTCGAAAGCGGCCTGGGACACCAGCGCTTTCCAACGCAGACGGCCACGTGGGCGGATTTCAACAACGACGGCCATCTGGATCTCTATGTAGGAAACGAAACCTACGCTTCACAGTTGTTTGAGAATGATGGACACGGGCGATTTCGCGATGTTGCCGCCACGGCAAATGTTGAGAACCGACGATTCACGAAAGGCGTCACCGCTGCGGATTTCAACGGCGACGGATACCCCGATATCTACGTGTCAAATCTCGGTAGCAACAATCGTCTCTATCAGAACAACCATGACGGTACGTTCACCGACGTCGCGGAAAGCCTGCAAGTGACCAAACCTCAGAGCAGCCTGCCTGCGTGGTTCTGGGACTATAACCAGGACGGCGTTCTCGATATTTTTGTTGCGTCTTACTCGGACGACATGGCCTATGTAAGTCGCAAGTTTTTTCGACAACCACCAGCCATGGAATTCGATTGCCTCTACGAGGGCAACGGAAGTGGCGGGTTTCAGGAAGTCGCTGCGGCACGGAAACTATTGGACCTGACACAGGCGATGGGATGTAATTTCGGTGACCTGGACAACGATGGGTACCCCGATTTTTACCTTGGAACCGGGTACCCCCAGTACGAAGGACTGGTCCCCAACTTGATGTACTGGAATCGCCAAGGGCAAGTCTTTGCTGACGTTACAACCACCGGCGGGTTTGGGCATCTGCAGAAGGGACATGCAATCGCTTTCTCCGACATCGACAATGATGGTGATCAGGATGTGTTCCAGCAGATGGGAGGTGCCTATCCAGGTGACCTCGCAGCTGATTGCCTCTATGAAAATCCCGGGTTTGGCAACAGTTGGATCAAGATCAAACTAGTAGGAACCAAGTCGAATCGATCCGGCATCGGCGCCCGAATTCGAGCAGAGATCACAGAAAATGACCGGTCGCGAAACGTCTACAAGTGGGTCAACAGCGGTGGTAGTTTTGGCGGAAGTCCCCTGCGACAGGAAGTTGGGCTCGGAAAAGCCGACTCGATCGATCACCTTGAGATCTACTGGCCAACAACGAACCAACGCCAATCATTCGACGATGTTTCGGTTAACCAGTTGATCGAAATCACAGAAGGCTCGGTGGACTATTCCATCCGAAAGCTAAAGTAGGTTGGTGATTCCGAGTGCGCACGAAAAAACCCTACGACTGCGAATTTCGCTACCGTGGGGTTCTAAGTGGCGGGGACAGGATTCGAACCTGCGACCTCGAGGTTATGAGCCTCGCGAGCTACCGGGCTGCTCCACCCCGCGTCATTGTGGTTGGCAGACCCGGATTATTGCCGGGAGGTTCGGGGAGGTCCAGCCACTGGCAGACGAATTCTCAAGAAAAGGCACAGTGCTGGTCTGTCTGGCCGCATTCGACGGAAGAATTCGTACGACCGGACCACTGACAGCCTTTCACAACTCGTCCGATGACCGCTCCTCTGGCCTATGAATGGCTATGTTTGGCATCAGGAAACGTGCCGGCCTGCACGTCTTCGATGTATGCCTGGGCCGCCGATGTCGCGATGCTTCGCAGATCGGCGTATCGCTTCAGGAATTTCGGCGAGAAGTCGCTCGACGTGATGCCCAGCATGTCATAGCTGACAAGAACCTGGCCGTCGCAGTGCGGTCCGGCTCCGATTCCGATCGTGGGGACAGTCAACGCAGCCGTCAGTTCTGCGGCCAGTTGCTGAGGGACAAGTTCGACGAGAACTGAAAATGCCCCCGCCTCCTCGGCCGCTTTTCCGTCGGCAATGATCCGACTGGCGTCTCGCTGGATGCGTCCGTGGCCGCCCAGCTTATTGACTGATTGCGGCCGCATTCCAACGTGGGCCATCACGGGGATGTCGGCGTCAGCCAGAGCCTGAATCGTTCGCGCCTGCGTCGCGCTGCCTTCGATTTTGACGGCCGCCGCTCCGGTTTCCTTCAGAATTCGACCGGCGTTGGTGACGGCTTGCTCCGGGCTGACCTCGTACGTCATGAACGGCAGATCGACGATGACCATCGCGTGCTTAACGGCTCGGCAGACGATTTCAGCGTGATAAATGATCTGGTCGAGCGTCACCGGGACCGTCGACCCTTTTCCCTGAACAACCATGCCGAGTGAATCGCCGACGAGAATTGAATCGACGCCCGACTCGTCAAACATCTCGGCCCACGAGTACTCGTAAGCGGTCAGCATCGTCAGCTTGCGGTCACCACCTTTGGCAGCCACAAACCGGGGAATTGTCATCGATCGAGGTTTGGTCATTTATCCGTCTCAGTGAGCTTTCAGCGTCGTGATTGCGTGTCTGGAATGCAGGACTCGTTACGCCTTTCGTCCGAGCATTCGATCCAGCGAGTCTGAAGTCTGATAGACTAACGCTTCCGGCCAGTGCGGAAACGGATGGAAGTATTCGAAAGTGAGATATCCTCGATAGCCAATCCGGTCGAACGCTTCCAGAACGGCCGGCCAGTTCGTCGTGCCGTCGAGCAGCGGCCGGAACGATTCCAGAGTGAACGCTGTCCCGGCCTGTTTGCTGTACTCTTTCAGGTGGACATTGCGAATCCGCTTGCCGCAGTTGTCGATCCAGTGCTCCGGAAACTGAAACTGCATAATATTTCCGGTGTCGAAGTGAATGTTGACATTGTCGCTGTTGAAGCTGTCGACAAACGCGTTCATCTCTTGCGGACTGAACAGAAAACCGTTGGCAAAAATGTTCTCCATGTTGAGTGAGACACCGGCTTTCTCGGCGGCGGGCAATACCGCGTTGATCGCTTCGGTCGCTCGTTTCAAACAGACGTCGTTCGGAACTGGCTCGGGCTCCGGATTCCAGGGAATGTAAACGGCGCCGGGAACAACCAGCAGATTGTCCGTTCCCAGTGCCTTCGCAGCTCCCACCATTTTCCCGGCGAGTTCCGTTCCCGTTGCTCTTCTCTCCGGATCGTTACTTGTCAGCGGGTACGGCCAGAAGAGGAACGAACAAACGCCGCTGATCTCGACACCGCATTTCCTCGCGAGGTTCCCGATCGCCTTCAGATCCGCCTCGCTGGCTTCGGGAGAGATGTCACCTTCAAGATTGTAGTTAACCTCGACGCCGTCGAAGCCCGCGTCCGCTGCCAGTTCGAAGCACTTTTTCAGCGACATCTTGTCGGGATACGGCAACGCCCACAGATTGATCGACTTCTTCATGTCGTAGCGTTTGCCGGTCGGCTCGGCGGCTTTACGGATTTCCTTCTCCTGATCCGCCGCCTCGGCCTGAGACATCAACCCCTGAGTCGCCAGGAACGACGCACCAAACGTCGTCGACATGGCAAGAAGTTCACGACGATCGAGCCGCGGAATTCTGCCGCTTCCAGAATTAGCCTGAGAGTCGCTCATCATTCACTCCTGAATCGTTCGAAAAATTTCACCCACCGAGGACACAGAGAGCTCAGAGGAATCCTCTTGAAGACAACTCCGTAGCCTCCGTGCTCTCTGTGGCTCAGATCATATTGTCAGTTTGGACGGTCAGCCACCAGCGGCCGAATTCGGACAGTCGACTCAATGCTGCCGTAAACTTTCGAAGCGTGCGACAACTTCCTAAGGTGCGAATCTGAGTCTGCCGGGCAGAATGGATAACTGAGACTGGACGAGTTCCACTCAGCCTGGCAGTGCAACATTTCCAACAGAAGTCACGGAGCGACTTCATGGCCGATACTCACAACGGTGGCGATCACCAATCAACAGGCACGACGTCAGATGTCGAATCGAAGCCGTATCGCGAGCTGACCTGGGAAGCCGTCGTCCTGGGCGTCATCCAGGGAGTCGTCCTCAACCTGGCCTTCTGCTACGCCGCATTGAAGCTGGGCTTCTCACTCGGAGGCTCGACCGTCGCCGCCATCATGGGCTACGCCCTGCTGCGTGGAGTCCTGGGCAAAGGCACGATGGTTGAAAACAACATCAACCAGACGATCGCCTCAGGAATCAACACAGCCGGGACCGGAGTCATCTTTACCGTACCCGCGTTGTTTCTTCTGAATCAAAAGTGGCAGGCAGACGGCACAGGATCGCTGGCGTTTGAGGCTCTACCACTGGCTGTTGCCGGCATCGCCGGAGCAATCCTGGGCGTTGTCGTAATCATCCCGCTCCGGAAGCAGATGATCGAAATGGATCGACTGCGATTTCCGACCGGAGTCGCCGTCACGACGATCATTCGTGCTGGAGCGACGGGGGTCGAAAAAGCAAAACTCCTTGCGATCGGGTTCGCGATCGCTGCCGCGTGGAAACTGGTGATGGTCTCCGGCTGGCTGGACTCCACCGAGGAAGCAATTGCGGCTTCTGGCTTCGGAATTACGCACGAAGAACTTTACTTCGGTTGCGGAATTATTCCTGCACAGTTCGCTCCGGTGATTTATCTGTCGTTGATGAATCTGGCCGCGGGAATGCTGGCAGGTCGTGGCGGGTTACCGTTCTTCGCTGGCGGAATTCTCTCCTGGTGGGTCATCGCTCCGGCAGCAGCCAGCATGGGCTGGGTCTCACCTGAAATGGTTGAAACTTTCGGCGGCATCGACTGGGCTATCTATGCGAAGATGCTCAGGCCGCTGGGGATTGGAACGCTCGTCGGTGGAGCTTTGATGGGCGTCGTGATGGCCTTTCCGGCGATCCAAAGCGCCATGCGTTCTCTGGCGACCGCCGCGAAAACTGCAGGGTCGGGAAGCAACGTCGGTGGCGATGAGCTTTCGCTAAAAACACTGATCTTCGGCACCGTGCTGTCGGTCGTCCTTTTCTTCATCGCGTCCATGATGACCGACGGAGTGACAATTACGCAGGCACTGATTTCGTCAGTGGTTGGTACGGTCTGGCTGGGTTTGGCGGCGCTCATCGTCGCTCAAGCGACAGGCATGACCGACATCTCGCCGATGTCCGGCATGGCTCTAATTTCGGTCACGCTGATGATGGTTCTGCTTAACGGAAACATCGCCGCATCAATGGTTGTCGGAGTCGCCGTTTGCGTGGCGATCGGCCAGGGCGCGGACATGATGCAGGATTTGAAAACAGGCTTCATGATCGGAGCGCGTCCCATCAAGCAGCAGGTCGTTCAGTTTGCCGTTACCTGGCTGGGAGCACTGGTCGCGCTCGGTGCGGTTTACGCACTCTGGTCGGGCGGCGAAGGTGGACAGGGAGGATTCGGACCGGGAACCAGCCTGCCGGCTCCTCAAGGCGGAGCACTGATGGGCATCATCGATGCCGTCAAAAGCGGAAACGTTCCGGTCGACAAGTACGCGATGGGCGCACTCGTCGGCGGTTGCCTGGGAGCCGCTCCGATGCCTGGTCTTGGAGTCCTGATCGGACTGGCCATGTACCTTCCCTTCTCAATCACTCTGGGATACGGCATTGGCTGTCTTTGCCAGATGGGGATTCAGAAAGTGAAGGGTGCTGAATTCTGCGAACACAAACTGGTGCCACTCTGTGCCGGACTGATTGTCGGAGAAGCTCTGACAGGCATGGGGCACGCATTCTTTAATATCTTCAAATCATGGATGGCAAGCTGATGAGAATCCTCGCTTACATTCTGTTCGGCGGAGGCATCATGGCGGCGATCTCGGGAGCCGCAAAACTCCCGGCCGCCATCCCCGAAGGGACAACACCGACGTTCCTTGACCGCTTTCCGGACACGCTCCCGGAATTCACGATTGCCTTCACCGCGACGGTCGTTGGTCTGATCATCTGGTGGAAGGATGTATTCGCTCAGCGGAAAGCCAACCAGGCCGCCGAGACTGACGAATCCAATCCGCTGACGCTGCTGGCCGGTCTGGCACCGCAGTTAAGCGACCTCGCCAAAAGCATCGACCAACTCGATGGTGAAACCATCACCGCTCGCGTCGAGCAAATTCTCGAAAACACGGTCCTGCCGTTCGCCGAAGCCCGACAGAAACTATTCGACCGACTCGGCATGCGAGCCGGTGCCGACCTGCTGGTGACCGCCGCGTACGGCGAACGAATGCTCAACCGAACCTGGTCCGCCGCCGCCGACGGACACCTGGTCGAAGCCCGCAACTCTTTCCGCGAAGCCGCTCAGGCCTTCGACGAAGCAGCGGCGATGTTGCCAGTTTCAAGTTCTTCGGTCTGATCACTTCCCGTAGGGTGCGTCTTGACGCACCATGTTACTCTCAAAACTCCGATGGTGCGTCGAGACGCACCCTCAGCAAATATCGATCTTCAGTTCCGAATTCACTGAATAGACAACGGGAGCAGAACATGCCAGACAATCTCAATCGACGACAGTTTGTTAAGGGTGCCACTACGGCGGCAGCGGCGGCCGGTTATGTCGTGAAGACCGGAGTCGCACTCGCACAGGACGCTCCGAGCGCTCGCGTTCGAGTCGGAGTGATGGGGCTTAGCCGTGGCAAGTCGCTGGCTCTGACATTCGGTGGTCGATCCGGAGTTGAAGTCGCCTGCGCTGCGGATGTTGACATCAATCGAGCGAAGGCTGGCGGCGCCGCCATCGAAAAGGCTGGTGGTAAAGCTCCGGAGGTAGTGCAGGACTTCCGCCGGATTCTCGACAACAAAGACATCGACGCTCTGGTCTGTGCCGCTCCGAATCACTGGCACGCTCCCGCGACGATCCTCGGCTGCGCAGCCGGCAAGCATGTCTACGTCGAAAAACCCTGCAGTCACAACCCGCACGAAGGCGAATTGATGATCCAGGCGGCTCGAAAGCACAATCGAGCCGTTCAGATGGGCACTCAGCGTCGCAGCTCGCCGTCCATCACCGAAGCCATGCAGCTTCTGTGGGACGGAGAAATCGGCCGCGTCTACCACGCTAACTCCTGGTACGGCAATGCCCGAGGCCCCATCGGAAAAGGTCTGGCCGCTCCGGTCCCCGACTTCCTCCAGTATGACCAGTGGCAAGGTCCGGCTCCGCGAGTCGCCTACTACGACAACCGCATTCACTACAACTGGCACTGGTTCTGGCACTGGGGCAATGGCGAACTCGGCAACAACGGAATCCACGCCTTGGACCTATGCCGCTGGGGCCTGCAGGTTGATTATCCCAACCGAGTCGTCTCAGCCGGCGGTCGTTACCGCTTCGACGATGACCAGCAGACGCCGGACACTCACAACGTCGCGTTCGAATTCGAAGGCAAGAAGTCGATGGCCTGGGACGGCATGAGCTGCAACCGGCACCGCAACGATTTCGTCACCTTCTACGGCGAAGACGGAGCCATGTCGATCGACGGCGGAGGCAACTGCACCTTCTACGCCGGCGCCACCGACAAGGTGAAGAAAGAAGTGAATGGCAACAAGGGAGACGTCGAGCACATCGAAAACTTCGTCGCCGCGATCCGCAACGACAAACCGCTCGACCTGAACCAGGAAATTCTCTCCGGCCACAAGAGCACGCTGCTCTGCCACCTGGGCAACATCGCCCACCGAACAGGTCGCAACCTGACCTGCAGCACCGAAGACGGCCACATCATCGGCGACGACAAAGCCATGAAACTCTGGCAAAGAGAATACGAACCCGGCTGGGAACCGGTTGTGTGATTCCACCAAGAACTCCCTTTTTTGTTGTTGAGGTATTAACTCAATAATGCCGACTGGCTCTAAGAGTGGAGATGTCCGTTGGACGCTGGGTTGCGCCTTCGTCTGCCTAACATCGTTGCTCCTCTTCATTGCGTACTTGGCTTGGGCTTCTAAGCCTGAGCTGATCGCGACGCTGCGTCTTTCAAACGAAACGACCGCGTACGTCTACGCCGAAGGGGCGTTTCACCATGAACCTCCTGGGTATCTGTCGCTCGAAGTCCGAGGTCGGGGAGAATTTGTTGTACCTCGGTACGAATTTACCAAAGCATCGGGCCTCCGAATTCCCAGGCATCCGTTTTCCGCCGCATACTCAGAAAACAACACAGTTGCCGCAATCACCCAATTCAAAGACGCCGTCTTCATCATTGATTTCAGCACTGGCGAATACTGGCCCCCCAGCGGCTGGAGCTATTCGCGATTCAATTCAAGGCTGGGTGATCGTCTACTAGAAAAACTCAATGAAGATACACCGGACAACTACACGTGCTACTTTCTCGAAGAACTCAAACAACAAGCTGCCAGGCGAAAAGAACGATTGAACGACTCGGCCAAAGCTCCGACGTCTGGAGCTGATTCGGCAAAGTAGTGCCTTCGACATTTCTGGCCACGTCATGTACCGATCTTTTCAGAACCACTGGTAGGTGTACTCGTGGAAGCGGGTTATGGCGGTGCGGCGGCGGGGTTCGTCTTTGTAGTCGGACCATTCACGCTGCGAGTCCTGCAGCGTTCGCAGCAGTTCCTCGTCGGCGATTTGGCGGGATGTCCAGCCGAGGCTCTTGCGTTTTGTGGCGAGGTTTTCTGAGTAGTTCTGGTATTGAGCGAGGACTGCTTTCACACCTTCGCGGATGATCTCGTCGTCGCATTGGGTCAGCGGAAGAAGCTGCAGGACTCCTTCGGCACTGGTCTGGTGAACGCTGATCTGAACGGCGGGTGAGAGGTCTCCGGACAGAACACGTTGGACGTTGTGACGCATCACCCAGGCGTCAACCGGCAACACGGCGTAAAGGTACACGGCGAAGGCGACCGTCCAGAGTTGTCGACGAACCAGCCAGCGGAAGTCCTGGCCTTTTGAAATCTTTCGGACAACCAGTAGAAAACCGAACAGCACCGACGTCATCCCGAGCAGCCCGACTGTCCGCATTCGAGTCATCCCGTTGAAGTTCACGTAGATCGACAGTCGGTTGTAAACAGCCAGCGCAAGGATCACGTTTTCAATTGACCACAGCCAACTAAGTTTTCGCAGCATCGGCAGTCGCGGGTCATTCAGCACACGACCTCGGAACATCAGCGACAGCATCACCGTTGCCAGAGCCAGAGCAACCGTCAGCCAGGCAGCTCCTTCGTGAGCGTATCCCGAGTAATGAAAGCCTTCTGGAAATTCGCGAAACCACAGCGTTTGAAATTCGAAGACCAGATAAACGGCAAATAGTCCGACGACGACATAAAGCGTATTCCGAAAGGCTTCGAACAATGGCGTCGGTCGCGGCTCGGGCGTGCCTGTTTCAACCGGCACAATCGAATCGGCATCAGCTTCATCGCTAGCCGTCGGCAGAATCGGTCGAAGCAGGCCGATGGCGATCCAACCGACGGCAATGCAGAATAGCGCTTCCAGCGGCGCAGGCGTCAGGTTTTCCAACCATTGCCCAACCAATGCGAACAGGTCAGAAAACCTGGCACTGAGTGCCGACGCCAGATCAGGATTTGCAAAGACAAACAACGCCCCGAACACGACCAGCGTGAAAACGGGAAGAATCAGCGCGAAGATATTCTGCACACGGCGTGGCGGCTTAATCCGAGCAACCGAAGTCCAGTAATGGTTCAGACCGTGATGCCCCGCGGCAAACGCCTGACTCGCAAACACCGCCGTATGAATCAGGTACGGCGTGCGTCCGACGAGGCTCATCGCAAAGCCAAACATGACGACTACGCCGGCGGCGAAACTGAGACCAGAACCGCACCAAGCAAGTCTCGCCGCCGCACCAGCCACCAGAATTGCGAACATCCAGGTCGCCATGTGCGGACGCTTCGAAGGCACCCCACCGGCCAGCAACACGGACACACCAGCCACCAAAGCCGCGTATCCAGCGAAGCCATTTCCACGGTAAATCGTTACATCGCAAAGCACGACGATCAGTAGCAGGCAAACGATCTCAAGCCATCGAACGGGAGAGTCGTCATATCGTTCCCTGAAAGAGTTCAATGCTCGGTCAATGGACGCTGGAATGCGTGTCAATTTTTCCGGCTTTGAACTCTCATCCGCAGATTGATCTGCGCCGGACTCTGGTTGCTCTTCCATAGACTGCCCGCATCGTCGAGTTCTGAGGAGACCGAGGAAGCATCAGTGTGATCGGTCCGTCGGCGGCTGAACAGCCGAAACCAGTCGGCTGCAGATATCGGAAACGCCGAACCCGTAGATGAATCAACAACCAAACGCGACCGCTTTCGAAAACGGTTCGTCGCTCCGACTTAGTCCTTGCAGGACATGGGCGAGCGTCAAAATGGCGTCGCACGCCGGGAACGATTCACGGAACCAATAGCTGTCCGACTGGCCGACGCCAAACGACGCGTTGGACTCCCGCATTGTTCGACTGATCGAGCCTGCCGAATCACCACCGTCAAGAATCTCGTTCGGAGCAACCAAACTCTGCGCACTTTCGAGAGCGACTGAATCAGCCATAACCGGAGCGTTGGGATGATCGATTCGACTTTGCCGAGCGAGCATCGCCGTCAGCCTGGCACCATCGACCTGCTTTCCTTTTTCATCAACGAACCAGCACCGTGAACCATCGCCGTCGATCAGAATTCCCAGGTGTGCCTTGCGTTTCTTCACGCGGCTGACGATTCGCTCCAGCAGAACATCGTGCTTCAGCGGTGCGTTGACTGCGGCCGTCGTCTCAACCTCAGAGAGTTCGCACGGCAACTTCGCAAACAGCTTGCGAATCGTCTTTCGAGCTGGGCGTGGCCGAGCCGCACAGACCACTCGCAAAGGCCGCAACGCATGAAAATGTTTCCACAGTCCAGCTTCATAAGGAACTGTTGCCTGGAACGCTCGCTGAAAGGCGGCACTGCGAGTCGGGCGTGTCACACCGGCATCAAATTTCTGTTGAACTTCTTCAAGACCGTCACCAAGAGACAGTGGCAAGGCACCTTCGCGATAGAGATCCAGCCCTCCCCACGACGCATCGTGTCCGGATCCGCTGACAAACAACCCGCCAGCAACCTGCAGGTGGTCAACGGCGAAGGCAAAGCATGGACGAGACACCAGTCCAACGTCGGTCACCGGGCAGCCCATCATCCTCAGGGCATCAATGACAGACGAAAGAATCGCAGGGGACGACGGCCGTTCGTCATACCCGACCACGATTGAAGGGCCGCGACGAGACGGTTGCCGAGTTCCTGTCCGGGATTCTGGCCGCGTTGAGTCTTGCCGACCGGTCAGAGGCACGTCCTGCCACAGGACACTTGCGAAAGCCGCCGCAATCCGACCAGCAATGGCCGGCGTGAATTCGTTGAGAAAGACCCCGCGAATTCCATCTCGCTGAAACAGTGGACGCTGCCGACCTCGAACTTCCGTCTGATTGATTCGCTCGACCGTCTCAGGGTTGAGTTGTCCCGTATCGTGCCGATGCTGACATTGTCGACACGCCGGATAGAACGCCGCCAGCCGCGAAAGATGAATCGATCGGGAGATCGGATGCTCTTCGCCGGGGCAGCGGTACTCGGTCACCGTCGGCAAGGAAACAATCGGGCCGGTCACTGCCCCAAGTGATTCTTCAGAGCTGTCGCCTTTTTCAGACTCACAATTCGCTGACGATGGGGCTTCCGCGTCCGAGTCGACAGACGGAACGGGTGCGTCCATCGAGTTGCTCGAATAGATTTCCTGTTCGGCGTCCATGCCGCGAGCTTTCTGGTCGTGTGACGGGTTGATTCGCGCGTCGACCGCTGAGACTATTCCCACAACGAGTCAATGAACAGCGGTCGCAGCCGAAAAGGGAATCTTCCCGCAATTCAGATTGGCCGGTCAATCTCGATTCGCCGCAAACACGGCAGCACACGGAACTTTGTTGATCATGCATGCCACCGAATTTCTGAAATCCATCCCCGAGGAGCCAGCACCTGTCATCGTGCTGGTTGGCGACGAACGTTCGCTCAAAACCGACGTCACAAATGCATTGTTGAAAGTCGCCCTGCCGAACGAAGACGACTCGCCGACACGTTACACGGGCAAAGACGTCGACATGAAGACCGTTCGAGACGAGCTTCTGACGATCTCGATGTGGGGCGATCGGCGGGTGGTCGTGATCGACGATGCTTCCGATTTCGTAACGGCAAACCGGTCCGCTCTCGAAAAATACGCAGAGAAACCCGGTAAGAAGTCAGTCCTGATTCTTGACGTGAAGACGCTCGCTAAGAACACGCGTCTCTACAAAATCGTCAATAAGAACGGTCTGGTCGCAGAGTGTTCGGAATTGAAGGGGGCTGCCCTCGCCAAATGGGTGCAGGAAGCAGCTCAGCGGTCCTACGAAAAGAAGATCGACCGCAACGCGGTGCAACTCTTGATTGAACTTGCAGGCTCTGCGCTCGGACAGCTTGACCAGGAACTCTCGAAGCTGGCGTCCTACGTCGGTGACCTGCCGACAATCGACGTCGAAGCCGTTCGACGGCTCGTTGGAGGCTGGAAAGCCGAAACGACCTGGGTGATGACTGACGCCGTTCGCGACGGACGACTCGGCGACGCATTGACCGCGCTCGACAAGCTGCTCAACAGTGGCGAGTCGCCTCATCGGATTCTGGGAGGCATTGCCTACGTCTTCCGAAAGATGTCTGTCGCTACGGAGCTGTCCCGAACCGGCGTTCAACTGAACGCCGCTCTGAAGGCAGCCGGCGCATTTCCCAATGAATATGATCGAGCCAGCCGCTATCTCAAACGTATCGGCCGACCGAAGGCAGCCAGGATCGCGGCCTGGCTGTTGGAAGCAGAGACCGGTCTCAAAGGCGGCAGTAGAATGCCAGAACGCAGCCAGATCGAGCTTCTACTGGTCCGCCTGGCTGGAGCAGCGTAAGTTTTGAGTAGGCCGGAACAAGCACCGCGCCGCTCCGGCATCCTCGAATTCGTTGTGGATTGACTGATGCCGGAACGTAGTCGCTTCGCTCCTCGGTCCGGCCTGCTTACTACGCAATCGCGTCTACTCCGCTGGCTTATCGAAGAACGGAAACAACTTCTTCAACTCGGCCTTCGATGGCTGATGACCGTACTCACAAACCTGATAAGCCTCAGCGTGCTTAACGGCCTTGCCGGCGTCCTGACCGTACCACTCGATCAGGCTGTCTCGATAGAGGTCAGCAATGCGACCGTTTCTTCGACTCCACGACGCGCGAAGAATCTCTTTTCTTGCAACGGGATCGCCGACCTTTCGTTTAATCAACGTTTCTTCCGAACCAAGCGCTCCACCTTCGTAAACCTGCGAGACCAGAGCGTCAACCGCATTGACTTTTTCATCGAAGACATCGTCCAGAGAAATCGCGATGTCAGGCTCGAAAGCGTAGGGCTTCTTGAATCGATCCGGGTAGTACATGAAGACCGGGTTTTTCGTCACCGGCTTCGTGTCGGGAACGAAAAACGGAACCGCCACCATGAACGCGGCATCCTGAACGAGGATGCCCGTGTAGCGATGATCGGGGTGGTAGTCGTTCGGCCGATGAGCGAGGACCAGGTCGGCATTCCACTCGCGGATAAGACGAGCAATTGTTCGCCGATTCTCCAGAGTCGGCATTAGCTCGCCATCGTGAATGTCGAGAACTTCGACTGTCGTCCCCATCCGACGAGCCGCTTCCTGAACTTCCTTCGTCCGCCGAATTGCCAGCGGCCCACCAGCCATACTCCAGTGTCCAATGTCTCCGTTAGTGACTGAGACCAGCTTGACGTGATGACCAAGCTTTGCCCATTTAATGGCCGAGCCACCCATCTGAAACTCAGCGTCGTCCGGGTGAGCGCCAAAAGCGATGATGCGAAGCTTGCCGTCATCAGCCTTCTCGTCAGCGGAAGCTGTAATCGAGAACGTACAAAACAGAGTGAGCAGCAGAAGCGTCGTCGAGCGTGTCATCATTCTGGCCTTCCTAAAGAGGATTCTGATCAACAAATTCTATGCTCTTCATCGACGCCTGAGAACGGAACGAAAAACGCCGAGGCCTCGCATTGAATGCGAAACCTCGGCGTTGACTTTCCGGGACCGTCACTGATGAGTAGCTCACTCACCTTCTGGCGCGGCTGGCTTCTCTTTGGCAGCGTCCGAATTCTCAGTCGGCTTCGCTGGTTCTGGTGAGTCCTTGGCCGGTGCCGGCTCCTCTGTGGAAGCCTTGGGCTCAGCAGACGCTGGCTTGGCGGGAGCTTCTGTATTCGGTTTGGCAGGCTCAGGCTTTGCAGGTTCCGGCTTAGCTGGTGCTGTTTTTGTCGCGTCCGCTGCAGGAGTCCTTGCTCCTTCGGCCGGCGCGGCAGGTTTCGCAAGAGCAGCTGGCTTGGCTGCTCCTGGGAGAGAGTTCAGAATCGAAGCAGCGGGATCGCCGGTTGGTGCCGCAGCGTCGCCGTCCGTTTCGTCGCCTTCCTCTTTTTCTTTTTCCTTCACGAGCTGATCACGGCTGAGACGCAGCTTCCCGAAATCTTCTTCCGTAATGACATAGTACCAGTCGGCAAAACGGTCGTTTAACTCGTCGACCTTCTTCTTACCTTCTTCGACCTTCTCCTCGCGGTCTTTAACGTCCGACTCATACTTCGGCACGTCGGCTCGATACTTCTCAATCGCCCGCTGATAGATATCACCGAGGTTCGGCTCTTCTACCTTCTCTTCTTCAGCGTCCGCATCGTCGGCTTTTTCCGAATCAGCATTGGCGTCGTCAGACTTCTCCGCATCATCGGCCGCCTTCTCAGCATCATCCGGCTCTTCAGCGGCAGCCTCGTCGTCTGCTTTCTCAGGCTCTTCAGCGGGTTTCACGACGTTTCCTTCGTCGTCAACTTCGACGCCTTCCGGAACTTCAGGCTTGACTGGAGCAATAGGTGCAGGCCCAAGCAGGTCTTCACTGAACGAAGCTCGGACAATCAGATAACGACTTTTCGTTTTCTTCTCTTCGCCCTCGCCGTCATCTTCTTTTTCATCGTCACTGGCGTCTTCTGAGCCCGGGGCATCAGCAGGTTTCTGCTCGTCGTTATCGGCGTTCTCATCATCGGCTTCGGCTGTCGTGCCGCCGATTTCGATTTCGTCGTCGGAGCCTTCGAACTCATTTCCGAAGCTCATGTGAAACTTCACGCCGTCATTCAGTGAGGCAACCAGTTCACCGGCTTTTGCGTAGAGACGGAAGTCGTTCTCTTCGCGATTTTCGTAGACAAGGAAACCTTTCGAGTTCAGGCTGCTCTGAACCATATCGATCACCTGGTTGACGATCTGAGGGTTCTGAGCTGCTGATGGAGGGAGTGCAATCCCAAGGTCGCCCTGCAGGATCGGCTTACCGGCCAGCTCCGGCTTTCGACGAATCCCCGACAGTTTCAGGTTATCAATGACGTTGACCATCGCGGTGACATCGTCTTTGTTAACTTCTTCTGTCTCTTCATTGAGTCCAGCCAACGCCCAGTCGTCTGATGACTTAGCACGAGACAAAGTCGCGTCAACAACTTCCGAGAAGCTTCGTCCATCAACCTTCGTCGACTTGGCTTCAAGCTTCGTCAGGTTGTCACGATCCAGTTTGAGAAGGTCGGCTTCGACCCAATCGCCAAATTTTGTCGAGATGTCGACTTCGAGTTCCGTGATGTAGGTTTCTTTTTCATCCGGATGGCGGACGTAGTAGCGATTCTCGCCTTCCGGCAATTTCTTACCGATGATCAGGTCGGCGACAGGGATGTCGCTCTCTTTCATCAGGGTCAAACGCTGACCGCGGCCTTTGAGCGTGTCTGTTGATTCGCCTAGAGGATCAACAACTCCGAAGCGTTCGTGATCAGCGGCGACACGGCTTGCAACGGCTCCGCGTTTTACGCCGATGAGTGTTCGAGCCGTCTTGGCGAGGCGGTCTTCACCATCGGCCGGGGTAATTATGGTGCGACGGAATTCGCCAGGTTCCGTCCTTCTTCTGAACAGTGAAGACCCGAGCTGATGCCGTGTCTTCGTTGTAAGCCACAACGCGAACAGCAGTCGCTGCGTTGGGATCTTTAAAGTCAGCAAAGAACGACTTTCCAACGTTGGCGAAGTCGTCAATTGGAGTCGGTTTTGTCAGCGAGCTGGTCAAACCAGCAAGGCCGGCCATGACGGCGGCGGCGACAACGAATTTGAGAGTCTGGCTGTTGTTATGCATTGTTCTCACCCGGTGTATTCAGGTTGAGGTGGATAGATTCAGAAATTCCGCAAGTGTGTCGATCGTTGGCTTACTGTCGTGAAAGACGGCGAACTTCTTCGATGTCTTTCTGCTCGGCAGTGAGTCGCAAGCCGAGAACGAGCATCCCCAGCAGAATCGACGGGATCGGCGGGAAGATCACGGCCCAGAAACGGAACTCGTTCTCGGTCTGTTTGATCTGCCGCTGTTCGCGAGCCTTCAACTGTTCGAGCTTCTCTGCTTTTTCTCGATCGATATTCGCCTTCTCGACGTCGAGTTCTCGCTGCTTACGCTGAGTTGCGATTTCCATGCGCTGACGTTTTTCGATAAGTGATAACGTCTCATCAGCGTCGATTTTCTCGATCTCTTTGTCGAGTTCGCCGGTCACCTTCTCCAGAGCTTCTTCGGCTTCCTTCTCGGCCTTTTCTCGTTCGTCGAGAGAGTTCTTTCGGAACTGATCGGCCTCACGCTGCACCTCTTTCAGAGTTCGATGCTGAGGACGTCGTTTGCGAAGGTCGACGTAGGAAGTATCGCCAGCGAGAACGTCGACGCAGTTCAGAATGAACTTCACATTGTCGAGTTTCAGACCGTGCATGTCGCTTTGCACAACGTTGAACAAGGCGTCCGAAACGATATCCACGTCGGCGACATAGATCACGTTAACTTTGTGCTTCTCGCCCTTCTCGCCAGTAATGTGAGCAGCAACCACGTCCGCATCGCCGGTCAACACACGCCGGACTCGCGATGGATCCTTAGGCTGAATTCCGAAGAAGCTCGACCCCATCAAATCTGACCATCGAGAATTCCCCGATTGCAATCCGATTCTCAGCAGTGGCTCGAACTTCAGTCCGCTATTTTCACGAGGACGAATCCGTCCTGAGTAGAGCATCAGCAATTCCTGCAGGCCACTTGTGACATCGCTTTCCGTGCTGATTGCTTCAGGATTACCGTTCAACGGCGTGATGAAAACGTAATCCTGTGGAAGATCAACGAACGTCGGGTGAGGATTGGTCTGGTCCCAAACGATCGAATCGTTCTGCCAGGAAATCCCCAGAGCATCAACAAGCGGGCCAGCGTTTCCGCCATCAGCTCGCGGCTCTGCCGGCTGTTGCCCCTGTCCACCAAACATTCCGCCGCCGCCACCTTGCGGTGGTTTTGTTTGACTCGGAGACATTCTTGGATCAATAAGCGGCAGCGGATCGTCGAGTGCCAGGACGGGCTTTCCTGATTTCACGTAATCGACAAAGTTGGCCATCTGCGGATCGGTTAGCGAAGATGGCATCGCAGCAATCAGAACATCAACTTCGTCGGCAATCGCCGAGTCCGGGCTGACTTCGACCACTTTGTATTGCTTCTTCAGCTCGCGTTGAATTCGCCATTCGGCAGAACTCCGCATACTGGCCATGTCGAATCCACCGTTGACTTTGGCGTCAGTTCGCAACATGCCAACAGTCAGGCGTTCTTCCTGAGACACCGTACGGACTGAACGAGTCAGCTCGTATTCGACCGAAGTTCCGATATCGAAGAATGGCACGATGACTTCGTCAAAGGCTCCGGAAATGACGGCTCCCATGAAGACGTCGACTCGCTGGAACCGGCCGTCAACTTCTGACTGAACCGGAGTTGGCACGATGCCGAAGTGTTCGGCTTCTTCGGCGGCTTCACTGAAAGGAGTGACTTCGACGAATCGAACTTCGATTTCACCGCTCATGCGGTCGTACTGGCGAAGCAGGCCCTTCAGGCGAGTCTGCTGCCCGACGTAATCCCGAGGAACATCCGGGCTGATGAAGGCCTGAATTGTGACTTTGTTCTCGATCTTGCCGACCAACTCGTGAGTTGTGTCTGACAGTGTGTAAAGCTTCTCGCCGGTCATATCGAACCGCAAACCGAGTGCTTCGCTGGCAGTCGTAACAACCGCATTTCCTGCCAGAAGAGCCACAAGCAAACAGACGATTCGGACAGCAAAGTGACCGCCGACAGGCAGTCCCTGCTGGTCGCTGGCCCAATGTCGGCGGCTGATGAACACCGCGTTGAGGTACAGCGAAAAGATAATCAACGACAGGAAGTAAACGAGCCCGCTGAATGGGACGACGCCGATCGCGAACTCGTTCAATCGTTCGCCGAGGCTCAATTCACTGCAGAAGGAATTCAACATGTCTGCGACTGTGTCACCGAATGTTGGGTTGTCAATCACCGGTCGGCTGCTGGCCAAGTGGCCGATGAAGATCGGGACTGCACAAATGGCCGCACCGAGAACGAACGCCACGGTAACGCTGCTTGTGAGGACCGAGGCGAACATGCCGAGGCTGATCAGCGTGGAACCGGCCAGCCAGTATCCAAAGTAAGTTGTCAGGAGCAGCCCCCAGTCGGGATCGGCGTAGAAGCCAAGCACGATCAATTGGGTCAGAGAGAACGCCAGAGCCACTCCGTAAACAACAACCAGCGAAAGGAACTTGCCGAGCAGAATCTCGAAGTCCGTCGCCGGCAGAGTAAATAGCAGTTCGTCGGTGCCCAGTCGCTTTTCTTCCGCCCACGATGTCATCGTGATGGCTGGAATGATGAAAAGCAGCAGGTAAGGAAACGCTGCCGTGAGCTGATCGAGGTTGGCTAGGTTGTTCGTGAAGAACTGAGCGTTAAACGCGCTCGACGCCGCAGCAATCACGAAGACCACGATGAAGAGGTAACCCAGCACCCCGGAGAAATAGCTCATCAGGTTTCGCTTCAACACAGCGAAAATCGTGTGAGTCCGCATTTCTCAATCCCGTTATATCTTGAGTCAAAATTCGAGTTCAAAATCCGCTAGTAGCTCAAAAGTGGTGCGTCGAGACGCACCCTACGTCTATGTCGCGACCGTCAGCTCGCGGAAGCGATCTTCCATTTCCTGTTCTGTTCCAGCCATCTCGCTGACCGGTCCGTCGAAGACGACTCGCCCCTGATTGATCAGGACGACTCGACTGCACACGGCTTGCACTTCGCGAAGAATGTGCGTCGACAGAAGGATCGTCTTGGTTTCGGCAAGACTGGTAATCAGATCGCGGACACCGTGAACCTGATTCGGATCCAGTCCGCTGGTTGGTTCGTCGAGAATCAGCACTTCCGGGTCATGGAGCAGTGCCTGAGCCATGCCAACTCGCTGCCGAAAACCCTTCGACAGTTTGCTGATCGGCTTGCTCCAGACTGATTTCAGTGAACACCGAACGGCCACAAACTCCATGCGGCTTTGCAGGTCGTCGGCGAACATCCCGCGAGCGGCCCCGAGGTACGATAGCAGACCTTTCGGAGTCATCTCTTCGTACAGCGGACCGTTTTCCGGGAGGTACCCGAGCATCTCGCTGGCGGCGATCCGGTCAGACTGGACGTTGTGCCCACCGATTGTGGCGGAACCTTCTGTCGGAGCCAGATAGCCGGTGAGCATCTTCATGGTCGTCGATTTTCCGGCACCGTTCGGGCCGAGAAAGGCGGCAACCTGTCCGCGAGGCACTTCGAACGACACATCTTTGGTCGCAACGAACGGGCCGTAAAATTTGCTGAGACCTTTGGCCTCAATCATCGCCTCGCCTGAGGCTTCTGACGAATTCTTTTCGCTGTCTGTCATGTCAGGTCGTTCTCGAAAAAGATTCGTGATGGACTTCCAACGGCTGTCGCGAACAAGTCTTCATTCGCGCAAACAACCACCGCAAATATTCACATCCTGTTTCAAACCCGGCATCAGATCCGTGATGTCGGAATGGCTGCCTGCACGTGAGGTCAGAAATCGACCACTCGCAAACAGCCAGAGAGACTCCCGCCGGGTAAACCGACTCGTCTCAGTCGCTGATTGAAATTACGAAGTTGACGAACTCCGAATTTCGCCAGCAAAGGTGGGGAACTTCGATTCCGGCCAGAAGCCAGTTTCTCAGTCCTGAGGAACGCACAATTCAAAACTGCTCAGCAGATTCAAAAAGTGGTTGAGGAACGTGATTCTGAATGTCTCAACCGGCGATTTCTGTGTCGCGACAGCATCCACGAGGGAAGCCAGAAGCGGCTTATCCAGAAAACCGAAATCTCATTCATCGCACGCGTACGGAAAAAATAATTCGACCGTTGGAGGTTTTCCAGCAAATCGAGCAAAAAATCGCCCAAACATCCAAGTCGACCAGGACGACGTAAATCAGTTCCGCTGTTCGAGCACGGGGAATCCTGCTTACAATCGACGCCGGACGAGCAGACATCATTGCGGCTGCCCATCCAAACATCCAGCGACGGCAGGGCATTGTCGAAATCACGAAGTTTCTGACACGACCATACTGGGATCGCCAGGCAGCATGCTGAACGACCAGGAAATCATGGAACGAGTCCGGTCCGGGCAAGTCGAACTGTTCGACGAGCTTGTCAACCGCCACCGAGAGTCCATGCTCCGAGCCGCCGTCAGCAAGCTGCGAAATCAGGCTGTCGCCGAAGAAGCCGTGCAGGATGCATTTCTGTCGGCGTTCGCCCATCGGCACACTTATCAGTGCGAGCATTCGTTCCGCGGCTGGCTGTGGACGATTCTGCTCAACACGTGCCGAAGTCTCGCTCGTCGTGAACTTGGCCGAATTGACCGAGCCGGCACTCGCAACGACTTCGAAGTATCAAGCGAGCCGTGCTCGTCCGGCGATGCCCTCGGCCGACTTGTCCGAGCGGAGCAAGCGGCGTTGCTGTTCAGATTTCTGAACAAACTGCCGGAAGCTCAGGCCGACGCTCTGCGGCTTCGATTCTTCGGCGAACTGAAATTCGACGAAATTGCCCAGGCAATGAACTGCAGCACGAATGGAGCGAAGCAACGAGTTCGCTCCGGACTCGAACGGCTCTCAGCAGCATTGCGAAGAGCTGATGTTTCGAGCATCGATGCAAACGACATATCGCAGAGCCACGGCTCTGAAGGAGATTCTCGATGAATTGCGATCAGGCATTCGACGCACTGACGGACAACAATTTGCGAAACAGCGACACGCTGATTCAGCATCTCGACAGCTGCCCGCGGTGCCGAGACATGGCCGACATGCTCGATCCGGCGCTGAACCTCTTCGACGACGTTCTGGAAGCATCCGGTGAGTTTGAAGGATCGGCACAGCCAGCTGAGTTTACGGGAGACTACTCAAGCAGCATCGAGCCGGTATCGGACACAGAAAAATCGCCATCAACCAGCCCCCGGACAGCAAGTCGCCCGTGGCTGCAAACTTCGCAACGCCGAGCCGCCGCTCAGCGTGACGGCTTCCGAGTCGCGGCATTTCTCATGCTGATCGCTGTGCTGATGGCCGCAATGGTGAATGTTGAGCGTGGATCACGAAACGACGCCGTGGCTATTTCGCTGCCTGCTGACTGCCAGCGAAGCACCACCACCGAATCCACTTCCGACAACGTCGTGGCTGGATGCGTGGCTTGCCACTTAAACACAGAATCACTCGCCAGCCTGCAACCGACACAGCGGACGCACGCGCGACAGCTCGTGCAAAGATGCGTGAGCTGCCACCTCGACATGACGACTGATCAATACCTCGCCGAACTGACTTCCGACACGCATGCGACATCGAAAGCTGCAACGTCTTTTCAGTTGGCCTCATGCCTGTTCGGTCGCAATGGCGGACCGTCCCAACTGTAGAGCGAGCTTTTGTTCTCGCTCAGAAATATCTAGCCACAGAGATCACAGAGGCCTCAGAGAATAAGATTTCTCTGAGGCCTCTGTGATCTATGTGGCAAAATGACGATGGCGTTTCATGAGTATCGCAGCGTCCGAAGTCGCTTTCGACTTTGGAGACATCGTCCCAACGAAAAAAGCCCGAGCTTCGACAAGTCGAAGCTCGGGCCGATTGTTTTCTCGTAATAGCGATTACGAGGAGGTGGAGGGCGAAAAGCACCCGCCGGTGATTCAGCCGGTCGCACCTCTCATAGTTAAGCCAGATATCACAAACCACCTCCTTTCTAATGCCTATTCAAGTTGCCCGGAGCCTTGCGGGAAAACCCACTCCAGACAACGGAACTACTCTCGTGCCGCGTCAGCACGAACGACTCATCTTATCGTGACGATTTCTGAAAACAGGGCAACCCCAGTTTGGCGAGATTTGGCACTTCAGCCCGCCGCGAAACTCGGACACTTGTGTCAGGCCAGAATCTCTTTTACCGGATTGTGATCTTCGACTCCGGTCAGGCGAACGTCGAGTCCCTGAAATTTGGCTGACAAACGCCGGTGATCGATTCCCAGGCAGTGCAGAATCGTCGCGTTCATATCGTGGATGTGGACCGGATTCTCCGTGACGTTGTAGCTGAAGTCGTCGGTTTCGCCGTGAACGACGCCGGGCTTGATTCCTCCGCCAGCCATCCAGATTGAGAAGCATCGCGGGTGGTGATCCCGCCCATAATTTTCGCGAGTCAGTTTTCCCTGGCAGTACGCCGTCCGACCAAACTCACCGCCCCACACGACGAGCGTGTCCTTGAGCATGTCTCGCTGTTTGAGATCCTGAATCAACGCCCACGACGCCTGATCAACATCGCGAGCCTGGTTCGGCAGGTCGTTCGCGATGTTTCCGTGCTGGTCCCATCCACGATGGAAGAGCTGCACGAATCGCACGTCTTTCTCGATCATCCGCCTGGCCATCAGTGCGCAGTACGCAAACGTGCCAGGCTTCTCCGCGTCCGGTCCGTACATTTCCAGAGTGCTCTTTGTCTCACCCGAAAGCTCCATCAGCTCGGGAACGGAGCTCTGCATTTTGAACGCCATCTCGTACTGATTGATTCGTGCCTGAGTTGCCGGATCGCCGACCTGTTCGAAGGTCTTCTGATTGAGTCGAGCCAGCGAATCGAGCATCCGTCGTCGAACTTCCGTACTGACACCATCCGGGTTTGAAAGAAACAGCACGGGATCGCCCGACCGACGCAAGGCAACACCCTGGTGCTTTGTCGGCAGAAAACCAGCTCCCCAGAGTCGATTGTAAATCGCCTGAGCCTGCTTGCGCCCAGTCCACGTTGGGGTCATCACCATAAACGCCGGCAGGTCGCTATTGAGCGAACCCAACCCGTAGTTCAACCACGAACCAAGACTCGGCCGACCAGGCAACTGATTCCCGGTGCAGATGTAAGTAATGGCCGGGTCGTGATTGATGGCTTCGGTGTGGAGCGACTTTACGATGGCGATGTCGTCAGCCATCTTCGCGGTGTGAGGCAGCAACTCGCTGATCCACCCACCGCTCTGCCCGTGCTGAGCGAACTTGAACTTCGACGGCGCCAACGGGAAACGCTTCTGCTTCGAAGTCATTGTCGTCAGCCGCTGGCCGTTACGCACCGACTCGGGCAGATCCTTATCGAACATTTCCGACAGCTTCGGCTTGTGATCGAAAAAGTCGATCTGGCTGGGAGCGCCGGCCATGAAGAGGTAAATCGCCCGCTTCGCTTTGGGAGCAAAGTGCGGCAACGACGGCAGGCCTCCGACACGAGCTGGATTTGCAAATTCGGAATCGACCTTCGCCCCTTGAGCTTGCTCGCCCATCAACGAAGCCAACGCTGCCGTACCAAGTCCCAACGCCCCCTGCCCGAAAAAATGCCGGCGAGTAAGTGCTGAGTAGTAGTTCTGAAAATCCTGCATGACTTCCTCGTAATTCTGTAGGTCAGGCTTTGCCTGACCTACGACAATGCTCAAAACTCATCCGCCGTTGACGGCTGTTCGGGCCAGGTCCACTCCAGATTCAACTGACTATTCGACACGGAAAACGCGACATCGACATATCCATCTCCTTCGCGACAGATGTCGCTGCAGCCATCCTGAAACGTCCAGTCAAAATTCAAAGCCGCTTTACCGCTTCTCTCCGATTTGAATTCGACCGATTTCACGGACAGGCTTCCGTCGACATACGAAGCGTGCCCGTAATGAAGTCTCGCCCAGATTGACGCCGCTTCCGAACAGGCTTCGACGTTCTCTCCCAAGCATTCGCGGAGCCGTTTCTGAGTCCGCTCTAAATCGTCTCCGTCTCCCAATTCAAATGGGATATGAATCTTCCGAGTACTCATCTGGTCTCTAACTGATTTACGAATTCGCAACGGTCGTTGGGTGATCGCTCACACAATGGGTTCAATTCTTCGTCAACACTTCATCGAGGTTCAAAACGAGATTCGCTCCGACAGTCCACGCCGCACGTTCGACAACCGTCGCTGATGCGTCATCCTCTGAGGATGTTTCCCCAACCAGCTTTGCCGCCGATTCGCCATCCTTTGAATAAGCAGTTTGAAGATCGGTAATCACCGCCACCAGCTCCGCAACTTCTGAACGCTCGGGGACTCGCGACGTGCAAAGACGCAGCATGTACGCGGCGCGTGACTCGACCGTCGAATCGCCTTCCCGCAGCACTCGGTCAGCAAGCCCGCGAGCACACTCGACATATTGCGGATCGTTAAGCAGCAGCAACGCCTGAAGCGGAGTGTTGGTCCGCTCGCGGCGGACCGTGCAGGCTTCTCGGGACGGAGCATCAATGATGCTCATCTGAGGTGCCGGCGCCGTTCTCTTGAGAAACGTATAAAGTGTTCTTCGATGAATTTTGTCAGCCCCCATGTCCGGCTTGAAGCGAACGGTGTTTGACCCACTGTACCCAACAGCAAACCACAGCCCGTCCGGCTGAGGCGGCTTCACACTCGGACCGCCCAGTTTCTCCACAAGCAGACCGCCAACGAACAATGCCTGATCCCGCAGAACTTCGGCATCGAGCCTGAATCGCGGCCCACGAGACAGCAGCCTGTTCTCAGGATCAAGGTCGGCCGGCCCATGAACGGTAGCGTCCTGTCGATACGTTTCGGACATGACGATCCGGCGCAAAGTCTTCTGAACATCCCAGCCATCGTCCTGAAGCTGCACGGCCAGCCAGTCGAGCAGTTCCGGATGACTTGCCGGCTCGCCCTGAGAACCAAAGTCCTCAGACGTCCTCACCAATCCCGTTCCGAAAAACTGCTGCCAGAATCGGTTGACCGTCACGCGAGCCATCAGCGGATGTTCTCGGCTGGTCAGCCATCGGGCGAGTCCCAGCCGATTGGCCGGCGCGTTATCCGGAAGCGGAGGCAGAACGGCTGGAACAGCTCGCGACACAACATCAAGCGGCTGATCGTACTCGCCTCGATTCAGAATGTGTGCCGGCTTCGGTTCTTTCTTTTCGCGAAACACAAGCGTCGTCGCTGCCGCCTTTTCGATGTCACCGACCTTCTTTTCCGAATCCGCTATCGCTTTGTGCAACGGATCAAAAATGCTCCGCGACGACGAGCAAACATGCTCGATAAAGTAGTCCAGTAATTGCTTCTGTTGAGCATCGTTTCGTTTCGCCGAATCCAGCAACACGATCGTCTTGACGTCCGCCGGCAACGATGCGGCTTTCGCCGCCTTCTGATCTTTTTCCCAGACGAGCAATGAATCGTAGATCGGCGACTGGTCAGCCTTGCTGACGATCCCCGCCTTGTCCCAGTACACCGTCCCGTCGAACTGCGTAAACGCCCAGCCGTTGATCATTGATCCGGCCTTCAGACCGACTTCAGACACAGGCACTTCCAGCCGCACCCACTTTGCCTTTTCCGGCAAGACGCCTTTGCTGAATCGACTGGGCGAATCTTTCTTCCCCCAATCGATCGAATCAGCCCCCCAGTACGCTCGATGATCCCAAGAACCATCATTGAACTGCAACATGATCTCCTTCGGCGGATTCTTCGCGTCGAGGTAGACATAGCAGAAGAAAACATCGCCATCAGCAACCTTCAACGGCGTCTTTGCCTGATCAAAGAAGTGTTGACTGAGTCCCTTGGCAGTTCGCGTCGATGACTTCTCGCCACTGAAAACCGGCTTTGGCTTCGTCACAAACTGCCAGCCACCTTGAGCTCGCCCGCCTTCCGGAACAGAATCTTCGATCCAGACAAACTCGGTTGGTTCCGCCGGTTTCGCTTCCGTCGGAGTTTCCGGCTCGACGTAGCGATAGTCGGCAAGCTGCTTTCGGGTCTCGTCTCGGACGTCTGCAGCCATCTGCTTGAGTTCGGCAATCCGTCCCTTCTCTTCGCCGGTCAGAACCTTGATGACCGGCGCGTGATCTTTCTTGTTTCCGTCGAGTGGGTTGCCGTCAATCGAGTTAAAGAACGCCGACAACGAATAGAAATCACGCTGCGTAAACGGGTCGTACTTGTGATCGTGACAGCGTGTGCAGTCAAAAGTCATCCCCAGGAACACCGTCCCTGTGGTGACGACTCGGTCGACAACGTTTCGAATATGAACTTCTTCAGCGATCGACCCGCCTTCGCTGGTCGTCACATGGCAGCGGTTGAAACCGGTGGCGACAAGCTGCTCTTCGCTCGGGTTTTCGAGCAGATCACCCGCCAGTTGCTCGACCGCGAACTGATCGAACGGCATGTTCTGATTGAACGCTCGCACGACCCAGTCTCGGTACGGCCACATCTCGCGATAGTTGTCCAGGTGCAGCCCGTGAGTGTCGCCGTACCTCGCCGCGTCCAGCCAGTACTTCGCCATGTGCTCGCCGTAGCGTTCTGACTTGAGCAATCGGTCGACAACTTTTCCGTACGCCGCCTCAGAGGAGTCATTCAAAAACGCATCGACTTCCGCCAGCGTCGGAGGCAGCCCGGTCAGGTCGAGCGTCACTCGACGAATCAACGCTTCCTTCGATGCTCGTGCCCCGGGCTCCAGCCCTTTGTCATCAAGCCGCTTCATGATGAAATGGTCAATCGGGCCGTTACACCAGTCTTTGCGAGAAACCGCCGGCAACTCATGCTTGACCGGCGGAATGAACGACCAGTGTTCCTTCCACTCAGCTCCCTGAGCAATCCAGCGTTTCAATAAACCGATCTGCTTCGCCGTCAGCGCCTTTGTCGAGTCGAACGGCGGCATCCGCAAGTCTTCGTCGTCGGTGACGATTCTTGCGATCAGTTCGCTCATATCCGGCTTGCCAGGTACGACGACAGTCTCGTCGGAATCCGCCTTTCCAAACGCACTGTCTTTTCGATCAAGTCGAAATCCGCCCTCGCGATGAGCCTCGTCCGGCCCGTGGCAGGCGTAACAATTGTCCGAAAGGATCGGCCGAATGTCTCGATCGAAATCGATCTTCGGTTCTGCTGCGAACGAATTATCAACCAGCGACATCATCGCTATCAGGAATGTACCGACCAGTCTATTCATATCATTACTCGTTGCTTTAGCGACTAATACGCGAGTCAATAACACGTTCAATTTTCCGAGCACCGTGAATAATTGCCACGATTGCGACTGCAGAAATACTCAACAAGTACACAACGCGATAATTCCCGACGAGTACTTCCCTCAATTCCTGACGATCGAACTCGGGGACTATTCCACCGCTTTCCGGCATGTGCTGTACTGATTTGGCAGCGTCAAGCACGCGGTTCACAAATGACGCGGCATACGCTGACGAATCACGAGAGATATAGGCCGCGGTACTTTCGAGATCATCCGAAGCCGAATCTGACCAGATTAGCTGTCGGTCCATTTCGACATCCTGGCAACTATGTCCTCGTGGGTTGAAACTCGACCAGCATCAACGTCCGCGAGTCCCCGATCGATCTTCTGCTTCACATAGATGTGGTACTGAATTTCTTCCCACGAAGCATTGTCAGCAAGCTCGTTGATCAACGAAAGCGCTTCCTGTTTTGCTGTCGACATTTGCATCCCCCAACGACCAGCCCACCATGAAATGACGCCAGCATCATAGCCGGTCACTTAACGGCTTGGGAAACGGCAATCATCCGTGCGTGAAATCCTGGCTTCGTTTCGGCAAGGATCTCTCGAATGGCGATGCGGTCGGCACGGCTCAAGTGGGCAAATGCGTCGTCGGCCGCTGGCTCTGAAGAGTCGTTCAGAACCTCAAGCAGCCGCGTATAAACAACATCGAGCGTTGCTGGCGGCAGAGCGTCGAACGCTTCCGAATAGATCAGAAAACTGCACGGGTACTTGAACATTCGAGTCTGCAGATCGAAGTCCCGCAGCGAACGGCCTTTGCTGTCGCGTGGTCCTCTGGTCGAAAACTCATCGGCAAAGCCAGACACACCAGCCACCGGAGACGTCAGCCGAAACTCATCCTTGAACAGCAGATACTCGACGAGTTTGTCTGCGGCCGAAGCAATGCGGCGGCCGGTGCTGTCACTGCAATAATCTTTCGGCCGCTTAAGTGCCGCGTTCATAACGTCGTCGTGATGTTTGGCTCGCCGAGTTTCAAACGACGCTCGTGTAATCAGATTGTGCATCTGCGCCTGATGCTCCAACACCATCATTGCCACGAGGTCGCTCGTTTGCTGGAGATACGGCGAGGTTCGAAACAGTCGACCCAGACTTGCAAGGTTCGCTCCAGGTTCCGGATCAATCGGATCTTTTCGATTGTCATCGGCGATCGCGTTTCCAAGATGCCGCATGTCACCATGCGTCCCGGTGACGTACCAGCCGCCGAAACGCCTTTCAAACGGCGTTGCGTGATCCGTCGTGATTGTCCCCAGACCAAAATGGGGCTGCCCGTCGCGCGACGGATAAACCGATCGCACAAGATGCCCCGGTACACCTTTCGTCCGGCTCGAAGCATGGCAGATCAAACACTGTCCACGATCCCGGACGAATTTCGGCGACTCGGAAATCTGCTGCTTGAGCGTGTAGAAAATCGCTCCCTGCTCAGGATCAACCGTCGAGACCTCGACAACGTCGCCGCGCTGAACCCAGCCGATGTACGTCTCATCGTTAAAGTAGAGTGCCCGAGGTCGACTTGGCATGATCCGCCGCAACTGCAGACTCGTCTTGGAAAAAACGAGCAACTGCGATGACTGTGGCACGTTGAGCTGCTCGAGCACCGACGGCAGCCAGCCGTGGTCGTCATCCCAGTTCAGCGACGCTTCACCGTGGTCGAGTTTCTGCTGCAACAAAGCAACGGCGTCATGAACTGGCGCCGTCGCGTAGTTAATCGGCGCCCCTTCGAATTCAAGCTGCGCAAAAACTTCACCACTTGTCGACAGGGCTAAAACGGACAACCACACCACGACCAAGGTATGAATCCGGCGAGTTGGCATTAGCTTCACAATTGGCGAATCGACGTTTTGATACACGACGGGGACCTGGGAACTCGAAGGCGGGGACACGGTTAGGACTCGCAGAATTCGACTGGCATCAGACACGAACTGAAATCTGCGAGACGAGCCGGTTGAGGTGGGATTTCACTTCGGAAGTTGCAGGGCAAGCAGCGTGCCACAACATCTCCCACGCGTCAACGACGACCGTGCCGTGCGGACGGGCACAAAGCGTGCGAAATCGCACAATCATTCGCGTTTCCCCGCTGCTCAATCCTGCACGGCCCCGCCTGGTTCACGAACGGGCGTGAGTTCGGCATAATCCCGCCTCACGCCTGTTGAAAGCCTCGCCGCCACCAAACACCCGCGGCGATACCCCAGACTGGAGAGATCGTTGGCCGACCTGACCGTTGAACTGAATCGCCTGAAACTAAGCAATCCCATCCTCGTGGCATCGGGAACGTTCGGGTACGCGAAAGAGGCCACCGCGTTCGTCGACTTCAGCCAGCTCGGCGGCATCATTCCCAAAACCGTCACGCTGCTGCCTCGCGAGGGCAACCCGCCTCCGCGAACCGTTGAGACAAGCTGCGGACTGCTTAACTCGATCGGCCTGGACAACGACGGCATCGACACGTTCATCGAAAAACACGTTGACTACCTGACGAGCCTCGACTGCCCGATCATCGCCAACGTCGCTGGACACAACGCTGAAGAATTCGTCGTGCTGGCCGAAAAGCTGAACGCCTTTCCGCAACTGGCCGGCGTCGAGCTGAACATGTCCTGCCCGAACGTCAGCGGTGGAGTCGACTTTGCCACGAATCCTGACATGACGCACGCCGTAATCTCAGCCGTCCGAGAAAAGTGCAACCTGCCAATCATCGCCAAACTGACTCCCAACGTGACGAACATCGTCGAGATCGCCGCTGCCGCCGCCGAAGGTGGAGCAGACGCGGTCACACTGATCAACACTTTGATGGGAGTCGCGATCGACTGGCGCCGCCGCAAACCGATCCTCGGCAACGTCTTCGGAGGCCTCAGCGGCCCGGCCATCAAACCTGTCGCGCTCCGTATCGTCTGCCAGGTCGCCAAAGCGGTCGACGTCCCAATCATCGGAGTCGGCGGAATTCAGAACCTCGACGACGTGATGGAGTTCCTTGTCGCCGGAGCGTCCGCCGTGCAAATCGGAACTGCCAGCTTCTACTCACCTGGACTGGCATCGCGCCTGCCTGGCGAGCTGAGCGACCTGCTCGACTCCGAAGGCGCATCAAGCGTCAGCGACATCGTCGGCACACTTCAATATCCAGAAGCTGCACCTGTTACCTGTGCCGCAGACTGAAGCTCGTGTCAGTTTTCGTAGGGTGCGTCTTGACGCACCACCAAACTACGAAAGAGCTGGTGCGTCAAGACGCACCCTACATCGGCTGACGAACGATCCGGAATCACTACCCGAGCGAAGCAAACATCTTGCGAATCTCGTCTTCAATGTCGTCGTTGTCTTCCAGCGTTCGACCGACTTCGAGTCGCAGCAATTCTCGATAACGCTTTCGAAGCCGTGAGGCAGCCTGGCGAGCACCTGCCGGAGTCACTCCCAGGGCCGCGGCGATCTCGTCGTAAGTCGAGCCTCCCACTGCCGGCGCCAAAGCTTGCTTTAAGGTTTCGAATCGGTCCAGCTCCCCAGCCGCTTCGTGTTCTGATCGCAGCCGTTCTGAAACGCGGTCGAGCAAAGTCAGTGTCCACGCTCGTTCGAAAACTCGATCCGGCGACATCGAATCAGCAGCCACTCGACTGAAGTGCTGATCCCCGTTGTCAAAGTCGAGCGGCACATGCCGAAAGTTTCCGCCCCGCCGCTGAGCCTTCTCAGCGGCGTAGTCGTTCGCGATAAAGTTCTTGAGCGACGCCAGCACGAAGGATCGAAACCGGCCACGTTCCGGAGCTGCCCGCCGGAGCGAATCTTTCGCAACGACGTGAGCAAAGAATCCCTGCGTCAAGTCCTGAGCCTTGTGAACGTCCCGCACTTTGGTACGCACGTAAGCGTAAAGCGGCTGCCAATACTGCTCGCACAACTTCGCCAGAGCCAGCTCAGCATCCGGTCCGTCAAGCTGCCGAACCATGCTCCAGTCCGTCGAACCAAACTCCCGCTGCCTGATGTCGGACGATTGTGCCATGACAGTATTAGACGAGTCGCTTTAGAAGAAAGCAAACTCGCTCCGCTTCCTGAATCACCAGGTGAGAGATAGAGTGCTTTCGTGTTCAATCTTTCGAGACATTCTGGAGACAATGCTCATGAATGCGAGTCTGAAAACTATCGCCGCCTGCGCCATCAGCAGCATCGTGCTTGTCACGCTGTCCGCACCCAGCCACGGCCAGACCAGGAATGACAAACCCACTCATCGCGATGTCGCTTACGACGACGATCACGCCTCGCAATGTCTCGATGTGTACCTGACAGAATCCGACAAGCCTACGCCGGCCATGATCTATATTCACGGCGGCGGGTGGCGAGCCGGATCGAAAAAGAACATTCCAGTCTGGCTGCGAAACTTCGTCGCTGATGGACAGCTCTCTGTTATTTCGGTTGAGTATCGCTTCACCGATGTCGCGTCACATCCCGCGCAAGTAAACGACTGCTTGCGGGCGATTCAGTTTGTTCGGAAGAACGCCACGAAGTGGAACATCGATACGAAACGACTCGGCGTTACCGGAGGCTCGGCCGGAGGGCACCTGTCAGCCTACGTCGCTCTGCATGACGATGCGGCTGACGCGAAGTCGGACGATCTGGTCAAGCAGCATTCCTCACGTGTCGCGTGCGCCGTTAGTTTCGCTGGCCCGACAGACTGGACGCTACTGAGCACCATCGACCACCGACATCCTGCCTACCGTCAGTTGATCGGCCACGAACCCGGCACGCCCGCCGCCGACCTGTCCGCAAAGATGATCAAAGATGTATCGCCAATTTCGTTCGCCAGCAAAGACGATCCACCAATCATGCAGGTTCATGGTGACAAGGACGTGATCGTCCCGGTCGAGCACGCTAGGAACCTTCACAAGCAACTGGAAAAAATCGGCGGCATATCCGAGCTGGTCGTCATCCCAGGCGGCAATCACAGTGTGGCCGGTGCCAGAAATTCGGAACGCGCGACCGCCTTCGTCAAAAAGCACTTACTTAGTGTTCGCCCCTGAGAATTCAACGTCGTGTTTTTCGTAGAGTGCGTCTTGACGCGCCACCATTTCGCATGACGCTCTGGTGCGTCGAGACGCACCCTACTCATTGAAGTTTTCGACTCGTCGCCAAACTCAGAAATCATAAAAACATGTTGAAACCCGCGGCAGAATTGAAAGCGAAACTCGCCACCGACGACCTCGTCATCGGCATGATGGCGACCGATCAGGCGTGGCCGTTTCTGGTCGAGATCTGCCAGACCGGCGGGCTCGACTATCTCGTCATTGACCGAGAACACGGCAACTTCTCCGACGAACTTGTCAGTCACATTTGCCAAGTCGGACGACTGGCAAACTTTCCGGTGCTGATGCGGACGGTTTCGTGTGAAGCATCGGTCATTCGACGAGCCATCGACATGGGTCCGTGTGGGCTGTTGCTGCCCTGCGTCGAAACGACCGACCAACTTGACGAAGTTCGTGACGCCGTGCAGATGCCTCCGCGAGGTCGACGCCGGCCCGGAGGCATGGGCAACTACTGGCTCAAGGATTACCAGTATGAAACCTGGAAATCCGACTTCGAAGAACACTTTATCGTGATCTCACAAATCGAATCTCAAGTCGGAGCAGATAATGCCGAATCCATCGCCGCTCACCCGCTGGTCACAGCAATGGGACTCGGTCCGTACGACCTGTCGGCTGATCTCGGCTGCTGCTGGGATCCGGAAAACGACAACTACAAACGAGCGTTAAGGCAGGTCTCCGAAGCGGCAGACAAAGCCGGCAAAAAAGTCTGGGCCGGTACCGACGCCGCCGCCCTCCAAGCCGACGGCTACACCTTCCTGTGGATCGGCACAACAACCACGCTCCTGACCGGAGCCATCAAACGAACCGTCCGCAACGCGAAGAAAAAACGTTCAACCGACCAGACCAAAACGCGTCCGGAACATCCTCCAGCCTGACCACAAACATTTACCGCTGTCCCGCAGGGGACAATTCCAAATCTTCGGAGATCGTGTCTTTTTTCCAAGACTGATCCGCCACCATCTGTTTTTCCGTTCCTACGGATGCGTAACTCAAAACCCTGTCAGCGGAGTAAGACCTGAGTGGGTAACCATCTTGTCACGGTAACCGCAGTTTTCGATATTCACGGTAACGCCGTCATCGCTGACGAATTCTTCCCTGAGAGCGATCTTCCCGCTCAGGCCAAGGTCGAGCTGGTACGTCCAGATGGTTCCACCCTTTACGCTATAGCTGAATTCGGGACTCCGTTAGTGAATCGACATCCGTATATACCGCCGAGCCGCGGCTGTTCGGTGCTTGGTTTGTCGAAAGCGCAAGTCCCCATTGGCACGGAAATTCACCTTGCACCGGAAACCCATTGAATCTTTGTGTCCGTGAACATTGCATGGCTGCGGAGTGCCCACGTGCCCAATAGGTAATCATCAGCCATGCGGTCCGAACTCTATCCCCTTTGGGCGAAACTGGATAAGCGTTTGCTTGAACACCAGCAGCTTTGCATGCAAGACGGGACTACCATTCCCAGCTTTCCATGGTCTGCTGAATGTCCGGAAATTCTTTCGTTGTGGGATCAGCTGACCCATCCTGACAACCTTGATGCGTTGCTTGAGTGGCAATCGCCAAACATGAATAATTTCGCACATGCTGCAACGGTCGAAGCGATCGCCACGTGCCGTCGGCGGATCGCTGCGTCCCTATAGTCTGCGAATACTGATTGGCAGATTGACTGTTGCAGGCGCGAATGTCTGAGACGCGAAAGTCCGAATCAGTCAGGACCAGACGAAGATTTCGTCGCGGTCTGAACTGAATCCGATGAAGGTGGCCAGGACGATTCTCGGCAGGCCGCCGGCGACTCCGGGCACTTCGTGGATGCCGCGAGTGTTGAAGAAGTAGAGGTCGCCTGGCTCCAGGTTCACCTCGACGTTGGCGATGCCGTTTTCTTCTGCATACTCGTGGAAGAATCCGTTCTTCAGGTGAGGATCAATGTCCGGTTGCCAGAGGCATTGATGCATGATGCCCTGAGCCGTGCGGCCGTTGACTGTCGAGTTTTGCAGAACAAGCACGCCAGCGAACTGATGCTCGAAATCGTGCACGGCGTAGTTCTCGCGTTTCTCTCTCAACCGCACAGAATCAAAGTGCGGCTTGTAGGTATAGCCTCCGTAATGCGCACGAATGATGCCAGCACCGTATTCTCGCCCGTCGGATTCATGAGCGGTCACAACTGACTTATCGACGGAGAAGGCTTCCAGTGAATCGTAGAGCAGACGAATTGGGTCAGGATGCTCTGCAAACAGCCGATCGAACAGCGAGTTCGTTTCCTCACTGTGTGCAAAGAATGCGTCCTGATCGGAGCCGCGATAGCCGAGGCTCGAACCGATATCGATCCGAGACTTGCCAGTCACTTTCTGCTCGTCCCAGGCAAGAGACGGCACGGCGTTCTTACCTTCTCGATAGTAGCCCTCAGGAATGGACTGTTTCTGAAACAGCGGCGGAATCGGCAAGTCCGGATCGTACAGCAACTCTTCGTCAATCAGCCGCTGGACGAGTTCTCTGCAGTTCTCCGCGGACCACGCCTGACGCACGACCAGAGCGGGAATTCGCCCGGCCGCCAGCTCTTCTAACGGCCGTTCGAATCGTGAGCATGCCGTGCTCACGTCAGGTTCAACAGGCATCCAGTCAGACTGACTCATCAACACACCTGATATTCAAACAGGAAAGGCGTTCGCAGGGACAACTGCGAAGAATACAGGCCTGGCCAGATTTGTCAGTCGACCGGTGGAGCGTCGGAGGTTTTGCGGCGGCGAGTAGTTTTCTTTCGCTTGCGAGCTGGGTTCTTTGCTTCGGACGGAAGGCGGTTAATCTTGTCCTTGAGTTTCCGATCAGCGATTTGCGTTCGCAGGTTTGTGAGTAACTGATAAACGGCTGCATACTCGACCATCTGCTCGGCGTGCTGGAAGTCTGGCGTTCCGTCAGGAATGACGACGAGCAGCTCAGCCAGGTCAATAAGATGCCCGACCAACCTCTCTTCTGGGACGTGGTCTTCCTTTGGCTTGAATGTGCGCATGGCTTCAGCACGGCCCGGCAACCGACGCTCGGTAAAGATTCGTCGAGCCGGAGAAGTTTCAGGCCCGAGTTCCGGAAAGAGAAACGCGAGCAACGCAGAGTGCAACCGAGTCTTTGTGGACAGTGCTGCGTGTAACAGCCCGCTGACAAACAAGGGGTGAATCGAAAGTCTTTTCGACAGTTTGACCTGAACCTCCGCAGTTCCACGCTCATTGCGAAGATCTTTAATAAGCTCAAAAGACTCGGGCGTAGGTGGCGCTGCGGTGATATTAAGTGGCAACGTTTTCCTGGCCAGATCAATCTGATGCAGCATCCCACCTAAATACGGCGCTTCGGGACGGTCTTCGTGTTCGTCCATTTTCCCCGCAATGATCGATGGCAATTGTCCAACCATCGAATCAACGATGTGCTCGCCGAGCTGTCGGTAGGCCTCAAATGTGTCCGGAGCGTAGAACTGGTTGGACGTCGGATTGTGGGGAAACTTCTTGTCAGATTCGGCATAACGAATCAGCTCCGCAGGCTCATCGCCTGTCAGAGATGTCTTGGCAAAAACCAGCCACGACGGACCTTCCACATCCGGATAGTGAATTCGCAAGACGACAAAGTGTCTCATCGAAAGACGGTCCGGTGAGAGTCGCGTGTCGCTACTGGGTGCGAGGTCATTCCAGGCGTCAATTGCCGAGCGGACCTTGCCGGGCACGTCCGTCTTTCCGGCGACCGTAGTCGCCAGAGCGCCGCCACTGGTCAGATCAATTGGTTCTATCTGACTATCGACTGGTTGGAGTCTGACATTGTGCTTGGCCCGAGCCCATCTCATCAGGCTGGACAAATCGGAGAATGCGTAGTCAGCATCTTCGCCAGCATCAACGGCTAAAATGAATCGGCAACGTCGCTTCAGCAAAGGACCGATGCCAAGATTTTCGTGATGCCCACCGTCCGTTACGAAGAGAAATGGACGTCGCTCTGCAACCTGAAAGAATCGCCACATCAACCGCATCGGAGTCACAGCGGTTCGTTCGACGATATTGCGAGACTTTGTCGGCAGAAACGTTCCGTGATTTGGATTTGGCAACCACTGCCCGAGTCGAAGGTTTGCCAACCAGAGCATGGCCTGAAGCAGCGGATTCCCTTGTTGAATCGGAGTGACAGCTCCACCAGAAATGGCGATAGCATCTCCCAGCCCGATCTCGTCGTCCTTATACCTGGCTGTCGTCACAAAGCCCGTTTTTTCACAGCCGCAATACATCGGCGAGAGCAGAAAATGGTCTCTCTGCAAATCACCTTTTGCCTTCTTGCGTTTGCCCATCCAATGAACAGACCCGGAAAGAATGTGATAAGGAAGGCATTGATCCGTCGCATCAACAGCAGACAACGGAAGGTCGGAATCTTCATCAGCTTCGATCCAGTTGTTCGCCAGTTCTCGAGCATAGAATCCGTGCAACGTGGTTGCGTTGATATTGATCATCAACGCTCCGAACAAGAAGAATCCCAGGCAGATCCAGAACATCGTCCAACGACGAGCCTGGTCGAATTCCAGCACGTTTGCCGCAAACACCGTTGAAGGGTCACGCAACGTTTCAGGAAATGCCTTATCCAGAATCTCACGATTCAGATGAGCAAGTTGACGGCGTTCGGCCTTCGACAAAGTTACGATATCGATCGATTGACTCAGTTCTTCCTGTCCATCGCCGTCAGGCTCGTGGCGTCCAGACATTTGCCGAGCCTGTTCAACCAAAGACGAAAGCTTGTCCGACGGTGACAAGGCTGGCCAGGTACAGTCTTCCCCAAAATTTGTGGTCTCCAGAATGCGCGAGAGATGATCGGCAAGCGTATTCCGCAACAAAGCCAGTCGCTGACGACGCTCAACAAACTCGCCCAGGTGATTCTGTTCCTTCGCGCCTCGCAGGAAATCCGGAGCGTAGGCCACCAACGATAGCAGGCGGTTAAAAATCAGACGCGGGCTATCAGGTGCGTAGCTGTCTGTGTTCAATTCGCTGAAAGAATAAAGCTCCTGCAATGCCAGCGACTCTTTGTGAATCTGCCGCAGAAGTTCCTCGACGGGAAAGACTTCATGGTGATCACTCGTTGTGACGATTTCGCGAGCATCGCCATCCTTAACTCGGTAGACAATTGCCGACTCAAAGAGTTCGCCCGCATAAGCAGTTGCCTGCAAGTCGTGGTTGAGCTTCCACCAAATGTACTCAGCAATTTCCGGACGTTTCCTGTCGACTGAAAGCCTTACGTCTGCGGCGTTTTTCCTAGCTGCGAGCCACGTTTTTCTGGCAGCCGCTACTGCAGCTTCAGCATCAGCCAACACCCCTCCAGCCCGCTCCATCGCCGCCCTGGTAGTATCCCTGTTCAGTCTTGCAGTTTCGACGCCGTCGGTCGGCACACCATTCGGCGAATCCTTTGTTACGTTGACAAGGCTGACCTTCTGACCGAATCCGATCGACGTTGCACCACGGACCTCAGTCGGACTGGAAGCGTCAACATTCCCAGCGTCAGCGTTCCCAACGTCAGCTTCTTCGGGGTCAGCTTCTTCGGGGTCAGCTTCTTCGGGGTCAGCTTCTTCGGGGTCAGCTTCTTCGGGATCAGCTTCTTCAGCAGGAGCCTTCTTGGCGGCAGCAAACTTATTTGCCGCCTCTTCGGCTTTCGTTTTCGCAGCTTTCAAGGCACTACTTGCCGCACTTACTGACTTGCATGCTTCTTCAAGTCTGGTTTTCGCAGAATTAAGTTCCTGATCAGCTAATCTGGCTGGAGCTTGCCGCGCGGCCTTGTCTTTAGCCGCTGCCGCTCGTAGCTCCGTCCAAAACGGAGCCCATGCTGGTTGCCAGTCGTTCCACTTCGAAATTTCGTGCCTGGTCACAGCGACATAGTCAGTCCAGTCTTCCGGTTTCGGGTCAAGCGTTTTCTTCCGCTGCCGTCTGGTCTCGATCATCAACGATTCGGGCACGTTCGGCTCTGCCTTTCCGACGTTCCCACTCTCTTCAACCGGCTGCACGCATTTCATCAGGTCGCTTCCGCCGCTCAACTGATCACGAACCTGCAGCTCGCTGGGCAACTCCGTAAATTCGATTTGCTCCACAACACTCCGGTTCCATTCCGGCCGATCTGCGTCTCGGACTTTGGCAGCAGCAATCGCCTCGGGCACGAAACGGTGATCGGTCCACGTCGAAATATTTTCACGGGCGAACCAGGACACCAGCAGAAACGGCAGACCGTAGAGAAGCACTCGACTGGCAATCGCAAAAACGACGCGATCGCTTGTCGACTTCGGTTTGGCTCCGCTTCGAATCAGCGCAGCCGGGTTCAGAAATGGCAGCAACCCAACTCCGATGACGCCATAAATGGCAAACTGAAAAAACTTCTCCGCAGACGAAAACAGACCAGCGATGTCGATACCGTTTGCACTTGAGACCCACTCCAGACTGAACTCACCATTTCCAAGCAGCGAGGCGACACAGATTCCAAAAGTCACAACGATAACGGGCATTAGTTTCGCTGCGGCTCTTCCCTGCGCGTGCGCCATATTTCCGGAAGCTCGAAAGAACGAAATGCACCAGCAAATACACCACATCACGAGTAACGCGGTCACAGGAAAAAAACCGCGAGAGACGTCGGTTCTGAAGCCTAATCCGCCCAGAAAATGCCGAACGATTGGTTGATCGAGTTCGCGAAACAGGTAAGCAGCCAGCGCCGCAATTGTCGACAGGCCGGTAATGGTCATAAACCAGATCGACAACAGTCCCATCAGATGCCGATTGAAAAACCTCCGAGTGCGCAGCAGATAGTGTCCACCGAAAATAAACTGCTGCATCCGCTCGGAAAGGCCCTCTCCGTCATGGAATGCTTTCAGCCTTCCGTATGGCACGGTGTCGTCGTGGCTGGTTGAGCGTGCTGACTTATCATCCGCCTGTTTGCGATTCTGACTGCCGGCGGAAGTGAGGTAAGATCCGGCGTAACCACCACCGGAGACTGTGCTGAGGTAGTCGAAAAACGGAAGCAGTCCGCTGCGATGCAACGCTTGCAGGATCCCCAACCCAAGTGCCCCGGACCGGATGCCTCCGCCAGAAAGAGCGAGTCCAGTCAGACTTTCCGAAACCGCTTCCGAGTCAGTCGGAGCAGATTCGGGCAACAACTCTTCGTCGACTGCGCGATGCCGTCGCCGAGCAAGTCGATCAAGCTCATCACGAATAACTGTGTCGCCATCGACAGTTTCGTATTTGTAATGCTTCTTCAGCGGTTCGTCGGAGTTCGACATCTCAGCCCTCAGTCAGTATTTCCGGAGGCAAATGCCTGGTCGGTGAGAATCCAGCCTACTGCATAAATAGAGTTCCCCGCACGCTCCAACCTGCCAGAGGCCAACTGATCTCCACGTCGAATCCTCATGTTCAACACTGCTGTTAAAAAACGAGAATCAACTCGTTTCGTGACATCCTGCCAAATCGATGCTCTATTCGAAATCGATCATGGTTGCGCCAATGATGACGATTAGCCCTCAGACAAAATGGCATACAACCAGAGGACGTAGATCACAAATTCGACACGAGCGAGACGCCATCCCCAGCGAGCGATTCGTGGCGATCGAGCGCCTCGCTTGGCCCGTTTGAAACCAGACCATGCCAGGAACGGAGCAACCACGACAGCAATCGTTGTCACAGCAAACGCGACGAAATCGGCCGGTCCCTCCAGAATCTTGAGTGACCGCTGGAGTTGCTCGCTCAAAGAATAGTCGAACCACCACCCAGCTATCAGAACAGCTGCCATCAATAGAGCGACGATCGCTCGGCGATTTCGGGCGCCCAATAGTGGCAACGCAGCATCCTGCAAGGATCGGTCGCGAGACAAATCACGAGCCTTGTGGCGAAAACGTCGGCACCATCGAGCCGTCGAACTCTTTGAATCCGAGCGAGGCGCTTTCACTCGATTGTGGCGTAGAACGTGACAGGAAATAAGATCGAGTATCGCTGGCTCGTGAAAGTACGACGTGTGAACCAGTTCGTTTCCCTCGAACGTGGTTTCGTTGCTCAGAAGCAGGCTAAGTTGCTCGGGCCTGGTCCACGCCAACTGCGAAAGCACTTCACGAAGCTGAGGCAGCAGTGTCGTCGATCGGTCGATCAAACATTTGTTTGACTGTTCAACCAAGCGATTATCGTACAATTCGGGTAGTTGTTCCCATTCAACATTCCGAGGAACAATCGGTCCCGGGCTAACATCGCTGACTAGACAACCTGGTCGGTCGTTGCCCTGCATCCCTCGCGAAACACTCTTCCAGATAATCCGGTCGCTGGGCCACGAAACCATCAGATTGAATGCTGGCGCAACAAACCATCGTGCGAAGAATCGATAAAAACGCATCCGGCGATCGAAATCAAAAACGGTCACGCCGCTCACTTCGATTCTCGGCGCGATGTTGCCACCAAGTTTTAGCGATGCGCGCAATCCATTGATCGCTTCGTCATGACGCGACCAGATGCCGAGCCATCTTGCGCCAAATTCAACAAACGCCTGATTGCGGATGCGTGCCCCTTGCCGAACGACGGATGCTTCTAACTGAACTGCGGACGCCCAGGCCCACATCACCATTGACAAAAACGCCGCGAAAACAGATGCCAGGACCAGCACAGTTCGCAAGAATTCACCGCCAAGATTCACCACGGGCAAGTTCGGCGGCGGCGTTATTATATTGCGACCAGCGTTACCGTTTGAGAACACCTCTCCGTCGTTCTCCTCTCCGTCGTTCTCCTCTCCGTCGTTCTCCTCTCCGTCGTTCTCCTCGATCGATTCTCCCAGGATCCGAGCCTCACCCGGAATCATCCGCACCGTATTCATAAGAAACTCTTCGGTCGTTTGCAGATCAGACATCAAGGCGAGCGTGGCGATCATCGAGGCAATCAGGACGCCCATCCAGAACCAGGGGCTGAACCGACTGACAAGCCCCAGCGACCTTAACTGCAAAAAAGGCGTCCCGATCGTTGTGTAACTCTGCAGACCTGGTAACGACAGTTTGTCGTCTGACACATTGCGACGACGTCGGAACCTCTGCTTCACAGATTCCAGCAGACAGTGCCAGATGACTGAACCGCCGTGGGAGTGCCCAATCAGGTGATACCGGGCTCCGGTCTTTTCGAGTTTCTGTAGATGCTTGAACAGCTCACGACCGCCGGCTCGCCGGTCGCGTTCGCTGTTGTCACCTGACCATGAAAAAACTTCCTTCTTCTTGTCAGATGCAACGTGAAACTGCTCTGGAAGTTTCTCGTCAATCTTGGTCCACACTTCCCCGCCAGCTTGCCACCACTTCAAATGATCGTCGTGAGACTTCGATGGGTTATTCGCGAACGTTCCATGAACGAGGATCACAAGCTCCTGCGTTTTCGGATCAAATGGCTGCGGAGTCTCAGAAGAAGGCATACTCAATCGTCAATCTGATGATCTATCAATAATCGAAGGTGGCAGTCTCATCTGGACTCGAAATCAACCTGCCACGCCGTTCAGGTTCAACTCGGCATTGTTACGCGTCACAGAAAGAAAATCCCGCTCAGCAATTACACCGCGATTTCGCATCCCAAGGCACGTGTTCGTCGGACGTCGCTCAGACAAATGACACAAACAACTACGTCCATCTGAATCGTCGCCGTGTGACATCCGAAGCTGATTCCGACTCGATGCTCCACCCGCCCTGGCCATACCAACATTCAGTCAGTCTTGTTCGAAATTGTTGCCTCGCGGCACTGCGAACAATTTGAACATTTGCAACAATCGTCAACGAGCCTTCAACGTCGTCACTACTCTCTGGCAAGGACGTGCTGAATCATGAGCGTCGGCAACCACCTCTCGCAGCCAGTCGTTCCCGAAGACTTCACGAAGCCATCGTCTTCATACCGTCTCAAAGCCTGGCTCGCGATGCTGGGCCTTCTGGGTTTTGGTGCGATTTACGTCGGACTGGCGAGTTGGTTTACCTACACATCTTATCGAATGATCTCCGGAATCTTCGCCGGTGGTGACGGAGCCGCGGCTGGATTCTTTGCCGCCCTACCCTCGGCCTTTCTGGCAATCTTCATGTGGAAAGCTCTGTTCTTCATTCGTCAGGGAGCCGTGGATCCGGGCGTCGAAATCTCGCAACACGACCAGCCAGAGCTATTCGACTTTCTCTACGAACTCGCAGACGAACTCGGCGCACCTCGACCGCATCGAGTCTTCCTCTCACCCGAAGTCAACGCGTGCGTATTTTATGACCTGACAATTCTCAACTTCATTCTGCCATCGAAGAAGAACCTGGTCATTGGACTCGGCCTGGTCAACGTGCTGACGCGATCAGAATTCAAAGCCGTACTCGCGCACGAGTTCGGGCACTTCGCCCAACGATCGATGGCAGTCGGACGGTGGGTTTACATCGGCGAGCAGATTGCCGGACACATCATCGCCAGTCGAGGCATGCTGGATAAAGTCCTGGACTTCATCTCGACGATCGATCTGCGCGTCGCGTGGATTGGTTGGATCATGCGTCTGATCGTGTGGTCGATTCGCTCGTTGATGGAATCGGTCTTCAACCTGGTGATCCTTGCTCAGCGAGCCCTGTCACGAGAAATGGAATTCCAAGCCGACCTGGTCGCTGTCTCCGCAACCGGCAGCGACGCACTCGTTCACGGACTCTATCGACTGCAACCAGCCGACGATGACTGGGAACAGTGTTTGGATTTTGCCAACACACAACTCGGCAAAGGACGTCAGGTCACCGATCTGTTTCTGGTGCAGACTCAGATCGGCGAGCACATGCAGCGGATCCTTAACGACTTTACCACGCGTCAGGTTCCGGAAATCTCAGACACCGATCCGGCGTCGCATCGGGTCTTCACAGAACAGATCGCGCAGCCACCTCGCATGTGGTCGACTCATCCGCCCAATACAGAACGCGAAGAAAACGCCAAGAAGACTTACGTGCCGATACGTCTGGACAATGAACCGGCGTGGTCATTCTTCCAACGACCGGAAGAAGCCCGCGAATCAGTCACGCAATTCCTGTTCGAACGAGCTGAGCTGAAAGAATCGCCGGAAGCCATGCCAACCAGTGAGGCTTTGACGGCACTCGACGAGAAGTTTTCGCACGAGTCGTTCAATCCTTGTTACCAGGGAGTCTACCTTGGCCGACTGCCCACGCTGTCTGCTGAAAACGCCAGCCTGATCTCGGATAGTCCGTCATCCGTCGAGAACATCGCCGCAAGTCTGGACGAGCTTTACCCGCCTGAACTTCACGACGAGGTCACACAATGGCGAAATCTCGGCGACGAAGTCGCCATGCTTGAAGCCATCGAAAGCGGCGTCCTTGAATCTCCGTCCGGCGGTCTTCGCCATCGAGGCAGAACGATCCGGCATTCGCACTTGTCTGGCGTAATTTCCGGCGTGAAACGCGAGCAAAACGATTCGCTAGCACAGATTGAACTGCACGACAAACTCTGCCGAACGGTCCACCAGGCCGCGGCACAGAAGATTGAAGCCGGCTGGCCAGACTACCTGAAAACTCTTGCCGAACTGCTGCATTACCTCGAGCACAGCCTTGCCAATCTCAACGACGCTCACAGTCATCTCGCCAACACAACAGCCGTCGCCGTTGCCACCGGACGAGTCAGTCAGAAGAAGCTCAACCGATTACTCGACTCTGGCCGCGACCTTCGTCAGGTCATGGGAGGAATCGACAAGGACGCCGAGCACGTCAATGTTCCGCAGCCAATTCTCACCGAATTGGAGTGGACATCCTGGCGAGAAACTCTGGACGAAATCGAACTGCCCGCGCCGGACGAACACAATATCAACGACTGGATGAACGTGATCGAATCGTGGGTCGGTCCAATGAGAGTCGACCTGGATAAACTCCGAAAAGCAGTTCTTGCAGAGCTGCTTCGATCCGAGAAGCGTGTTGCGAGCATGTACCACGGAGACGAAGACTGCGTCGCAGCTCCTGGCCGCGCGGACGTACCGGAAACTTACTCGACTCGTCCGCCGGGCACAGAACGGAAACAGCAGAAGACGCTGGACTGGTGGAGCCGCTTTACGCTTGCTGATGGCACCGGCCCGGCAACGCTTCGATTCTGTGCTTCGTCCAGCATTGTCGCCGCAGTAGTGATCGCGGGAATGTTCGTCGGAAACGCGACCATCGCAATTTACAACGGTCTGTCGATTCCAGTTTCTGTCCTCGTCAACGAACGGCAGATCATCGTCCAGCCACACGGACACCGATCGCTTTCGGTCGGCGCGACCATCACGGGAACGATAGAAAGCAGCACAGAAGACGGTCGCCTGATCGAATCATTCGAGGCCACTCTCGATAAAGGCTTCGCAACGTACGTCTACAACGTCGCCTCGGCCGCCCCCATGATCGAATGGACGGCAGTCTACGGAAACTCGCACCAACCCGATCCTGAATCACTCGGTTTTCCAAGATGGAGAACGACCGGAGCTGACCACGTCTTCGAAGAACCGCCAGCCCAGATTGAAACATCCGGATCAGGCGGAAGCCGGTCCATCCTGAGCAGCTATTCAGATCTGGCTCCCCAGCAAATCCTAAGCTTCGTCGCCGATCCATCAGAAATAAACTCCGTGATCCAGGCTCATGCAGAATGGGACGCGGCGAACTCCAAATTCGCCGGCCACTGGCTGGCAATGGGCACGAAACTGCCGAACTTCGCTGATGTCGTTACGCGGCGACTCGCAGCGAATCCTGACGAAGTTTTGTCACTCCGTCTTCAACAGGACACCGCGGAACCGACCGAGAAAGATTCTGTACTCGAACGACACCGCCAGTTGGCAGCTCAACACCCCGAAAGTTCAGATTGGCAGTACATCGGCGTTCGAGCCATGCCGGATGGCCCGGAGCAGGACCAGGCATTCGTCGACGGACTTGCGAAATGGCCCGACAACGACTGGTTCGCTAACGCCGCGGGCAACATCCAGGCCAGGCGAGGATTGTGGCAGGAGTCGCTCGCAGCGTACGACGTCGTTCTTAAGAATCACGGCCCCGTCGCCAGTCACGCTGCGATTGAAGTGGCACGGATTCGGAGGTTCGTGGCGGGGGATGTGTCGGTCGATCTTGCCGATCTAAGCGGCTTAACCGATCTGGATTCGATCCTGATGGTCGAGACTGGCGATCAGGAACTTCGCGGCACAGAAGTATTTGCATTTTACGAAATGGCCAATGGGAAACTGACTGAAGCTTACAACACCGCTGGCGCAGAAAACGCCAACTCGCGACTGCTTTCGTTTCTGGCCGCGTCCGAAGGCGCAGAAGCTGAGTGGCAGAAGCGTGCCCTGCAGATCCCCGTTGCCGAGATCGAGGACTCGTCTCAGGCAATCATACTTGCGGCACTGGCCGCTCGGCTGAAGCACCCCCACACGACATACCTGGACCGCTACTCCGAAATCACTGAGAAAAAACCTCAACGGAAAGAGAAGACAGTCGCAGACTTTGTCGCTCAATTCATTAGCCAGGCTCCACAGGCATCACTTGAAACAGAACTGTCCGGACTCGGCCCTGCGGAACGCGGACTTGTGCTTGCGGCAGCCTTGGTTATTCATCCGTGGGATGCTCCGCCACATTGGAGAAAATCGGTAAAGTAACTTCTCTTCGCTATTGAACGTCCTTACATCGCTGTCGAATAATCGAATCGGCACGCGGCTACGATTGTTGGAGAACTAGCAATGCTCACACAACTTTGTCTGACAGTGACAATTCCGGCCGCGGCCGCCGACACAGACACACCGTTAATCTGCTGCGGAGCGGGTGAAGTCTTCATCCTGCCGGACTCGCAACTGAACGCTGACAATCCAGCGCCAATCTGGTCGTGGCGAGCGACCGATTCGCCGACGATTCCCGTCGACGCAAGAAAATGGTTTGGCAGCACTGACGAATGCAAACCGCTCAAAGAATCAATTCTGATCACGTCGTCCGGCGGCGGAGTTGCACTCGTTCAACGTCGAGACAAGAAGTGCCTGTTTCTCGCGTACGCACGGAACGCTCACAGTGCATGCATCCTGCCAAATAATCGAATCGCCGTTGCCGCCAGCTACGGCGGCGACGAGGTACAGATCTACGATCTTGACGATACTTCACGGCCGGCTCAACCAATTGCCCGGCTGCCCCTGCACGGTGCACACGGAGTTGTTTGGGATGCACAGCGAACTCGACTCTGGGCTCTGGGCGACAATGTGCTGTTGCGTCTGAGCATTCCTGATGCTGCCGGAAAAGATAAACTCCGCATCGAGCAAAGCTGGAAACTTCCCAGCAAAGGCGGGCACGACCTCTCACCACTCAGCGACGGCGAGCACCTCTTCGTAACAACGAACAAGCATGTCTACCGCTTCTCCAGGAAGACGGGTAAGTTCGCGGCAGATGACGAACTCGGTGATCGACCAAAAGTGAAGTCGGTCACGCAGCATCCGACGACCGGTGAGATTGTTTTTCACCAGGGAACTCCCGAGCATTACTGGAGTGAAACGATTCGGTTCGTCGGCGAACGCAAATCAGTGCGGTTGCCGAATCGGCGACTCTACAAAGTGCGGTGGGACGCGTTGGCTCCTTGAAGTCACAACTTCATCGCAATTCTGTCGAAACAAGCCAACCCGTTTGCTCGACGTCCTCAGTTTAATTCCCGCCCCGACAACTCAACATCTGGAGCACTCCCCCATGCCTCTCCCCGCTCGACACATTCTTTTCATTCTTCCGCTTGTCGCCGTGTTGGCTACAACCGGCAGTTCACGCGCCGATGAACCGGTCCCACCCAAAGGGTTTCGAGCGATCTTCAACGGCAAAGATCTTTCAGGCTGGCACGGATTAAATCCTCACACGGCATCACGGCTGACAGGCGAAAAGAAAGAAGCAAACCTCGCGGCGCAACGCGCCGAATTCCCAAACAACTGGACGATCGAGAATGGCGAACTCGTCAACGACGGCCACGGGCCGTACGCCACCACCGATGAAGAGTTCGGCGACATGGAATTTCACCTTGAATACAAAACGGTTGCCAAAGCAGACAGCGGGATCTACCTGCGAGGCACGCCTCAGGTTCAGATTTGGGACTGGCACCAGGTCTTCGATCCCAAACGACCTACCCGCAGACCCCACCTTGGATCCGGCGGTCTGTTTAACAACACACCCGGCACACTTGGTCGCGATCCTTCTCGCCGAGTGGATAGACCTTTTGGCCAGTGGAACCAGTTTAAGATTCGTCAGATCGGCGCACGGACCTGGGTGTCGTTGAACGGTCGATCGGTCGTTGACGGCGCCGTCATGGAGAACTTCTGGGACCGCACAAAGCCTCTGCCCGCCAAAGGTCCGATCATGCTGCAGACTCACGGCGGCGAGATTCGCTGGCGAAACATCTTCGTCCGTGACATCGGCGAAAAAGAAGCCAAACAATTCATCGCCACACATCCGCTCATCCCTACCCCGACTCAATACGATGTTTCCTACGGGCCACATCCCAAACAGTTGATTCATTTCTGGAAAGCGGAATCGGACAAACCAACTCCCCTGCTCTTCTTTATCCACGGCGGTGGCTGGATGGGCGGCGGAAGAATGAGCGGCCTCACAACCATGCTGCCTCAGATTCTGGACGCAGGCATTTCCATCGCGTCGGTCGAGTATCGATTCATTCCCGAAGCCACCGCTGACGGAGTTGTTCCGCCAGTCAAAGGACCATTGCACGACGCGGCTCGAGCAGTTCAGTTTGTCCGAAGCAAAGCCGCCGAGTGGAACATCGACAAAAAACGAATCGGAGCATCCGGCGGTTCAGCAGGAGCGTGTTCCAGCCTGTGGCTCGCGTTTCATCCAGACATGGCCGATCCCGATAGCGATGATCCGGTCGCCCGAGAATCAACTCGACTATGGTGCGCCGCCGTCCGTGGAGCACAGACGACGCTCGACCCACAGCAAATGAAAAAGTGGACGCCAAACAGCCGCTACCAGCCCGTTGAAAAACTCGGCCGACTGACCTGGTCAGAAGATGCGTTCGCGCTATCCTGCTCGGTGTCTTGATATTGAGCGATGGAGGATGACTGATGGCTCTTGGTGAGCGTCGTTCGGAGCGGCAGCAGGAGTTGTGGGTGGCGACGGCGAAGTTGCCGGCGTCGATCGGGCATGTGTTTTACGACGCCCTGAATCGTGTGCTCCGTGACGGGGAGTTTGACAACTTTGCCGAGTCGCTGTGCGAGCCGTTTTACAAAGAAGGTGGTCGTCCAGGCATTCCGCCAGGCGTTTATTTCCGCATGATCTTTGTGGGGTACTTCGAGGGAATCGATTCGCAGCGAGGCATCGCCTGGCGTTGCCGGGACAGTCTGTCGCTGCGGAAATTTCTCGGGTACGAATTGCATGAGAACACGCCTGAGCATTCGAGCCTGACGCGCATCCGTCAGCGTCTTCCTCTGGAAGCGTTCGAGCAGGTCTTTGCGTTCGTGTTATCGCTGGTCGAAAAGCACGGGCTACTGAAAGGTAAGACCGTCGGCGTTGATTCGACTCTGCTGGAAGCCAACGCGGCAATGAAGTCGATCGTTCGCAAGGACACCGGCGAGGACTGGGAAGCATTCGTCCGCCAGTTGGCCGAAGCTGACGGCGTCGAGATCAAGAACGACGATGACCTGCGAAAGTTCGATCGAAAACGCAAAGGCAAGAAGGTTTCCAATCAGGACTGGCAAAGCTCAAGCGACCCTGACGCCCGCATCATGAAAATGAAGAAGGGGCACACGCACTTGTCGTACAAGCAGGAACACACGGTCGACCTGGAAACCGAAGCGATCCTGTCCGCCGAGATCTATTACGGCAACGAGTCCGACGGCAACACGCTGCTGGACAGTGTCAACACTGCCCAAGGCAACCTGCAACAGTCCGACAGCGAAGCGGTGATCAAAGAGGTCGTCGGCGACAAGGGTTACCACAAGAACGAAACGCTGGCGAAGTCCCGGGCGGATGAATTGCGAACATACATCTGCGAGCCGGATGGTCCGAACCGTCGCTGGACGGACAAGCCTGCCGATTACAAAAAAGCGTACTGTGCCAATCGACGTCGCCTGAAAACCGACCGCAACAAGCGTCTGCAAAAATTACGGAGTGAACGAGTCGAACGCAGCTTCGCCCACGTCTGCGAAACCGGCGGAGCTCGCCGCACCTGGCTGCGAGGCCTGGAAAACAACCGCAAGAAAGTGCGGCTGACAGTCGCCGCTCACAACCTTGGTCTGATCCTGCGAAAACTACTCGGCAGCGGCAAACCCCGAGAGTTCGCCGGTCTCCGAGGGCTGCTGTTTTCGGTGTTCTCGACCGTTCAGATTGCAACCAGACGCTGCCACAGACTCATCAGCTCCGCAAGCTCGTTCCACCGCCTCTACTGCCACCGCAAACACCATCCAATTCGGACCTCAATCTGCACACCATAATTCGACGATACCCTGCATTTTCAACGGGCAGCTACGGGGGGCACGCCTTTGGATTTACTGGCGACGCGACGAAAAATCTTTCGCAGTTCGATGAGTTTCTCGCCAAGCGGGACACGATAAAACCGTGGATCGCCGAATACTCACCGTACGCACTCGTCACGGCTGACGACCCGCCGGTCCACCTGTTCTACTCGGCTCCGCCAGCACTCGGCCAGCCGCAAAAAGATCCGACTCACACGTCAAACTTCGGCGTCAAACTTCAGGAACACTGCAAGGCCCAGGGAGTCGCCTGCGAACTGACCTACCCCGACGCTCCCGACGTCAAGCACGCCGAAACGGTTGACTACCTCATCTGGAAACTCAAAGCCGAATGAGGCATCGATCGCCTCTGAATATTTGCAAAGCGAACTGACAAACCAGAATCCTCAGTCGTTTTGACCTGACTCAGAAGTCGAAAAACGAAGACGCCGCGTCGATAAGTAATCGACGCGGCGTCTTTTGATTTCTGCTCGCGCAAAACCAGCTCGTCAACCGCAGCAAGAACTACTGCCGTGTTGTCGTGCCAAGTTCAGCAGCGGTTCGTGTCGGAGCCTTACCGGCTCCGTTCAATGAACCTGCTGCCGGCTGTCCGCCATTGGCGACGTTACTGGATGCAGGTTTCGAACTGCTCCAGGCTGCTGTCGACCATTGTGGATACGCTTCGACGACGCTCGCACCGAGATCTTTCAGCACGTCTGCAAACAAACGCGTTGAGATACCCTGGTTCGGAACGACTCGCTGCAAAACAAAGCGTCGATTGCTCGCGACGTAAGCAAAGAACTTGCCTTTGCCAAGACGATCGTTGGCGGCCAGAAGTCGCAGCAACGCCGTACGAGGCACATCGGCGGCCGACTTTGGCAGCTCGTCCAACCACGCCATCACCCAGATCGACGAGTTGTCAGCACTCATGACGGCCGTCATCGACAGGTCCCACTCTTCGCGATCATGGATCGAGCGGAAAATAAAGTCGTAACGTTCTTCGACTTTGTCAGGCTTCAGGCCCATCGCTTTCAGCAACGTGCCAAGCAGTTCGTTGTTCAGCTCCCCAGCTTTGGGTTTTGCAGCAACGGTGGCTTCGGCTGCGTCGGAAACGGCTGGTGCAACACTGGCCGCGGCAGCAGCGCCTGCGGCGATAAATCCACGTCGAGACAGTTCCATCGTGACACTCCCTTGTCAGAACTGTGGGCGGTTGACTCGAAGCAAAGTACGCACGGCACAATCCATTGCGCTTGCAACGCTTCCCTGATGCGGAAGCGTTGCGGTACTGCTTCGAGAATAAGTCGGTATGGCCCGGTGGAACAAATGCCCCGCCGATTCACCAATGTGTCGGCTCAGCCCCGCAAATACTCCAGCGCAATTTGCGACCAGGTCTCAAATTGGTCGATATCACGCAGAAGATCGGTAATCGGAGCAAAACCTGTGTCTATCATCGACTCTTCAAGCGGTCGAACTTTCGGCTCGTCCAGCTCAAAAATGTGAAGAACACCAAGGTGGACCTTTCCAACTTCCGTCTCGTCGTCGTTGATCAGGCCAACGAGTTGCTCTGAATAGCCAGACTCAATTGCGATTTCTTCGTCCAGCTCGCGCGCCATTCCTGCAAGGTACGGCTCGTCAGAACTGTCGCGATCCAGGGTCGAAATGTGACCACCGACGCCGATCGACCTCTTAGCATGCAGTCGACTTTCTCCTTGAGCATTTCCGCGAGTGTAAAAGAAAGCGTCGTCACCACAGCGAAACACGCAATACGGGATCAACTGCTTATAGCTGGGATCCTCTTCGGCTTCTGGCCGGGCGAGATACCGAGTGTGCATCGGATCAAAGAGCGTCTCCAGATAAGGATCGACGTTCGCGTTAAAACCCTGGAAATGTCCGATTTCGTGAAACAGCAACGTCGGGACGACAAGGACATGCTCAACAGGTGTGGTCGTTTCAGTCATGGTTGCTCCTGAATCGTTCGCCAGCCCGCAATCAGACTGCCGGATTCCATTTTGTTCATATCGAAAAATGTGAGACGCGACGTCGGCCGAATATCGCAACAGCCCTTAACTTTCAGTCAACGAGCCTTTGGACGAAGGAACGCCTTGCTGTCGCGGATCGACGGTGACTGCCTGTCGCAGTGCTCGTGCCGTGCCTTTAAAAACAGCTTCCGAAATGTGGTGGCTGTTGTGCCCGTGATGGTGTAACAGGTGCAGATTCATTCGAGCGTTGGCGGCGACAGCTTCCCAGAAAACTTCCACGAGCTGGCAATCGAAATCGCCAATCTTCTCGGTCGGAAAGTCCACTTTGTAGACAAATGCCATCCGTCCGCTGAGATCGACGGCGCTGGTCACCAGCGTTTCTTCCATCGGCAGCGACAGACTGCCGTAACGATTGATCCCGGTTTTATCGCCGACCGCCTGGGCCAGGGCCTGCCCAAAACAGATGCCGACGTCTTCAACCGTGTGATGAAAATCGACGTCGATGTCACCTTGAGCGTCGACAGTAAGATCCATCAACGAGTGCCGAGCGAGCAACGTCAGCATGTGATTGAAAAACCCGACACCGGTCTCGATCTGTGGCGTCCCGGTTCCGTCAAGATTCAGTTCGAGCTGAATCTGTGTTTCGGCAGTCTGCCGGCTGATCGAAGCTGTACGACTCATCTGATTTGATTTCCGATTCTCAGCGATGTTACTCGGTGATTCGAGAAAGAGGCTTGATTCTGAGACTAACTGGCGTGGTAGACCGAGGTCCGTAACGACGTTCTCGGAAGTCTGACATTTACAACTCAGACCTGCAAATGCTGGATCAACACTGACAAATCGGACCGGATACTAAACGGGTGCAGAACTGAACCGGTGCAGAATCAGTCCGCGACTGAACTCCGAAGAATTCGTCGCAGCTTGCAAAAGCCAGCGATCGCAAAGATCACGTGAATGACACAAAACAGGACGACTGCCTGGCCGATGAAGTTCGCGTCGAAAAGCCCGTAGGCCGTCACAAGTGCATACAGCAGATATTTAGTTCTGATCACCAGCTTAAACGGATGACCGATCATGTTCAGCCAGATGGTGAAAGCAACCGCGACCGTATACGACGAAACATAGGCGACCGCAGCCGTCGGATTGACCAGTTCGGCCGCAGTAAGAATGCACGTCGTAATCAACATGCCGGAATGGTCGACGCACATGTCGGTAAAAGCGCCAGCCGGCCCCGCCGTCCCCGTCGTGCGAGCGATCGGTCCATCCAGCGCGTCGAGAATGACGTGAAGCCAGACAAACACACTGGCAATGGCGATCTGTTGAGAATCCTCAGCCGTCAACAACAGATAGCCAAACGGCACTAACTGCAACAGACTGAGCAAACTGATCAAGTCCGCCGTCACTCGACATCGAATCAGCAATCGAACAAGTGGTCCGAAGAGTCCGTCGCGAACTTTCTGAAACCGTTCCTGCCCAGCCTGCTCGCTCTCGGCGAAATAATTGAAGTGAGTCATTCGGGGTCTCTACTTCGGTCGCCATCGAGGGTGCTTGTTGGACCTCATGAAAAACAGCGTGTGGTTCAGCATGATGATCGGCACCGTCAGCGTCACACTCCCCGGCCGCATCTCGGTACTGTGGACTGTCTGGTCACTGATGGTGGAAAACAGGGTCGCAGCATCGGTCGACGGCTTCGCATTCAGATAGACGCCGCACGATCCGTAGGTCCGAAGACGATGCGAATCGCTCCCGACCGTGACTGGCTTGTCGATCGATTCAAGAAAGCTGGCAGCTCGACGATTCACTTTCGGAGGCACCCCCCCCGTTGTAGAGTTCGACAGCGTCGATCCGCTCCACGACTTCTTCGACAAAAGTGTGTGTTGTCTTGCGGCTGGAGCGTTGAAAGTCGAGCGACTTGCGACCAAAGGCGAACGGGTGAGCCAACGAGACATAGGCACCCATTTCTTTTGCAGTCTCAAGACAATCGATTGATGACACCTTCGACCGAACCATAAAACGACTGAGCAGGAATGGCTCAACGGCTCGCCGATAGTAATCTTCGAGCTGTCCAGGGCAGCCGAAGTAAACGAGGAATTCAAGACCTTCCTTCGTGCCAACTTCGATGCCGGGCAGGCACGAGATTCGGTCACGCTCATTCAGCAGAACGGAGCCTCGAATCTCGTTGTGATCTGTCAGCGATATCGATAGGTGATCTCGCAGGCACCGGTCTTCAATTCGGTCAATCGACGGTAGCCCATCCGAGAAATTCGAATGCGTATGCAGGTCGAAAAACTGCAACTCCAGCCCCGACTTCGATTCAGTAAGGGCCTTCAAATCTGTTTCGTCAGCCGGTTGAAGACTGGTTGGCGGAGTCATAGTGCTCGATCCAGTTGGCGACGAAACGAAACTTAAGAAACAATTGAAAGCGTTCGCGTTGCTGAGAGTTTAGCTGAACTACTCGGCAGTCCCCTCAGGTGTCGCGGCATCTTCGCCATGCTCGTGGTGATTCGTAGTCTTGGTCAGCTCGACGATAATCCCGCCGAGACGAAACAGGCGATGTGCTTTCGTAAACCAAAGCTCACGCTGCCAGTTCAAACCAACTCGCCGGCACTCTTCCTGAAGTTCCGACCGCTGAAAGGTTCGACACTTCCACAGCCGGCTGGACATCGCGCCGAAGACGGTGTTTTCGGTGCACTGCAGAAGGATTCGGCCTCCCGGACGCACGACGCGAGAGATCTCACGCAGGCCAGGCTCCGGATCCGGAAGATATTCCAGTACCCACCCGCACGTTGCACAGTCAAATGTGTTGTCTTCGAACGGAAGTTCGGTCAGCGCCGCAGTCACGTAGTCGATTCGATCATCCGCAAATCGTTCGGCAGCTCGATTCAGCATTTCTGTCGACAGGTCAGTTGCGACAATTCGAGCATCACGATCTGCATGTCGAACCAGGTGAGTAAGCAACTGCCCGGCACCAGTTCCGACATCCAGAATATTCTTGCTGCCCTGGACAGGAAACGCTCCCCGCTTGAAGAAGCTCGACGCCAATGGCTCGTGAAGGCTGACAATGCTGCACGAACGCAGAAATTTGCCAGCAATCCCCGAATAGTGCTGCCGCACATTTTCCTGGTACTGTTCGTACGGCTTCCGATGGTAGCCACGATATTTGATGCGCTCGGCGATCAGTTTCTGAATCACGGTCAGTCCTTCAGGCGAATCTTCTGGATGCTTTCGCAGCAGTCATTGTGGGTTCTGGCCATTCGATAGTTGACAAGGCGTCACCCATCGTGAAACACAACGGCCGAATCTGATCCATTCTGTGAAAACGCGGCATCCATCGCCACTGCTCGCAGGATCCGAAGTCAGCGAAGAATCCCGCAACGCCGAACAAGTCTAACGGATCTGAGCAGCGTGAGTCTCGCACCGAAATGATCGCCCGTCAAATGAGCTCTTAATTCCGTCATCCATTCCGCCCGGCACACGTCCGAGATGGACTGATCAGGAAAAAGAGTTCACCAAGTCCGATTACAGAAGCTGCGTTCGCAAATCAGGACCTGTCGCTTTCACACGACAGTGTCTGACAATGGTTGTCTGCATCGGCTGAGAATCGTCCTGAGGTCCTGTTTTCCCAAAGTATGACGCTCATGATTCTACGATCGACGTTTATCGCCCTGATTTTCGCTGCCGCAGCCACAATCGTGCAGCCCGCATTTTCCGCAGAGACGACCTGCCACTTAACAGCCTCAGACTCGCCAACACAACAAAATCGCAATCATCAATCGTCGTGACGAAATCACGCGGGAGCACAACATCAACACGGTGTACGATCCTGTACGCGGTTCCGTCGGACAACGTTCCGGCCAAACCGTTGATCACATGGCTGCAGGAAGTTGATTCGGAGACCAACAATATCGCCTGGCGTTTCACAGGTTCGAGCGAATCGGAAACGCATTGACAAACTCACAGTTCCTGTTTGACTGGCAGTCCAGTGTCTTTTGACGTTGGCGTTGCCAAACCTCCGAGAGACGAAAACGATCCCATAGGGCTAACTCCACGTAATGATCGAATTCAAAAAACGACTACGCATTCTGGCCGAAAAGGAACGGTATGCGATCGACTATCTTGTGGATGGCGGTTTGCGTCTCCTGAAAGACGACGCCGTGTTGCAGCTCCATCCGAAATCGAGGCGATTTGCGACATGCTCAGTGCTAGACAAAAACGACTGCTTTCAATTCGACGTTTCAAAAGAGTTTGTCTTTGATGTATTTCTAAGATTCTGCGGGGGCTTTAGAGATACGCTTAGAAACTATGATCCTGGGCGACTATTGACTCTTGACGACTACATCTCAGAAGAAAACGGGCAGGAGCAGATTGACGAATTGCAAGCACTCTTAGCAGTGGGGCCAGTGGAGCAATTTCGGCGTGGTGGAAACATTCTCTTCATCGAGTACTACGCAGGAATTATTGTGATCTTCGACGACCTGATGACTGCGTCAACAAATGTGATTGAGTTCCCTTGAAGCTGCGTCTCACAGAAAAGTTGGTAACCGCGATGTGCAATAACGAATCACCTAAGAATTTGAAGTCACACATTTCAGTCATCCTTTGTGCGACTGCACTTTGGATAACGAATTCCACCATCGGCGAGGCACAGAGCGGGAACCGGACAACTACCAAAGTTGATCGCCTCACACTCGCCGACGTTGCGTCAGGAGCCGCTCGAATTCTCGATTTGACGCATGTGCTCAATGAAAAGAATGCCTACTGGCCTGGTCCCGGCTACGATCCGTTCCACCTGAAGACGATCGCGACGATTGAAAATGACGGCGTACTTTCGAAAGCCTTTTCGATGCCTGAGCACCTGGGCACTCACATCGACGCTCCAAATCATTTCGAAACGAACCAGCCTGACGTTTCGATGATTTCGCCGGATCAATTCTTTGCACCGGGAATTGTGATCGACATTGCGGCACGGGCCGAAGTTGATGCCGACACAATGCTTACCCTCAAGGACATCCGAGAGTGGGAATCGGAGCATGGTCGAATCCCCGACGGAGCAATCGTTCTGCTCCATACAGGTTGGGGCCGATTCTGGGACAACTATTCGCGCTACAAGAACCAGGACGCGATGGGGAAGCTGCACTTCCCCTCGTACTCGGGTGAAGCCGCCGCTTTCCTGATTCACCAACGAAAAGCCAAGGGACTCGGAATTGATAACCTGAGTATCGACAGCGGAATCTCGAAAGACTTCGCGGTCCACCACACTGTCAACAAGGCAGGGCGATACGGATTGGAAAACGTCGCTCAATTGGAAAAGTTGCCGGCGCGAGGATTCTTTCTGATTGTCGCTCCGATCCGAATCGAAAAAGGCTCGGGCGGCCCAACTCGCATTCTGGCGATCCTCCCCAGGAAGTCGGCCTCGAACTAGCTGAGTCCGTTCTCTCGAACGCAGGCTGGCAACGTACAGCTAAATGCGAAACTCTATCGGCGCGCAAGAAAACGGCCGAGTGAGTCCACTCGGCCGTTTCAATTAATTTAGCGTCGTCACCAGAACTAGCTGGCGACAGCCTCTTCGACAGGCTTGACGTTGATGCGTCGGCCTTTTCGATCAAAGTAAACCGTGCCTTCGACGAGCGACCACAGTGTGTAGTCACGGCCCATTCCGACATTCTTGCCTGGGTGCCATTTGGTACCACACTGACGAATCAGAATGTTGCCGGGGATGACAGATTCGCCACCGAACTTTTTCACACCACGACGCTGGGCGTTCGAATCGCGACCGTTACGGCTGGACCCTTGCCCCTTCTTATGAGCCATTGCTGAACTTCCTGAATCTCAAACTTCTGAATTTAATGGGAGTAACGACCAGAAATCGGTCTCTGATCGACTATCGTCGAATTGCGAGCGGGGAATTGTAACAATCCTCGTCCGCCATGCAAATTCAGCAGCCCGACGCCGCCAACCTGACATAACCACCTGTGACCATTCAGGTTACAGCAGACACAGCGTTACAATCAGAGAGTAAAAGCTAATGAAGGCCCTTCACCTGTCGGGCACGAACTTTGAACTCAAAGTCGATCATCCGAAACCAAAGACACTTCCAGGCGAAGTTCTGGTTCGCGTGATTCGTGCCGGAATCTGTGAGACAGATCTGCAACTCATTCAAGGATATATGGGGTTCGAGGGAGTCCTCGGACACGAGTTCGTCGGCGTCGCCGAAACGGGAAGTCTCGCCGGGCAGCGCGTCGTCGGCGAAATCAATTGCAGTTGCTGGGACTGTGACACGTGCCGGTCCGGAATACCAACACACTGTCCCAATCGAAGCGTGCTGGGCATCCTTGGCCACGACGGCGCATTTGCAGAATACATCGCTGTCCCGGAGAAAAACCTGTACGCCGTGCCCGATTCACTTTCGACCGACGAGGCCGTATTCGTCGAGCCGGTCGCTGCCGCTTACCAGATTCTCAAGCAACGTCTGGTTGAACGAGGCCAGTCCGTGGTGATACTTGGCGACGGGCGGCTCGGAAATCTGTGTGCTCAGGTATTGGCTGACTTTGGATGTAAAGTTCTGGTCATCGGAAAGCACGAACGAAAACTGAGCATCCTTCACGAAATCAACGACGACATTAGAACAACTCTGCTCGAAGACGCTGCACCAAGTCGAGACGCAGACATTGTCGTTGACTGCACCGGGTCTCCGAGCGGACTGCCGACAGCTCTCCAACACGTCAAACCGTGGGGCACGGTCGTTCTGAAAACGACAGTGGCAGGCGAGCAGACATTGGCACTTGCCCCAATCGTCATCGACGAGGTCCGCGTGGTCGGCTCTCGCTGCGGGCCGTTTGGAGACGCTCTCGACGGACTTCGATCGGGGCGGGTCAAAGTCAAACCGCTTATTTCGGAACGCTTCGCACTCGACCAGGCAGTCGACGCTCTCGCGCTAACGTCTAACCAACCGGTTCTGAAAGTCCTGTTGGATGTGGCTCCTGAGTAGACCTGTAGCCGAAGTCGCAAGACTTCGGGAGCGAGCCCGAATTCTTGCGAATCCGGCTACACCAATTTGCGGCGGCGCAACAGAAAACGCCCGAGTGAGATTCACTCGGGCGTTTTGAATATCGTTGTCACAACGAATTTCTGACTACTTAACTTCCCAAGTGTCGCCACGGTTGAACAGCTTTTCGAGATCGCCTTCGCCTTTTTCGGCGATGGCATCTTCAACCTGCTGATTGACTTCTTCGTCGTATGTTGGCTTCTCGATCGCCCGGAAGATGCCCATCGGTTCTGGAAACTCTGGGTACCGCATTCGCGCGAGCATGAATGCCAGACTTGGCTCTGCAACCTTTTCGTCGTGGAAGAGCAGATCGTCTTCCTGAACCGAACCGTCGAGATCAACGATTTCCGGCCGGCTGCCTTCGTTGACTCGAATGCCCTTCTTGCCGTTGGCAAAGGTGAGCGGCTTACCGTGCTCGAGATAGACAATGTTGTCCTGCTTGACCTTCTTATCCGTCGCGAAGCTGAAAGCTCCAGAGTTGAACACGTTGCAGTCCTGGTAGACTTCAACGAATGCGGTGCCCTTGTGATGAGCAGCTCGTTCGAGGACGGAAGTCAAATGCCGAATGTCGACGTCGACTGACCGAGCAACGAAAGTTGCTTCACTTCCGAGTGCCACCGACAGCGGATTCAGAGGATGATCGACCGACCCCATCGGAGTACTCTTAGTACGTTTTCCCGTTGGGCTTGTCGGCGAGTATTGCCCCTTAGTCAGACCGTAAATCTGGTTGTTGAAGAGGATAATCTTCAGGTCGACATTTCGCCGGATAGCATGCATCAGGTGATTGCCACCGATGGAAAGCGCGTCACCGTCCCCAGTGATCACCCAAACCTGCTGCCCTGGCTGAGCCAGCTTAATTCCTGTCGCAATTGCCGGAGCACGACCGTGAATACTGTGGAAGCCGTACGTGTCCATGTAGTAAGGAAAACGGCTGGAACAACCGATTCCTGACACGAAGACGAACTTCTCTTTGGGAATTCCCAGCGTCGGAAGAACTTTCTTCATCTGCGCGAGAATCGAGTAATCGCCGCAGCGAGGACACCAGCGAATTTCCTGGTCGCTGGCGAAATCTTTCGGAGAGAGAACTGGCAGGTCTGTGCTCATGGCCGAATGCTTTAAGATTGGTGTATTAGAAAAGTGGTTTCAGTGTTGATCGAGGTTCAGAACAAATCTGACAACGATTTAGAGCATTTTTTCAATGGCTTCGACGACTTCAGAAACCAGGAATGGCTTACCTTTAATCTTGTTAAGCCCCTTGGCGTCGACGAGGTAGCGGTCGCGAAGAAGCATGCGAAGCTGTCCCATATTCAGTTCGGGAACGAGCACCTGCTTGAAGCGACTGATGATGTCTCCGAGGTTTTTCGGGAACGGATTCAGGAACCGCAGGTGAGCGTGCGAGACTGACTTACCAGCAGACTGAAGTTCTCGAGCAGCCGTTCGAACAGCTCCGTAAGTGCCGCCCCAGGAAATCACGAGGACGTCACCGGAATCCGGTCCGTCGACTTCCTGATCGGGAATGAAGTTTTCAATCTCGGCGACTTTTCGGGCTCGTAACTTCACCATGTACTCATGGTTGTCGGGGTCGTAGCTGACGTGTCCCGTAACGTCTGCCTTCTCGATGCCGCCAACGCGGTGTTCCAATCCTGGTGTACCGGGCACGGCCCACGGACGAGATAGCTTCTCATCCCGCTTGTATGGCAGATATTCACCGTCGCCGTTTGCTTCCGTCTGATGCGTGACTTCGATTGGCTTCAGTTCTTCCTGAGTCGGAATCCGCCACGGCTCGGCACCGTTGGCGATGTAACCATCGGTGAGGAACACGACAGGAACCATGAAGTTCACAGCAATGTTCATCGCATCCTGAACAGCGTGGAAGCAATCACCAGGGCTTTGAGCCGCGACGATTGGCAATGGAGACTCACCGTTTCGACCGAACATTGAAAGCAACAGGTCAGCCTGTTCTGTTTTGGTTGGCAGGCCAGTACTCGGACCACCTCGCTGTACGTTGACGATGATCATCGGAAGTTCCGTGATCATGCCAAGGCCCATCGCTTCGCCCTTGAGGCAAATCCCTGGACCAGAGCTTGCGGTCACTGAAAGTTGACCAGCGTAGGCGGCACCAACGGCCGCCGACATTGCGGCGATTTCGTCTTCAGCCTGGAAGGTCTTCACACTGAAATTTTTGTGAGCTGACAGCTCATGAAGAATGTCACTCGCCGGCGTAATCGGATACCCGGCGTAGAACAATCCACGGTCCGCCAGCTTGGCAGCGGTGATCAGCCCAAGAGCCGTCGCTTCGTTGCCAGTCAGCTTGCGATACTTACCCGGTGGAAGCTGAGCAGGCTCGACGTGGTAATGGACAGTGAACGATTCGGTCGAGAACCCAAAGTTGTAGCCAGCTCGAAGTGCCCGCAGGTTGGCTTCCTGGATTTCCGGCTTCTTGGCGAACTTCGCTTTGACCCATTCTTCGGTCGGAGTCGCGTCGCGTTCGTACAGCCAGTAAATCAGGCCGAGTGCGAAGAAGTTCTTACAACGGTCCGCTTCTCGAACGCTCAGACCAAGACCTTCGACAGCGTCTCGCGTGAGGCGGGTCATCGGCACTTTGTGGACACGATACGGCTGAAGCATGTCCTCATCGTCGAGCGGATTCGATTCGTACGTCGCTTTCGCAACGTTGCTCTTGTCGAATGCGTCTTCGTTGACGATGAGCGTGCCTCCACGCTTCAAATCGGCAATGTTTGTTTTCAATGCGGCGGGATTCATCGAAACCAGCGTGTCGACGGCATCGCCCGGTGTGAAAATGTCGTGATTCGAGAAGCACAACTGGTAGCCGGAGACGCCGGCCAGAGTTCCGGCCGGGGCACGGATTTCAGCCGGGAAGTCGGGCAGTGTACTGACGTCGTTGCCGTAGACGGCGGAGACATTCGTCATCTGCGTCCCGACAAGCTGCATGCCGTCACCACTATCGCCGCAGAATCGGACGACGACGGTTTCGACGGTTTCTTTTTTCTTACCTTCGCCCTGCTGTTCCGCTTCCGGGACATCGACTGTCGATGACATTACTCAAACACTCCTCAGAGGATGATCGCCGCTGGTGTAGTTTAAAAAGGCACAACGTCGCAAAGCGGCCGGCAGGATTTCAAAAGAAGTCTGCGGTTTTCGAGGCTGCCTGATGACGGCATTCAGCCGCGCGACAGATAGGCGGGAAATTCAAGGGGCGATAAATGGCGGGCACGTTTCGAGCCAGCGAGTCGGGCCGAAAAACTTCGAATCTGGCGGCGAGTTCTGAACTGCCGACAAAAGCGGGGACTTCGACGAGAACCACAGGCATTTTATAGACAAAAGACCGGGGTTGGTTACCCGGCCTCAAGCAACTTCAATCAAGGAACAGCGCAATTCCTATGTCAGGCATTGTGGGCATGTCAAGGCGATCTGAAAAGTCTGCGGTGGCAAAACTTCCCCGCATTTCCCACACCGATCTAAATTGAATGATTCACCTCTGGAATTCGCCGCTGACTTCGTCGTCCAACGAACTCAACTGCACCCCGAAATCGGAACAGAATTCCAGCCAATGCCGCCGACCATGCATCCCCGGTGTCATCTTGCCGCATTCTCGACGATCTGAGATAAACCTCGCTCTTCACTTCTGCACATCCATCCGAACACTGATTCGACCAACCGCTGACGCTGGCCAGCCATCGCTAATTCGCAGCCAACTGGTCGAATTTCTCACCGTTCGAGCGTCATTTCTCACGACAGTTCAAAAACTCCTCCAAAACCACGCTTCGGGAAAGGACTCCTCCTTCGTGGTCGAGCCTCCGTCACGGCGACTTCAACAGATACTGCTGGGTTTGAAGCTGTGCTCACCCCGCGATCTTCGCCGCTGCGCGTCCCGAGTGAAGGCACTTTCCGCTGACCTGCCAGCCTTCGATTCCGTTTGGCTCGACGCTCTTGTCCAACGACGCCTGCTGACATCCTGGCAGGCTCAGACGATCGAAGCCGACCAGCCCGAATTGCTGCGAATCGGCCCCTGCATTGTCGAAGACCGAATCGGGCAGAGTCACCGATCGGCGACATACCTCGCTCGCCTGCCTGATCAGCAAGGGCAATGTGTCATCAAACGAGTCGTCGTTCCATCCGAACTTCGCAAACCCGTCAACGACCGACTCAAGCAATTGATCGAAAAATCTCCGAGGCTGTCACAGTCCGGCATCATTGTCCCACACAGCGTGTCGGAAGTCCCAGACGTCCCGATGCCGGAGTTGACATCTTCAGAAAAGCTGAAAGAGAGTGCTGCAACGCGAGCGTCGCGACAGACCAGCACGGTTTCAACGTCGAAGAAACGCGGAACAAAAGCTGGCGTCGGCCGCGCTCGTCACAAAACCAAATCACCATCGCGAGAGCGTACAGACAAGCTGAACACAGAACTCGCCATTGTCAGCCGATGGGTTGATGGCCTGTCGCTTTCCGAAATCCTGCTCCGCCGCGGCCGATTGCCAGCGGCAGACGTCGACGCCATCGCTCGGCAGCTTCTGGAATCGCTGGCAGCTTTGCACGATGCCGGCATCGTGCACGGCGAAATTCTGCTCAGCAATATCCGGTTGCTCCCTTCCGGACAAGCAGTTCTCGTCGATGCTGGAATTCGACCGGCACTGCAGCCCGAGTTGCAGATCAGTGCCCACGTCTCACCAGAACAAAACGACGGAATCGCTCCGGAACTCATCGGCACGGGTGCAGCCGCTACACTTCGGTCAGACCTTTACGCACTCGGATTCGCTTTGTGGCAGGTTCTGGCAGGACGGCCCGCTTTCCCAACTGGAGATCCGCTCGCCAAGCTGGCCGCTCATCAAACAGAACGACTCCCTGACATCCGCGAGTTCGCTCCCGACACTCCCGACAATCTGGCTCGGACCATTGAATGGCTGACCGAGCCTGCCCCCACTCGACGCCCCCGAAACGCAAGAGAACTTCTCGTCGACGGAACTCGCCACCGTGCGAAATCCAGCCGGCAGAACGCTCAACGCCCCGACAACAAAACTTCTAAGCCAAATAACGAGACGCAACCGAAGACTTCTTCGCAAAAAACACTCACAACACAAACTGTCAGTATCAAACCGGCAGGTCGATCATCCAGACGCCGACTGGCGAGATTTGCTTCAGGATTCCAACAGCCCGTCCGACGAACCTCTCAGCCATCATCGACTCGACGGACGGCAACATCACTGGCCTGCGTGTGTGCGGCGGTGCTCATCGCAGTCGGAGCTCTGCTCACCTTTGATGGACGCTCGCGCAACTTTGTTCTCGCAAGATTGCCACAGAGGTTCGCCGAAAGCGTCAGCAACGACCGATCAGTAACCAACGGATCACCTGCCTCGCAGTCTTCAACCGAAGAACCATCCAACTCTGGCGAGTTGCCAAATACGACAGCGACAATGAAACCCGACAGCGGGGACGGCGAAACTCTCCCCGAAACGGCGAGCGAAGGTTCTGAACAACGAGCAGATTCAGTTGCTCGACAGAAACCGCGGCCCGCATCTGAGGCTTCTGGTTTGTTACCGCTGCCAGAACCCGACCCATACGGGCTCGTGCTTCTATCAGAACCCGGCAGCTATGACGCCGCCTCAATACCGTGGCCAGGCAGTCATCTCATCATCCGCGGCGCGTCTGACGTTCCAGCCACCATCATCGTATCGAGTCACCCGTTGCAGCTTGTCGCCACAGAAGTAACCCTCGAAAATGTCGAGCTTCGCTTGAAGCCAAATTCCGGATCGACACTGGCAGCCGTTTCTCAGATCCGTTCCCAGAAACTGACCTGTCGGAACGTCAATTTCCTGACACCTCTTTCAGCAGCGTCGCAAAGCGGAAGGCCCTCGATTTCACCAGCACTCTCGTCTGGACTGGCGATCCAATGGGCACCGATAGACGCGTCCGACCCACTCGCCGGCAATCTCGAGTTCATCAACTGCCAACTCACCGGCTCTCACTCGTCGATCATGCTCGCAGCCCCCGGCCAGAAAGTCCGCTGCGTCAATACGCTGAAGGTTGGCGGCGGCCCACTGTTCATCGCAACCGACGGAGCCGCCACCGGCGACAACATATTCGAGATTGAACAAACCACACTCCGTAATTGCGGAAGCCTGATCGCGATCGACCTGCGAAACGCAGCTCCCTGGAAATCTCGCTTGACCATCAAACCGATCTCGAGCGTCTTCGACCTGCGACCTCGCTCACGGAACGAAGCGGAATCGTTAATCACGTTTGTGGCTGGACGGCTCCAGCTCGCGTGGCACGAACGCGTTTCTTTCGAGGGGGACGATTCTTTCGCCGGTAACTTTGTCGGACTGGCTTCCTGGCAGGCGAGCAATGGAAGCGGGCATCAGCCCCTTGACGCAGCAGAGGTCTCCGTCCAAGGGCTGATGCAGACTGAACTCACGTTTCAAGGCCCGCCGAATCAACAACGCGCAAATTCAATCCTGACCGACACCCAGACAAACAGGTTGTCATCACAGCTCCCCGGCATTTCAAACAGCTCGGGTGGCAACATGCAGACACCAGACGACGACGAATTGCTGATCAATCCGGAAATCGGGCCAACACTTTGATGCCCTTTTAGTCTTGTGCGCACTCCACACGAAAAGTTGACACCAGGAAAAGCGGACTTTCCGAACCATCGCCAGAGTAAACTCAGCCGCGTCTCGAACTCGAAGAAGCTAAATCGAAATGTCAAACTCGACCGATCTTCGAACACCGACTCACCACCAAAACTGGTTCTGGCAGAAACGCCTGGCCGGCTATCTGGCATTCGCAGTGAGTATAAGTGTTATTGCTCAAAATGCTGCGACCGCCCAATCAAGTTTCATTGGCCCGGCCGGTTCGAGCGTCAACAGCCCATCCAGCCTCACGCCGGGAGAACGAGTCCTCGTTCTGCGAACGGGCCGTGTGATGAAAGGTCGAATTAAGATGATCTCGACGGGGTGGCTGGTTTCTACAGATCGCGGAAATGCCGTGATCCCTTTTGAGCAGGTTCACTTCGACGCGGACGATCTCAATTCGGCTTACCTGCGACTGCGGATTCAAAATGGCCGCCCCACCGTGGCGACGCATTTGCGATTGGCCGAGTGGTGCCTTAGTCAGGACATCCTCGCCGAAGCCGCACGTGAACTCCGTGACGCTCTGGAAAAAGATCCCGCCAACGAAACCGCACGATTGATGCTGAACCGAGTCGACAACGAGATTCACCGCCGAACTCCGCAGCCCGAACCTTCCGAACAACCGAACGATGTCGTCATTCTGAGAGACCGTGAGATCGAAGCCCCAGTCGATGAAGTACGAAGCCTTTCTGGACTGAGCCCAGATACAGCTCGTGAATTCGTTGCGAGCATTCAGCCACTACTGCTCAACAAGTGTGGCAACGCCCGGTGCCACGGTTCGGCAGCAAAGAACGAATTCAAGCTGACGAAATTGCGAAGCGGCTCCGGCAATTCTCGCGTCGTTTCGGAACGAAACCTGGCGGCCGTGCTGAAAGATCTGCAACCGGGACCAAACAACCGAACACGACTCACGACAATTGTCCGCGGCACACACGCCGGAAAAACGATCTTCAACGGCCGATACGGAGCGGTTCAGATGGCAACTCTTCAAACCTGGATGAAAACCGCCGCGAAGGAGCTCAGCTTCGAGTTGCAGACAGGCGAACCAACCGCTTTCTCCAGCAAGTCACCAGCTTCGAATGCATCGACGGTTAGCGGCAACAGTTCACAGCGACAGACCTCGTCACAATTCCAACCGAGTGAGAAATACGCCCCGTCCGATCTCGCCTCAACTCAACGCCAGCCTGGCAATGGCACCGTGGGGGCTTCGCCAGCGTCGGGTGAGCCGCTTCCCATAGCCGAGCCGCCAATCATTGGCAACAACGAACAGAAACTGAACTCGGTCGATCCCCCAACTCCACTGAGCAATGTTCAGCGATTGCTTCAGGATGCCCGACAAAACGTTCGCAAGAAAGACGCTTTTGATCCGGGCGAGTTCAACCGCCGATTCGCCGGTAGCCGGACTCGATAACCCAAAGCCAATGTCCGTGTGTAATCATTCGAACATTGTGGCATCGGAGCAAATATCGCCAATGATTGACTCTGACGCCCCTTCAACGTCGGCCGTGTCGACATCCAATTGTCTTAACACGTCACAAAAACCGTTGAACAAAAACCTTAAGGCCGATTTCGGTACACATTCGCTGCGGGCGATTACGTCGAAAGGCAAGAATAAGACATACTCGACGTCTTTGTCGGCTTTGTAGACGGATGGCCCGCGAATCTCCATTTCGTCAATCTGAGTCTTTGCGCTGATCCGGAACATCAGCTCCCAGTCGATTCCGTATTTCTCGACAAAGGTCATCGACGGCTTCACACGCGACGTGACTTCTCGAGAAAGACGTCGTTGAAAGAGGTGTGAAAAAGGAAACACGATCCCTGGCTCAACATAGATCTGGCCGAAGTACACTTTCATGTTGAACCGATAGAGCTTCCGAGGGGCGCGAGACTCAGACTACTCAGCAAAACGAGAATCTACATGGCAACGACGAGTGCCAACTAGCGAATGCCGACTGAAATTTCGTTTTCGACCTCGAGGCCAAAGCCGCCATCCTGCACACCGCTCGTCGCAAGCTGTTTGTAGTAGTACCGCGACGTCTTGCCGCTGAGCTTTGCAACGTGGCCAGTAATGGAAACCGCAAGCTCGCGAATCTGGCCGTTCGTGCGGTGGGCAACGCTCTCGATCACTGCTTCCAGCAAGTGCTCGTGAGCCACCAGTTCGGTCTCCGACCGATCAACCCGTACATCCATGAAACTCCTCCTTGATCTGAATCGGCCCATTCCGAGAACGCTCAGAAGTAGCCTTCCAGCATCTACCGCACCGTCGGCCTCGAACCATCAGATTGGCCAATGGTTTCAACGTGACCGACGCAACACTCTTTGGCAATGGGTGCAAATCTACGGAGCTGTCTCGAAAACGCTCAACGCTGCGGAGGATTGTAATCCCTGCAGCCATCCTTGACTCTTAGCTTCTGAAATCACCGGACACATCGAAAGACTCCGTTCGACGCATCGGAAGTCCGGCTGATCGCCAAAACTCTAACCGTGATATTTCGGGTCGTCAAAACATTTTTCGCCACCAATCTCTGCAACGAACAAAATACACCAGCAATCCATAGCCCGGGCAATGTTGACTCCGAATCGTCGCTTTTCTCCCCTCTGGCTCTTCCCTACGATTCCCGCCGGTGAGGGCTTTGGCGGCCCAAAAACCCGATTTAGAGCATGTGGCAGTGCCCTTTGATGCCGACTCCCAGACACCCCGTATACAGCAGCCCCCAGAATGACTGAGCAGAAAGCAACTAACGTTACGTTGCACGAGCATCGTGTTTCGAGCGACGATCGATGCAAGCTTGCTGGGCATAAAGGAGCCGTCCTCTGGTTCACTGGGCTGAGCGGCTGCGGCAAAAGCACGGTTGCCAACGAAGTCGACTACAAACTCCACGAACTCGGCAAGCGGACCTACGTTCTGGACGGCGACAACATTCGATTGGGGCTGAATAAAAACCTGACGTTCTCTGCCGAAGACCGCGCGGAAAACATCCGCCGCATTGGTGAGGTCGCCAGGTTGTTCGCTGATGCGGGCGTCATCACACCGACTGCTTTCATCTCTCCATACCGAGCTGACCGAGCCGCCGTCCGAGAGCTGTTGCCCGAAGGCCAGTTCATCGAAATCCACGTCAATGCTTCACTGGAAACCTGCGAAGCCCGCGACCCGAAAGGGCTCTACAAGAAGGCTCGCGCCGGAGAAATCAAAGACTTCACCGGAATCGACGCTCCGTACGAAGCTCCAGAAAACGCGGAACTCGTCCTCGACTCCGACAACAAAGGTGTCGACGAACTCGCCAACGAAGTGATCGCCTATCTCGAAAGCAGCGGCATCGTCTAACGACGCTCGTCGTCAAGAATCAAAAAAGCCGGTCGAGCAGTAATGCTCAACCGGCTTGTTTTCTTGTATCAACGCTGTCAACAGCCCAGCCTGCATGCGAATGACTTAACCACGAAACTCAAATTCGAAGCTGCTCTTCAGCCCACGGCGCCAGCTTCTCGCGGAAGATCTTCACATTGTGGCGAATGTCGACCGGCAGCGACCGGTGGAACAAAACTGTTTCGATCGACTCGGTAAGCGGCGACGCGCGGCCAAGCTGCAGAAGTTCTTCCCGAAACTTCTTCTGATCTGATTCGGATTCTGGAAAGTCCCCTGCTTCGGGTTCGACGATGATCACTGGCTTCTGATTTGGCTTGTCACCAACGCCGACCAATGCCGAACGGAATACTCGCGAGTGCTCGTTAAAGATCGCTTCGCACGGAATCGTAAACATTCGCCCCACGGCCACTTCGACGATGTGAGCCTTGCGTCCGCAGAACCAAAGTCGGTCGTCGTCGCCGAACCAGCCGACATCTCCCATTCGATGCCAGAACCTGCCGTCGTCATCCGCGACCTTCGCCAGAGCCGTCGCGTCCGGTCTACGAAAATACTCCCGCGTTGTAGACGGAGCCTGGACAAGAATTTCGCCGATTTCACCGCGCGGTAGTTCGCGAGTTTCGCAGACATGCTCGATCGGCCCGTCCGTGATCTCGATGATCCGCACACTCACCCTTGTAAAGAGTCGACCAACGCATGTCCCCGCTCCGCGCCGCGACAGCTCCGCCGTTTCGCTCAGAACTTCTCGGCCGGAAATCGAAGCGACTGGCAACGATTCCGTTGCTCCGTACGGCGTGTGAATGTTCGCGTCGTCGTGATTGAATGATTTCAACATTCGATGCAGAACATGGATCGGCACAGGCGCGCCTGCAGAAAGAACTCGCTTTAACGAACCCAGCTTCTCGCCGGTTGCTTCGCAGTGGCGGCCAATTCGATTCCAGATTGCCGGTGAACCAAACGCCTGAGTGACTCCCTGATCGCGAATGGCTTCCAGAATCAACAACGGATCGACTTGAGCCGGCTTTGTCGGGTCCATGTCGGGAATGACCGTCGTCACTCCCATCGCCGAGTTGAACAACGCAAACAACGGAAAGCCCGGCAGGTCCACTTCACCTGGCTGAATGTCGTAGTGCTGCTGCAGAAGCTGGACCTGAGCGTCGAACATCCCGTGTTCGTAGGCAACGCCCTTCGGCGGCCCGGTGCTTCCGCTGGTAAAAATGATGGCTGCGGGATCTGTTGCCTTTGTGCCTGCAGATTGAAAACCATCTCTCGACGTCTTAACCAACTCTTCGTAAGTCGTGCCGCCCCAGAACCAGCGTCGGCCGCCGACGGTGACATTAAGCCTGGCATTGGGAAACTTCCGACGATTAACTGTTCGGACTGCCTGGACAATCGGAATCGCGACAAAGCCGTCGGGTTCGACCGTTTCGAGACAGCCGAAAATGTTCGACCGCCCCATTCCGGGATCGATCAGAACGGCGACCGCTCCCGTCTTAAACAGAGCGAACGTTAGAGCGATAAACTCCAGGCTGGGCCGAACCATCAACACCAGACGATGCCCCGGTTGCACGCCAAAGTCGACCAGCCCCTTAGCCAGCCGGTCACTCTCGTCGTCAAGTTGTGCAAACGTGAGATGCGTGTACGTCACTCGGCCAAGCGAATCACGGCCGACGGGAAAGACCACGGCTTTTTGATGCGGATAGAGTCTCGCGGACTCTCGCAGCCGCTCGGCAATATTAACCTGATCGGACATACGGATGCCGGGTCAGTTCAGGTCGGCTCGGACAAGAATCTCGCCCTTGCCCAGTTCAAGGAAGTCGCCGTTGTAGCGATGAAATTGTGCGTCCAGCGCACCGTCCGGCAATGAAAAGCCCAACGACTGCAAATGCTGAAGGTACAGCCGCATGAAAGTCGGCCGGCAAACACCAGTCGCGCGAAATGTGGGAATCATTTCCGGAGCAGACTCGCCATCAAACATGGCAATCGTCCCGCGACGCATACTCGGCCCCGGCCGAATGCCCGTCTTACCAAACAACAGGATCGTCCCAGCAATCATCGAGACACCGGGAGCGTCGCCAGAGCGACCACCAACCGCAATCAGGCCACGACGCATGGCATGGCCGATTTCATTTCCTGCGTCGCCATCAATGATGATCTCACCGCCGGTCATCCCGCGATGCCCGCCGCGATAAACAGAACCAACAAGGTGGCCGGCATTACCGCGAACATGAATCCGGCCGCCGTGCATTTCGGCTCCGACCCAATCACCCGAGTTTCCGGTCACGACGATCTCGCCGCCGGTCATCTCGGCACCGAGGTGCATACCCGAGTTCCCCTCCACGCGAATCTTTCCGCTGGCGAGGTTCGCTCCGATCAGCTTGACGTGAGAGCAGTCGCCTTCCCACACAATTTCCGAGTCGTCAGCAGCCGAGCCTTCGACGTCAAAGAAATCGCTAAGGGGCAACTGCTTGTTGCCATACTGAACGAGGGTCGCTTTGACTTCGTCGACAGACTGACTTCGCACTTCGTCCATTCGAATCGAGTCTACCTCGACCGGGATGGATGTCTTTTCACGAAGCCGAATCGTCAGTGCCATGAGAGCATACCTTGCGCGACATCCAAAGTGCTGGGTTCGGAAACGGGATCAACGCCGAATTCTGAGCGACTCCAAGCCGCCCTTTGGTATTAGACGACGGCTGGCTCACCAGTGAAATACTCGGGAGCCGCGATCCATTTAATGTTGCAGCCAATGCTCGGCTTTTGCTCCACAGGAACGGACTCACCAGCCAGAACCTGGTCACACGCCGCTCGCAGATCGGCACCGGTCACTGGCAGATCGTTTCCGGGCCGGCTGTCATCAAACTGGCCTCGGTAGGCCAAGGTCAGGTCAGCATCAAACAGGAAGAAGTCCGGAGTACACGCCGCCTTGTAGGCCTTCGCAACTTCCTGACTTTCGTCATAAAGATAAGGGAACTGGTATCCGGCATCGGCAGCTTCCTCGGCCATCTTTTCCGGGCTGTCGTCCGGATAGTTGGCGACATCGTTGGAACTGATTCCGACGACTCCGAGTCCTTTGCCCTGGTATTCGTTGCCGAATTCCGCAAGCTCATTCCGCAGATGTTTGATGAACGGACAGTGGTTGCACATGAAGACAACCAACAGACCTTTCTTGCCCGCGAAGTCTGCCAGCGACACGACAGAACCGTCGATATTCGGGAGAGAAAACTCAGGAGCCTTCGTCCCAAGTTGGAGCATCGTTGAAGCAGTCTTAACCATCGTCTCAATCCCTCAATCGTAAATTCAGATCTCAGTGAAAAAACTGGCGACCTCAAGCAAAACGCTTAACCGCGATCTGCGATGCCCACATAGTCTCGCTCGCCCGCACCGGTGTAAATCTGGCGTGGCCGATTAATTCGGCTTGACGGATCGTTTCGGAGTTCCTTCCAGTGAGCGATCCAACCGGGCAGGCGCCCCAGGGCAAACATCACGGTGAACATGTCGGTCGGAATTCCCATCGCGCGGTAGATAATGCCGCTGTAGAAATCGACGTTCGGATACAGGTTTCGTTCGATGAAGTATTCGTCCTTGAGCGCGACTTCTTCGAGCTGTCTGGCGATTTCCAGCATTGGATCGTGAACGCCCAGACGATCGAGAACACTTTCTGCTGACTTTCGCAGGATCGTCGCGCGAGGATCGAAATTCTTGTAGACGCGATGCCCGAATCCAAACAGACGGAACGGGTCTGATTTGTCTTTGGCTTTGGCGACGTATTTGTCGATTCCGCCACCGTCCTGCTGAATCATGTTCAGCATTTCGATGACCTTCTGGTTCGCACCGCCGTGGAGCGGTCCCCAGAGAGCACTGATTCCAGCCGACATTGACGCATAAAGATTTGCCTGGCTGCTTCCAACCATACGAACGGTTGACGTCGAACAGTTCTGTTCGTGATCGGCATGCAGGATCAATAGAACATTCAAAGCGTCTTCGAGAACCGGGTCAACTTCGTACGGTTCGGTCGGAACAGCAAACATCATGTGCAGAAAGTTCGCACAGTAAGCCAGCTTGTTCTGAGGTTGAACAAATGGCTGGCCAATCGACTTCTTATAAGCGTAGGCGGCAACCGTCTTAACCTTGGCCAGCAAACGAATAATATTGTGGTCGTCAGCGTCGTCATCGACTTCCGGATAGTAGCTCGACAGCGACGTCACCATCGCCGATAGAATCGCCATCGGATGCGCGGTGTGCCGAAATCCCTCGAAGAACTTCTTCATGTCTTCGTGGATCATGCTGTGGTAAGTCAAATCCTGGCGGAAGGATTCGTACTGAGCGGCGGTCGGCAGCTCTCCGTTAATTAGAAGATAGGCGACTTCCGGAAACTTTGCGTGTTCAGCAAGCTGCTCGATCGGGTATCCGCGATATCGCAGAATGCCTTTTTCGCCATCAATGAAGCAAATCTCGCTCTTGCACGAACCAGTGTTTGCGTACCCTGAATCCAGCGTGATAGCTCCTGAAGTCCCGCGAAACTTCGAGATGTCGATCCCGACTTCGTCTTCCGTCCCGACGACAACTGGCAACTCGTATTCTTGTCCGTCCAGTACAACTTTGGCCGTCTTATCCATCTTGTACGCATCCTTCTGAGGTGTATCGGACAACCGAAACAATCTTGGACATCCGGATAGAAGTCCCGACGTCACTCAAAACGGCTCTCACACGACTTCGGCTGTGCGAGGCACTGCCGCATCAATCCTGCCAGAGCGTCGGTCCATCAAGAAATCCGAGTGCTGATTTCTGGCCGCGTCGCATCTGGCTGCCGCCACCGCACATTGTGGGTAACCGGTTTCCGTTTAGCAACCAGTTCAATTCAGTCTGGATCACCGCCCCTAAGCGGACACAATCCCATGCTGACTGACATCCCGAAGACACGAATCTGAGCCTCTTCACGCATGTCGCATGTAACCCTTGCCACAACTATCCGGGTCCAAGAATCGAAGAAATTGCATCGCAGAGGGGTCCGACATTCCCGGGATTGATCCCCGCAACGTTAATCCGCCCGTCACGCACGATGTAAATCGAAAACTTCTCGCGAAGTGTGTCAACTTGCTCGGCCGTCAGCCCAGAATAGGAAAACATCCCGCGTTGACGTTCGATGAATGAAAAGTCACGTCCTGGAAGCCGTTCAGCCATTGTCTGAGTGAATAACTTCCGCATTCCGTTAATACGTTCTCGCATTTCGGCCAGTTCGCCGTCCCATTGCTGACGCAAAGCGTCGTCAACGAGGATTTCGCGAACAATCGACGCTCCGTGCGACGGCGGATTTGAGTAATTCGTTCGAATCGTTGCCTTTACCTGACTGGCCACGGTCTTTGCCGATGCAGCGCCTGCCGTGACGACAGTCAAAGCGCCAACCCGCTCACGGTAGAGCCCGAAATTCTTGGAATAAGAGGACGCGACCAGCAATTCAGCTCCCGGTCGAGCGAACTCGGTCAGTGCCGAACGGTCAGAGTCGATCCCGTCGCCAAATCCGAGGTACGCGAAATCGAGAAACGGCAACAGACCGCGGTCATAAACAGCGTCGGCGATCTGCTTCCATTGCTCGGCCGACGGATCAGCCCCCGTCGGGTTGTGGCAGCAAGCGTGCAGGCAGATCACGTCGCCCACTGGAGCAGCCTTGATCGCGTCCAGCATGCCGTCAATGTTGACGCCGTGGGAATCGGCGTCGAAATAGGGATAGTTCTCGACGTTGACCGCGGCAGCCTTAAACACCTTTGGATGGTTCGGCCACGTGGGAGTGCTGCACCAGATCGACGCTTTCGGGAAGTTCTGGTGAATAAAGTCCGCGGCGACTCGCAAAGCACCCGTTCCGCCAGGCGTCTGAAATGTGGCCGCGCGCCCCGATGAGACGACCTCGTGACCACTTCCGAAGTACAGATCCTGAGTGAGGTCGCAGAATTCGCCGAGGCCTCCGATCGGCAGATATCCTTTGCTGGATTCGCCTTCCAGCAATTTCGCTTCCGCCACTTTGACGGATTCCAGAACCGGTGTGCCCCCTGTCTCGTCTTTATAGACGCCGACTGTCAGGTTGACTTTGTCGGAATTTGCGTCGTTCTTGAACGCTTCCATAAGGCCAAGAATCGCGTCCGCAGGTGCTGCCTGAATCGCATCAAACATGGGAATTCCGTAGGAGAAAGCAGAGGGTGAATGAAAAATATTGAGCCGTCCCGCACCAATTCTCGCCGCGTTTTTCGGCACAGCGTTAATGGCCAGACCCCTGTCGTTCAATTCGTGGGGGACTCAATTCGCGAATCGACGGCGATTGTTCAGACAAGGCACGACGTCGTCAAGCAAAGGGAATTCGAGATGTAACGCGTGAGAATTCGTCCGCTCGATGGCCGTTTCAATTCAAGTTATGTCGACACCCGGACGACCGTGTAGAACAACTTACGACTTTTCGAGAATCGACAAACCGTTGCTGCACCAGATTTTGCAGTTGACCGACTTTCCCAAGACGCATAACAATCCCGACATCCAAGCGGACGTAAGTCTATATCAAGATAACCTGACAGCAGTATCGACGGATTAAACACGGCCAACATGGCCCAAATATGCAGCTGAAATCGCCGAACGAACACTGATGTTCGTGCTTTGCGGCGAAAAGAAACTAATGGTTGTTTCGCTCCAACCCGGGTACCCAGGCGAAGCAACTGATCGTTCAATCAAAGAGGTGCCCAGGACGATCTCAAAGGAGCCAACGGAATGGCGACCAAGTCAACTGCACGAAAAGCGACAACCAAGGCAAAGAGTTCTGCGAAGTCAGCGGCTAAGAAACCAGCTGCCAGCAAGTCGACCAAAGCAAAAGCTGGAGCAGCAAAGGCCACTAAAGCCAAAACGACACGCGCTGCAAAGAGCACCGCCAAAACAACGGTCAGCAAGTCGACCAAAGCAAAGGCCGGAGCAGCAAAGGCGACCAAAGCTAAAACGACCCGAGCAGCCAAGAGCACTGCCAAAGCTACGGTCAGCAAGTCGACCAAAGCAAAGGCTGGAGCAGCAAAGGCAACCAAAGCCAAAACGACTCGAGCAGCCAAGAGCACTGCCAAAGCTACGGTCAGCAAGTCGACCAAAGCAAAGGCCGGAGCAGCTAAGGCAACCAAAGCGAAAACGACTCGAGCAGCCAAGAGCACTGCCAAGGCTACGGTCAGCAAGTCGACCAAAGCAAAGGCTGGAGCAGCTAAGGCAACCAAGGCGAAAACAACTCGGGCAGCCAAGAGCACTGCTAAGGCTACGGTCAGCAAGTCGACCAAAGCAAAGGCCGGAGCAGCAAAGGCATCCAAAGCCAAGACAACCCGAGCCGCTAAGAGCACTGCTAAAACAACAGCCAGCAAGTCCACAAAGGCTAAAGCTGGTGCAGCAAAGGCTTCCAAAGCCAAGACAACTCGGACTCGCCGAGTTACGAAAAAGAAATAGGTTTGATTCTGCCGTACGGCAGATCATCCCTTGAGTAATGAAAGAGGCCGGGCAATCACTTGCCCGGCCTCTTTTCGTTTGTCGCGGTATTATCGCTTCGATCCAGAAACGTTCCTGGCCAACGACCAGGGCATTTGCTCCCTCAGTTCAAGACGCTCGCTGGCTTCGATGAAAGCCAGCAACTTTTCACATGACCAATGTGTGAGACCCCAACGCCGCTGAGGTCTCACAGAACAGCAGGTCTCTCTTTACAGGCCAAGCAGTTCAGGGAAGAGCGACTCGTTGAAGGCTTCATCGATCTTGTCAGAGCTCGTCGACTCGATCTTGTCGCTTCCGCCGTTGCCAGCCATCGTGTCAGCTCCACCCTGACCACGAACCGTGTCGTCGTCGTCGCCACCGATCAGCGTGTCACGGCCTGAACCACCCAGCAGAGTGTCCATTCCGGTGAAGCCGAGCAGCGTATCGTCACCGCTGTTACCGTTGACGATGTCGTTGCCCGAACCACCGTTCAGGCCATCGTTACCGGCTCCGCCAAACAACTGGTCAGTGCCGTCTTCGCCAAAGATCGTGTCGGCTCCGGCGTCACCAAACAGCGTGTCGTCATCCGTACCGCCTCGCAGCGTGTCAGAACCACCGCCACCCCGCAGCACGTCCGTCCCGGCGTCACCAATCAGCAGGTCTCTACCGCTTCCGCCGCTGATCGAGTCGACACCGTCTCCACCATTCATGGTGTCGTTACCGGCTCCACCCATCAGGTTGTCGGCTCCGCCGCCGCCTTCGACAACGTCGGCACCAGCACCCGCCAGAATGAAGTCGTCACCCGAACCACCACGCAGCGTGTCAGCACCACCCGACCCGATGATTGTTACCGGGCCAAGTGTGTAAGCACTGGCATCGATGATGCTGCCTGCTCCGTTGGCAACAAGCTGCAGGCTCTCAAGTGAAATCGTGACGTCTGATCCAGCTCCCGGAATCGAACCGTCCGTCAGAACGATGTTGTTTCCGGTGAATTCAGAGGCATCGATTCCGTCGCCACCGTCAAGCAGGTCGTCCCCGCCGCCACCAAGGAGAGTGTCGTTACCTTCAAGCCCTTGAAGAGTAACGTCGATCGTGGCATTCGATGCGTCGAGTCGGTTGTTGCCAACTCCACCTGTCAGAATTGCCTGCTCGAACTCACTGAAGGTGTCCGTGCCGTTTCCAGTAGTCTGCGATGTCGTAATCGACAGCGAGGTGTTTGCAGTCACGCTCAGCGTGTCAGTACCTGAGCCGCCGACAAGCGTGTCATTATCAGCACCGCCATCGATGGTGTCGTCGCCCGCTCCACCGTCGATCGAATCGTTGCCCTGATTACCGAAGATCGAATCCGTCCCCGAACCGCCGGTGATCGTGTCATTGCCGAATCCACCATCCAACATAGTTGGAATCGTCGCGGCACTGGCATCAATCGTGTTGGCAGCCGAATCACCGATAATCGACAGCAGTTCGAACTCGAAGTACGCATCAGTGTCAGTACCGTCTGAAATCTGCGAGTCCGTTGCGGTGTAGTTGAGGCTTCCTGATGCCTGAACGACGTCCGTTCCGCCTTCACCGTTCATTGTGTCACTACCGGAGCCACCATCGACAGTATCGTCACCGGCGTCACCAGTCAGCATGTCACTGCCGCTTCCACCCAGCAGCAGATCGTTACCAATCCCACCGCTGATCGTGTCGTTGCCTGCAGCTCCCTGGAGCGAGTCGTCGTCGTCACCGCCCTCGATGCTGTCCTGTCCCGAAGAGCCAGTGATCGTATCGTTGCCCTCAGCACCGCTCAGAGTCGTGGCCGTGCCAGTAAACCCGGAAGCGTCAATCGAGTTGGCTGCGGCATCACCGGTCAGATTTGCATTCTCAATTGCGGTCAGGCTATCTGTACCGAATCCGGTCAACTGTGACGTCGTCAGGACGTAGCCGGCAGCCCCAGTTTCCAAAACTGTGTCGCTACCCGACCCACCATCAAGTGAATCGTTTCCTGTACCACCAGTCAGCGTGTCGTCGCCACCCTGACCACTAAGCGTCGCTTGTCCGCTGAACCCGGCAACCGAAATCGTATCGCCGCCGGTACCGCCGATCAGGTCGGCCCGTTCGATGCCAGCCAGCGTGTCTGTGCCGTTTCCAGTCAGCAAGGTGTCTGCGGTCAGCGTCTGAGTACCGTCAGCAGTTTGTCGAACAGTGTCAGTTCCGGCACCACCGTCAATTGCGTCGTTATCACCGCCAGTCACGAGTGTATCGTCACCGCTGCCACCGTTGAGCGAAACACCAAGAGCAGTTACGGCCGAGGCATCAATCGTATCGTTACCCTGACCACCGTTGGCAGTCATTGATGTCAGGCCGGTCGCGACGAGGTCCGCCGCAAACGTGATGCTGTCGCCCGAAGTTGAATCAACATCGTTTGTCTCAACATCCAGAGTAAAGTTGGCGACATTGCTGAAGCTCAGTGATTCGAACGTCACACCACCGCTGGTACCAGTAACGCGATTCACGCCACCAGCAGGGCTATCGATGACGATAATGTCGACAGCATTCGGAGTCACAAAGGCAAAGTTTGTGATCTCAGAAATCGTGACAGGCTCAAGCCCCGTGAAGGTAATCGTCGTACCGTCCAGCGACACAACACCGTCACCATTGGTCGTTGCACTCGGTGTGTATGTTCCACTCGAGCCGACACCGATACCGTCACCGATAACAACCAGCGAATCTCCCGTCGTCTGGCCGCCACCGTTAAAGATCAGACCACCAACAGGAATCGGATTACCGCTGGAGTAGTCAACGGTCAAAGTGTCATCGTCATTCGACCCTTCGATCACAAGCTGATCGATCGTCGACACGTCCTGCTGCAGGACGATGCTCCCGTTGACGTTAACTTCCAGCAGCCCAGCATTGATCGCAACGTTGAAGGTATCGGCTGTTGTGTCGTTCGCATCGACTGTTGCACCAATGGCGAAGCTTAGAGTTCCGGTGGCGTCTACTGTTTCGAAACCACTGTAGCCAACGTCGGCGAGTCCCGCTGATGACAGCGTTCCGGCTCCCGGACCACTTGGAGTGACCGTCGGCGAACCGTCGTACACCAACGTGTCAGAACCGGTCGCACCGTCGATTGAAATGCCCGCTGTATTTGCGACTCCGCTTATCGTGATATCTGGACCGGTCGCACCACCAGCAACTCCTGGCATCGACGTTGTACCGCCGAGGAATACCTGGCCGCCGTTTGCAGCAGGCACAACTGTCACCGAATCGGCCGCCGCAGTCGTCGTGACAGTCACAGTGTCATCGTTCGATGAGTCACCAACAATTTCGAGACCTTCGATCGTGTTGATATCCAGCGAGGATGCACCGCCAAGACCAGTCACACTGACATCGCCGCTGGCGGCTGAATCGTAGGTCACACCGATCGAGCGTGCGATTTCGCCAGCCTTGTCAACAAAGATGCTTACCGTGTCGACGTTGTCGATATCGGCTGATGGATCACCACCGTTAATCACCAGGTTGGACGTCCCGCTGAATGACGTGCCTGCGTTGAATTCAAGGAAGAACACGTCGTTTCCAGCATTCCCGTTAACGGTGTGCGTTACACCCGTCACCAGACGATCCATCTGGAGTGTGAATGTATCGATATCACTGCCACCGGTACGGGTTTCAATTCCGCTGGCGAACAGCGTTCGTCCGAACTCGTCTCCGGTACCTGCATCGATGAACTGTGTGAAGTACTGGTCGACGGTGTCGTCAATAGTGCTTAGCGACCATGCCGATTGCTGATTCAGTCCGATCACTTCGTCGGTCGCTGAACCGCCAATTACGGTATCGACGTTGTCTGCGGCTCCGGTCAGGCCCGTTGAGTTGAGCATAAAGCCATTGTCCGTTCCGTGATCGAGAACGGTAAACGTGGCGGACGTTGTGTAGGCGGACAGGTCGATCGTGTCGAACCCTTCGCCACCGTCGAACGTGCCTGTCAGAGTCTGCTGATCAGCAATCACAAGCTGATCGTCACCTGCTCCACCATTGATATCGAGCGTTGCTCCACCGACACCGACGTTAAAGATATCGTTGGCACTGCCGCCAGCGATTGATCCCACGCCGCTGAAGTTCAGCACTCGCGATGAGCTTGTATAGGTTGGCGTCGCGTCCAGGTCCCAGACTGAGTCGTTGTTCAGTCCGGATAGTGAATTGCCGCTGACTCCACCGTTCAAGTCGATCGTTGTGATTCCGGCAAACGTCCCGACGGCTGCTTCCGTTCCGTTGAACCCGTCTGACGCGGAACCGGCCAGAACAACCGTTCGTGCTGTTGTGTAAGCGGCCAGATCGATGGTGTCGTTGCCGGCTTGCCCGTCCACTCGACCGATCGTCGCCCCATTCGCCAAGGTAAACGTATCGTCGCCACCCGCACCTTGAAGCGTTTCAAAGTTCTGGAAACTGACTGACAGATCAGTAACAGAACCGGCACCGGCCGATGTGATCTGGAACTGATTATTGCCACCGTCACCGACAAGCGTGTCGTTCCCGCTACCGCCGATAATCGTTTCGAAGTCGGTCAGCGACGCAAGATCAACGGTCACTCCGTTCGTAACACCACTGAAGCTAAGAGTGTCGTTGCCGGTACCCGCGTCAATCGTGCCGGTAATCTCTGCGGCGTTGTCGAGGAAGTTAAATACGTCGTTTCCACCATCGGCTGTAATATTAACGGCGTTTGATCCGGTGATATTGAAGGTGTCGTTGGCGTCACCACCGATAAGGTTCAGCATGCCACTGAACGTCAGCGTCTGCCCAGCCTCAGTGAAGGAATTGCCCGACGTTGCATTGAGTACCCAGGTCGCGTTCCCGCCACCCGTATCTCGTTGCAGCGTGTTAGTACCAGACGTTCCGACAACGGCATTGATCCCGTCGAAGCTGGCCAGCCCAACATCACCACTGAATCCATCAGCCGTGATGGGAGCGGTCAGTTCGACGGTGGCATTTGACACCTCAATCGTATCAACGCCGCCACGCCCGTCCGCAACGACCGCGAGGTCTTCGTTAAAGCGGAACGTGTCCGCACCTGAGCCACCTCGAACAGTATCGATATTGGCGAAGTTCAAGGTTCGTTCGTTCGGCGAGGTGCCGGTGGTGTAGACGCCAGCGGCCGCAATGGCCCAGCTCGCAGTCACATCGAGCCCAGTCAGAACATTGTCACCTGCCCGAGCATCCAGTGAAGTAATGTTCGAGAAGCCCGTTACCAATGTCCCGAAGTCGAGGTCGCGAGCTTCGCCTGTGTAACCAACGGAAGCGGACGTTGCAGACAAGGTGATCTCGTCGTTGCCATCATTAAGCACCAGTGAATTTGAACCGGCACCGCCATCAACAGCACTACCAAGTGCCCCACCCGTGTTAAAGGTGAACGAGTCGTCGCCAGCTGCTCCAGCCAGATTTTCGAAGGCACTGAACGTGATCACGTCCGACGAACCAACATTCTGAGCGGTACCGGCATTCGCAGCGTTCACGACAAAGTCAGTTCCACCGGCGGCGGCCGTCAGCGTGTCATCTGCAACACTGCCAATCAGCGTTTCGATACTCACTAGTTGGCCTATATTCAAATCAGCAGCCTGAGTTCGACCAGCTTCACCAAACGAGACAATATCGTCACCGGTGTTGCCATCGATAATGCCCGTGATGTCTCCACCATCGACGAAGTTGAACGTGTCGAATGAAGTGCCGCCTGTCAGGTTCGCAATCGACGTGAAGTTGACTAGGTCAGCCGCACCGAGGCTCCCCGCATCTGAACCGTCAATTGTCCAAGTGTTAGCGGCGTTCGACGTCGTTTCATAACGATCTGAGCCACCGCCGCCGTTGAGTGAACGGTCTTGTCCAGCAAGGATCGCAGCCTGCACAACGTCGTCCGCACTGCTACCGACAAAGTTTTCAATCCCGTCAGCGTCGAGCGTCACAGTCTGTCCGGTTCGAACTGTTTGAGCGGTCGATGAATCAAGATTGACAGCAATCGGCCCGGTTGCCAGCGAGAAGTCAATCGTATCGCTACCGGCTCCATCATCGATAACGTCAGAGCCACCATCCGTGACAAAGAAGATGTCGTTTCCAAGGCCACCAACCAGCGAGTTGTCGCCAGCAGACCCAGTCAACGAATCATTGGCCTGGCCGCCGGTTGCATTTTCGATGTTCGAGATGCCGCCGGTAATGTTGGTCGCGACTCCGGTCAAAAGATTCACAGAAACGCCAGTCGAATACTGCGAGTAGTCAATGACGTCAACATCCGCTCCGCCGTCGATTCCGCCAGAAAGACCAAGCGTGTTCTGCAACTGGAAGCTGTCGTTTCCGCCAGCACCGGCCAGATTCTCAAACGAGGTAAAGACAACGCCGTTCACCGTGCCATTATCGACGCCGTTGGCATCCGTCACGTTGAATGCGTCTGCGGAAGCCGTACCAGTCAACGTGTCGCTTTGTCCGGTACCAATCAGCGTTTCAATGCTGATTGCATTGTCGAGCGAGAGGTTCACGGCGTTCGTCCCACCAGCGAGGTCGAGCGTGTCATCGTCCGCCCCACCGTCCAGCGTTGGTAGCGTAATAGCGCCGTCAAAGTCAAAGTTGTCGTTTCCAGCACCACCAGCAAGCGTTCCAGTCACAATCACTCCGCCAGCGACGTTGATCTGGTCAGCATCGCCACCAGCGTCAATATCGACAGTTGTGGAACCATTGATATTGAACGTGTCGGCGGCGGAGCTACCGGTGAGATTATCAATACCGGAGAACTGCAGAGTTTCTCCGCCCGAAGCATAAGTGCTGGTCGTGTCGATCGTCCACGTGCCTGCAGCAGACGCTCGGCCATCCAGAGTGTCGTCACCCGACCCACCGGCAATCGTATCAACGCTTTGGAATCCACCGGTCGCAAGCCCCGTCGTCCCAGTGAAGCCACCGTCGACCGCAGTAACATCCGTCAGCGTCACGGTGACGTCAGTTGAACTGGCTGCGAAGCTCAGCGTGTCATTGTCGGCACCACCGAAGATGGTACCTGTCAGAACAGCACCTGTTGCAAAGTTGAACGCGTCGTCCCCACCCTGTCCGCTGAGGGTCGCTGTCGGAGTACTACTGACGTTGAATGCGTCTGCAGCAGAGCCACCAGACAACAACTCGAACGATGTCAGAGCCAGCGTTGAACCACCGGTCGCGGTGTAGGAGCCCGTGGTCGTTCCGGCAGCATCAGTCACCACCCAGGTCGAAGCAACACCCAGGCCACCAATAAAGTCGTTACCAGCCGACGTGCCAATCAGCGAATCGACATTCAAGAAGGCGTTGAGGCTGGTGAGTCCCGTCTCAACTCCGCCGTAACCGCTTGTGCCGATTCCTGTCAGTGTGACATTCGCAGCAGCCGATGGATTGTTCGCGTAACTCAGCGTGTCAGTTCCGGCCTGACCGTCGACATCTCCATTGATGCTACTTGCGGCGTTTCCGAAGAGGAACTGGTCATCTCCGCCGGCCCCAGTGAGATTTTCGAAAGTCGTAAATGTCGTATTGCTGTTAATCGTCCCAGCGTTGGCTGCAGTCACATCGAATACATCGTTGCCCGAAGTTCCGACAAGCGTGTCTGTGCTTCCAGAACCGGTCAGCGTCTCGATACCTGACAGAAGGCTGACATCGACAGAAACACCAGAAGCAGAAGCTGCAAATGTCACAGTGTCAGCGGCGTTCTGAGCTCCACCGTTAATCGCGAAGTCCAGAGTGACCCCGTCGTTGAAGGCGAAGTTGTCGTCACCCGAACCACCATTCAGCGACTCAAACTCGCTGAAGTTGACCGAAGCCACGTTTCCAGCTTCGCTGCCGGTAATCGTCCAGGTCTGATCAGCATCCGGCCCGGTGATTGAGTCAGCAGCCGATCCACCGGCAACCGAATCGATGTTCGAGAAGCCAGCAGCGGCATCACCGTTAATTCCCGTCGCCGCCGACGTCTGCAGGTTGACTGAAACTGCTGTCAAGTAGCTTCCGTAGTCCAGTGTGTCCGTTCCGCCGGCTCCACCATCAACGGTTCCGTCGACACTCGCACCATTACTGAAGTTGAACGAGTCGTCATTCGATCCGCCGGTGAGATTCTCGACCGAAGAGAACGAGAACGCGGAATCAATGTTGCCACCGTTGGCACCGGTAACGTTGATTGCGTTGGCATTGTCTTCTGCCGTGATCGAGTCGCTCCCCGAACCACCCGTGAGACTTTCAAAGCCAGAGATCCCAGCAGCTGCTCCACCGTTAATCGATGTTGCAGCCAGAGTCTGCAGATTGACAGCGACGCCCGTTGTGAACGCTGCGTAGTTCAAGGTGTCGGTGCCACTTCCACCGCCAACTGTTCCGCTGACGGAAACTCCGTCACTCAGCACGATCTGATCACCGTCATCGCCACCGTCGACGTTACCAAGATGGTCCGCCAGAACGTTAATAGTGTCACTGCCGGCTCCGGCGTTGACATTCAACGCGGCGAATGAGGCCGAGCCTGATGTGTAGTTCAGATTGACCGTATCCGCACCAGCCAGCCCGTTCACTTCGACGTTCATCTTGTTGCTGAAACGAACAAGTTCGAAGGCACCATTGAAGTTCACTTCGTTCAGGCCACCCACGCCATCGTTGCCATCGGTCACGTTGATCGTGTCGCTGCTGGCTGAACCATTGATCGTAAGCGTAGCTGCCAACTGAGTGTCTTCGACCGGCTCCAAACCTGTGAACGTGATGGTCTGCACGTCACTTCCACCGAGGACACCGTCGAGATCCGTGACGATGGTCCCTTCGTCAGCATTCGGCCCGACGGTGTAGTCGACCGTCGTGGTCAGTCCACCACCGGTCAACACCAGGTCGTCGTTGCCAGCTTCACCATTGAACGTAATCGATCGCGGCTGCCCCGGCGTCGATGAAGAGAATTCCAAAGTAACGACATCGTCACCGGCACCGCCATTGATGGTCCCGTTAAATGATGCTCCGTCAGCAATACCCAGGCTGTCATTTCCATCACCAAGGTCAATGTCTCCATTGACGGCTGCCCCGTCCTCAACAACCACCGTGTCGTTACCACCTCCGGCATTGAGATTATTGACAGAGCCACCGTTCTGAATCGTGATATTGTCGTCACCATCACCCGCATCAAAGTCGCCGCCGAAGTCACCCGCAATAATGATCGTTTCCGACCCGGCCGATCCTTGAATCGAGTCCATATTGAAGAAGCCGCCGGATGAGCCAGGTACAATTATCCCCTGCCCTGCACCGGTGATCGTCACGGTGGCACCGTTTGGTGTGAGGACCGTGTCGATGTCGACCCCGCCGTCGATCGTCGCCGTCAAAGCACCGTTGACGTTGAATGTGTCGTTGCCGGCCCCACCGTCAACTCCGTTCGGCCCGACTGCGTTCGATGCACCACCTGCGAAGATGTTAGCTCCAGCGTTCAGATTGAATGTGTCGTTGTCCGTACCGCCGAGCACTTGTCCAACAACGGTCCCGGAAAGTGTGAAGATGTCTTCTCCACTTCCGCCAGAAATGGTTCCGCCGACAGTCGCAGCGGACAGAACGCTGAAGATATCGTCGTCGGCTCGACCATCCATGTTGCCACTGAGGCTTCCGGAAACAGAGAAGGTGTCAACCGCAGCTCCACCAAACAAGTTTTCGACCTCACTGAAGCCACTGTTTTTACCAAACAGCACACCAGCGTTAGTTCCGGTGACAGCGAAGTTGTTCCCGTCTTCGTCTCCAATGACCGTATCGGTTCCGAGGCCCCCAATAATTTGGCCATTGACACTGCCAGCAGCGGCGAATGTAAACGTGTCGTCGCCGCCAGCACCGGACAACGTTTCTATATTGAGAAAGGAGCTGAACTTTCCAGTCAGTGTTCCCGAATTCGCACCGGTAACGATAAACGCATTGGCATTGTCATCGCCGATAATTGTGTCTGCCCCGGAGCCGCCATCAATCGTCCCGGCCATGCTTCCCGCTGCACCAAAGCTGATGGTGTCGCTGCCGCCGCCCATGACGACATTTCCGCCGAGCGTGCCATTGATGGTAAACACATCTGTGGAGCCAGCACCGGTCAGGTTTTCTACGCTCACGAAACCATTGACGACCTTAGCTGTAGTCCCGTCCTGTTCCGTAATCGTTCCCGAATCGCTAAGTCCAGCCGTCACTGTGACTCGGACCCCATTGGCATCGCCAATAATTAAGTCTGTACCTGCTCCACCATCGATAGAGCCATCGAGTCGTCCGACATTCGTGAAAGTAAAGGTATCGGCGTTGGCTCCGCCGACAAGATTTTCGACGTTGTTGAACGAACCAAAGAATGAGATGCCCGGCGTGAGCATACCACTGTTGCTGCCGTTGATCGTCCAATTGGATGCAGCATCGTTAGACGTGATTGTGTCAGCGTTTCCACCACCATCAACGTTGCGAACGACCGCGGTGTTGACACCTTGGAAGCTAAACGTGTCAGTTTCACTACCGCCGGTCACATCGTCTTCGTCGCCAAGACTGAAGGCTAATGTACGTCCATTTGCGGTGTAGGTCGAAGTTCCGAAGTCCCATTGGGCGTTGCCGTTCAGCCCCACAAGAGTGTCGCCAAATGTGCTCGATCCGGTATTGAATGAGATTGACGAAATATTGTCGAATGTATCGCCGACCGGCTTGGTTGTGCCTGTCGTCGTCCCAACAAATCCTGTCACAGAGCCTGTTCCGGTCAGAGTCGCAGTGACCTGCGAGTTGTAGGCCGCAACATTGAGCGTATTCGTCGTTCCGCCACCACCGTCGATCGTGCGAGAAATCCTGGCAGCTCTGGCAAACACAAACGTATCATCGCTGTTTCCGCCGATCAGGTTTTCGATTCCGGCAAACTGAGTCGCTCCGCCTGATGAGACAAACGTCCCTTCGTCAACTACCGAGAAGTCTCCGTTTACATCGTCGATGTTCCAGGTCGTCGCGAGATTGTCACCGGTAACTGTGTCCTCACCTGTGCTACCTGTGATTGTCGCTATAGTTCCACCAGCGAAGACGAAACTGTCCGTGTCAGTGCCGCCGTTAATCGCGTCCAGATTGGTGAAGGCCAGTTGCGGATCGGTAACGGCTGCACCCAGTCGGACTACTCCACCGCCATTTTGCGAGATCGTCCAAGTGTTAGCAGTATTGCCGACCGACAGGCTGTCACTACCGGCAGCTCCACCGTCCACTGATCCTTCCAGACTTCCACCACTAAAGATGAAAGCGTCGTCTCCGGTGCCGCCAACGAGATTCTCGATATCGCTGAACGTGAAATCGCCAACCTGCCCACTGTTGTTGCCGGTGATTGTCCAGTTGCTGTCAATGTTCAACCCGACAAAGGTGTCGCTCCCGGCTTGGCCGTTGATGACTGCCCGAGCTCCGTTGCTCCATTGACTCAAGTCGATCGTGTTGTCTCCAGCACCACCAGAAACGGTGACATCTTCGCCGATCAGGCCAACGAGGTTGATGACTCCCTGTGAGCCTGGTGCTGCGAGAGTTCCAATGCGAATCTGGCTTGTCGACGAGTCAAGTTCGATCAGTTCAACATCGGAAGTCACTGTAATCCGGTCCGTGCCGATGCCGGCGTCGATCGTCAAACGTTCCGCTTGAGCTGTCGGGTTATTAACAACTCCGATGTTGTCCAACGCGTCTACCTGCAGGATGTCGCTGTCACCGTCATTGTCGAAGTCTCCAACGACCATTGCGACTCCGGAAGTAACAGTGCCTGACGCTGAGGCAACAGGTGTCTGGAACGTTCCATCGGCATTTCTGATGGCTACGCTGACTGAGCCAGTCAGGAAGTCGTTAGAGACGGCAATGTCCAGGAAGCCATCCAGATCGAAGTCGACAAGGTCGATCTCGCCAGTATTAGCAGGGAGCGTGACTGTTGTTGTCAGCGTAAAGTTCCCTGATCCGTCGTTGCTGTAAACCTGAGCCAGGTCGACACCGCCGAAGGTCTCAAGAAACACAACATCCAAGGTGCCGTTTCCGTCGAGGTCACCAGATGCGACGCGACTCGCTGCCCCGGAAGATGTAAAACCTGGCGTCCGGGCGGTGAACTGCCCGGTACCATTGTTGGTAAGCAAGGTCCAGGGACCACCAAAAGTAAAGCTAGAAGATGTGACGATGTCTAATCCCGGTAGACCATCGAAATCACCAACCACAAGTTGGGTACCGGCTACGCCTGACTGCTGAGTTGTCGGTGTCTGGAAGACGCCCGGTCCGGAGCCATTGGTCAGAATGAAGCCGAGATCGACGACCGAAGCACGGTCAGCAACTGCGATATCGTCGAAACCATCGCCATTAAGGTCGGCAGCCTCAATGTCGTTTGGCGTAAGACCCGGAATTGAAATTCTCGGCAGAGCAGTAAAGTTGCCCGTGCCATCATTGTTGTTTACCAGAATTGTGACTGAGTCGCTGAATCCATCTCCCGTCACAAGATCAACCGCTGTGTCACTATTAAAGTTGCCGGTCGTGATGCTAAGGGGGCTGGTCCCAACGCTAATAGGCGTTTGCGACACGAACGTCCCATTCCCAACACCCAGAGCGATCACAACCTGTCCGCCACTTGTCGCAGCTGCCAGGTCCAAAATTCGGTCACCATTGAAATCTGCAGTTACCACGTCAGTGATCTGACCAGCTACGCCGCCGAATACTGACGTTACTCCGGCAGTCGGAACTGCCGCCCCCGAAGCCAACGGCAGGTCGGTCCCGGTGATGTCAAACTCGTCGCTGCCATTTCCTGTGCTGATATCAAGTCGCAGCAACCCAGGTGCAACACTGGTCGCACCATCCGCGATGGTCACGCTGTCGTCCGGCGTCGCTCCGTCGTTCGTAGCGAGGTCAATGTCCAGTCCGGCCACATTGCGAATATGAGCTGACAGGAAGTCAACACCATCGCTGCTACCCGAAACAATGAGTGAATCAAGCGAATTCGATGCGGCGTCGCGGCCTGGATCGAGTGAGACTACATCTTGAGAACCTGCGGTCACTATGGTCAGGTTTCCGAGTCCGTCGATGTCAACGCTTTCCAGGCCAGTGAAGTTAATCGTCTGTGTTTCGACTGGGTCTTCGACGACCACAACGCCTTCACCTAAGGTTCCCGCGCTGGGTGTGTAGACAGCGTTCATAGTTTGCAGACCAACAAGACGAATACGGTCCGCTGTCGTTTCTGGGCCACCCACGAACGTAATGTTCGCAGCGACGAGACCGTTTGAGTTGTCGACGGTGAGGTAGTCGTCACCGCCCATGTCGCCCGTATTGATCGCCAGATTAATGCTGCCGCCTGACGGAGTCAGGAACTGATTCTGAACGCCATTCACCAGCACTTCCAAAATACCAGCATTCAATCGAACAACAAAGGTGTCGGCCGCCGCAGTGCCATCAATGTTAATATCGACGGTAACATCGGAAACGTTTCCGAGAATCTGAGCACCTGCGTTCAGGATCAGCGTGTTGTTTCCAGCACCGCCTGCCAGGTCGCCTCCTACTGTCGAATTGGCTTCGAGAACGAACGAATCGTCTCCACCTGATCCGTTAAGGTTGCCAGCAATCGTGACTCCGCTTCGCACGGTAAATTCATCAATGCCAGCGCCACCTGTGAGATTCTCAATGCTGACAAATCCAGCCATCCGCGGATTCGTCAGGCCAGCTCCATCGTAAAGAACACCAGCGTTGTCTGCCGTGACGTCGAACACGTCGCCGTTGTCAGACCCAAACAATTCATCACTACCAGCACCGCCGTCCAGACTGCCAGTCAGGAAACCTGCAATTCCAAAGGCAATTACGTCGTTTCCACTGCGACCATCAAGCGACTCCACATCGGTAAACGATGTAGAAGCCGTCAGTGAAGCATCAGCGAAGTAGCTTCCCGAATCGGTGCCCGAAATGACGAATCGATTGGCATCTCCGTCGCCCTCGATTCGGTCAAGTCCAGCACCACCGTCAATCGAACCATTGGTCAAAGACCCGGTCCCCTGAAAACGGAAGACGTCGACCAACGAACCAGCAACCAGATTCTCTACTCCCTGGAAACCAGACGCTCGGCCGATGACCGATCCTGCATCGACCCCATCGATCACAAATGTTGTGGCGACATCACCTGTTGTGATCGTGTCAGAACCCGCCCCACCATCAAGCGTCCCAGTAACAACCGATGTTGTCGCCAGGGTGATTTGATCGTCACCTGCCCCTGCCGCCAAATTGGCAGAAGCCACGCCGTTGAACTGGATGATGTCGTTGCCACTGCCGAGGCCGATTCCACCATCTACATTTACCTGGTTTCCGACCGTGACCGTGTCAACTTCAGAACCAGTTTCGATCCCGCCGGTCATGGCGACATCGTCAGCCACGGTAACAGTGTCCTGGCCAGCACCTGAGTTGATCGCAATGCGGGACGGAACGCCAACCGCATTGCTATCACCAGACAGCGAATCGTTCACGTTGAAGACATCCGCGCCGAGACCGCCAAACAACTGCTCGACGTTTATAAAACCGCCACCGATTTTTGCAGTCAAACCGTCGCTCTCGACGAGCGTGCCAGCATTTGGTGACGTGACAGTGAATTCGTTTCCGTTGTCGTCGCCTGTCACTCGGTCAGTACCACCCGAACCATCGATAGTACCAGAGAGATTACCGAAGTCGGTAAAGGCAAAGATGTCATCCCCGGAAGCACCCGAAAGCGACTCTATACCTTCGAACGAACTTGTTTCTGAGTTCGCTCCACTCCGCGTGAGTATGGAACCTGCATTGGTCAAGTTGACGGTAAAGTCGGCGCCGTTGCCATTCGCAACCACTACGTCATCACCAAGCCCCCCGGAAATAGCTACCGAGATCACCGATCCATCTACAAACTGGAACGTATCTTCCGCCTGTCCACCGGCAAGAGACTCGAAGCCGGTAAAGCCCAACGCACGACCGCTGGCAGAATCCTCGTAAGTACTGTTTCCTCCGATGGTCCACGTTGCCGGATTCGCCGCGTTGTCGATACCTGCCAGCGTATCTCCAGTTGACAGGCTTCCTTCCAGCGAATCGATCCCGGAAAACCCACCAGCAGCGGAACCAGAATCGTCCGTTCCGGTAAATCCATCGATCGTCTGCCCCGTCAGCGTGAGACTTCGAGCAGATGTGTAACCCTGGAAGCTCAGAGTGTCCGCGTCCGCACCACCGGCAAGCAGGCCGGTAATCACTGCAGTGTCTCCAAAGACAAATCGGTCACTGTCGCTGCCGCCACTGACAGCTCCGTCAATCTCAGCTCCAGCTGCCAATGTGACGGTATCCGCACCGGCTCCTGCGTCGACCGTACCGGTCAGTAAGACATCCTGAGCAATGTTGATCGAGTCGTCACCGTCAGCTCCGCTGATGTCGACTGTTGAGTCGGCATTGACGTTGAAGATGTCACCGGCAGCCCCGCCCATCAGGTCGGTAAAGCCGTTGAAGATCAGCGACACAGCCCCAACGGCAAATGTACTGTTCAGGGACTGAAGATTGAACGTTCCGGTTTGAGCAACGCCGCCACCATTCAGGACCTGACCACGCAGCTCACCGCCAGCAGTGCCCGCATTAATGCCGCTAATATTGGAAAATCCGCTTACGGCTGGAGTCGGAGCATCATTCGTTCCGTCAAAACCAGTCGATACGGAAACACCAGTCACCGTAATGTTTGTAACCGTGGTGTATTGAGCAAGATCGAGCGTATTAACGGTGCCGGCACCCCCATCGATCTGACCGGAAACTGTTGCTCCATCCATGAAGAGGAACCGATCGCTGGCGTTGCCGCCAGTGAGGTTTTCGATATTGCTGAAGTCGAAAGTGGCAACCGTACCCGTGTCGGCACCATCGATATCCCAGTTCACGACAGTTGCGGCACTCGCTCGATTCGGCCCAACGAGGGTATCTGAACCAGTTCCTCCATCGATTGTCGCCTGAGCTGACGAGCCATTCTGCCAGTCGCTTAAATCAAACGTCGTATTGCCGGCTCCACCAGTCAGGCTGGCGACTTCACCAGCAAAATTGACCAGTCCCACACTTCCAAGATTCGCGGCAACAGCCGGGTCCATACCAAGCGACACTTGCGAATCTGTCAACACAACCAGAGCCTCGTCTGTGGTCACATTGAGCTGATCCGTCCCTGAGCCAGCGTCGAGTGTCAGCACATTCGTCCCGCCATTAATCGTCCGCAGATCATTCGCAAGAATGTTAAAGGTGTCTGCACCAACCCCCGTAGAAACAGCGACGTTGGCGAGAGACGCGTAAGCGGACAGCGAAGCTCCGGCCGCAAGCGTGAACGTGTCTGCCGAACTACCGGCTTCATCTTCGGTGGCCATATCAATCGTGACCGACGGCACATTGACGAGCGATATCGCATCAATCGCAAGACCGCCACTTGTGCCCGATATTTGCAGAGCAGGCACACCGGAAATCGGCGAGGCAACCGTATCCAGAGTGATGTCATCAGCGCTGCCCGGTGTGACAACGGATACGCTTCCGAGGCCAAGCAATTCGATCGTTGCCGCACTTGCACCAGCGGCATCAAGACTGACAACCGTGATCGCATTTCCATCAACCGTAACAACCCCCGAACCAGTGACAGCTGAATCGGGGTTGTACGTTGCCACATCCCCGCCTGTACCAATCACTTGGAGGCGATCGTCAACACCGTTTCCAACATAGCTGATATCAAGTGGAAGAGAACCGGCGGAGTAATCGACGATAAGCAGATCGCTGCCTGCGTCGCCTGAAACATCAACAATGAGGTTTACATCAACCTGAGTGGCCGGAACGAAGAGTGTGTTGATAGCTCCGTTCAAAACCAGCTCAATCTGATTTGATGGGTTGCGACGAACAATAATTATGTCATCAGCAGCCGTCCCACCGATTGTTGGCGTCACACTGACGTTCGAAATCGCACCACCGATTGACGCGTTCGCGATATCAAGTGTCAGCGTGTTGGTGCCAGCTCCTCCGTCAACGTTGCCGCCGAGATCAGCAGCAATATCAAAGTGGTCATTTCCGCCCTGCCCAACTAGGTTTTCGATACTGGTAAACCCAGTCATCCTTGGACCAGTCCGGGTCGCCGGTGCAGCCGGATCCAAGTCATACAGAATCCCAGCATTCGCCGATCCTGTCACGTGGAACAAGTCCCCGTTGGAAGCTCCCACCAAAACATCATTGCCGAGGCCGCCAGCAAGTGCCTCACTGAGAAACCCGCCATTTTCGAAGGTAAAGGTGTCGTCGCCAACACTGCCATCGATCCCCTCGATATCGCTGAAGGCAACTGTTCCCGCCCCTAGAACGCTGGTGTACTCACCAATGTCCAGGCCAGTGATCAGGAACAGGTTGTCACTTGTGTCTCCGCGAACATCGTCTCCACCGCCCGCTCCACCATCGATTGTTCCATTCGTCAATGTGCCGCCAGACTGGAATCGGAAGCTGTCCGCTGCGGTACCACCAACTAGATTCTCAACGCCTGCAAACGAACTCAGTCGACCACTGATAGAACCACTGTCCGTTCCATCGATGATGTAGGTGCTTGCGGTATTTCGACCTTCCAGCGTGTCCGTCCCCACACCACCGTCGACCGAACCGGTGACAATTGCTCCAGTTGCCAGTCGAAGTGTGTCGTTTCCATCTTCACCGGCCACATCCGTCGTCACACTTCCGGTCAGTATGATGGTGTCTTCACCAGTTCCCCCACCGACTCCACCACTGACAGTCGTGCTTCCAGCGCCGGTTCCGATATTAATCAAATCGTTCCCTGAGCCGCCGCTGATCCCGCCGGCCATTGAGACGCCGGTTGCGACCGTGATCGTGTCGTTATTCGCACCGCCATCTACAGCGAGGCTGTTTGGCACGCCAGCACCAGCGCCGTCACCCGAAAGTGGAGCATTGATATTGAACGTGTCGGCAAGAGCACCACCGTTGATACGCTCGACGTTTGTAAACCCGGTCAATTTGCCGGTCAAAACACCTGCATTGAGTCCGTTGATAGTAAAGACGTTGCCGTCATCGTCCCCGGTCAGTGCATCAGCTCCCACACCGCCATCAATGCTTCCGGTAAGGCTCCCGCCGTTTGTGAAGCTGAATGCATCATTCCCCGCACCACCCGTCAGGTTTTCAATCCCGCTGAAGAGGTTGCCAGCCTGGCCAGGCACACCGATCCGTCCAGCATCAAGCTGATTGACGAGGAACGTATTGCCATGACGGTTGCCGATCAGGACGTCAATCCCCATGCCGCCGGAAATCGAAATTTCGCGTGGCAGGTTAACAACGGCTCCAAGTTGATCATCGAAGGCGTCGAATTCGAATGTGTCAGCGGCTGAACCACCTCTCAAGTCTTCAAACTGCGTGAATCCAAGTGAAGCCGTGCTGACCGAATCACGATAGGTGTTCGCGTCTTCGCCGGTCGCTTCGTCGACGTCGATGGTCCAGGTCGCTGAGTTTGCGGCCAAACCACGCAGGACGTCCCGTTGAGGCGAAACAGAAGTGCTTCCACCAAGAACGTCGATCCCGGTGAACTGGCCGAAGATCGCGACTTCCGTCCCGCTGAATCCGGTAGCCAGATTGGCACCTGTGAGTGTGACATCGCGAGCAGTCGTGTATCCCGAGAAGCTGAGAGAGTCGCTGCCTGTGTTACCGGCGATTGTTACTGAATTTCCAGCATCACCGACCGTTGCACTGTCACCGAAGACAACCGAATCGTTTCCGTCGCCGAGTTCGATCGTGCCACCACCGTTCACAGTGATGTTTGCTCCGTCGCCCAGCACAACACTATCGTCGCCGTCACCCGTATTGACAGTTCCGGTCAGCGTAAGACCGGCTCCGACGTTGACAGTATCCATGCCGCCGTTGCCGAGGATGTCGACCGAAACGTTGTTCAGCACGTTGAAAGTGTCATTGGCATTGCCACCTGAAACGTTCTCAAAACCGTTGAACGTCAAGAACCCGGCGCTGAACGTCACGGTACTATCGGTTGAACGAAGATCAAACACGGCATCCTGCTGCCCCGCGGTCAACAGAACTGTGCCCCCGGTGCTGGCATCGGCGAACGTGAATGCCCCACGTCCAAGCGTTCCTGCAACAAGCAGGTCGTCTGCCGTGTCGTAAACCAGCTCTCTGACCTGAATGGTCGGAAGGCCAGCTCCAAATTCCTGCCAGACCCCTGGATTTGCCAGGTCCAGCTCGAACACACCGGTCAGACCGCCGACAACCAGTCGATTCTGCGTCAAGCCTGGGATGAATTCGATGGCCCGGAAGTCGGATTCCATCGTCGTCAGGTCACCAGTAATGTCTGTGAACGTGGCCCCCGCATCAGTCGTCACGAATACCTGGTTGTTGTCAATCACATAAGCCGTGTTGAAATTGTCGGAGTCGAGCACGATCCCTCGAACTTCGCCACCTGCATATCCTGCGGCCTGCGTTGGTGATACACCGAACGACCCTGGAGCCGTTCGCACAAACACGTTAGCACCGGAGCCCAGCCACAGGACGTCGGCATTCGGAGTACCAGTCTGCACGCCACCGTAAACAATCGTGTTTACGTTGACGCTGCCGACGCCGGTCAGTTCATTCAGTGTGTCGCCCTGATCACTCGACTCATACGGGCTGTTAGCCCCCCCTATGACCAACCGAGTACCGTCGATCGAGTTGGCTTCGACCGGAGTCACAGACTGCGTAACGAGCGCTCTCGCCGGAACGTCCCTTACTCCGAGAGCACCAACCAGCTGTTGAACATGTGTCTGCGTCGCTCCACCAGCTTGATCGTTGATTCCTGAGTACGCGAATTCACGAGTTTCAATCCGTGCCTGGTTCGGCGTATCGATGGCGCCAGTCCCCATGATCGGTGCCCCACCGTTTGGCGTCACCGCCCCCACACGGTTCAAGTGCAACAGCGACAGAGCGTGCCCGACCTCGTGTGAGTTCGTTCCGGCGACCGCATTCGCAGTGAAGAAGATGTCACCGGATGAAAGAGCGTTGCTGGGTGTAAGACCGCCAAGTCCCTGAATGTTGTCCGAATAAGTCGATCCCAGCAGACCACCATTAGCGATCCCGTTTGGTCCAGTTCCACCGGCATTTCGAACGACGCTCAAACCTGCCGTTCCGAGCGGTGCCCCGCCATTAATATCAGCCCCGACGGTCAACACGTAGTACTCGGATGCACCGTTTGAAGGGGCTTCTCCAAAGTCGCCCACAACAAAATCGATCGCCAGTTCCTGCCCCATCGGGATCGGGCTGCGTGCATCAACATCCATTGTGGGGATGTCGTGATAGTGCACATTCATCTGATCCACAATGGCCTGCGTGACAAAGTCAAACTGCGTCGCTGCAAATCCAAAGGATGTCACGTCAAATAGACCAATGGCTCGGCCAAACCGATCAATGAAGCCTGATTCGCCCTTGTCGATGAAGTCAACAACGATCGTCAATGGGTCTGGATCGGCATTAACAACACCCAGAGCCGGGAAGCTCTCGCTGATCAGGTTGTTGCTGGCATCGTAGACCTGACGCCGGAACGTACTCAGGTCCTCGAAACTGGAGTACCGCGTCGACTCCCCGTTCACCGGATCGTAGGCGATAGCCACATCACCGCCGCCACCCGCTGTGACCGCTGACCAAGCCAGTGATCCCGAGCTAAGTTGCTGCAGCGTTCCACCATCCTGAACACCACCGATCAGAACGTCCGAGTTGGTGTCGTAATTGACATTGTGGAATTCGAAGACCTGCAGATCGCCGTTGATCGAGAACCAGTCGCCCGTGTTGTCACGTGGGCTTGTACGCAGATAGATACCACCGTCATTGACTTCGATAAGATTGCCGTTTGCATCGAAGGACATTTCGCGTGAGTTAGCATGCGGAGCAGTGCCGTTGGCCGTACCACCCAGCGGAATGGCGGCAACCGCGTTGCTGTGGGTCATGTGGTCCCACTGCGGCGACGGTGACGAGCCGAGACCGCCCGGGGCGCGTGTCGTATCACCACGGAAGATACGGCCGGTGGAGCTGTCCGCGCCGATGAAGTTCGTGAACGGTCCGTCCTGTCGGTCTCCCGCGACATACACAATGTTCGGGTTGACTGGATCGGCCGCGATCGAGAAGTGGATTTCGCCCAGTGCTCCCGGATTCAGACCTTCGTCGTCCCCGTCGCTTTCCGGCGTCAACGGCAGATCCATCTGCGTCCAGGTCGCGCCCTGGTTGTCAGAGAAACCAATGTACTGAGGGCGACAATTGACAATCACCGACAGGTAAATGCGGCCGTTATTAGCAACAGCCATTTCCGCGTTGTCATTACCCGCATCAGTAATGATGGGCTGAATAATCGCATCAGCGGTTGTTACATCGCTCCAGGTCAGCCCGCCATCGTCACTGCGGTACGCCCCGTTGGACTCAACCGTGACATAGAACCGGTTCGGATTCGTCGGGTCGGCCACCAGATCGTGAATCGCACCAGCAGGCAGCCCGCCCGTCCCCGAAATCGTAGTGAAGGTTCCGCCATTGTCTGTGCTGGCGAACAGACCACCGCCAGCCCCACTGATGTTCGCCGAAGCGAGCATCAGGTTGCCCTGCAGTACGACGCCGGAAATGTTTTCACCCAGCAGCAGCGGATCCATGATCTGCGTCCAGGAATCACCGCCGTCTTCGCTCAACAGCAGACCGTCAAGGCTGCTGCCTGTCTGGCCGAAGGTGCTGAACCGGCCGATACCCGCGAGGATGCGGTTCGGGTTGGCCGGATCGAACGTCATCGCTCCGATGGACTGAGCCGACAGATCGTCGGTTAGTGGTTCCCATGTGGGCGACGCGGCTGTCGCGTTCAAAGTCCGCCAGATGCCGCCATTGGTACCGGCAGCGTAAAGGATGTCGGCGTCGGTCGGGTGTGCCAGCACAGAGTGGAGAGCACCGGCAAAATCACCGTTCGGCGTATCGACTTCACCATTCTGAGACGTCGCCGGTCCCGCAGCCGCCCAGTTGTCAAGAGTGATTCCGGTGATGGCAATCACCTCGGCACGCAGTTCGTCGTCGCCAGAACCACCCCTCAGGTCGGTAATGTTTGCGAAGCCATTTCCAATTGCTGGGCCGGGCCCCGCAACGCTGAGGTCATCGCCGCCGTACCGATTCGCAGCGAGGCCTGTTACCGACCCGATGCTGATGATCCGATCTGTCGTATACAGTGAGAAGTCCAGTGTGTTTTCCGTCCCGGCTCCACCATCGACACTTCCAGCAACCGTCGCCCCATCACTGAAGATGAACTGATCGCTGGCGTTGCCGCCGACCAGATTCTCGATTCCATTGAACTGGAACGTGTCCACTGTACCAGTATCAGCACCGGTGATATTCCACGTGACAACCGTGTCTGGAAGATCACGATTCGGGCCGACCAATGCATCGTCACCAGCTCCACCGGCGATTGTTGCATTAGCGTTCTGGCCATTCTGCCAACCGCTAAGGTCGAATGTGTTGTCGCCCGCACCGCCAGTCAATGAAGCGTCGTCACCCAGGAAACTGTCGTTGAGCAACCCAACGACGCCTCTGTTTGGCGTCGCGGCCGGATCATCACCGAGCGACAACGTCTGAGACGTCAGACGCAATGAAGCCGCGTTTGTCGTGACGTCGAGCAGGTTGGTCCCGCTGCCACCGTCAAGAACGAGCACGCTGGCACCAGTCGTTGTCGTCAGATCGTCAGACGTGATGCGGAATGTGTCGCGGCCAAGTCCTGTCTGAACTGAGAAGTTACTCAGAGCGTAAGCCTGCAGAGCCTGATTGGCCGTCAGCGTAAATGTATCGTCGCCCTGGCCGGTCACGTCAGCCGAAGCCAGATCCAGCGTTACCTGAGGCACATCTCGCAGGAATACCGTTTCGAATGGTGTTCCCGCTGCAGCTGGCCCGGTTGTTCCGCTGATCGAAATCGCATTGAAGCCTGTGACTGGAGTCGTGCCGATTCGGTCAACTGTCACTGAATCTTCACTCTCTGGCGTCGTGAACGTCGCACTGCCAAGCGCAACCAGTTCGACAGTTTCAGCCGTGGCTGGGGTGACGAACGTAATTCCACGAGTCGCCGTTCCGTCATCGATCTGCAGAACACCATCAGAAGCAGTACTCAAACCAGGCACATAGTCTACATTTTCAGTCCCTGTTCCGATCAGTGCCAGATGGTCGGTGCCGGTACCGCCATCAAACGTGACATCGCCAGGAATAACGCCACCTGTGCTGTAATCAACTGTCAGCGTATCGTCGCCGCCGAGTCCGTTGACTAAGAGAGCGATGTTGACGCCCGTTCCCGCAGTAAAGAACGTGTTAACGACCAGGTTAACCAGAACTTCGAGTGCGCCAGTCGTCGAGTTCAACTGAGCGATAATCGTGTCGTCGGTATTGGCTGCAGCAAGGTCACCGTTCTGTGTGACTTGCGCGTCGACATTGCTGACAATCCCGTCAATTGTAATTCCGGAAGCGAGGTCGAGGGTATTTGTGCCGCCGCCACCATCCACGTTCCCGGTAAGGTTGGCATCAATATCGAAGTGATCATCACCGCCCTGGCCGGCCAGGTTTTCGATGCTGCTGAAGCCAGACATTCGTGGGCCGGTCTTCGACGCTGGATTGGCAGGGTCGAGGTCATACAGAACGCCCGAGTCCGCTGCTCCTGTCACATGGAAGACGTCTCCGTTCGGAGCCCCAAGCAGGACATCACTCCCCATGCCACCGGCAAGAGCTCCTGACAGGAATCCAGTATTGCCGAATTCAAAGCTGTCGTCTCCGGCACCACCAGTCAGAGCTTCCACATCCGAGAACGTTGTCGCTGTCAGTGGATCGGCGCCGTCTGGATCGACCGTACCGGCATCTGAACCTGTGATCGTGAAAGTGGTGCCATCGTCGTCTGCAAAGATGACGTCATTGCCAGTACCACCACTGATGCGTCCACCAGATAGAGTCGCACCGACGCCAAACCTGAATTCGTCCGCACCAGTCGATCCTCGGAGATCCTCAAAGTTATTGAAGAAGACCTGTGCGCCACCCGAAACATATCGGCTGTTCGCTTCGATTCGCCAGGTCGCGTCGTTTCCAGCAATACCGTTGAGCACGTCTCGACCTGATCCACCATTGATCGTGTCAATGCCCGTGAACCCATCGCCTCCACCTGCGATGTTCACGGCAGCTTCCGTCCCACTGAATCCGTCAACAGTTGAACCGGTCAATGTCACGTTTCGGGCAGAGGTGTACGTCCCGAAGCTCAAAGTATCGTTATCAGCACCACCGATCACCTGGCCGCCAATTGTCGCACCAGCGTTCAGCACGAATGTGTCGGCACCGTCGCCGCCCATTACGGATCCGTTGACCAGGCCGTTTTGACCAACCAGCAGTACGTCGTCACCGGCCCCCAGATTAACGGCTCCCGACAAGACAGTCAGCGGATCGACAGTCACCGTGTCGACTCCATCATTCGTATTGACGACCAGACTGACGTCGCTGTTGACTGAGACCTGATCGTCACCATCTGCAGAGTTCAGAACTTCAAACCTACTGAAGGTAAGACTTCGGCTGCCGGCCAACGCGGACGCCGAATACGTACCAGTCGTTGTATTCAGGACAAAGTTGCCCGCGAGAATCGAACCATCCATGCGGTCATCGGCCTGAGCGTTCAGCGTGTCATTAACAACACCGCTCCCGCTACCTTCGATACTCGTGATATTGTCAAAACCGTTCTGAACGGCGGCTGCGCCTGACGAATCTGTGCCGGCGAAGCCAACGATCGAACCATCAAGGTTCAGGGTCAGTGCCCGAGCGGTGCTGTATGCAGAGAAATCGAGCGTGTTGGCTCCGTCTCCACCATCGATTGAGCCACTCACGATTGCGGCATCAGTGAACTCGAAGATGTCATTTGCACTGCCACCGATCAAGTTGTCGATGTTGGTAAATTCGAACGTGTCGACCGTGCGATTGGCTGCTGAGATATTCCACGTCACGTCGCGATCCGGTCCAACGATCGCGTCGGTACCAGTTCCACCGTTTACCGTGACCAACCCAGTCGAGCCGCTCAGATCAAACGTCGTGTCATTGGTATCACCAACGATGTTGAAGATCTCGCCGGTCAGACCAGTAAAGATCACCGCGCCAAGGTTTACCGTTGTCGCTGTTCCAAGACCGACTGAGGCATCAGCCAGCTCAACGAGACCAGGAGTCGTTGCTGGCGTAATATTCAATCGGTCGAGTCCGCCGCCGGCATTCAATGTCAGGATGTCCGTCCCCGATGAATCGAGGTAGCTGGATTCGTTCAGCGTAAACGTGTCCGCTCCGCCGCTGGTCGTTACAGAAAGACTGGCTAATTGCAGGCTGCCGCGAAGGGCTCCATCATTGAACGTCACCTGGTCAGCCGTGACACCTGTCAAATCGTTGGTATCAAGATCAAACGTCGCGTTCGTCACACCTGACAACAGGATGGTTTCGATCGCCGAACCGCCACTCGTTCCCACAATCTGGACGGCCCCCAGTGTACTCAGTGGAGCAGTCGCCGAACTGAAGGTTAGAACGTCAGCAGCACCAACCCCTGTATAGGCGAATGAAGTCGCACCGCCGACTTCGACAGTTGGCCCCATCTCGACATGCTGACGGTTTGTGCCGTCCACAGTGAACACTCGGAAACCATTGACGTCCAGAACTGGTTCAAAGGCCACATCGCTGGTGCCCGTACCCGAAATTCGAACGTTGTCCCCGCCATCGTCGACGTTCAATGTGATGTCCTGCGGCAAAGTACCGCTTGAGTAGTCACTTGTCAGTCTGTCGTTACCCGTCGTGCCATTGATAACAAGTTCGACATTCAATCCTGTTGTCGTCGGAGCGAAGTAAGGCGCAGGCGTGCCGTTCGTCACAACTCGCAGGTCGCCCGCAAAGACTTCGACAACAAACGTGTCGTCGCCGGCCGTGCCGTTTGCGATGAGATCGACATCGACGTTCTGAACCGTGCCAAGCACGCGTGAACCGTTCAGCAGAGTCATCGCATTAACTCCGCCGGCACCATCGATATTGCCGTCGAGCGTAACGTTGGCGTCGAAGTTGAACTCATCGTCGCCATTGCCGCCTGTCAGGTTTTCGATACTGCTGAACGCCGGCAGCATGACTGGTGTTCCCGTCGGACCCGTGACGTTGCCTGCGTTGTCTGCGGTCAGATTGAACTCGGTGTCGGAGTCCGCCCCGAACAGCGAATCGTTACCGATACCACCGACCAGGCCGACTGTCAGTGAACCGGCCGCGGTCAGCGTGAAGGTATCGTCTCCGGTCGCCAGATCTACACTGCCAATCGCTTCGAAGAATGTCGTTACGGTGTTGACCAACGCGTTGCCCGCATCTGGTCCAGTCAGAGTTACGGCATCAGCCGTGTCACTGGTGACCATCGTGTCCATGCCGCCGCCACCGTTGATCGTGCCGTCGAGAGAGCCTGTGCCCTCAAAGCGGAACGTATCGTTGCCGGCACCGCCGCGCAGGTTGCGCACGTCGGTGAAGCTATTGATCCGACCTTCGAGCGTTCCGTCATTAGCTCCGTCATCGACCGTGCTGAGAATGCGGAACAGCGTCGCCGTATCGCCGCCGTCGATCAGGTCGCCGGCGTCGCCACCGCCTTCGATCGTGCCGTTCAGCACGCCAGCAGTGGCAAGGATGAACGTGTCGTCTCCACTGTCACCAGCGAGGTTGGCCGTCACCGTTCCGGCAACGTTGAACATATCACTGCCACCCAAGCCGACCACACCGGTCACGCCGGAGCTCGAAACTCGGGCACCGTCGTTCAGGTTGATGATGTCGTCGCCCAGACCGGCATCAATGATGCCGCCAATCTGGTTGGCACCGACCGTGATTGTGTCGTTGCCGCCGCCACCCAGAATGTTGCCGGTCAGATCCGCTCCGCCGGTCACAACGAAGATCTGATCGGAACCGTTTCCACCCGAAATGCTCTCAATATTGATGAAGCCGTTCGCGATCTTCTCGGTCACGTCATCAGACTGGCGCAGAACGCCGCCGTTGGTAGACGTGACTCGGATGACGTTGCCGTCATCATCGCCGACCACCAGGTCCGGACCGGCAGCACCGTCGATGGCACCGGTCAAATCCCCGGTATTACGGAACGTGAATGAGTCGCCCGGCAGGGTAACCGTAGCGTTCAGAGCGTGATTGCGGGCCAGCGTTGCGCCGGCGGCACGCGTAACCGTGAACGAATCGAAGACCAGCCGCACATCGTCGCCGATGACACTCGCGGCGGCTGTCGTTCCGTCGACACCTCGCGTAACCGTAAACGTATTGCCGGCCACGGCTGTGACGTCGAGCAGTTCGCTGCCGATCTCGATACGGAATCCACCTGCAGCCGGGAAGGCCGACGCATCGGCGACATCGACCGTCAGATCAACCGCCGCAACTGCCGCGCCTACAGTCGTCAGAGTCCCGGTTGTCAGTCGATCACCATTCACGTGAGCTGCCGCAGTCGTGCCATTGGCACCGCGAGTCACTGTCAACGTATTGCCAGCCACAGCCGTGACATCGATTTCTTCAGCGTTGATCGTGATGCGGAACGCTCCCGACGTCGGGAAGTCGCTCGCATCGTTAACAACCAGCGTCGTGTCGGTGTCCGTGATGTCACCGTTAAGCGTCGAAAATGCCCCTTCGAGCGCAACAGCGGTCACGTCGAGTTTTTCGGCACCGATCTCAATCTGGAATCCGCCCGTGAGCGGAATGTCAAACCGTGTATCGGACGGGAAGCCAGTCGCATCGGCCATCGTCACGACTGTAGCCGTCGTGTCGATAGCGGCAGCCAATGTTGACTCTTCACCACCGGACCCACCCGTCAAGTTCTCGACTTCAAAGAAGGAAGACGTTGTTGGGTTCTGTCCTGTACGATCCAGAGTTGTGACCTGACCGCCATCGGTCTGCGTGACGACAAACGCCGTCGGCTCCGAGTTGGCGATCAGCTCATCGTCACCCCCGCCACCTTGAATGGTGACCGTCGGCGAACCGTTCAAGATGAAATCATCAAAGATGAAGACGTCGTTCAACTCGCGACCGACGATGTTCGTGAACCCGAAGAACGACAGTTGCGAGGTGTTTGCCGCATCCCGAAAATTGCCCTCTGACGGCACTTCCGGCGTCGGAACGCCCGGCGCCGGCGGCGGCGGCGCCGGCGGCTCTACAACGCCGGCAGCAATTGCACTGACAATCGAAGTCGCCAGACCGGCCGCATCGCCAACATTGATCTGAAACACCAGCGGATCGCCCGGTGCAATGTCGTCTGGAGACGGCCCCGGCGTAATGCCACTTTCAACAATGTTGCCCGTTACGTTGGTCGCGTCGGTCAGCGTCGCGAGGCCAGTCAGATAAGTTTGCGGACTGAAGAAACCAAGGTCAGCAAACAAACCAATGACTTGCACATCGTCAGCGATCAACTCGTCGACCGTCTCCTGAATGCTCGCCCCACGGGTCCCAAGCGACGCTGGCGGTGGATCGTTGCGACCTCCCACATCAAAGTCTGCAGCCGGCACCGTGACACCACCCACGCCGACGTAAGGGTCTAAACCGTCGTCTTCAACCGTCAGCGGCGCATCGGTTGCCAGAATTACGAACCGCTGCGTTCCGGGACGCCAGCCGACTCCATCAACAGGCACTGCGGGAACAGGCTCGGTCGGTGGTAGGATCGGGCCGTTGGGATCACCTGTCGGGTCGGGAGTGAAGGTCGAGTAGTTCGGCACATCACCTTCAGCATTCGTATTGATTTGGGTTGTGATCAGTCCGGCGGCACCACTGCCGTCCGTATCTCCGTCACCATCCGCGTCCAGCCCCGCCCCTGTGGCTATCTGAAAGAGTCCTTCAATGGCACTTTCTGCCAAGGAACCGCCGCCACCTGGCCCGTTCCGGTCCGCATTCAGCGCGGCATCAATTGCGAGATCGAAATCAACCGTGTCATCTGTAATCACCGGTTGATTTAAAATGAAGGGCTGGTCAATCCCGCCGTAGTCTTCAAATCGCGAAACACCGAAGGCGAAGTCACGGGTAGGGAACATCGTCCGAAGGTCCAGAATGATCTGCGGAAACGCGGTGCCGGTCGTGCCAGATGCTGCCGCAAAACTTCCCGTGTCATCAAACAGGAACACGATGTCAAGCGGCCCCCCCGTCGGCGCCGGCGGTGGTGGCGGTGGTGGGAGCACCACCATCGGCGGCGGTTCGGCGTCACTGATGACGTAAACACCTTCGACGCCCGCCACGCCGGTCAGAGTGTCATCAGTGTCAGCACCACCGGTCAGGTCGTCGATACTCGTGAACGTGAGGCCGAGTTGAGTCTCCGTCCCGTCAAAACCGCCATCGGTCAGGTTGATGGCTGTGAGTTCGATCGATAGAGCCGTCTGGTAAGCAACGAAGTCAAGAGCATCGAGGCCCTCGCCACCGGCAATGTTTCCGGTGACGCTGGCCGCGTCGCCGAAGACAATCGTGTCATCTCCGTCGCCGCCGTCGATGTCACCGTTCACCGTCACACCGGTTGCCAGGTTGAACGTGTCGTTTCCACCACCACCACCAAGCGAGGCATCAATGTCGGTCGTGACGTTAAACGTGTCGTCATTGGGCCCGCCGCTGACCGACTCGAACTCGTCGAAGCCCAGAGTTTGCGATCCACCGTTCACGACATACGAGCTGTCGCCAACCGTCGAACTGAGAGTGAAGACTCCGCCGACAAACGCACCCGACACCGTCGTCTGCGGTGCGACAGTCAGTGTGTCGTTGACACCGACCTGACCGGAACCAATCACCTGATCGAGCCCAGTCCCGGTCTTCTCCGCCGACACGACGGCGTTGTCAGCACTGTCAAACGTACTGACAAGGTTGCCGGCCAGGGTCAGCACGTTACCGGCGATGCTCTGAATGGTGAATTCTTCCGACGGCGAATTGTCGTCAGCAATGATGATCGTCTCACCGACCTGGAACAGGTCGCCGCTGGTAACCGTCACGATGTTCTGAGCAGCGGCGGCAGTACCAACCACTGAGGCCGAGAAGACTGCCGTCAGATTGAAGCCGAGATCAGTCGAGAACGTGTCGACAGTGGTGACCTCAACCGTGCGGGCTGTCAAGAAGTTACTGAGGTCGAGCGTGTCTACAACCGACACCGACAGGGCCGGGTTATTGCGCCCACTTCCACCGTCGATCGATCCGGCGACACCGGCACCGTCACTGATGACAAACTGATCGGCACTGTCGCCACCGACTAGATTCTCAATGCCCGTAAACGTGTTGCCATTCACCTGGCCGGAGTTAATCCCCGTGACGTTCCACAGAGCCGTCTCGTTCGGACCGGTCAGAGTATCAGTTCCACCGCCGCCAGTGACCGTGGCCGTCCCATTAAGCCAGCCGCTGAGATCGACGGCGTTGTCGGAGTTGGCTCCATCAGTCAGAGTCGCCGTGTCGCCATCAATGTCTGTCAGAGAAATCGTTCCACGAACAACTCCACCGTCCGTCAGTGAGAGCGTGGTGTTTGAGAGCTGAACCAGGTCCAGATTGTCCAGCCTGACATTCAGCGTGTCCGTCGCCGAACCGCCGTCCAGCGACAGGATGTCTCCACCCACCGAGTTTCGGTAATCAGTCTCGTTGACGTTGAATATGTCCTGACCAAGCCCCGTCACGATCGAGAGAGTCGAGACGGCAGTCGCCGCCAAAGACCCGGCGTTGATGTTGACCGTGTCAGAATCGTCGCCACCGGCGTCGCGGGCCGCCAGGTCCAGCGTGACGTCACTGACGTCGATCAGTGTTACCGTCGGCAGGGCAACCGCCACGTCGGCAGGGTTCTCGCTCGTACCGCTAATCGTCAGAGCGGACTGAGCAGTGATTGGACTCGAAGCCAACGGATCCAGTGAGATCAAATCTTCGTTGCCTGGCGTCGCGTACGTTAGCTGGTCGAATGCTTCGATTTCGATCGGTTCATTCAGAGCGGCCGACAACCCGGTGAAGCTGATCGTGCTGCCATTGGCCACAATCACGCCGTCCGTACCGTTGATATCCAGATCGAGGCTGCCCGTCGTCGAGCCATCGCCCAGCATCCGCAATCGATCAACACTCGCTGTGCCACCCGCCGTGAATGTGATGTCGGCATCGACCGGACCACCGAAGTCGTAATCGACTGTCAGCGTGTCGGCGTCATCCGAACCTTGAATCGTCAACGCGATCGACGTGTTAATGCCAGGCGTGAAGTACTGAGTCGTCGTCACCCCCAGACCGGCCGCCGTCTGATCCACCAGGACTTCCACCACGCCGCCGTTCAGCCGAACGATAAAGTTGTCTGCGTTACCGTCCTGTATCGCCGCAGCCGTGATCGTGACATCCACATTCGAGACCGTGCCGTTCACAATCCCCGCGCCGATCAGGTTCAACGCGTTTGTTCCCAGGCCACCGTCCAGGTCACCGCTCAGTACGTCGCTGACGTTGAACGTGTCATCGCCAGCGCCGCCATTCAGATTTTCGACGCTCGTAAACGTCACATCTGGACTCGCCAGACCTGAGTTTTCCAGAGTTCCGGCGTTCGGAGTTCCTGGATTAATTGTGAAGGTTTCGTCGTCGCCGGACCCGGTCAGCGAGTCATTTCCAGCGCCGCCCAGCAGGGAGCCACTCAGACCAGCCGCACTGGCGACCGTGAAGCTGTCATCGCCGCTGCGACCGTCAATCGTTTCGATGTCGGTCAGCGTCGCCGTCACTCCACCCACCGTAGCCGTGCCGCCGTCGACCGTCGTGATCGTGAACAAGTCGCTCAGCGTACTTCCCAGAACTGTGTCATTCTCACCGGCGTTTGCCGTCGCTCCACCATCGATCGTCCCGCTCAGCGTGCCGCCTTGGAATTGGAACGTGTCTGCCAGGTTCGCCGCACCCGTCAGGTTCTCGACATTCGTAAACGTCGCCCCGCGACCGACCACAGACCCCGCATCCGTCCCCGTAATCTGGAACAGCGTCGAGACAGTTGACATCGACACAAATGTGTCGGCATCGGCTCCACCGTCAAACGCACCGTTCAGGTTCGTCGTACCGGCCAGAGTCAGCGTGTCTTCGCCAGCATCGCCAGCGACGTTTGCCGTCACCGTACCGCCACCGGTCACCGTGATCGCGTCCGCATCTGCTCCGCCCGAGACGCCACCGGAAACTGTCGCTCCCGAGTTCAGTGTCACCGTGTCAGAACCGCCCAATCCGCTGATCGCACCGTCCAGAGTCACGCCATTATTCACGGTAAACAGATCGGAGCCGTTACCACCGGTAAGGTTTTCCACGCCGCTGAAGCCTGTTGCCGCCAGCGTCGAGGTATTAATTCGAGACGTGCCCGCAGAATTCTGCAGCTCGCCGGCGTTCAGACCGGAGACGATGAACCGATTGCCGTTGCTCGGACCGGTCAATGTATCTGTGCCTGTGCCGCCCTGAATGTCGCGAGTCAGCGAGCCGCTCAGACCAACTGCGAACGTGTCGTTACCAGCACCGCCTTCAAGGCTCTGCACGTTGCTGAAGCTGCTCGTTTGACCGTTCACCGTCACGGAACCGGCATCCGTACCCGTCAGGCTGAACGCGTCCGCGTTGCCGCTGCCTTCGACAACGTCGAAGGTGGCAGAACCGTTGCCCAGCAGTGTGAACGATTCGGTCACACCCACACCAAACTGGAACCGGTCATCCACACCGACACCACCAGTCAGCGTGTCGAAGTTGCTGAATGTCACGACCTGATTACCAGTCAACTCTTCGTACGAATTCGTCGCGTCCAGTCTCCACAGTGCGTTTGCGGTAGTCAGACCCGTCAGGATGTCAGTCGTCGCCGAAGTCGAACCGGCCAACGAATCAATCCCGGTAAACCCGCCCGTCACTGACGCTTCCGTACCGGAGAAGCCATTCGCCGTCGCCACTGTCAGAGCCACGCTCCGAGCAGACGCGTAACCCGCGAAGCTCAGAGAGTCACTGTCGGCACCGCCCTGAATCTGACCGGTGATCGTCGCCGAATCGCCCAGAGTGAAGCTGTCGTCGCCGGCGTCACTCTGCACGTTACCGACCAGACGGGCACCCGAAGCCAGCACCAGAGAATCAGCACCGTCACCCAGGGTCACTGTAGAAGTTGTCGTCAGAGTCACGTCCGTTGCGATCAGGATCGAGTCATCGCCCATCCCGCCGGGCACGTCGCCGGAAATATCAACCGTGACATTCGAATCGACCGTGAACGCGTCGTCGTTCGCGCCACCGGTCAGTGAATCGATTCCGCTGAATGTCAGCGTCCGACCGCTGCCCACGTCCTGATAAGAACCACCGGTCATCCCGATTGTCCAGTTCGCGTTTGCGTCGCGACCGGTCAATACGTCGGTGATACCGGCTGGAGCCTGAAGATTGCTGATCCCGTCAAAGCTCGGAACAAGACCGCCCACGCTACCTGCGAATCCAACTCCGCCGCCCAGTCCGGTCAGCAGAATATTCTGTCCTGCAGCCGCATTACGAAGATCAATCGTGTTCGTGCCCGAGGCATCCAAGATTGAATTCAAAGCCGTCACGCCGGCACCGATCACAAACGTGTCGTTACCAGTCCCGCCGATCATGTCCGTGATCTCGTCGAACGTGATCGTCCCGACGGTGCCGTCCACACCGCTGACGCCATCAGGACCAACACCGTCGTCATCCACATCGTCAGCAACCAGGTTCCAAGTCTGATCTGCATTTGCCGCTCGCAATGAATCAGAACCACCATTACCGGTCACGGTCGAAGTTCCGGTCCAGCTACTCAAATCAAAACCGTTGTCACTCGCTCCACCGCTGAACGTTCCGGTCTCACCGGCCAGGCCTGTCAGTACAACAGTCCCCAGAGCACCAACTCCGGAATCCGACAATGTCAGACTCGAATCATCGACAACCAGACTCGAACGATCCATTGTCACATTCACGCTGTCGGTGCCCGACCCGAGATCAATTCCCGTCGCTGCGCCACTGGCAAGATTGCCATTATCCAGCGGGCTGACCGCACCGGAATTGCTCAGGTAGCTTGCATCGTTCAGATTGAAGACGTCAGCTCCCGGGCCTGTCGAAATGCTCAAGCCGGTCAGTCCAATATTCGACTGCAGGGCACCGTCGTTGATCGTGACCGTGTCAATCGATCCGTTCACGCCGACGTCATTTGATTCCAGGTCAATTTCAACTTCACCGATACTGCTGAGCAATACCGTTTCAAAGGCAACGCCGCCGCTGAAGCCGCCGATCAACAACGCCTGCTGACTACCCAGCGGAGCCACTGCAGCATTCAGATTCACCGTGTCGACCGCTCCCGGACTGGTGAAGTTGAATGAGTCGAACGTGTCCAGTTCGATCTGCGGTCGTGTCGCGAACTGATTCAGATGAACAAGCTGATCGCTGGCTCCGTTACTGACGCGAATCTCTCGCTGCCCGCCAACAAGTGCCGGCTCGTACGTCGTGGTCAGACCGTTAACTCCTGACCGACCAATCAGACGGACTCTATCGTTGCCGTCCGTTGTGTTGAACAGAATGTCGCCTGGCAGCGTGATGTCCGGCAGTACGGCGTCAATGAATTCAGTACTGTAGTCAACGGTGAGATTGTCAGCGCCAAGCTGTGACTGAATATCCAGAACTACGTTCACCCCATTCGTCGTCGGGACAAAGAAGTTGTTTGAGATTCCATTCACGATGACTTCGAGTTCACCGGCATCAATCTGAACCAGAATGTTGTCAACCGCATTGCCCGGGTTAATTCCGGAGTTTGCATCAATGGTGATCCGCACGTCGACGTTTTGAATCGTTCCGCCAATCGAAGCGCCGGAATTTAGATTCAGGATATTCGTCCCGCCACCACCATCCAGGTTGCCATCCAGAGTCACGCCATTAGACAGGGTAAAGGTGTCGTTGCCGGTGCCACCGGTCAGGTTCTCAATGCTTGAGAATCCTTCCGTCACCGTACCCGTCCCCAACAATTCGACAGCACCTGCAGCGTCGAGCAACTCGCCCGAGTTATCTGATGTCACATTGAAAGTGGCTCCAACGTCCGGTCCAACCAGCAAATCGCTTCCTGTACCACCGCTCAGGGTTCCGGTCAGGCTGGAACCATCAGTAACAGTAAGAGTGTCGTCGTCGCCTCTCAGGTCGATGTTCTCCAGAGCCGCAAACGCTGTCGTCACAGTACTGACGACCGCGGAACCCTGATCGACTCCCGTCAACGTCACGTTGTCGACGCCATCACTCGTCCGCATGCTGTCGTCGCCGTCACCAGCGTCGATTGTGCCATCAAGACTTCCTGTGCTTTCAAATCGGAACGTGTCCGCACCTGTGCCAGCCACGAGATTTCGAACTCCGCTGAAACCAGAGATGCGGGTTTCAAGAACTCCTGCGTTCGGAGCGTTGATCCGATAGAGCGTGCCGGTGTCACCGCCATCAATGGTGTCACCCGCGTCGCCGCCACCGTTGAACGTGCCAATCAACACGGCACCGGTCCCCAGCAGGAACAGGTCGTCGCCCGCCTCGCCCGCCAGATCAGTCGTTACGGTGGCGGCGTCATCGACCGTGAACTGATCGTTTCCGCTACCACCAAATGCTCCGTTGGTAATGCGAGCACCGTCTTCCAGGAAGAAGATGTCGTTGCCGGCTCCACCATCGGCAGAATCGCCAACTGTCCGATTGGCGCTGATATTGATTCGATCCAGTTCGCCGCCACCAGCAATGCTTCCTGTCAGGTCGCCATTAAGAACGTTGAACGTGTCCTGGCCATCGCCACCTGCCAGATTTTCGATGTTCCGGAATCCGCCAACAACTTTTGGGTTACTGACAATGTCAATCGTCGCGCCCGGTTCCAGTGTCAGCATATCACTCACGCTCAGAGTGATCGTCGTCGCTGTGACCGCCCCGGCCCCGGATCCAATCGTGAAAATACCGTCGTTCCCGGTTGACCCAGAAACAGCAATGGTCTGACCGGCGGAGAAGCCGTCAGTCAGCCAGTTGCCTCCATCTGTCCGAGTGATCGTGTCGCCGAGAACCACATCAGCGAAGCCAACCGGAACGCCAGTCGCGAGTGCTGAATCAGCCTCCCCCAGAGTCCCCTGATTCGAAGCTGCAGGACTGCTGGTCAGCGGCGTGACGTTGAAGACGTTTCCGTCATTGTCACCGAATAGCGTGTCCAGGCCACCGGCACCGTCAATCGCACCGGTCAGGCTGCCCGTGTTAGTGAACGTGAACGTGTCGCTAGACACTCCCCCCGTCAGGTTTTCGATCTCACGGAACTGCGACTCCGTAGCGTCACCACCGTTAGGATCAACCAGCGTCACCGTGCCGCCATTAAGCAGGCTGATATCGTAAACTGTTGTCTGGTCGTTGCCGATGACCTGATCGATTCCGTCGCCGCCAGTGATGGTAACCTGTGGAACCCCGTCAGGGATGAAGTTACCAAACTGGAAGACGTCAGACTGATCCCCACCCTGCAGATTCTCGAAATCAGTCCAGGAAAGAATCTGAGTCGCCGCAGAGTCGCGGTAGATACTCGGCAGTGGCGTGGCAGGCGAGCCACCGCTAGAGCCTGTCAGGGCTGCTGACAGTTCATCGGAAGTCAGAATCTGAATAGCAGCCGGGTCGATCACGACCAGCGACGCCAGATCCGAACCTGCACCGACACCAAGAGCGTTCAAGGAAACACCGTTGGCGTTCAAAGTCGCCACTTCATCAGCATACGCAGGCGTCGGCAGTAAGTCGTTCGCCGCGTCATTCGACAGGAAGACAAGCGTCTGATTGTCGGCTGGAACGTTGTTGAAGATCGTAATCGCGTCCTGCAGAGGTGGCTCGTATACGGTCCCGGGGGCCGTTGTTATCGAGAGGAGGACATCCTCGAAATCTGCCACACCGTTCATGTCAGTATCGGCAGTAACGGTTGTCGACAAATCAAGCAAAGGCGTCGACGGGTCCATATCCTGAATGGTTGAAGTCGTGTGGTAACTGACAATAGAGAGACTTGCGACTTCACCGTTTGCTTCGAGCTGATCGCGGAAGGCGATCAAAGCGGCCAGTTCAGCATCGAAAACGGAATTGAAGATACCATCACCGTTGACATCTCCAACGGGCGTGCCGCCGAACGGCGTCGCGATGGCGCTTCCAGACGCATCAAGTGCGAATACAAAGCTGAATGTCGGTGGTGGTGGAGGCTCAACACCGTTGATTGTCCAGTTGGCATCCAGTCCGTTGGCACCTGCCAGTGTGTCATTCAAAGCGTCGCTGCCATCGAGTTCGTTGACACTGGTGAATGTGAAACCAAGCAGCGCTTCGGTTCCGTCGTAGCCACCATCAGCCGCATTCAGCGTTGTCAGCTGAATTTCTCGCGCAGTCGTGTATGCGCCCGTTGAAAGCACGCCACCACCGCCAGCAAAACTCAGCGTGTCGTTACCCGCACCAAAGTCAATGTTCTGTCCGGCTCCGACTCGAGCACCATCGTTCAGAACGACGGCATCGTCGCCGTCACCTGCGTTGATCGGACCATCGACCAGCACATTCGAGCCAAGATTGAATGTGTCGTTGCCGGCACCACCGTTCAGAGTGACGACATTCTGATCCGCGTTCACGTTAAAGACATCGCCGACACTCCCGGCAATGAAGACTTCGAAATCAGAGTAAGCAAAGGCCGACCGGATCGCTGTCACGTCGATAATCGCGCCGACCTCGTCAGTTAACGCGTTCGTTGCGATCAGCGTCAGCGTGTCGGCGGTCAGGCTAGCAATCGTGAATACAGCGTTGTTGTTCGCTGATCCCGAAACAGTGATCTGATCGCCGACAATGAATCCTTCGGCAATCCAGCTTCCACCGTCAGTTCGGAAGATCGTATCTGGATTTGGATCCTCATCGACAAAATCAACTGGAATCGTGACGACAGACGTTGACGTATTTGTGTCAAACGTGCCGGCATCCGAATTCAGCGTAAACGTACCCGCGACCGGAGCCGCAGCAACGTCAACGATCGTGTTGGTCAGCGAGTCAGTCAGGAACGTTCCCGTAACGCCGTTAATGTTTCTGAATCCGCCCGTAACACTGGTGGCCGTTCCGCTGAAACCAAGACTGACCGATTCCAGAACAATGTCCTGAGCGACATTGAGGTTCGAGAAGTCGATCGTGTCTAAGCCAGCTGCCCCGCCATCGATCGTTCCATCAACGGTCACTCCAGTGACCAGAACGAACTCATCATTACCTGCACCGCCGGTCAGATTTTCAACATCGGACCAAGTGATACTGCTACCGTTCAGTGTTCCGGAATCGGAACTGGCGACATTCCAGAGCGTGTTGACGTCAGGACCAATCAGAACGTCGTCTGTGCTGGTTCCGCCATCCACCGTGGCAGTTCCGGCAGTCCAGCCGCGGAGATCAAACACGTTGTCCAGACCGGCACCTGATTGACCGGTCAGCGAAACTTCTTCTCCGCCAAGTGTCGACAATCCACTGGTCGGAGACACAAAACTGACCACGCCTGCTGAAGCACCGGCAACGGTCAAGCCGAGGCTGTCGTCTGTCAAAGTCAGCTGTTCGATCAGAACCACTGCGGCACTGACGTCAGCATTCAGACGATCGGTGTTACTACCGGCGTCAATCACCAGTGCATCCGCACCATCAAACGTCAGGTAGCTGGTTTCCTGCAGATTGATCACGTCGCTACCAATACCGGTCTGAATGGTCAGCCCGTTTTCAATCAGCCCCTCGTTCGCGACCAGTGCTCCATCTTCGATCGTCACGGTGTCAACCGGAGCACCCGCCGTGTCGGCAGTCGCCAGATCGACGATGACCTCGGCGACATCGCTGGCGTAGAATGTTTCGAACGCTGTTCCGTCACTCGTACCGCGAACTTCCAATGCGTTTAGACCACTAATCGGCCCAGTGGCGTCGGCAAGCGTAATAACATCTGCACTACGAGGCGTACGTAATGTGGCTTCGGCGATTCCTGTGAACTCGACCGGTGTGAGACCCGAGAAGGTAATCGTCTGTGTCAAACCGGCTTCTGTCAGAGTGACCGTGCCGTTGTCGATAGAGTCTCCTGGCACATACAGGGCACTTAGATTTGACAAGGTGCTTCCCGCATCGAGCACCTGCAATGAATCGGCTCCCATGCCACCATCGAGAACGATGTCGGCATCAACGAAGCCGTTCCTATGGTCAATCACGACGACGTCGTCATCGTCGAGTGCGTTAACGATGACAGTCAGCGTTGGCGTCGCAGGCGGCTGAAAGAATCGCGTTACTGTCGGGACCCCCAGCGTCGTGATTTCAACTTCAACGTCCGACGTTCCGCCATTCAGTCGCACGACGATCTGATCTGGATTAGCGGTCCCATCGACAATAATTCGTTCGATATTAGAAATGGTACCGGTCACAGAACCTGGCATCGTCAACGTGTCCGTGCCTGGCCCACCATCAAGATCTCCGCCGACAGTTCCATTAATGACGAAGTTGTCGTCTCCGTCGCCGCCGTTGATGTCACCATCAACAGTGACGCCCATATCGACCGTGAAATCATCCGCTCCGTCCAGGCCGTCGAGACTTTCAAACTCCGAGAAGTTCGTTGTCAATCCGCCGGTTACCATCGTACCGGCATTGTCTGTGTTGACATTGAAGACGTCGACACCGTCAGTACCGACCAGAGTGTCAAATTCCGCATCCGGAATCAGTGGACCGGTCCCACCAACTGCCGTGATGTCACCGGTGTAGTTGCTGTCGATCCCTGCGACGGTCAACGCGTCACTGCCTTCTCCGAGGTTGATATTAAGAGAACCACCAGCCCCGGGAACGCGGAATGAGAATCCGGAGAAGTTTGCCGTACTGACAAGTTGGGCCACACTATCAGACGCTGTTAAGTCGTCGGACAACGTGACCGTGTCGTCGACAGCCGAGAAGTTAAACGAGCGATTCGTCGTCGTGAGCTGATCATCAATCGGCTGGAGTTGCGAGTAGGTGATTACGGAACCAGCCACACCCACGCCAACTCCATCCGGGTCTAACGTCACGGTGCCTGCTCCGCCGCCAGCAAAATCGTGGACCACGTCCATCACCGTGCCGTTGACCAGTTCCAGAATGTTCGTACCAACGCCCACCCCACCGTCGTAGCTGACGCCCCCGGCTGGGATCGGATCGCCGCCCGAGAAATCAACAGTCAGTGTGTCACTGGCATCATCGCGAGCGAGAAACGCGATGTTCGTCACAAAATTAACATCGGCGGCGGGAACGAGATCAGTCGCCCCGTTTCCGTTGGCCAGGAAGTCGCCGGTTTCGTAGACATGAATCGTGTCGAATCCGAGATCGCGAACCAGGGTGATGTTCCCGCCGGCCAACACCCAGATGGGCTGGTCGATGATGAGCGGTTCGCCCAAGTCGTTAAGCGTGATATTCACAGTCGTTGTGTCGGAGACTCCGGTCGAGTCAGTCACCGTGACCGTCAGGTCAAACATCTGAGTCGTCTCAAAGTCCAGTTGCGCTGGATCGATGACGACTATGTCTGCGGTCGTGCCAGTCGTCTTCACAATGTCGAACGCTGTCGTTCCGGTCCCACCAGTGATGGCGAACGTTAAAACGTCGCCGATGGCAGCAACATCTGCATCCTGAGCTTCGACCGTTCCGGCCACGACTCCCGCGCCGCTGTTTTCGTCGACAGTAAAGTCATAAGAAACGTCTGGATCGTCTTCATTAATGAAGGCCGGAATATTGTTGATAGAAATTGCGATCGAATCGGAATCGTCAGTCCCGCCACCATCGCTACTGACGATAGTGAAGGTCGAAGCGTTCGTCCCGTTTGATGTGAAGTTGATCTGCGACAGCGCGACGTTCAGGTCAACAGCAAGACCGGTGAGTTGAATTGTTCCGTCGCTGCCATCTCCATCGACTTCGGTAACACCGGCAACGCCCGGACCACCACCACCGACTAATCCTGGCAAAACCAACGTTGCCCCGGCATCCACAGTGAGAGTAACAGTCAGAGGTGAGTTGTCCGCATCAGATACCGAAATCAATCGACCGTTGGCCGCGTCAAACGCGAGCGTGGCGTTTGGAGCACCTTCCTGAACGGGAATGCCCGCTGGGAATGTCGTTCCGCCTTCAAAGAGATTGCGGGGATTGTTGTCCTGAGCAGCGATCGTAACGTCGATCGTCCCTGTGTCCGATGCCGGAGTGAGGACCAGGCCGCCAGTACTTCCAAGATCGTTCACTGTCACGTCAATCGTGGCAGCTCCTGGTCCAGCAGGCGTAAAGATCAGCCCGCCGTCGATGGCATTGAAGAGGGCGTTGTTGATTGCTGCCAGCGTTCCGCGGAACGTCATCGACGCGTCGTTAATTCCGGTACCAACCGGAGTTCCTTGACCATCTGGCGTAAATGCAAAGTCCAGACCAGTGGTCGTCGCCAGTGTCAGCGTCCCTGACGACGCAGTCAGCGTGAGCTGAATTGGATTCGCCCCAGAATCTGCATCGATGAGGCTGACTTGAGTCAACGTTGACGGCTGGAACTCGAAATCACTTCCGTCAGTCGCATTGACCGCAGGATTCACATCGAATGCTGCACCGGTTCCGTTGAACTGCAGAATCGGAGCGTCATTAACTTCGGCGACGCTGATGATCGTCTGAACCTGTGCATTCGCCGTCGCGCCCACACCTGAATTGTTCTGGTCATTAATCGTCAATGTCATCACGGCTGTACCGGTGAATGACGGAGTCGGCGTGAAGTCAAGCAGTAACAGAGCCTCGTTGATGTCGGTCACCGTGCCGGTAAACGTCATCGTGGCATCCGCATCCCCGTTGCCATTCGAGAAGGTGAGATCACCAGTTTCAGCGGGATCCAGTGTCAGCGTTCCGTTCGTGACCGACAACGTGATCAGCATGTCACCAACATCCGGGTCAAAGACTGAGACCGTGTCCGCACCGCGGAAGTTGAAATCAGTGTTCTCTGGCGTGGCGACTGCTGGCGGCGCGGTAGCTTCGGGAACTGTGTTCACAGCCGTAACGGTGATTGGAACACTGTCCGCAGTGATCATCGGTACCAGAGGATTTTCTGAACTGAAATTCCCCAGATCGTTCACAGTGACGTTCAACTCAACCGTCTGCGGTGGCGTTCCTTCTTCAGTGTTGACGTGCAGTGTTGGCGTAAATACTACGCCGTCGAGGATCTGATTGAGATTGTCAATCGTGCCCGTCAACTGAACGAACCCGTCGTCCGTACCGGTACCAGCATCAAGGGTTGCCAGAGCACCAAAACCAGCCGGCAACGTGATCGTGCCATTACCACCGGACAGTGTCAGCTGAACAATATTGCCAGCGATAAAGGCGTCCGGATCATCAATAGTGATTGCATTGGCAGTCGTCGTCGAGAACGTGAGCGACGTCGCATTTCCGGTCGTATTTTCGGAAATCGTCTGCGTACCAGGATTATCGATCGTTGGAGGATCGTTAGCCCCCTCAGTCACAAGAATGTCAAACTGAACCGAACCGTCAGTGCGGTTTGGCTGAATCTGATTCCCGGCGATATCCACCAACTGTGAAGGATCTGCAACTGTGATGTTGTAAGCCGTCTCGCTCGGGAACACTGTCACCGAACGGAATATCACTTCGTTTGTATTCGGATTGTAGGTGTAAATGTAGTCGATGCCGGAAACGAGAATTCTGGCTCCGTCAACATTGGTCTGCGTCAGAACAAATGCAGAACCATCAACAAGGCCCGCGACAGTATCATCGACGCCGACTCCCGGATTCGGAGGCGTCCCCGGGTCGACTAGCGAAATTACAAACTGAGACAGTAACGCCGGATTGAGGATTGCGACTTCACTCAAATCCGAATCCGAATCGTCAGGACCGTTATCCAGTGGCACAATCAGAGTTGCCGTCGGCCCACTGAAGTCCGCTCGTTCGATCGCTCCGATATCTTTGAAAATATTGTTCCCGATACCGGTCGCATTCGCGGTATTCGAGTCATCAACACGTTCCTGACCGTAGACGTCGAAGTCTGGAGCAAAGAAATCCTGCTGAGGTAGTCCGATCGGTTCTCGGACTGACCTGAACTCAGGATCACGCTCCGACACAACATTCACAGAACTGTCGATCAGTGGATTGGGAACAACAAGAGACCCGGCATCCGGATAGAAGTTTCCGTTCAACGGATCAATGAACAATTGCGTCCCGGCCCCAACTGTGACCGTGTTTGAGAACTGGGCACCATTCGCAATCTGATTTGTCCCGTTGTTCTGGAACAACGTTCGCTGTGCGATCGGCCGAGAGGTCTGACTGCCAGATGAGGCGTCGAAGCTGACACCAGTCACGGTATTAACCACAGCGTTGTTGATCAACGTGGGGCTGGCGTTATTCGTAATGTTGATGCCTGTTCCAGACTGGGCAACTCCACCGTAAACGGTGTTGTTTATGATCTTACCCATTGGCACAGCGGCATTGGGGACTGCCCCGGTGTTAGCATCCCCACTGTACCGAATTCCGTCCGTTCCAAAGAAAGATACAACGTTGTTTGCAATCGATGCACCTGTCGTCAGATTCGCATTCAGCACCGGGGTATTTCGAATGGCCCCCGGATATGGGAAGTCTGTGTCAAACAATCCCGCGCCCGTATCTCGAGGTCCGGCTTCTACAATGATGCCTGAACCACTGACGTTGGAAATGAAGTTGCCCTGAATGACAACCATCCCTTGGGGTCGTTCAATATTCTGGTCGCCCAGTCGTCCAAAGGTCGACGTGTCCTGAGGAATGACAAGATCATCGATGAACGCGGCGTCCTCACCGAAACTTAAAGCATTCGTGCCTTTTGTAAACCGCCACTCAAAATCGTAGTTATCAGCACCATTTGGAAGGGCAAACGAAACTGGCACAAATGACGGACTTGTCGTACCAGTACCACGTAGTTTCGTACCAATATCGACTCCGGCCACAAATATATTCTGAGGAACTCCATCAATCAGAAACTCAAAATAGTTGGTATCCGTGTCGAGGATTACGTCGACCCCGGCAGCTGAATCCACTTGAACTTCAAACGAGATGCTCCCCTCGCCAGTATCTATATTCAGCGTGGCCCCTGACTGAACTTCTCCGCCAGAATTGTCCAGGACGCCGGATCGAAAACTTCGCGGATCGGAAACGAAATCTGACGCTGCCTCAAACCAGCCAGCATCTCCTGCGGCTCCAAACGTCAGCGGAAACGGATCAAACTCATCCGCCAGGTCAAATGTTTGACTAATGGGCTGGACAACCGAGGTCAGATCCTGGATTAGCCGATCGTTGGTATCGAGCGTCTGGAAGACGATGATGTCCGATTCCGCCGGATCGGCAGGTGCGGCGTATTCGGTGCCTCGTCGAATTTCGAGCTGGTACTCACCCGCAGTCACAAGCGACGGTGGGCTCATGAGGTTATTGATATCCCCTCTTCCACCAGCGAAACCCGCCGTATACAGGTTGTCGAAACCGGTCTGTCCGGCCGGAGCATTTGTCACTAGTTCGCCGCGTTCCGCAAAACCGACGATAATGTCGTCAATAAAGAACCCTTCACCCGTGTTGGCCTGAGCTCGACCTTCGGCCGCATTCTCGTCCGCACTACTGAAAAAGCCGAATGCATCACCGGCCAGATTCTCACCGTTCGTCGCCCCTGCAGTCGAGAAATCGAACCGGAATTGCACCGTTGCTGAGCCAGCAAACTGGGAAAGGTCAATCCGAGCCTGTCGCCACCCACCTGTATCGAACAACTCCTGCGTCGGTGAACCGTTGTAGGTTGAGTTGTGCGAAATGAATTCGGGCAACTCTGCATCGAGAACTGCGTTGTTCGTCGCGACAAGTGTGTAGGTTCGACCACCGTCTGTCGTTGCGAAAACGCGAGCGCTGTCACGCATCGACGTTTGTCCCTGCGCTGCCTGAGCATCTTCCGTTGCCAGGAAGTAGTTAAAGTACAAAGTCGGCTTGTCAGCACCGGAATACGGCGAAAGATCAATCGCGGATGTCACCGACGATCCAAACGCACCACCTGGGAGATTGAAGTTCTCACCGATCGCGGGATTAGACGTCAGATCCCTTTGATATTCGCCATCCAGTACACCGTACTGGCCATTGGCATCGTCGTAATTCAAATAGTCGGTCGTGCCGGCGGTGTACTGCTCAATTCCAAAGTAAAGGCTGGTGCCGCCCTGCCCCTCAGACTGCGTGCGAGCGGTCCCAAGTCCATCAGTAATCGTCTGCGTTTCCGCAGTCGGGGTTCTGGAATTGTCAAAAGCGGCATTAATTCCGTGCCCAGCAACCGTCCCTTGATCAGTTGTTGGATGCCATAGGTTGAAGTCGAGATTCGAGAACGCCAGACCTGTGTAGTTTGCGCCGAGATTGAGCGAGGTGGCATCACGACGACCATCACCGCCGAATTTGGCAACACCGTCCGGATCAAGCGGATTCAGAGCGTTACCCTGAGTGGCAGTTCCAGTGAGATTGGTATTGTCAACGCCAAGCTGCGGAACTGCCTTATCCGTATAGAAACCCGTGAATTCGATTTCAAAATCATTCGAATCGATGGTCCCCGCGGCATTGTCAGAAAACGTCACCGTTGGCGTTACGCCAGCCGGAAATAAGACAGAAACGTTGTCAGAGACGACTGTGACAGTTTCGCCGATCTGTCCGACGACGCCGTCAGTACCAATCAACGTGAGCGTGTCGGTAGTGATACTGGCGATCGTGAATGTCCCGTCATTGGCCCCAACGGTACTTCCGGTGACGGTAATTTCGTCACCCACAGCGAAGCCATCCGCAATCCAGTCTCCGCCATCTGTCCGAACAATGGAGTCAGAAACGCGAACGGTAAGATCACTTCCGTCCAGAGCGAACGGACGCAGACCACCTGTCGTAATCATATTCTGCAGAGCATTCTGCACATCGTTCGTTGTCGCATCGAACGCGATCGGCAGACTGTTAAGCGTTTCACCCGTAATAGGATGTTGATAGGTCAACTGGAACGTTCCAGCCGTTCCGGTGGACGTCAACGTCTGAACTTCATTGTCGTTACCAAACGCGTTGATGAATCGAATTCCATCGACACTTCCATCGACTTCAAAGGCAATCAGTCGCTGATCATTCGTGGTTGCGAACAATGTGTTGGCAAGAAGGCCATCGTAGAGGTTCTGTGGCCCAAGGGTCAGCGCTGAGAACCCGCCGGTAATCGCAATCCCGTCTGCAGGAATGAGATTCGGATTCGAAACGGTGACGTTCACCCCAGCGTTTCCGATGCCCAGATCCTGAGTAAAGTCGGTGGGGCCAGCTACCGTAAGATCCAACTGCGAGACCGCAGCGATCGTGTATCGACCGTCATCACCATTTGAACCGGTAAGGTTAATGGTCTGCCCAACGGCAAAACCGTCGGCCAGCCAGTTCCCTCCGTCTCGCCGAGAAATCGTCTCGTCCGCATTTCCTGCGACAATCGCAAACGTGACCGGAACCTGACCAAGCCCTACACCCGATGAGCTGATCGTTATCGCTGCTGCTGTCTCGTCATTGACGTCATCAGCAAGATCCAAGGTGATCGTGTTCGTAGTCACTGAGTCGATGGTAAACACATCCGTCCCATTATTGCCCGACGTCGAACCGGCAATAGTGATCGTGTCCCCGCCCACAAATCCATCATCCAGCCAGCTTCCCCCGTCAGTTCGAACAATCAAATCGGGGTCCACACCGGCCACGCCTCCGTCTACGAAATCAGCGCGAACAGTTCCAAAAGTACCGCCGGAATTGATTGTTATGCCACGATCAAAACCGGCTGCGCCGACGATGTCAGTTGGGAACAAAGTGATCTGAGTGTCACTCAGGAAATCAATTGTGTAATTGTTGTCATTCGCATCCGAATCAGTGACCGTAATCGTATCGCCGACCTGAAAACCGTCGTCGATCCAGCTTCCTGTAGCACGTGTGATCGTGTCAGGGTTTGGTTGCTCAAAGAACACTGTCGAGTTGACACTACCCGCACTGAAATTCGTCACAAGCGCTGCGTCAGCTCGAAGATCGGAATTGTTACGATCAATCGTGATCAGCTGGCCTTGATCCGTCACACCGTAGAGCGCATTCGCAGCACTGTTGTTTGGCGTGTTCGTGTCGAACGACAGGCCCGTTACGTTTCCGCGAACCGGACCGAGCAAGCCATCACCGCCACCGATTCCGCTTCCGGCCGGACTACCTGCTGGCCCCAGCACACCACCGGTATCCGTGGAAAGCGTCACACCGGATGCACCACCTGTTGCTCCCGTTGAACGTCCTGCATTTTGACCATTGGCAACCGCGATAGTGAGTAGCGCACTAGCACCTGTATTCTGATTGATCGCGTTCACGATACTTTGCGCGGTTGCATTCCGACCAAAACTGACGGTTACCGTATCGTTCCCGGGCGTGGTAACGTTAATGTTCCCATTGTTCGCCAGGTTCGCATTGAGGTTGAGAATAACGCCGTCGCCACCAGCACCTGCCGCCTTTGACTGCACATGGAACGAAGTCGTATTTCCACCAGAATCTCTCAGGAATGCGATCCCTCCGCCGTTCGCTGGATCAGCGTAGACTACATCTGAGAACTGAATATCTCCGAAATCAGAATCACCGGTGTCATTGGCAACTGCTCCAGTGTCAAGATTTGCACGGTAGAGCTTAGTGTTAACAGTCGGATTCCCGTTGACATCGGTGCCATTTTCGAAGACAGCATACCAGCCAACGTAAGTCGGGTTTCCACCTGTCACACCAGTTCGCTCGACGGTCAATGCGCCGACGTTGTTCGAGACGGTGATGTCATCAAAGTCGTTGTTACCAGCACCGGGACTGTTTGGATTCTGCGCCGTCGGTGTTGGATTTTCGCCAGAAATATTGTCATTACCGACGAGTGTTTCCAAACCGGTTCCAGTATCCAGCGTTACCAGACGCCCAACAGTATTCTGTGACGCTGCGCCGGCTGTCTCGATCTCCTGATACCCGAACAACACTCCGTCCGATCGAAGTACAATGTCTTTAAGATCGGTCGTTGCTGATGTAGACGGGTCGCCATAGTCAATCAGAACCGCACCCGTCAGTGGATTGATGGCTTCCAGCCGCTCGTCCTGTGACACAAACAGAACGAGATCATCCAGCGTGAGTTGAGTAATGTGAGCATCCAGCGAGGCTGAACTGTCAACTCCGATCAACGGAATGTTCGGATCTGGACCGGTTGGCCCGACAGAACCGACGGGCGCAATCGCAGTTCCATTCGATGTGTAGCCCGTAAAGCCGAAGTGATCTTCCGCAATTCGGGTGACTGAATTGACTGGCTCCAGACGAACCCCAGTATTCGCCGAGCCACTGTCAATGCCTGCGTCGAGAGCTGTTGGCTGCAATTGGTTATTCACGACTGCCAGGTAATAGAAGTTTCCGGTCCCTATCGCTTCTTCGAACTGGGCTGTTCCGATAAACGGATCAAGTACACCAGCAGACCCACGAGAGAGATCATCCAGATCGTTACCTGGTCCTGGCGAAGCCTGGTCGTCGGCAACATTTGACTCACGACCGATGTAAAGCAGAGTGCCTGTTTCGTCATAAACAGCAAACGACGTGTCGGGTCTCGTCAGGCCGTCCGCCCAATCGAGGTCGATAATGGCCGCCCAGGTTTTTCCGCCGTCGCTGAGTCCCGTGATTTCCTGAATTTTCTGGTAGTCAATCTGGAATCGGTAGAAATCAACGTCAGTAGCGCTGGTCAGATTTCCGCCGGCACTGAAACTGTTTCCTTCCGAGAACAACAGATTGCCTAGCTCAATGGCTCCGCCAATCGTGTTGTTTGCGGCATCGTTTGTGCCAGCTTCATTAGTTTGACCAGTCAGCGGACTATTGTATGGCAGACCAATCACGTGAATCCCGTTAGTGGCATAACGGATGTCTGCAAACGTGACCGAGACACCTGGCTGCTGATCAACCTGCTGCAGCCGAATCTGGGCCCGGTACCGACCGCTGGTCACTCCGCCAGCCAGATCGGCAAGATTCCCAGCCCCCGGATTACTTCTAACTCGCAGGAAGTACGTATCGGATTGACCGGTCCCCGGAAGCACGAGCCGCATTCCCGCATCACGCGTCGTCGTCGCGTAAAAGTCTCCACCGAGGGTGTTGAGTTTCGTTAGCGAATTCGGTGTCGCGATGAACGTCGTAAGATCTGTATTGTCCTGGGAACGTGCAATGATATTCCCGTTGGCATTCAGCAACTCAAGAACGGTATCCAATGCTGGATTGGTATGGTCAATATCCAGCCAGACTTCCGTACCTGGAACGGCCGTGAAGCTGTAGATATCAACATCGTTGGTAGAATCCGGAGAGATCACCCCATGAATTTCGAATCCGGCTCGTTCGTTCTCACTACTGCCCGACTGCGTAGCTGCAAGTGCCCCAATAAACTCAGCAGTGTTTGTTGTCGGTGTGACAACGGCGTTCTCGTCCAGACCGCCGGTGACTGTCGGTTCGGCCTCAAAGACAACGGCCATATTGGTGTCGTTTGAGTACTTATTGAAGGCGATCTCGCCCCAGTTTCCACCACTTGGTGTGTTGCCTGCATTCGTATTGAAGCCATTGGCTTGTGTATCAACCTGCGGAAAACCATCAACATCAAGTGCGGCCCCAACTTCATCATCTCTAAGCGACGTGATGATTACCGGAAAACCTGGCTGACCGATAATCTGCATCGTTGGCCCGATGCGATCATCAATATCAAGCGGCCCATCATCGGGCGTCCCATCGCCGTTACTGTCCGGGTTGCCGATCTCGAATCCAGCTCCGGTCCCCATTTTGACGACCAGGCTCGCGTCGGTATCACTGACCAGTTTCAGTCCGCCGAACACGTGAAATGTGTAGTTATTGCGAATTGTTCCCGACTCAACGACGTGGACGATATCTGTATCGTCCCAGATTGTTGCCGTATCCAGATCACCAGAGCGAACTTCCAGCCCCAGAACAGCATTGCCGGGCGTTCCATCAACCGACATCCGGTTCAACCGAACAAGCGGCCCCTGGTTCGCATCGAATTCGGTATAAGCGTTGGCCGGTCTAGTAGCGGCCCCCGTGTCGACAACCGAAATCTCTTTCATCGCGTTGGCGTCGATACTGATCACTGAACCGGCGTTGTTCAGGAACTCATTGTTAACAATGATGGGTTGAGCTCCACGAACGAAAATCGTGGCTGCGTCGTTGGTTTCGCGATTGTTTCGATCGGCGTCCGTACCACCCCGTCCGTTGGCGTTGTTTTCAAATAATGAATTCGCAACGCGAATGTCCGCTTCGTGGATATCTAGAACGTTGAAGCCGCCCGTACCACCACCTTCAACGACAGATGTGCCACCGCCATAGGCGAAAATCACCTGTTCAAAGTGACCGCGGGTTCCCACACCGAACATCAGGCCAGCCCAGTCACCGGCTGAAGCGGTGTTGGCACTGATCGTGTTGAAACCGTTGTTGCTTGTGTCAAAAGTACCGCTACCGGCTCCGTACCGGTCGTCGTTGAGTGACGTAAAGATGACCGGATTATCGCCGGTCCCTTCCGCGATGATGTGTCCGGAACCTCGTTCCGCTTCGATCCGCGCACCGCCCAACTTGACGACAACACCGGGATCAACTCGCAGGCGCCCCCCCTGACGAGCTGTAATTTCACGCCCGCCCGGCACGTTTGCCGCACCATCAGTAATCGTGTCAACGATGACGCGTCCGCCAACCAGAGCAGCCTGGGCCGGCTGAGCGTTGTTAATGACCAACTCGACCTGATCGCGACTTCCGACCTGGCGGATGAATTCAATGGTGACTGCCCCCTGATTAATTGGCCCCCCAGTCACTGTGACGCCAGCAGACCCAATTCCGTCAATATTCTCGAGTGCCGTCTGAATCTCCGCGGCGGTCGCCGTGTGGTTCAACGGAATGGTCGTACGAGCCAAAGCAACGGGAGTGGTCTGCGCATAGGTTGCCGGTGTGGTGCCGTACAAACCTCGAACGACTGTCAACTGATTCCCGACGACATTCTGAACGCCCAGGATTTCCGTGCCGATCTGAATCGTGAAGTCGATCGACGTTGGGCTGCCGTCGACTGGCGGAAATACACCAGGGCTGTCAACAAAAATGCCTGTTGCGGCCGGATCAACAACGTCCTGTGTAAGTGCTGTCGCTGTCTGGGTCACCCCTCCGGTCGGCAACGACAACGTGAACGTTCCGTTGGTTGCTGTCCCCAGCGTCGATAGTTCCTGAATCTCGTTGGTGAGGATCCCGCCGCCGGCGTTTCCAACAATCTGCAGATTTTCGGTAATTACATGCGTGATGTCCGTATCATCAAAGCGGGCCTGAGTAGTCAGTTTGTCAAGCGGATCACCAACGTTAGTCTCGATTCGAATGAACAATCCGTTGACCGTGTTTCCAGTCAACGTGTTCCCAAGAATATCGGGACCGATACGCCCGTTCGAATCGTCGAAACTGTTCGGGTCAGCCGAGACGGCCGACGATGCACTACTGGAAATATGGTTATAGGCAATTGTTGGCCGCTCACCCTCGATATGAACGGGAGCATAGACGTCAACCACGGAGTTGACCGCAACCTGGCCGCCACCAAAGCGAATGTCTGCCTGGTAGATCGAATTCAGGAAGACGAAGTTTTCATCATCGTCGCCTCGAGTCGTATCGTTCTGGTCTGAGTCCTCGCGGAACACCAGGCCACCCCATTGACCAGCGATGGCGCCGCTGGACGCACCATCGGTGTCTCCACCGAGCGAGTCATCACGAAACGTCGTGAAATAAACCTGCGAATCTGGCGTCCCAAGCACCTGCAGTGCCGCGTCCTGTCGATCCTGCCCAACCGAGGATGACCCGACATCAATATTAGCACTCTGCAGCTTCAGCACCGCCCCGGCATCGATCATCGTGGTGACGCCCTGTGGTACGTCAAAGTTTCGACCGTCAGCTAGAGTTCCCCCGACGTTATTGATACCGATCAGGTATGGCGTAGTGTCTGACGGAGTGAGATTATCCCCGTCGGCTCCACCATTCCCGACAATTCGCAACAGGTTAGCGGCCGTCAACAGGCCGGGTGCTGTCGACGCGTCGAGCGAAGCAGCATTGTTCAAGTCGACATGCCCAGCAGCATTGGCCGATGCACCGACCAGGAACGTAGGACTAAGTTGACCGTTAACAGCAGCCGCAATTGCCGTTGCAATCTCCGCACGATCTGTGGGGTCAACCAAGCCGCTCAAATCGATTTGTACGTTCGAGCCGACAACACCGTCACCGGCAGCATCAAATTCGAAGACTCTCGCCGGATTAACACCATCACTGATTGTAAAGTATTCGCCACCAATGAATCCGGAGCCATCGCTCGTATCATAGATGCCGTCTCGCAACCCGTCGCGACCGTTTGCTGGCACGACAATCCTTGTAGACGCCCTCAGAACCCCTGCTTCAATGGTGCTATATGGGGCATCAACCGAACCGTTCTGCGCTCCAGGGGCCACACCAGTCGTTTTGTCAACAAAGACAGTGCTGCCTGATTCAAACCAGAAGTTAAAGGCATCCCCTGGAATACCATCAGAGTTTCCATCAAACGCCGTTGGAGATGCGTCTGCGTCAGCAAGACTGCTCCCGGAATCAGATGGACTGAACGTAACATTCAGATCGTAGTTTCCATCTGTCAGTCCGCCATACCCTGAATCCTCGATCGTTGGGTCGTAGGCATCATTGCCTTTGGCAGATACGCCGAGATAGTAAACTCCAGCCTCCAGCTCCTGGCTGAGGAATGGATCGTCGCTGAAGTAGTCATCGTTGCGAGCGACCACCTCACGGTTACCACCGCCGAGCCCCAGTATCGTGCCAGGCGCTGTGGACGCGGTTACATCATCCGTACCGTTGCCGGCCGTCAAAGCGGCACTCACCAACAGATTCGACAGCGGGTGAGTATTAACGGCTGTAATAAGATCGTCGGCGGTTGTCTCATTCCCGGCGTTCGTATTCAGCGTTACGGTAATGCTATGACCACTAACTGAAACAAGATCGAAGACCGTCGGTGCAGCGCCCAGGTCCGACTTCTGAAATGTGACCGTGATGTCATTTCCAAACGTGCCAGCATTGGCCGCTGTGAACTCGACCGATGTGGCGGTGCCGCCGAAATTCGTGGTTACCTTTGCAAACGGATCACGAAACAGTGTCAGAACAGCGTCAAGTAATCGACTCTGGCCTGCCAGCCGTTCAGCCGTGATTTCGGCATTGACGGTCCCGGTTTCGGTCAGCTCGAAACGGTAAAGGTCGATATCGTTCGCGAAGAACGGAAAGAGCGCCTGCAGGTGGTTGATGTCGTAGTCACTGGCAGGCGTTTCCGTCGTGACCGGGCTGGCGCCGCCGCCATCCTGGAACGAGTGGATATCGCCCGTATGGCCCAGCCCCAGGACGTGCGCAATTTCGTGGAAGGCAACTCCCATCCAGCCGCCGTTATAGGACTCATCGTTTCCATTCTGAAGAGCATTAATGATGACTGTCGAGATCCCGGCAACACCGTTCACCGGCAGTGTCTCGTCAGCAACCCGAACATCACCAGTCGCGATGTATGTGCCATCCTGAGCCGTCTCAATGAACTGCACCCCTGAATACCGGCTGAATATTTCAAAGATGTAACGAGCGAGGTCCTTCTGACCTTCTGTTATCTGATTATCCTGCGGAATCCCAAACAGCGAACCATAATCTTCTCGGAAGTTGTAAAACCTCTGGCTGATCCGCCCCGGTGCTGCTGGTGTCGTGCTCGTACCAGCTCCATGCGATTCAGCCGGGATATCACGGTGCCCTGGAGTACCATCATTAGGAAGTGGCGGAACCTGGAACGTTTGCGGCTCGATCTGTGAACTCAGTGTAATCCCGGCAGCACCAATCGTTCCGATATCGGTGGCAGTTGAATAGGAATCATTGTCATCAGAGACGACTGGGTCAGCCGCCGTTGTGCTGATATCCAGGTTGTAAGACCCGGTTGTTGCGCCGCCATTGCTTGTGACGCTGACGAAATAAGTACCAGCCACCAGTCCTGCAGCTGTCAGCGTGGCCTGAGTATCTACTCCTCCACCAGCAAAAACTGCTCCACCAACGTTTGCTCCGCCTTCGCTGAGCAGTTCAATAAAGCTGTCGAGACCTCCACTTGGATTGACCACTGCGGTAAGTGTGCCAGTAGCCCCAACAGTGAACCGATAGAGGTCAGCATCATCTTCAGCGACGGCAGCAGAACTATCGCCAATAAAGCCGTTTGCGTTAAAGCCTGATCCGACAAAGAGGGTTCCCAATCGCAACCCAGACGCCAGGTTGTCACCGCTATCGTTCGAGGAACCAACCTGCAGACGGTAAGTTGCTGTTGGCAAATCACCGCCGAAATCCAGTACCGCGGTCTGGGTCGCACGATCGTAGGTAATACCGGATGGAATCAGTATCTGATCGTCCGTTGCAGTCGAGGTTCCTGCCGTGTCGATCAACTGATAGAACCGAGGGTTGTACACATCAGTATCGTCAAGATCGACATCGTTGAAGTAGACAACAACTCGATCACGACGTTGCTGAAGTCCGCCTTCGCCCCGGGTCATCGCTCCACTGTCCGACAGCGAGGCGTTCACCGAAACGTCCAGTGAATCGCCGATGACGGTCAGTGTCGCAGTACCGCTGTTTGAAGCAGTAATGTTAGGAACATCCAGATTCGTTGCGGCAGTGATTGCGTCGTTAATTGCTGTCGCAATCGTCCCTGCGATGTCAATCTCCGAGTCCGCCGTCAGAGCCACGTCGACCGCGAAGTTGCCGGTTCGCACTCCAGCAGGGCCAGCTCCAGTATCGTTAATTTCGAAGGTCAGCAGCCCTAACCCACCAGCAAGCACCAGAGCCTCGGGCGCTGCCAAAGTCGTACCAACTTCGGTGGTTGTATCTCCCGTCAGCACGACAGCAATCAGAGACCGTGCATCAAGATTTGCTGCCACCCCGTCAGCCAGATCGCGTGCGGTGGTCGGATTCATGATGTTTGTGTTGAGCACAATCGTGACGTTGCGATTTCCAGCAGTAACAGTTGGAGCTGCCGTTCCGGCGCCAAGGTCCGCCGATGTCACGTTGACCGTAATGCCGTTGCCGGCGACTCCCGGCACAACACTCTCAAACGACACGTTGACCGCACCGCCTGAACCAAGATCTGACCCGTCCCGCGCGAATAGCGACACCCCGCTGTCGATGGTAATAGTATCTCCGTCCTGGAGATCGGACGGATTTGCCCCGGTTCCTGCGTTGATCGTCAGTATCTTTTCGCGCAGCACTGGCTGCGGCACGATCGAGCGGACTTCGCCGCCCAGATCGATTCTGAATGTCTGAAAGTGATCAGTCAGGCTACCAAGTGCTTCGCCTGCCGTATTCGTGAGTCGCTGAGCTCCTGTGCCTGCAATCTGAATCAGGTAAAGATCGTCAGCCAACTGGTCACCAAATCGATATTCAACTTCGTTCGATTTAGCAGCTACAGCCCGATATCCCGGAGTCACAATCTGATCGGCACCCGACAGTTGAACCACGCTTCCGTCGGTAACTGTTTCAAGTGTCGTAGCATCCGATCCGATGGCGACCGACGCCGTGATCAAAGCATTTGCATCGGCGTCCGCGTTCAACGCCGTCACCAAATCCAGAGCTGTTGTTGTTGCCGCGGGATTCTCGTTGACGATCACACGAATCAGATTACCGACCACGTCAATTCTTGGAGCCGCACTCAATGCTCCGAGATCAAGACGGTTGATCTGTACCCTGATATCGTTTCCGGCCAAACCTGCCGTGTTAGCAATAAACTGAACGCGAAGATCGGTGCCGGTGTCAAATTCTGACACGCCCGCAGCTGCCCCAGCGCCCGCCAGCGTGGCGACCACGTTCGCGCCCAGAAGGCTCTGCGAAAGATTTCCCGAAACGTGTTCGACACTAAGAAGCTGGCTGACGACCGGATCGCTGTTGGCAAGATTAATTAAGTCCTGCGCGGTGGTTGGAGTTGCGGAATCGAGTTCAATATTCAGAAAACCAGTTGTTCCGGTCGCCAAAGTTGCAACGGACGCATTCAGGTTTCCATCAGCAACCGTCGAAATACTGACTGATGGGGTCGTTCCGCCAGTGAGAGCCTCTGCAGCAACACTGAAAGGCGCGACATTCAGATCGGCCGCAGCACCGATAAATTCAATAGTGACGGGACCTGATGGAAGGTCGATTCCTGTCACGGAAACCAGTCCCGTCAGCGCGGGAATTCCACTGATTATGGCAGCTTGCACGGCTGCAGCATCGTCGTTGTAGTTGATCGGGTCGCTTGTACCAGTAACGCCAAGTCCGGCATCGTTGAATCCCAATTGGAATGTTCCTCCGGTGGGATCACCAGTCAACGCAATTGCCTGCGTTTCGTTATTCTGAAGGTTGGCGTTACTGACTGTGATGGGGGACACATCCTGCTGAGCAAATGCCCCACCGAACTCAATCGAAATAGGATCTGTACCAAGAGGCCCACCACGAACGATCAAATCTCCAGGAGTAATCGACGGCAGATTGTCGAGCGCCGTCTGGACCTGTGCCGCGGTTGCGTTGAAATTGATCGTCGCTGTTGTTTCCAGATTGAACGTCAGAGTGAAGTCCGTGCCGGTGAACGTTGCAGGTAAGCTGAGTTCCTGAATCTCGTTCGTCGGCGTGCTGCCCGTAACAACAGTTCCAAGTCCAGTCGCAGCGGTAGTGATCGTCAGTGCCGAGCCATTCTCACTGTCGCCCAACCGTTGAGTTCCGACACGCAGCACAACGGCTCCGTTCGTGCCGAAGTCGGTCAACGCTGACGCTGACCGGAACTGGTTGTCAGCTCCAGCGGCATAAACGTTGATCGCATCGAGCGACGCCGCATCAAGAGTCTGCCCCGGTGTGAACTGAAACAACAGCTCCTGTGGGATTTCGTCTCGAACATCTCCGTCCTGCAGGAACGTTCCCACATTCGGGCTGACCGAGACGAATTGGGGAGATGTCAGGAGGGTTCTCGCCTCAAGCAGTTCGGCCTGCTTGTTCATTCGCCTTTCGGCGCTGGTGCTCAACTTTTGATGGCGGCGATTCTTCCGCAACCAGCGGGACCAGGTGAGACGGTTCTGTACAGTGCGAATCCACGGCGTCAGAAACATGAAGTGCTCCTCGGAGATGCCAATTGGCAACGGCCGAAATAAAATGGATCTTCAAATAGAATTCCGCTCGCTGCGTGCACACAGCGAGTCGCAAACATTCAAATCTCAGTAAAATCTCTATCAAAACACGGCAAAATCACCGTACTCAATCTACATATCAAAACACACGGACCGGGAACGGTCCGTAATTTTTACGGCAAACGCTTCAGCGTACATCAGTTGCGCCCAAAGGATCAAACGGGAACGCAGGTCTTAACGGGGTTTCACAATCGAGTGGCCTTGAAGACAGAAGTGGTCGCTTGTTCCGAATTGTCATACTGCGCAGGGATTTCCGGTAAATCGGAGTGGGACGTCGCCAACTGGTAGTTGAGTTCCGGCATTCTGTGACGATGACAACAGATTCCGACCGTCCGGCTTCGAACCACGACAATGGCGGTGAAGCAGCAGGCAATCGGACACCGGATAGGTGCTCGCGGCAATTCGGCTGAGGCATATTTCAGGGATATCAAAAAGGCACGGAGCCACGACCGCAGAAACTCGAATGAGTGCCCCGGTCAATCGTCTTTTGGCCCGATTGCTGTTAACAGCCGAGTGGTTCGATGAGGCCACTCGATGATAGAACCGGCGTCTTACCGCCAATTCCACCGGCAGAACTCCGCCTGCCTTGCTCCCTGATGGAATGTTTCATACGCCGAATCCCTCCCCGGAGTCACGCGTCAGGTATGAAATCAGGCTCAGAATCTGAATCCTGCAAAGGCTCACTCAGTTGCTCAATTCCTGCCCCACCTGAGACTTCAGCCGCCCAGCAGTCGGAGGGTGACGTCGCGGCGAGCTTTCTTAGCAGCCAGCTTCGCCCAGCCAGTAGAATCACACCGCACCCAATCGTTGCCAGAATCGGCAATGCGATCAGCCATTCGGAAACCGGCCCAGCTCGCCTGGCAGCCGCACCAAGTACTCCAATTGCCCCCCCGATCAGAATTGTCGACAGAAAGACAAGCGAACTTGTGACCGCTCGACTCACCTGATTCTTCCCATGCGGCTGCGGTGGCCAGATGCGATTCCGCCTGGAATATCGAACCGTCGAGTCGATCCAGACTCGAACCCGATTCTTAAGCCCCATCGAAATCGCCAGCCACGTCGACACTGATGACAGAACAAAACAGCACGAAACAATCATCATCGACACGCCCGTCAGGATGTCGTTGCCCTGCTTCGCATTGGCGGCTCGTTCCTGGGGATTCATTGCCAACCAGAAACCAAATACCAAAAGGCCGAGCAGAGTAATGGCAAACGTCGTCACCGTTATTCGCCACAGCCCGGTCGCCATATAGAAGACGAGGCTCGTGCGGCCGCGGCGGAAATTCGGATCTTTTCGCCACAACCAGAAGCCATTCGCAAAATCGTTCCACCCAAACTTGAACGACGCCATCACGATGCTCAGCACCGGCTGCATGAAAAGATCAAACAACAACCACGCCACGCTGAGCACCAGAAACCAGTCCCAGTGCTGCAGCCATGCACTTTTAGAAGGACGTGGCTGGTCAATCTCAAAAGTGTCGGCAGCACTCACGGCGGCTCCCTGCAACGAGGCATGTTGAACTCTGAATTCTGTGACCGCAGCCAGCCAGATGCAACGGCACGGTTTGGCATCCTGCAGACTTCCAGGGTCGCTTGACTGGCGAGCAGCGTTAGCGGTTGCAAACATTCCAGTCCTGCAACTCGCGACACGACAGCGAGTTTCGCGACGACAGTCCTGCCGAATACATCCCAGGAGTGCCCCTCTGATGAGAATGCTGACTCTAACTTTCGTAACCCTCGGTCTGATTGCGGCCGACGTCGCCTCGACGAACGCCCAGAACCCGATCGCTCCTGATGGAGCGAAACTCGAAAAACTATTCACCCGAGAAACCGGAATCGAAGGTGGCCTGACCGAAGGGCCGGCTGTCGCACCGGACGGATCAATTTACTTTTCGGACATCACCCAGAAGGAAAATAAAGGTCGAATCCTTCGCTTCGATCCCAAAAGCGGTAAGACGACGGTCTTTGCCGAGAACAGCCACAAGTCCAACGGTTTGGCTTTTGACGCTTATGGTCGACTGCTGGCAGCCGAGGGTGCTGATTTCGGTGGTCGAGCGATTTCGCGATACGACATCGCCTCGGGCAAACGTGAAGTTCTGTGCGACAACATCGGCGGCAAAAAACTGAACGCCTGCAACGACCTGGTCCTTGACGCCGACGGGCGGGTTTATTTCACCGATCCCCGCTACCTCGGCCACGAAACGCGAGAACTCGAACACCGGGCCGTCTACCGAATTAGCACAGAGGGCTCCGTCGTCGAGGTTACTCACAACGTCGAAAAGCCAAACGGCATCGCCCTGAGTCCTGACCAGAAAACGCTCTACGTTGTCGACCACAACAACGGAACGGACGCCATCGGAGTCAGCGACGAAAAGCCGACTCCTGGAGCGATGAAGATCTACGCATTTCCCCTGGGTGCCGACGGTCTGATCAATGGAGACCGAAAAACGCTCGTCGACTACGGCGACCAATCCAGCGCCGACGGCATCTGCATCGACGCGGCCGGTAATCTCTACCTGACGTCTCGCAGCCTGAAACGTCCCGGGGTCCAGGTTGTCGATCCGAAGGGCAAAGAAATCGCGTTCATCGCGACCGGCCCTGAGAATCAGGATCCCGAAGGCACGCCGGAGGGCCTGCCGAGCAACGTCGAATTCGGAATCGGCAGCGAAATCAGCACACTTTACGTCACGGTCGGCGTCAGTCTGCACCGAATCAAGCTGAAGGCCCAGGGCTTTCACATTCCGTTTTTCGACGCCAACACGGACCACGACTGGACGCGCATCGAACTTGATCCCGAGTTCCGTTCCGAAGGCGTCGCCGTTGGAGACTTCAACGGAGACGGAAACAACGACGTCGTCGCGGGCGATGTCTGGTACGAAGCTCCAAAGAAGCTCGGCCAGTCCGGCTGGAAGATGCACGGCTTCCGCGACGTCGGATCGTTCGTCGCCGGCAAAGGCTACAGCAACAGCTTCTGCAACTACGCCCGCGACATCGACGGAGACGGCAGGCAGGACATCATCGTCGTCGGCTTCCCCGGGGCACCGTTCCACTGGTACAAGAACCCCGGCAAGCCGAGCGATCATTGGGCCGAGCACGAAATCTGGCACAGCATCTGTAACGAGTCGCCCGAATTCGCTGACATCACCGGCGACGGGAAACCGGAATTCGTGATCGGCTCAGCTCTCGACGTGGCGAAGGGTTCGCCCGCTCAAGGTGAAATGGGCTTCGTCGAAATCCCCAAAGGCGACGTCACGAAGAAGTGGAAATTTCACGCGATCAGCGATCCAGGCGAACCTCACTCAAACGGAACGTTCAAGTATTACCACGGCCTCGGACATGGAGACCTGAACAACGACGGCCGCGCCGATGTCCTGATCGCTCACGGCTGGTGGGAACAACCGAAAAATCCGACATCCGGCAAGTGGGCATTCCATCCGTACGCACTCGCGAAGGACGGCGTGCATCCGGAGAAGGTTTCGGACATCAACGTCGAAGACCTGGACATGGACGGCGACAACGACCTCATCGGATGCTCGGCCCATGCTCACGGCGTGTGGTGGTTCGAAAATGTCGGCGGCAATGACAAACCACAATTCAAAGCTCACACAATCGACGATTCCTTCTCACAAACCCACGCCGTTGAATATGTCGACATCAACGGAGACGGTCAGCGAGACATCGTGACCGGCAAACGCTTCTACGCTCACAACGGCGGCGATCCGGGAGCCCGAGACACCACCAGAATGTTCTGGTACGAAGTCAAACGAGCCAAAGGCAAAGCTCCGAGTTTTACCCGCCACGAAATCGCCGCTGGCCGCGACACGGGAGTCGGCACTCAGTTCCTGACGATCGACTTCGACGGAGACGGCGACCTGGACATCGCCCTCGGCAACAAGAAGGGCGTCAACCTGCTGATCAACAATTGAGCATCCCGTACGTCAGGCTCCGCCTGACGAGGTGCTCCGAGAATTTCCAACCACAAAAAACACAAAATACACGAAAACAGGCTGACGTTTCACAAGAACACTTTCGTGTATTTAGTGTCTTTCGTGGTTCATTCCTTCCGAACTCAGAACTCAGTCAGGCAGAGCCTGACCTGTGAAGCCACGATGCCAGACTACTCATTTCCAAAATCGGCGAAGCTCCGCAAGTCCGCGGAGTTTCGCCACATCTACGACGGTCAGGTCCGCGCCGGCGACGACCACCTGCTGGTGTTTGCTTCGTGGAACGATCTCGGCGAAACGCGTTGCGGCCTGAGTGTCTCGAAGAAGCACGGCAACGCCGTCAAACGAGGCCGCCGCAAACGCCTGATGCGCGAAGCCTTCCGCCACATCCGGCACGATCTGCCAGTCGGACTCGATCTGATCCTGATCCCACGTCAGAACTCAGGAGCAACCGTCGACAACTACAAACGGTCCCTCAAGGGAATCTGCCGCCGCCTGCTGAAACGACTGCCAGCAATAAGTGAAGTTGGCGGCTGATCAGCAAGTAATTCTGTCTGCCTATTTGCTGGCAGGCTCGAATGTCCCGTGATCAGAAACCACTTTACATTCAGGCAGTCCTTTGCGGAGTCTGGAGATTCCCGCAGATGTGAAATCGTTGTCCGATACTCCGAGTGCATCGAGCCCGGTTAACTTCGAAAGCACTTCAACGTGTTCGTCGGACAGCCCTGATCCGGCAAGACTCAAATTTTCCAGATGCCGGAGCCGTTCCAATTCGGCAAGGCCCCCAGATTCGATCTCGCAATGAAACAAGCTGAGAGTCCTGATCTGTCGTGCTTGCCCCAAAGCTTTAATAACGGAGCGAGACAGCTTGCTGCGAAACAGGTGCAACACTGTCAGTTCTGGCAGTTGATGAAACACTTCCAGACGACTGGCGTCGGTCGCCGTGGACGATGCATCAACACCGTAAATGTAGAGCATCTGCAGCTGATCAAGTTCCGGCAAACGATTCAGGCTCGGGCCCCCAATTGCCCTGAATGAGCCCCCCAGTTGCTCCAACCGTTTACACTTCAAAACATGCACATACCCCTTGTCAGTAATTTCGTTCGGCAGAGTCAACTCTTTCAACTGAGGAAAGCTGTCAAGAACAGCGAGGCCATCGTCTGTCACTTGAGTATTCCCAAGCGACAGACTCATGAGTTGCCGTGAATCTCGTAGATTTGCGAGCCCCATGTCGGTCAGCGGGCAGTCGGTCAGCGAGGCCGTTTCCAACGACGTCAGCCCAGACAGTCTGACGAATTCTTCTTCCGGTATGCCGTCCTTGCTGAGGGTGATCTCAACCAACCGGAATGGTCCATCGGGAATTGCTTCCGGCGTCGTGATTACCAGCCCCTGTTCCTGACCTTCCGAACGGATCACGCACGAGCCGCCATTCGCGACAACCCACTGAGCTGTTCGCAGGTCGGGCGTCATAGCGCCAGCGGACGGCTCGAACGTCCCATGATCCGAGATGATCTGACACTTCGGCAGAGCGGCGGACAGCCTCTTGATGGCTTCAACGCTGGCCGAGTTCTTTGTCAGATCAAGTTTCCCGAGCGACTTCAGACCGTGGAGCTGCTGGACGTCGTCGTCAGTCCAATCCGTGTAATTGACCGTGAGCGATTTGACATTCGGGAAGTTTGACATGGACTTCACAAAAGCCTCACCGGTCACCACCCTCGACATGACAATCAATACTTCGACCTGCGGTGCTGCCTGAGCTTTCGCCAGGGACTCGTCAGTAACGCCTTTGCACATCAGGATGTGTAGTTCTTGAAGGCCTGCGATGGCCAGCCAGAATTCATCATCAAACACCTCGTGATCATCAGCGTTCACATAGAGTTCCGTAAGCAACGAAAATTTGGCGAGTTGGCCTGACTCAAAATCGGAAGGCAAATTTCGTAGTTTCAACGCACGTAGTTTCGAAAGATCAGCGACGGTTCTGGTCACAGTTTCAGTCAAACGACTCGCATCCATCGTGAGACGCTCCAGATTCGAAAACTCAGCGATGATCTGCAGATCATCTGATGTGAGTGAAGTATCGGCGATGTCGAACACAGTGAGATTTGGAAACTGCCCCAGCACGGGCGATTGGGAAATGGCAGTCCCATTAAGTAACAGCTCCCACAGAGCATGCGAGCCACTCAGAAACTTAAGACCCGTCTGGGAAATCTTTGTGCCGTCCAGGTCAAGCCGCTGCAGGGACGGGAGTGGTTGCCTCCCTTCATCGGTGAGATTCGCCAGGCCTCGGTCGGTAACCGAAGTTTCGGTCAGGATCAGAATCTCCAGTTTTTTCAGCCCGCGAAAGTTTGCCAGAAACTCATCTTCGATATTCTTCTTTTCCGAGAGATCAATCTTTGTCACGACGAATGGCTCTGCCGGAAGCTTTCCGGAATCCGTGATACTCACCATGCTGCCCGCGGCATCTCGAACAACCACCGAACCGCCAAGCTTCAACGCAGCTTCCGCCGCGCGACGATCGGGGCGCATAGCGGCAACGGCCGGCTTGAACGTGCCATGATCAGAGATAATGCGGCAGTTTGGCAGTGCCTTGCGCAGCGACTCGATGGCGGCGGCGGTGATGTCGTTGTCGGTGACTGTCAGTCGCGTTAGCTGCGTCAGAGATTCAAGAGATTTGGCATCACCATCGTTTAACTCATCGTGGGAAACGACCAGTTCCTGCAAAGCTGGAGCGAAGCGAACGGCCGCTGCGATCGTTTCGCCGCTGAATTTTTCCTCGCCATTCCTGAGTGTCAGAACCTTCAGTTCTGGCAGGGCCGGCATCTTTCCGATCGACGCATCTGTGACCCCATCCCCATATAAATGCAAGTTTTCAAGTGTCGGCACACTAGCCACAGCCGCCCACAGAATGTTCTCCAACTGTCCCTCGGGCAATTCAAGCAGCCCCAGCTTCGTCAATCCCTCGAGTTCCCGCAGCACCGCGCCGTCGAATCCCTGCCACGGATACTGGACAATGAGTTCCGACAGCTTGTTCAGCGACGAAACATGCTGGCTTCCAACACCTTCCAGTTGTCGCCCATCAACGCTCAACTTTCTTAACAGTGGCAGTCCCTGCAGGATCGAAAGTTCCTCCGCCGAAATCTTCGAACGGACAATGTCCAGGGTGCTGAGTTGACGATAATTCCCCAGCAATGATCCGTCACTGACCGGGTTTGATTGGATATCCAGATACAAGAGTTCCTTGCTGCCGGCGAGATATTGCAGACCTGTATCGGAAACTTTGGTCCTCGCAATAAACAGCGTTGCCAGGTTCTCAAGTGGTTGACGTCCTTCGTCGGTCAGGTTCGCCAGACCTTGATCCGTGATCTCCGTGTCGTAGGCAAAAAATGCCCCCAACTGCGAGCAACCACGAAGGTTTATCAGCCCATCGTCCGTCACTTGCGGAAGTTTCTGGACCTCGACAACCCTCACCACAAACAAGCCGTCGGGCAGGTCCTTGCGATCTTCAACCTCAAGTCTCGTTCCGTCAGGCATATCAATGCCGATGCTGCCACCAATCGACAACACCCATTCGGCTCCGCGGCGGTCGGGGCTCATCGCGGCAGCAGGTAGCCCGAACGTGCCGTGGTCCGAGATGATCCGGCAAGTCGGTAGTGCGGCAGACAGGGCTTTGATGGCCTCGGCGCTGGCCTTGTTTCCCGGCAGATTGAGATGGCGAAGCGACTTCAGGCCGTGGAGTTGCCGGACATCGTCATCGGACAAGTCCGAGAAATTGACCGTGAGTGATGTGACCTTCGGAAACTTCATCATCGCTTTTGCGACTGCCGCTCCCGAGACGGATTTGGATGTCACAGTGAACTCACGAAGCTGAGGCATTGACGAGACTACCGCCAGCGACTGGTCCGTCACGCCGTATGTAAAAGTCAGAGTTTCCAGCTCAGACAATCCCTCGACGGATTTCCAGAATGCACCGTCAATAGCTTCAGGATCACTGCTGTGAAGTACGAGTGATTTCAGTGATTCCATTCTCGCGAGTGCACTCGCGTCAAATCTGGATGACGCACCGTGCACCACCAGATCTTTCAGTCCTGGAAGGCCAGCAATGTCAGTCGCCGTCTCGCCGGAAAGGTGTCGGGCATCAATATATAAAACTCCCAGTTGAGGAAGCTTGCAGACAACTTGCAGTTCATTCGTTTCAAGCGATGTCTTAGACAGGCCGAGCATCATCAGCTTCGGAAACTGCCCAAGCACGTCTCCGCTGGTGATGGCCGTTTCAGCGATCAACAGGCCCTGAAGCTCCTGCGAACCACTCAGGAATTGTAGACCGTCCTGCGAAACATCGGTTCCGTCCAGGTAGAGCCGTAGCAAAGCCGGTAATGGCTGACGTCCTTCATCCGTCAGGTTCGCCAGACCGCGATCCGTGATCGAGTCATTCACCAGGCTGAGACCAAGTAGATCATTGAGTCCTCGAAAGTGAGTCAGGCTGTCATCATCGACGCTCTCCAGGTTCCCAAGGAAGATGTCCGTCACAACGAACGGGGCTGTGGGAAGTCCTGTGGGAGCTTTGATCGGCAACGTTTCGCCTGAAGCCATTCGAACAGAAACTGAACCGCCGAGTTCCAGCACCACCTCCGCCGCATGACGATCGGGGGACATCGCGGCAGCTGGCGGTCCGAACGTGCCGTGGTCAGAGATGATTCGGCAGTCGGGTAGTGCGGCAGACAGCGATTTGATGGCCTCGGCGCTGGCCTTGTTTCCGGCCAGATTAAGTTCCCGAAGCGACTTCAGTCCGTGGAGTTGCTGGACGTCGTCGTCGGACCATTCCGAGTATGTCACCGTGAGAGATGTGACGTTCGGAAACTTCGACATCGCTTTCACGAGTGCCGCTCCCGAAACTGATCTGGATGTCACCTCGAAGCGACGAAGCTGAGGCATGGATGAGACTTCCGCCAGTGACTGATCAGTAACGTCCGAAAAACTCAGATTTTCGAGCCCACGCAGTCCCGCGACCGATTTCCAGAATGCACCGTCAATGGCATCAGCGGCACATTTGCGAACTTTGAGTACTTTCAGTGATTCCAATCTGGAGAGGATGCTCGAGTCAAAGCCGTTCGCATCGGACAACATCAAGGTATGCAGCCTGGACAGGCTCGCGATATCAGTCGCTGTCTCGCCGGAAAAGTGGCGGGCATCGATACTGAGATTCCCCATTTGCGGAAGCTTGCGGATAACCCGCAGTTCATTCGTTTTAAGCGATGTCCGAGCCACGCTGAGCATACTCAGTTTCGGAAACTGCCCCAGGACGTCTCCCCTGGTGATCGCACTCTCCGCGAGCAACAGGCCCTGAAGGTCTCGCGAACCACTCAGATATTTCAGACCGTCCTGCGAAACATAGGTCCCATCCAGGTAAAGCCGTAGCAGAGTCGGCAATGGCTGACGTCCTTCATTCGTCAGATTCGCCAGACCGCGATCCGTGATCGAATCATTCGCCAGATTCAGACCAAGTAAACCACTGAGTCCTCGAAAGTGAGTCAGGCTGTCATCATCGACGCTCTCCAGGTTCCCAAGGATGATGTCCGTCACGAAGAACGGAGTGGTGGGAAGTTCCGCGAGAGCTTTGACCGGCAACGTTTCGCCTGAAGCCAATCGAACAGTAACCGTGCCGCCGAGTTCCAGGACGACCGCCGCCGCGCGTCGGTCAGGCGTCATCGCGACAGCAGGCGGTCCGAACGTGCCGTGGTCCGATTCGATTCGGCAGCCGGGCAGAGCTGCCGTAAGTTCCTTGATTCCGTCGGCGGTCAGCCCTTTGTTGCTGGCCAGGTCGAGACTCGTCAGTTGCTTGAGTTCGTGCAGGTGCCGAAGCCCTTCGTCGGTCAGTTCGGGGCAATACGTGAGAGACAGACGCGATAGAGCGGGTAGTTGCCGAAACCGTGAGAGGGCCGCGTCGGTGATCCTGGCGTACTGGAGTTGCAGGAAACTCAGTTTCGGAAGGTCCTTCAGATTCTCGATATCCGCGTCCTCTCCGGCCTTGTCAAACCTCAGGGATTCAAGGCCGGCCATTTTCTGAATGAAGTCCGAATTCATTCCTTCGCCATCCGTGATCGTGAAATTTGTAATCCCCTTCAACTGTGCAATGTGCTGTCCGCCCACGGCCGACGCTTGTGAACCGTCGACAGTAAGGTTGAGAATTTCCGGAAACCCATTGAGCAGCTCAAGGTCGCTGCCTTTGATTGCTGTCCCTCCGATGCTCAGAATAACAAGAGGCAATCCCTGAATTTGCTCCAGCGTTTTTCCTGACACTTCTGTGTTGATCAGACTCAGCGTCCCCAAACGCGTCAGTCGGCAGCTCGGGGATGTCGGCAACGCCCAGTGTCTTGCCGTCCACGACCACGTCGACCTCACCGCCGATCGACAGCACCCAGCGAGCAACGTCTCGATCGGGAGACGACTGCTTTGTGCCGCCAGCAACCGGTGGATCATCAGTGGGTGTAGTATCCTGTGCCCCGGAGTCCACGATATTCGGTGTCGCCGAATCCAGCGTTTCGGCGGCGGGATCGGGGCGTGTGACCAGAAACGCAATCAGTGCGACGATGGCCAGTCCGACCGGCGCGATCAGTTTCCACGGCGGCTGAGACTTTGCCCCGCGCGCGGCCGCTGCACCAGCAACAGATGGCGAGCCTCCGATAATCGTCTCACCCACTCCCGTGAAGTCTGTGTCGGGAGAAGTGGAGTCCGGGGAAATCGCGACGGCATTTTCGAGCGCACTCATGGCCGATGCATGAGTCGGAGTTTCGAGTATCGTGACATCGGAGTCGGGCACCCTGCGCGTCGCCCCGGTCGACGACTCGTCGCCTGATTGAGGTGACGTCGCTGGTGAGGTTGCCGAATCGGAAATCGACGGCTCACCGACGTCAGGCAATTTGACGAAGCCACCGTTTCCGTCATCGGGCACGTCCAGCGTCGCCATCTGTTCGTCTTCTGAGTCGTTCAACCCAAGACTGTCCAACGCGACGACCAGATGCTTCATCGACGGAAAACGATCATCCGGCGACTTGGCCATCATCGTCGCAAAAATGTCGTCGAGTTCGCGCGGAGCACCAGGACGGTACTCTGAAATGCGAGGTGCTGGCTGTTCGCGGTGAGCCAGCAGCCGTCGCATGACGGTCTCGTTGCGGAACGGCGGATTGCTCGTCAACAGAAAATACAGAGTGCAACCCAGGGCGTAGAGGTCAGCTCGAGCATCGACCGACTTGGCGTCCAGTGCCTGTTCGGGAGCCATGTAATCGATGGTGCCCATGACGCTGCCGGTGTTGGTCAGGTCGGCATGTGCTCCGCCTTCCAGCTCGTCACCGGGCGAAGGGGTCATCCGAGCCAGGCCCATGTCCAGGATGCGTACGACGCCTTCACTATCGAGCAACAGGTTCCCCGGTTTGATATCTCGATGAATGATGCCGCGATCGTGAGCGTAACCAAGTCCCAACGCCGCCTGCCGGATCACATCAACGGCATCCGGAATCTCCATCGGACCGGATGACTTGACGATCTGCGACAAGTCTTCGCCATCGACATACTGCATGACGAGGTAATGACTGCCCTCGTGAACTCCCGCGTCGTACGCCGTGACGATGTTCTGATGGTCGAGCTGAGCCGCAGCTTCGACCTCGCGTTCAAACCGTCGTCGCAGGTCATCAGAATCCGTCAGCGACTTGAGCAGAAACTTAATCGCCACCTGCCGCTTCATTCGGCGGTGCCGAGCCATCAGCACGTAGCCCATCCCGCCCCGACCGATCGACCCGGTGACCACGTAGTCACCCAGAACCAGCGGAACGTCATCACCGCTAAGCAGCACCTCGCTCTGGTACGCCGTCAGCAGTTTCTGGCTGACAAGGTCTGCAGCGGCTTCTTCTCCGGAAGCGACTGCCCGCAACCGGTCCTTCTGCTCGACGATCGAATCGTTGAGCAGTCCTGATTCTTCAATTCGCTTGAAGAAGTCTTCAGGTCCGACGGTCATGCGTTACTGCCTGCTGTCAATTCATTGGTCCGCCGGCCCCGGCAGATGAAATCGTTCTTTTCAGGACTCTTTCGGTCACGCCTTCTCAGTGTAATGCAATTCTGACCAAATCGAGAACCCATTTGAACGCTACAGAAAGTCGCTCATTCGGTATTTCATATTGCGAGTGCAGCCAGTTCGCCAACTCAAAAGGAAAATCGACCGCGCGTGGCGACGTCTGTCGGGCGAGCGGATTCCGGCATCGGGTCAACACGTCTAATACAGTCAAAGAATTCGACGGTCACGTCCGTCTCAAACAACATTTCGCTCAGGTCGTTGTTGGTGGCGGAGCAGGCGATGCTCACGACTCGCCCTGCACTGCTCGCGTTCTCTGAATCGGCACGGCCTCGCCACTGCCACAGTCGGATGAGATCGTCTCGCGACTCGACAACCGGGCTGATGAGAAATCCTGATCCGACGGCGGCCGGCAGCAAGCGAAATTCTCGATCGGTTCCGCGATCACAGTGAAGTCGCAGTTGAAGCTCAGGAAGTCGGTAAAGTATCGAAGCAGCGCGACCGGCCAGCGATGGCTCGATCTGCATTCTGCACCACACTGGTCCCGCAAGCCCCTGTGGCAAGTTTACTGGCTCGCCAAACTTCACGGTCGTGCTCGACGCCAGCTCCTGACTCAAGACAAGCGCCGAATCCTGTCGACGGCTCAGCCTGATCAGTTCACCACTCGAATCAGTCAGGTCGTAGCGGGACAGAAGTTCGAACCAGGCACGCGAATCTTCCATCGTCGGCAGTCGTCCGTCGATTTCTCCAATCGATATCAGAACGTGGTCGGGAGCGTTCTGTCCGCGAAAATGCTGAGCGTCACGTTCGATCAACTCGGGGCCGAACGCGGCGTACCCCTGCAGCACTGGCCGAGGCTGTAACTTCAGTCCGTGTGCAAACGCGACGGCAAGTTTGCCTGGAAACATGTCGACCGTTCCGTCGATGTCCGGGATTGCGTTGGCGAGTCGGATTTTTTCTAACTGCTCATTGTGAGTACTCTGTCGCCAAGCGGGTTCTTTTACCGTCTGAACGACTGCCAGGACCTGGTCGCGGAAAGGCGCGGCGGCGTGAGCAATCATTTCGCCAGGCGATAGTGGTCGTACTCGCTCGGCCGTCCCGGCCAACATCATTACGCACAGCGTCGCAAACATTCCCGGCATGACCAGCCGGCGGGTCACCGAATGTAGCAACCCGCTGAACCTGCTGACCGGTAAGTCGGGGCCTTCTCCATCGCGTGAGCAAAACATTCCGTAAGCCAGCATTGGAAGGACCGTTCCCAGAAACACTGGAATCCGTTCGGCGTGATATCTCACGAAGCAGGACTTCCACACGATGAACAGCAGCCCTTGCAGAAAGAGCATCGTGAGCCCCCGCAGCCGCCAGTCGTGATTCTGCAGTCGTGACGAAAACCAGATCGGCAGCAACAGCACAACGCACGCCGCCGTCACGACGACGATCAGTCCCGAAGTGCTGGCAGGGCCAAGCCCCATCGCAGCGCTATATCCACCAGCAAGTTGCAGACCGGTACCGATAAACTCGCCGCACTCAGCCAGCGTCGCGCCCGACATCAACCACGCAAGAGGGCACACGGCGAACAGCACCGTCGCTCGCCAAGGAAAACGTTGCTGCAACAAGGCAACGGCTACTAACGAAAAACCAAGGAACATAGCGGTCACAAAATAGCTGAACTTCGCCCAGGGCAACGCTGTCAGCAACAGAATCGGAAGTGCCAGTCTGATTCCTTGAAACAACTCATGGAACGACTTCACGCAAAGACGCGAAGGCGCAAAGGATCGCAAACTCTCCACAGCACTTTGCGTCATTGCATCTTTGCATGAGCATCCGACAGCTTCGTAAAACACGAGAGCGTGCAGGCCGAAGCAAACAGCCATCGCGTCGCGGCTCATGAACTCGAGGATCACGATGCCAAACAAAGCCCTTCCGACTGAACTCAGCCGACCGTGGCCTGAGACTCGCCAGACAAGGTCGGCCATGATCACCGATATGCCAACCCAGACGGTGGCCAGCACGGCCCACGTTTCCGGGTGGTACATCCGCGCGTGAATAAATCCGAAAGGCCCATAAGTGAAGAACAGATCCCGGCCGAAGATCCAGCCGTTTGATCCGGCCTCGTTAAGCAGCATTTGCCACGAGGGGTCAACGCCGTTCGACTCATGTACAAACAGAGGCAACCACGGCGGCATTCGGAAGACGGCAAAAGCCATCAAAAACAGAAGTCCTGCCGTTCCGTAGGGTCGGCACCGGGTTTGTCGGTCAGTGTTGTGAGCCGACGGCGCTAGCCGCGGGCGTTGAATGCCTGCGCACACGCCGAGGCCCGCGGCTAGCGCCGTCGGCTCACAACACTGGGGCCATTCGGCGGCCCCGACCTTGCGACCACTCACGACTTCACCGGCATTGGTTTCTCAGATGCCGGCTGCAGTGCCTTCTGCACGCTCTGCAATTCTTCCAGAACTTGTGCGAGCTCTCGCTCTTCGGCGTCTAGTTCGTCCAACGGTTCGGCTGGTTGAGCCAATCTTTGTTGAGCGATCGGCTGCACAGGATGCAGACACTCGGCACGAATGTCGTCCGCCACGAAGACTCGCTGAAAGAACATCATCAGCAAGGTGCTCAAATAACGACGCCCCATTTCCTGGAGCCGGAGATTCGACGCTCCCCACTGGCGACCTGACCAAGAGATTGGGATCTCGGCGATTCGGTAGCGACGGATCAAAGCACTCAGCGAAAGTTCCAGCGTGATATTGAAGTGGCTCGCCTGGTACGGACCGCAGTCTCGAATCACGCTGGTTCGGTACGCCTTGAAGGCATTCGTGAGATCGTTGTACGGCGTCCAGAACATCAGCTGGATGCATCGATTGACGACTCGGTTAACGACAAGTTTCAGCCACGGATAATGCTGAACTTTGCTGCCCGCCCGGAATCGCGAACCGAAGACGCAGTCGTAGCCTTCTTCGATCTTTCGGTAGTAAGCGATGACGTCGTTCGGATCGTCTGACAGGTCGGCCATGTAAATCACAACGACGTCGCCGATGACTGCGTCCAGCCCGGAACGGATCGCTCGGCCGAAGCCGCCAGGCGGCGTTCGGTTGACCAGTCTGACCGACGAGTCGTTTTCGATCAGCCCTTCCACAACGTCAGCGGTCTCGTCCGTGCTGTTGTCATTGACGACGACGATCTCGTAATCGAGACCTTCGCGCACGCCGACCACGTCCTGCAGTTCTTTCACGCAGGCGGCGATGTTGCCAGCTTCGTTGTAAGCAGGAATTACGATGGACAGTTTCATGTCGTTACGCCGTGAAAGCAGGGTCACGCAAGGATCGTTTTGAGTTGGTTCTGGTTGTTCAGAATCCAGCCGTGGATGTCTTCGACGATGTTCTGAACGGAACGCTGAGGCTTCCAGCCGTACGTCTGCTGGACTCTCGATGAGTCGGTCAGGTAGATCCGCAAGTCGAGGTCGCTGGTTTCCGGAACCGCTCCGATGTCGAGCCGCGTCCGCGTGACGTCCTCGCAGATTCCGGTTAGCTCGCAGAGCGATGTCGAAACGTCCGCTCCGCCGCCGACGTTGAACACGCTGCCGTTCCAGCCTGTGTCTGTGCTGAGTTGATGCCCGATCAAATCGCAAAGGTCCCGTACGTGTAAAACGTCTCGAACCTGTTTGCCGTGGCCGTCGAAGCCGCGGTAGCTGAGCGGTCGATTGAACTGGTGCCGCGCGACCCACAACGTGATCACGCCCTGATCGACTTTGCCCATCTGCCACGGCCCGGCCAGAACTCCGCAGCGGTTGATGAGGCACTCCATTCCGTAATTGTGAACGTACTCGGCGACGAGCAACTCGCCGGACAAGCTTGCTGGCTCCGTAGAACGAGCGGGCACCTTCGAGCGGAAAGTCCTCGGCCACTCCGGCCGCCGATGCTCCGCGAGTGCCATCTTCGATCTGCCATTCGAAACGCGAATCTGATTCGGCGAAGGGCAACTCGTTGAGACGAGCGATCGGGTAAACGCGACTGGTGCTAAGAAACAGAAACGCCGCGTTTCGCTCGCGAGTTTCTTCCAGGCAATTAATTGTTCCGAGCAGGTTTGCGTTCAGGACGAAACGAGGCGACGAGTTGGCTCCGGCTTGAACCGACGGTTCGGCCGAGCAATCGATGAGCAGATCAAAGTCGGGACACTTCTTGAGATCTTCCTCGCAACGAACATCGCCGTGCAGGAAATCGACCTCGCCATCCCGCAAGCGCGGCACGTTCAGTTCGCTGCCGCGCCGAGACAGGTTGTCCAGAGCGGTGACTCGGGCGCCTGGAAAACTCGTGCCTTCAGGTAGAGAGACAGGTTGGCTCCGACAAAGCCGGCGCCGCCCGTGATCAGGATCGAACCGAATCGCACGAGGCTGCTCCTGCTGGCTCGATGTTCTCGAGAATTGATTCGATCGCTGCGGGAACGCTGGCTGATGTCGGTCGACTTTCGTGATCGCTCGCCTGGCTACGTTGGGAGTGCGATTCGATGATCTCCTGGACCGTGGAGCGAAGCGAGTGACCGTAGTACCAGTCGGGGTAATGCGACTGAAACTTTCGGGTGTCGCTGACGTACCAGATGTGGTCTCCGATCCGATTCTCATCCGTGTAAGACACGTTCATCTTGCGCTCGGTCAACTCTTCAATCAGCGAGATCGCTTCCTGCATCGAGCAATGGCTGTGTCGGCTGCCGCCCGCGTTGTAGACCTCGCCGCAACGAGGGTTCTGATGGAAGTGCCAGAACATCTCGACCAGGTCGGCCGAATGAATGTTGTCTCGAACCTGCTTCCCCTGATAGCCGTTGATCGTGTACTCGTCGCCGGTCAACGCGCACTTCACGAGGTACGAAAGAAACCCGTGCAGCCTCGTTCCGGAATGTCCCGGCCCGGTCAGACAACCGCCTCGAAAGCATGCCGTCTTCATCCCGAAGTACCGACCGTATTCCTGGACAAGTGCGTCGGCAGCGAGCTTGGAAACTCCGAACAGCGAATGCGTCGTATGGTCGACTGACATCGTCTCGTCAATGCCCTGCTTCGCGAACGGGTGCGACGGATCGAGCTCCCAGCGAGTATCGAGTTCGACGAGCGGCAGTTGGTTCGGATTGTCGCCGTAGACTTTGTTCGTCGAGGTGTAGACGAAGGACGCGTCGGGGCAGAACTCGCGACACGCTTCCAGCAGGTTGAGCGTCCCGTTGGCGTTCACGCTGAAATCGACATGCGGCTGCGACGCGGCCCAGTCATGAGACGGCTGCGCGGCGGTGTGAATGATCGCTCGGACGTCCGAGTTGAACTCGGCGAAGACCTGGTTCACCATCGCCTGGTCGCGGATGTCGATGTCGAAGTGCTGGTAGTTCGAGACTGTTGACTCGAGATTCGCACGACTCCACGCGGTCGAAGCGTCTTCACCGAAGAAGTACTCGCGCATGTTGTTGTCGATGCCGACGACCTTGTAGCCGCGGCTGGCAAACAGACGCACCGCCTCGGCTCCAATCAGCCCGGCCGATCCCGTCACAATCGCAATGTCCATGCACCTTCTCCTGATAAGGGCACAGCCCTTAACCCGATTCGAGCTACCGCTCGGAAACACACAGTTGGTCGCTCCGCACGCTACGACTACGCAAATGACCTGGAGGGCGACCTGACCGAAAAGGTCGCGTACGGATTACGGCATCCGCAGAAACGGCAATCTCCACGTGAATATGCCGCACGATTGGGGAGCGGGCGGAAGCAGACCTGCCAAATCGGAACAGGCGGGAGATTTACCTCACCCGCAAAGGGCCAAACCGGAACGACCGCTACAGAAGGTTTGAGGTGGGGACATACGCCGAAGGCGTTACATCCAGAAGCCTGGGGTCAGCCGCGCAGCGGCACCACCCCAGGTAATCGGCACCGTAGAACGACTACCCTGAAAGGGTTGCACAACTTACGTGATTCCTTGTGGAACGCTTTCAACGTTCGATTTCACACATCAATGATCCAGGCGTGCGCCGCTGCGCGGCGACACTTGGCTAATGGATTAAACACCTTCGGCGTAACGTCAGGCACAGCCACATCGGCCACAAACGTAGATTTCTACGGCGGGGTGGCAGGCGCAGGGGATCCGCCCACCATCAGAAAGGAACCACGGATGGAATGGATGCTTCACGGAGCATCTCAATCATCCGTGAGTATCCGTGGCTCAAATTACAAAGGCTTCTGAGCAACGACCAGGAACTGCTTACCGAAGAACTTCCACGCGAACGGCAATTTGAGATACAGCTTCAGGAAGGCCAGCGGCGGGGTCGAACCTTGCGACATCGAATACGGGAGGAACCGATCGATGCACTCGTCGATCTCGAAGCCTTCGAGCTTTAAGCACTTCTTCCAGCGACCGTTCTGTCAGCGCGACGTGATGGTCCCAGAAGTCCCAGTACGCTCCGCCGATAAACCGAATGTTCGGGCCGAGGCAGATGAGTCGGCCGCCGGGTTTCAGGCAGCGTTTTGCCTCGGCGAGCGTCCGCTCCAGCGCGGGCTTTGTTCGGCAGATGCTCGAAGAAGTTCGAGGTAAAGACGACGTCCAGGCTGTTGTCCTGGAGCAGCCATTCGTCGGAGCAGTCCTGCAGGATGACTTTGACGCCCTGGCCGACTCGCGTGTCCGTGTCCGGGTTGAGGTCCATCGCGAACTTCTCACCGCAGCGGACGTTCCGAATGAACTCGCCCCAGCCGGCGCCCAGATCCAGCACCGTGTCCGACGATCGAATAAACCGATTGAAGAACGAACCGGTCAGCACCTGCCAGACCTGCTCACGGTAAGCCTCAAGGCCAGTGAAACGGTTTCGGTATTCGGTAGTAAGAACGCTTTGAGACATTCGATATTTCTTTGCTCGAAGTTGAACTCGTAGGGTGGCACAGGTTGCTTGCAACCTGTGCGGCGAAGCCGCAACAGGTTTCTCATGGTCAACTTGCAATCTGCTCTTGTCGCTGCGCGACACTGGTTGCAAGCAACCACTGCCACCCGGACATGTGCCCGAAGCGGTCCTATGAAACTTCCGTCGGCTTCGGTCACCGGTCAAGTTTCAGTTCCGGTAAGGCACGAAACTCCAGCCGACTGGGTGCATCAAACCGGTCGTGCTGACTCTCTGCCGGTCGTGCCGATCCTGCATTTTGCATCAGTCAATTGTGATCTGTGCCGGCAGCAGTAAGAATTCCCGCACCGGATCGAGCGGGAGTCTGCCTTTTTTCAGGATCCTTGTCAGATGAGGTGCGAGCCTTGTCGACCGCTCGACGGCTGACTCGACGAAGGAGCAACCATGCAGGAACACGAGCAGCAACGACACGGTCCTGGCGGGTTTAACCGCCGAGACTTTTTGAAGGGATCGAGTGCGGCAGTTGCCGCCACCGCGATTGCCACCGCTGAGCAGGAAGCACTCGCTCAGAAGAAGGGCAAGGCCGCGGTTCAAGGCCCAGGTAAAGTTGACGTCACGCTGACTGTCAACGGCAAACAACACAAACTTTCCGTCGAGCCGCGCACGACGCTGCTGGACGCTCTGCGGGATCAGCTGAACCTGACCGGATGCAAAGACGACTTTGACACAACCAGTTGCTCGGGCTCGGACACCGTCATCATCGATGGCAAAGCGGTTTACGCGAGCACTCGACTGGCCATCGAAGTTCAAGGTCAGAAAATCCAAACAGTCGAGTCACTCCGCAACGGCGACAAGCTCGACGAAGTCATCACCGGGTTCGTTGAAAACGATGCCATGCAGTGCGGCTTCTGCACGCCAGGCTTCGTGATGGCGACGCGAGCGTTTCTCAATAAGAAACCCAAAGCCACGCTGGAAGAAATTCAGGACGGTCTCGGTGGCAACATCTGCCGCTGCGGTACCTACAAAGGTATCACCGCCTGTGCTCTGCAAATTGCGAAGGGAGGTGCGTAATGGCCGAGCGAACGATTTCGTGGGGTCCGCGTGACGCCCACAAACTGATCGGGACCGAGACAACTCGGCTCGACGGTGTCGACAAGGCTTCCGGCTTTGCCAAGTACACCGCTGACATGAATCAGGAAGGCACGCTCTACGCGAGACTGCTGACCTGCAAGCACGCCAACGCGACGATCACTCGCCTGAACGTCGAACCGGCAAAAAAAGTCGCCGGAGTTCACACCGTCTACCTCTTTAAGAACGAAGGCGACGACTGCAACTGGGATGGCGACATCGTCGCGGCCGTGGCAGCCGAAACCGCTGACATCGCTGAAGACGGCGTGCGAGCAATCGAAGTTTCGTTCGAAGAGAAACCGCACTTTGTCGATGAACAGGACTTGCAGGGCGCCCGCAAAGTGACCGTCAAAGTCAAAAAGAACGACGGTGAACTCGTTGACGAAAGCATCGTCAAAGAAGAGATCGTTGACCGAACGGTCGGTGATCCTGACAAGGCGATCGCGGATGCCGACGTCGTTCACGAAGGCTACTACGGCATTCACACGATCAGCCACATGTGTCTGGAACCTCACGGAGCCCACTGCTCCTGGAACGAAGGTGACGATGGTCCGAAGTTGATCGCCAGGCATTCGACGCAGGCGGTCTCGACGACTGGGAAACAGTTTGCTTCCAAGTTCGGTCTGGACGCGACGGATGTCCGAGTCGTCTGTAACTTCATCGGCGGCGGCTTCGGCTCGAAGTTTGCCGCGGACGAATGGGGCTGGGCGGCGGCTCAAATGTCGAAAGACACCGGCCGACCCGTTCGGCTGATGCTCGATCGTCCTACCGAATTGAAGACTCCCGGCACCAGGCCGTCAGGCTTCGGAAAGGTGACCATCGCCGCGAAGAAGAACGGCGTGATCACCGCATGGAAAAGTCATCACTGGGGTACCAGCGGGCCTCAGGGGCGACCGATCGATGGCAACCAGATGCCGTACGTTTTCGACTTCGAAAACAAACACGTCCTGGCGACAGGCATCAAGACGAACTGCGGTCCTAACCGAGCCTGGCGGGCTCCTAATCATCCGCAGCTTTGTGCCATTACTGACACGGCGATGACGGATATGGCCGCCAAGCTGAAGATGGACCCGGTCGACTTTTATAAGGCCAACCTCGGCCAGCTCGACAAAGTCGCCAAAGAAAATGGTGACCTTTATCGAGCACAGCTTGACCGGGCTTCCGACCTGATGTCCTGGAAGAAGAACTTCCATCATCACGGCGAAGGCGGGTGGCGGTGCAGTCAAGCGAGGCCTCGGCGTCGCTCTGCACCGTTGGGGCGGCAAATCGGTGAAGTGCGAAGCCGAAGTCCGACTGTTCGAAGACGGGGCCGCTCAGGTTTCCATCGGAAGCCAGGACCTTGGCACAGGAACTCGGACGGTCATCGCAATGGTGCTCGCCGAAACGTGCGGACTTCCTCTTGAGAAAGTCACCGCGAAAATCGGCAGCAGCGATTACGTTTACGGAAACCCTTCCGGCGGATCGATCACGGTCGGCAGTGTCAGCGGCGGAACTCGCCGAGCGGCATTGGCAGCCGTCTGGAAGTTGCTCGACAAGGTCGCTGAGAAGCACGACGTCGATGGCGAAAGCCTGACCGTCGGCGACGAAGCGGTCTGGTCCGGCAAAGAAAAGGTGTGCTCTTGGAAGGATGCCTGCCGACTGATTGGCTCCGTGCCGATTACCGAAGTCGGAGCCAGTCCGGTCAAGGACGGCCTGACCAGCGAACTGGTTGGCGGCGTTCAGATGGCGGACGTTTCCGTCGACACGGACACCGGCATCGTCCGCATCAATAAGATGGTCGCCGTTCAGGACTGCGGAACAATCATCAACGAGATGACTGCGAAGAGTCAGGTTTACGGCGGCTTGATCATGGGCATTGCCTACGCTCTTTCCGAAGAGCGGATCATGGACAACAAAACCGGCCGCTATATCAACGCGGATATGGAGAACTACAAGCTGCCAAGGATTGGCGACATCGGCGACCTGGTCGTCGAGATGTACCAGCCCGACAGCGAGTACAACCGAGGTGTGGTTGGTCTGGGTGAACCGCCGGTCATTTCGACCGGAGCCGCCATTGCCAACGCCGTGGCTAACGCCACCGGAGTCCGCGTGCCCGTGCTGCCGATGACTCCGAAACGTGTGCTGGACGCTTTGAAAGGAGGCCAGGCATGAGACCTTTTGAATACGCCAGCCCGACGACAGAAGCCGAGGCTGTTGACGCTTTGAACGATCACGACGGTCAGACGATGGTGCTGGCCGGCGGGACCGACCTGCTCAGCCTGTTGCAGCGCGACGCCGTGCAGACGCAGCGGGTGGTCGACATCAAGAAGATCGACACGCTCAAATCGATCGAACAGGTCGACGACGGCGTGCTGATTGGAGCGACAGTCACGCTCGACGAAGCGCTGGAAAGTCCACTGCTCGCCGGACACGACTCCCTCGCGCAGGTGATCGACGGTCACCGGGCGATTCAGATTCAGTCGTCGGGTACGCTCGTCGGCGATCTGTGTCAAATGCCTCAATGCTGGTACTTCCGAAACGGTTTCGGAGTGCTCGGTCGCAAGGACGGCGAGTCACTCGCTGAACTGGGCGACAACCGATACCACGCGGTGTTCGGAAACTCTGGCCCCGCCAAGTTCGTGTGTGCTTCGCGTTTCGCGCCATCGATGGTGGCATGGGGTGCGAAAGTGCGAGTCATCGGGCCTGGCCCAGAAGACGAGCAGTTCGTTCCGCTGGAATACTTCTTCGTCACGCCGCGTCTGGAATCTCAGGGCGTCAACGTCCTGAAACCAGGACAGCTTGTGACTCACATCTGGCTGCCGACGGTGGCTGATGTGAAAAGCGGAGCGTACGAAGTTCTCGAATCGAAGGGCCTCGACCGTCCTCAGGCCGCCGCCGCGGTATGCCTGCAGACCGAAGGTGACTTCGTCCGAGACGCTCGCATCGTGATGGGCCACGTGGCCCCGACTCCGTGGATCGCCCACGAAGCCGCACGTGCTCTGGTCGGCCAACGCCTCGACGAGGACATGGCGGGCAACATCGGCGACATCGCCGTCAGCAAAGCCACTCCACTTTCCATGAACGAGTACAAAGTCGCCATGGCCCGCGCCGCAGTGAAGCGATCCCTGCTTCGAGCGGTCGGCAAACTCGACGACGCCCTCGTTTAACTGAATCTTCACCCGACAGATCCCCTCTCCCCATTGGGGGGAGAGGGTTAGGGTGAGGGGTTTTAAAAACCTGATTCACAACAACTTCGGGCATCGCACCCCGAAGTCGTCCAATACTCAAATCCACCTTCAAGGATAAAGCCATGCAACACGAACTCGAAGTTGTGCAGGGCGAACGTTGCCGCCACCTCCTGTCCAAAGGCCAGTTCATCAACGCCGGCCTCCCGCCGGAAGAACACGCCACTGGAGACGGCAACTTCTGGTGCGCCAACACCCAAACCACCTACGGCCCCGACAAAGGCTTCTGCAACGGAGAAGACTGCACCGTCAAAACAAGAAGCTGCTACGAAGCCCCTTAGACCATCAAACGAATCTATTCTCAAAAAACAGAGAGCCCGCGGCCACAATGGCTGCGGGCTCTTTTCGTATTCGTAGCCCAACTTAACGAATGCAAGGCAACTACGCGGCGTGAAGCCATCCGCAATCCAAATCATATCGTCATTCATGGCGCCGATTTTCTTGGACATCATACCCGCAGCCAGGTGACAGTGGAGTGTTGAGAATTCGTCGCTCTGTCACAATCTGACACTCCAGCAACGAACTGCGAGGTGAGGCATGTTTAGTGATCCCGTTCAATGGCAGAACATCAGGACCGAGATCCTTGTCAATGGCGTGAGCAGACGCGCAATGATGCGACGAACTGGTTTGTGCTGGCAAACAATTGCAAAAATCGTCGCGTACGAGTCTCCACCCGGTTACAGAAGAAAGAATACCGCTCGCAAGTCAGAGAATCAGAAAAAGAAGTCTGATTGGGACGACGTCATACGAATCATCGCGACTGGCCGAGTTCAAGATGCACGTCAGATGATTGCGGCCATCCAAGGTACGGGCGATCAGAAGATTACATCCACTAAACTTAAAGAACTCCGCGCCGTCATAACTGAATGTGATGTGGTCAACGCTAAGCCACGTGTCAGCGATTACGCTCGGAAAGTCAAAGCCGATCACGACTGGTTAGCACGTTTTACAAACGGCCGCGTTCCCATCGGCCAGATAGAAGGAATAGTCGGCAGTAACAACGAAATTCAATTGCTGTACGACAAGGCGAAGAACGGCAAACTGTCTGATCGTCGCAAAGCAACATCAATTCTCGCATGGCACCATGGTATCAAGCAGATAGAAATTGCGAAGTTTCTGCAGATCAGCCGCAACACGGTCCTCATGCACCTGACCACGTGGAGGAAAGGAGGCTCTTCAGCACTATTTGCGCCCTACAACACTCCGCCAAGAAAAGCGAAAGACAAGGACGTCCGAAAGGACGTCTTCCGCGTTCTCCACACTCCACCATCTGACTATGGCCTCAATCGAACCAGCTGGAGGATGGTCGACCTGAAAATGTGCCTCGCGAGAGACGGCATGAAACTCAGTAAGGACGTGATTCGCGAAGTGATCCGAGATGCCGGCTATCGTTGGAAAAAAGCAAGAGTTGTGTTAACGAGTAACGACCCCGAGTACCGCGAAAAACTTCACCGCATTAAGCGTACGCTGTCCTCGCTTAGAGCTGACGAGAGATTCTTCTCGATTGACGAATTCGGCCCATTCTCAGTGAAGATGCGACCAGGTCGGAAACTTGCTGCTCCCGGAGAACAGCCAAGCGTACCGCAGTTTCAACGGTCCAAAGGATGCCTGATTGTGACATCCGCACTCGAACTGTCGACGAATCAAGTCACACACTTCTATTCGAAAAAAAAGAATACTACGGAAACGACAAAGCTACTTGGGATGCTACTGGAACAGTACAAAGACTGCCGAAATCTCTATGTTACGTGGGACGCAGCTTCCTGGCACGACTCGAAGGAATTGTGGGCATTTATCGAAGAGAACAATGAGAGGAACCTGGAAAGAAAGCGAAGTACACCAAATATCGAAGTTGTGCCTTTGCCGGCGCGTGCTCAGTACCTCAACGTCATTGAGTCAGTTTTCAGCGGCATGGCAAGAGCGATCATCCACAATAGCAACTATCCGTCTGCCGCTGCCGCACGAGCAGCAATCGACCGCTACTTCCAAGAACGAAACGAGAACTTTCTACAGAATCCCAAACGTGCCGGCAACAAACTCTGGAAGCTCGAACTTGTTCCGTCTGAATTCGACGAAGCTCAAAACTGTAAAGACCCACGATGGTGACGTTGACTGCCGCATAGTCTGAAAAATAATGGCTATCATCTCGTCATTCCCGCGCAGGCGGGAACCCAGTGAGCATTGATGACTGACTCCGCAATCGACTGGGTACCCGCCTGCGCGGGCATGGCGGTGTTAATCGAACACGAAACCTGCGTCGGCTTCACAAAATCGATTCGTACAAATCGTTCCAGTCTGGATTCATCTCTTCGATCAGCCTCGGTTTCCACGCTCGATTCTATTTCTTGAGACGCTTCTCGCGGACGATCGCTGACTCCATGTCGTCATGCAGTTCGAAGTAAACGAGCATGTGAACGCCGTCCTTCTTTGTGAATCCTTCGACGACGTCGTTTCTGTGCTGCCAGACCCGAGCGGCCAGATCGCTCGTCACGCCGACGTAAAGTGTACCGTTACGCTTGCTCGCAAGGATGTAGACGGCTGGTTGTTTCAATTGTCAAGGCTCCCGTCCACGGTCGAAGCTGATGGGTAGCACTGGTTCCCTGCCACGATATCGGGCAAGCCATGGTGCCGCCAAGTTACGTCTCGACGCGGAAGAACTCTTTCTCTGGCAGTGACTTTTGCCAGAGGATGAGGTACGCGGCCAAGGAACGGAATCGCAATCTGCGAACTCAGTCTGAACGAATCGTCGACCGAGCTGGCTCTGGTGAAGCAGCATCCTCTCTACAATTGTGGTCCGCTGGCTCGGAGACACTCCGAGGATCGCTGAGAAGCACTACCTGATCGCGTCAGATGCCGACTTCTGACGAAGCCGCTGGGATAAAGGCGACATTGGCAGTGCAGTTGACGCTCAGCAGGCAGTTTTTGAGGCTGCGGGACAGCGAAACGCAGTGCAGCATGATCTCGCAACGGACTGCATAAAGAAAACCCCGCAGGAACTTATGCGAAGTCCTGCGGGGTTACACGAGTCGATTCAGACTCGAAAGGCGGAGAGAGCGGGATTCGAACCCGCGGTCAGGTTTGACCCCGACACATCATTAGCAATGATGCGCATTCGGCCACTCTGCCATCTCTCCGGGTCTTATGACCAAGCGGCAGAATATAGCTTCACAACCGACGAACGCAAGTCCCGCCAGTGACTCGCCAACTGTACCAAAACTCGCCCGTCGGCGGTGATTGTCATGCCAGTTCAGGCAGCAGTTTCCTTGCCTGTCTGTTTGCAGAATCACAGACCACAGTCTGGTGGCTGCCGATACTGAATACCTCGTTACCGGGCTCGCGACGGTCGGAATTTCGGGCCGAACGTCGTACTGGGGATGTTCCGGCAACAGATGCTGACCCGGCCGATGCTCAGGCATCTGGCCGGGTCACTTCATTTTGTGCCCGTGGGATTTCGCACACGGACAATCAAAAACGCGGCAAAATTCAATCGTAACCGCCGCTGATTCTCCTCGAGGCTTAGCAAATCCACACCCATCAGCCGGCTATCACTTCCCGAGTCGCTCTACGAAATCAAAAGATTTCCGTCGTCGACGATCGTTTGAAACGCGCGGCGACCAGCTCCCCGTGTCCAGCCTATCTTGTCGGCCTGACGGACGGCGAGGTTGAGTTTGACGGTTACGCTCAAGTTCCGGGTTGTGACGGTTCGATCAAGATAAGGAAGAGTCGGACCGGCTGGGGATCCGGGTTGCGCTGATGGTTTGCCCGTTGGGGGCCACACAGCCAAGGCGTGAGATTTCCGCCGTGTCGCACGAAACTTGAGAAAGGCTGCAACATGTACGAGCCGTTTTTCGGCATGGAACGTCGCCCGTTTTCGGCAACACCGGACCCGGGCTGTTTCTTCAGCAGCAGCGAATTACAGACAGCGATCGAGGAACTGACCGTCTGCGTGGAACGTGGCCAGGGAATCGGGATCCTGACGGCTGCTGCGGGAATCGGAAAAACGTTGCTCTGCCAGCATCTTGCAGCCAGCTTGCGTCAGCGCGACGAATCGGAACCCCAGTTTGAATGCGTCTACCTGGCGAATTCAAATTTCCCCACGCGACGGTCGCTGCTTCAAGCCATCCTGTTCGAGATGGGCGATGAATACAGCCGTCGCGACGAGCCAGAACTGCGTATCGACCTGCGATCGCGTCTGCTCAGTCTGCGGCCACAACGGGAAGCGCTGGTTCTAATCGTCGACGAAGCTCACATCTTCAGCGACGACTTACTCGAAGAATTGCGCACATTGTCTGACCTGGCTGACAATGGGTCGTCGCTGGTTCGAATTATTCTGTCCGGCCAGCACGAACTCGAAGAGCGTCTGACGGACCGGGCCTTTGACGCTTTGAATCAACGCATCAGCAAACAGGTCTATGCCGAGCCGTTCACGATCTCGGAATCCGTCGACTACATCCAGCATCGTCTCGCCTGGTCAGGCTGTGACATCGAATCGGTGTTCAGCGAAGAAGCACTTGGCGTCATCACTCGCGCAAGCGGTGGAGTGCCGCGATGCCTCAATCAATTATGCGATCACAGTCTGCTGCTGGCATTTGCTTCGGATCAGAAGCCCGTGTCTGAAAGTACTGTCCGAGAAGCATTGGAAGATTTGAAACAACTCCCGCTTCACTGGAACGACGTCAGCGACGGAACGGAAGTTGTCGGCTATGTCGACGGTGAAGATGAAGAAGAGATGGCCGAAGCGTTTGACAGTCAGTCTGAAGACGAATCGATTGACCCGGAATTAGAAGCCGCACTTTCGCAGCTGGCATCTGGAAGTGTCACAGAAAGTCCGTCCTCTGACGCGGCTGACAGTTTCGCTTCAGAAGTCGACGATGAGTGCGAAGATGAAGTCGGCATTGTTGAGTCGCTGAGTGGAGCATCAGCAGAAAGTTCAAGCGCTACTCACGTACCGCCGCTTGATCAGGGATTTGAATTCGACTTCTCGTCGCCCGTTGAGGACACAGGCGAAGCCGAACAAGCGATCGACACTGCGTCCAGCGATGGTCATCAAGACTCACCTGCATTCGCGGAAGTCGAATCAGGGAATGCAGAATCGTCTGCTTCAGCCGACACTGACCAACAAGAACCAGGTCAAGCTGATTTCAACGACGCCGACGCGACGCTGGTCCAGGTTTTACCGTCGACTCCACAGGAAACGATGCTCGAAGCCAGGCCACAGTCCGACGAGCATGTCGACGAATCCGAGGACGACGGAATCAGCTTCAAAATTACGTCCGACGGATTTGAACTCGACGACTTCGGTCCTCCGGAGGAGCTGAATGCTCAAACCGCCGCATCGTCGGCCAATGACAGCCAGTCTGAGGTTGAAGAGGCGTCCAATCATAATTCCGACGCACAGGAGTCAGAGGTTGATCTGGCGGCCGAAGAATCCGTCGTCAACGAGGAGCAGGCTGATTCAGGAGTGATCGAGTTCTCGTTCAGCGATGCTCAATCAAGCGACGAGTCGGACTCGTGCGAAACTGAAGAGCTCGCTGATGAAGCTACGGAGTCCGAAGCTGTTGGTTCCACGGCCGCGGAACAGCTTGAACCTGAGGCTTCAGAAGCGAAAACCGACGAACGAACAGTCTCAGCCGCTGAGATAACGCTTGCGTTGTTCGGCCAGGATTCAGTCTTACCCGAGCACAAATGTGACACCGTACTATCGGTGTCGGACGAAACTTCGGAAGCCGACGAACCGACATTCAACGGGCCACAAGACGCTGCCGAAATTGCAACCACAGCAGAAATTGCACAACCGTCGTCCGCTGATGCCCCAATTCCCGAAGAACCCGTCGATGGAAAAACTACAGATGAAGTTGCGAATTCCCAGGAAGAGGAGCCGGCCGTGATGAGTCAGGTTGTCAGCAACGAAGCAGGTCACGAGGAAGAACTTGTCTACGATCCGTACGCTGCTCTGCAGGAGCCTGATGGTGCGGGAATCGTTTGGGATGTTGTCAGTGCCCCCAAACAAGTGCATTCCCTGAACATCGCAAACTCGACTGATCGAAACGACGCCTCAACAGAAGCAACGGAGCTAGCGGCCGGTGAGTCGTGCGAGTTTCGCGAGACGATCGGCTCACCCGAGCATCGCGAAGAGCAAACGCTCGAACTGGAAACGACAGCGGAGACCGTTGACTCAACTGACCAGATCGTTGAGCCATTGCATGAGGACTCTGAAGTATCGTTGGAAGTTGAAGCCGTCGCTGAACATGAACCTGCCGCAGAGCTGGCTGAGGAATCGGAATCGGCTTTTCAGCAGCTCGCCCAAGACGATGTTGTGGAGAAAGAACTCGAAGATGTTTCGTCTCTTGAGCTGATTGGCAGCGAAGAAGAACAGTGCGAGTTGGAAGTCAGCCCAGACATTGCCGACGAGAGCCTTGCAACCAGCCAGTTCGAAGAACCGACTGACGCGGTGCAGGATGAGAGTGATGAATCAACGGGGAACGAGCATGACATCGTGCAGCCAGTCGATGTGCGACCGCTTCAGCCCGATCGCCTGGTAGACGCCGTGTTGCCCCTGCTGGCTGAACTGGACGAAGACCTAGATTCGGTCAGCAAACCTGCCTTTGCGGGACGGTCTGTCCTCGATATTGAAGCCGAGCTGATTCAAACAATCGAACACGACAGCGACGAACTGGAAGACCAGATTGGCGCGACGATGCTCGACATTTGCCTGGACACTCAGTCGGCTCTTCAGGATTCAGCGGCTGCAATTAGAAATGCGGAAGCAGACGGACTGGAGAATATCGTTGACGCTGAAGACGCCACGGACGAACTGTCCAGCGAACCGTTCGACATCGTTCAACCAGAACTCCCTCACGAAGACGAAGAATCTGGGTACAAACTGGACCTCAGATTCGAAGAGCTGGACAACAAGCAGCGGGGCACCGGTTCCTCGGCAGAACAATCAACGAACGAAGACGCCGCAGCCGAAAAGCCATTCGGACGACTATTCAGCGACCTTCGTCGACGAAAGCGATGACGGTCCCGCTGCGAAAGTTGCAGGGCGCCACCGTTCAGACTTAGCGAATCCGAGTGGTACGTTCGCGCAAAGAGCTTACCGCTACCGGGTCGAGATTTGCGTCGTCTCGGGACGTCAGAATCTCCGTACGCCATGCACACGCTCGGCCGGAATCCTTGGCACGATAGAGGCACTTGTCTGCAGCCTGAACAAGCTCGTTCGGTTGCCAGTCAGCATGGGCCTCGTGCAAAGCCGCTGCTCCCAGAGACAGCGTGATCTCATGAATCCCCGTGTCAGCCGGGATCGATAGCTTGCCGATTTCATCCTGCAGCCGCCTGAGTGGAATGTCAATTTCTCCGGGTCGACAACCAAAACAGATCGCCGCGAATTCGTCGCCACCATAACGAGCGACGACATCGTAGGAGCGAAGGCTGCGGCGCAGGCATGACCCAACCATGTGCAGAACGGCATCCCCGACATGATGCCCGCAGCGGTCATTTACATCTTTGAAATGGTCGACGTCGATCAGAATGATCGAGATCGACTCACCGGTTGCGACTGCCCGTTTCCACTCGTCTTCCAGACGCCGGAGGTAAACCGACCGAGTCGGCAATCCGGTCACAGGGTCCGTCATCGACCGAAGAAGCAATGACTCAACGCCTTTGTAGCTGACGAGTAGATCATTGTCGGCGACGACAGCCACAACTCGATCGTTGTCGACGATCGGTGTGCATTCCATCGACGTTCGCGACTGCACAGCAAACATGGGATCTGTTGAGCATTGCGTTGAGCAAAGATCATGCATCGGCAACATGACCGAGTCGATCGGCATGTCGAGCCAGCGTTCACGCTCACGAAGATTTCGACGCAGCGTACGGTCAAGCACTTCGATGGACGACGCGATCCCCAGCAAGCGTCCCGCATCGTCGAGGACCAGCATGTACGGAATTTCATACAGGTCTGCGATATTGACGACTTCAGACAGCGGCGTCCCCGAAGCAATCGTCACTGTCGAATCTGATTCTTCGTTTCGGACAGTCAGTTCGCCGTTGTAGAGCTTCATGAGTTTTCTCGATTCTCGAACTGTATCCGCTCAATGTCCGACCGGCGCGACAAGAAAACGTCCAGCAATTGTGGATCAAAATGCTTCCCTCGACCTTCCCGCAAAATCTCAAAGCAACGATCGATCGGGAACGCTTCTTTGTAAGGTCGCTTCGAGCTAAGTGCGTCGAACACGTCGGCAATCGCCGTGACGCGTCCCTCAATCGGAATGTCTTCTCCTGCAAGCCCGTTGGGATAACCCGAACCGTCCCACTTTTCGTGATGGGTCATGGCAATGGTTGAGGCCATGCCGGACACGGGTGAGGCCCACGTTTCTTCCGTCGACGATGAATCGGCAGCTTCGACATCACCCGTCCCGAACAAAATCCGGTCGGACAGATGCGACGCCGACAGAACTCGATTTCCCATGTCACAATGGCGACGCATGAAGTCGAATTCTTCTTCCGTCAGTGGTCCTGGTTTCTGCAGAATCGAATCCGGAATCCCAATTTTACCGACGTCATGCAACTGCGCGGCGAATCCGATCATGTCAACAAATGACTGCGGCAAACCGGCGTGATGAGCGATCAGCTTTGCAAAGTGACCAACCCTAATAACATGCTGACCAGTGTCGTCGTCGCGAAATTCCGCGGCGCTTGCCAGGCAGTGCACAACTTCCAGACGCGAACGAGACAACTCTCGAGTTCGGTGCCGGACTGCCGTTCGCAAGTCGTCGGCGTACGAGCGGAGTTGACTCTGGCACGCTCGAATGATGAGTGCGTTGCGAATCCGAGGAGCCAGTTCAGCCTTATCGATCGGCTTCTCGACAAAGTCGTTGGCGCCAAGTTCAAGAGCAGTCAACCGAGTCTTGCGATCGGACATCGCCGTCAGAACAAGAACGGGAATCGCCCGCAAAGCATCGTCTGACTGCATCGCCTTCAGAATTGCGAAACCGCTGACCTCCGGCATCATCACATCCAGAAGAAGCACGTCGGGCTGTTGGCGATGAAGCTCCGAAAGAACTCGTGTTGAATCTGTCGTGCTGGAGATATTCTGATAACCCAGTCGCTGCAGAAGCTTTCGAACGACTCGGACATTGACCTCTTCGTCGTCGACGATCATCACTCGAGATGTCAACACATCTTCGGCCGTCACCGACCCGGGATGCGGAAGAGCTGCATCCAGAAGATCTCCGTCGGCAAGGTCTGCACCAAACGCGACCCTGCCGTCAGCAACTGCAGAATGAATGGAATCAGCGCGAAACCTGAGTCCGGTTGCGTCATCCGGATTCGCAGTAGAAATAGCTTTAGAGACGACGTCCGCAATCATGAGTTCTTCCGATAGTTCCACCGACCTGTGACACGTCAGTATTGCTTTCGCCGATGAAGCAATCTCTGGCTTACCAGGATAATTCGGCGTAAAGCAACCTTCTGAACCTAGGTCACTCGAGCATCGAAGAATCGAATGCGATCTGAAAAACAGCAGAGTGAGGTGAACACTCTTTATCGGCTCGCCGCTTGCGACACCGGCATGGAGGGATTCAGCCGAAGAGCTTCAGGTGTTTCTCTGATGAGGCGGACGTCCGTTTGCACGACTGCCCATACACCTCGTTGATCGTCTCCAACAGTTGTCGGCTTTGAATCGGCTTCGTCAGGTAGCCGTTGCAGCCAGCTTCAAGGCACTGTTGCCGGTCGACTCGCATGGCATTTGCGGTCAAAGCAACGATGGGGATGTCGACCCCGCATTCGCGAAGTTCGCGTGTGGCGGCGATGCCATCCAGAACGGGCATCTGCATATCCATAAGCACTAAATCACAATCTCCATTGAGGATTGCGTTTACTCCTTCACGGCCGTCAGCAGCCGTCGACGTTTTAATGCCACGCTTCTCAAGCATTAGACGAATCAGCTTACGATTCGTTTCTCCGTCGTCCACGACGAGGATTCTTTGCGGCAGTCCATCCAGCGACCGATCATCCGAATCCAGGTTCTTGTCGCCCGTTTCTGATGACTTCTCGTCGTCGGCAGGCCAAACGATGTTCGAGACGCTCACTCGGGCGGTAAAGGTACTGCCGACATTTTCGGCACTGCGGACTTGCAGACTGCCTCCCAGCGCCGCCGCAACCCGACGCGAAATCGCCAGCCCAAGACCGGTGCCACCGTAGCGGCGTGTGATCGAAGTATCCGCCTGGCCGAATGGCTCAAAGATGTGGTTCAAGCGGTCGGTGTCGATGCCAATGCCCGTGTCGATCACGTCGACTCGCAAGCAGAACTCTTCGCAACATTCGCTTTCGGATTCCTCACCAACCATTGAGCCGCTTGCGGTAGATGCATCAACACGTTCGAGTTCAGCAAGGATGTCAACACGCCCCGCGGGCGTAAACTTGACCGCATTTCCGACGAGATTCATCAGCAACTGGCGGAGGCGATGCTCGTCGGTTTCGATCGAATCAGGCTGCGGACCGATCCAGTGATAGTTGAGTTCCAGTCCACGCTCCTTTGCTCGAACACTCAACAGCGAGGCAACTTCAGCAATAAGAGCGCGTGGCGAACACTCTCGCAGTTCAACTTCCAGATGCCCCGCTTCGACGCGCGAGAGATCGAGTATGTCGTTGATCAGTTGCAACAAGTGCTCGCCGCTGGTGTGAATGGTGTCGAGATATTCTTCGCGTTCCTCGGTCGTTACGTCGGCAGATTCGTGACGCAGGAGTTCCGTGAAACCAAGAACTGCATTCAGCGGTGTGCGGATTTCATGGCTCATGTTGGCAAGGAATTCGCTCTTCGCCTGATTCGCCGCTTCGGCGGCGTCACGCGCTTTTGCTAACTGCTCCGTTCGGCAGGCAACTCGTTCTTCAAGTTGGTCATTAGCTGTCGCCAGAGCGTCTTTCGAATGCTGAATCTGGTCGAGCATTCGGTTGAATGCTTCAAACAGGATTCCGACTTCTCCGCCAGCGTGACCTCTCATGCGCAAGGTGTAGTTGTCCTCATGAGAAATTCGACGTGCCATCTCAGCCAGAGACAACAGTGGGTCGGAAACTCGGCGCTGCACAAGAACAGCGAACAACACCGCCGAAAACAGTGACATGAACACCACCGCGGCCACGACCCAGCGATATTGAGCGATCTTGCGATGGAGGCCATCGCGGTTTGCCTGCAGGTAGACCGTTCCGACAACTTCGTTGGCAACAATGATCGGCTGGATCAACTCCAGGCTGCCGTCATTGGCAAATCGATAGCGAGCCGTGTGAAAGCTGGCGAAGTCGTCTGATGAACTCATCGTTCTTCGTCGTGCCGCTTCGCTGATGGAGACTCGGTCTCCATCTGGCATCGGGGGGTAGGTCGCGAGGACCTCTCCTTGCGGATCGATCATCATGCCCACTCGAATATCCGGTTGCCGACTCAGTGATCGCAGCAACTCTTCAGCAGCAGAGTGGTCATTCGCAATCAGAGCGTTCGAGCCGCTGAAGGCGAGTAGTTCAGCGTCGGATGTCGTCTGAGAAATGAGCGCGTCCTGGAGCGTTTTTGTGTCGAAGTAGCTGAACCCCGCGCTGGCAATCGCAATGGCAACGCAACTTGATCCGGTGGCGAGAAGGATCAGCCGGGTTCGAATTGCCAGATTCCGGAGCGGGTTCTGCATCGTCATTCTCCCTGGTCGCGTGGCGTTTCGCGACTTGTCCCGACCCGGACGGCAAGGTGTCTGATCAGAATGATTCGATCCGGAATCGTCTGCAATCAGAACTCCGGTCTTTATGAGGTATCGGCCGTCACGTCCTGGCTGACCAGAAACCGCAACGTCAGCGACACTTGCCGCACAAACGTGCCAACGGTCAAGACTGTCCTCGCAGGAAGAGGTCAGGGAGGCGTCAGTCTGAAACTGTAGTGACGTGCGAGACTCGACTCATGAAGTGACGATTGCGCTAGCTAGACAGGTCACAATCACGAACGAATGTCGCGACGAAGCGGTCAATCCTGACAGTGTTGCGTCATTCCGCAAAACCGCGCTTGACGATTCGCTGTAAAGAGCGATCTAATAGCGACTTAGATGGGTGTCGACGTTCTGCAGAATCAGGACAGAGGAATCTATGAGCGAATCATTGAAGAACGTTCCGCTGCACAGCGTTTGCAAGGAAGCCGAAAGGCTCACGCACGAACTCATCGAACATCTCGAGCAAAACCTTGTCCCACGGACGCACGAAGTTCACGAACTCGTCAAGCCAGACTCTCCATTTAACACTTCCGGAGCTGGCGTGCAGGACGTGACCGTTCGAAGTCAGGTCGCCACGCTTCTGGAAAGTCAGGAATTCGCAGAACAGCTTTTCCTGAAGACGCGGAAGTACCTGGAAACAATTGACGAATCAATCGGCGGCGATTCGGATGACGACTGACCTGCTGGCGACTGACAATCGCAAAGTGGCAAATACAATCAACGACGAACACGAAAATCGTTAACAAATCAAATCAACTTTTCGTAAACACACCTCGACACGAGATTCATCTCGAACCTTTCGCAGCAAGCTGTGGTTAATCAAGCAGCTTCAGCAAATCACTTCACTCTTCGCATTCGCGAAATTTTGGCGGTCCTGATGTCTGCCAGCGAACAATCATCGATGGTTTCCGGAAGCGGCCTGGCTGCTCCGGATTCGGATCGGGAATCCCGACCACTGCCGCCATTGTCGGCTGTCGACAGCGATGCGCGCCTGCCTCGGCTCTCGGGGTCAGAAACGGTCATCAACAAAACCGGTCCTCAAGCGATGCTGGTGTCGCCAACGGGCGACTCGCCGTCACACGAATTGGTCAACCGCCTGTTTCCATCGGTGCAGGATTCCGGATCGAGCATCGGAACGCACAGCCCGACTGGCATCGAGCTGGACCATTTCCGAGTGGAAGAACGAATCGGCATGGGGGGCATGGGAGCCGTCTTCCGAGCTGTCGACACGCGTCTACAACGAATGGTCGCCCTAAAACTCCTTGCTCCGTCGCAAGCGTACGACGATGGGTCAGTTAAGCGGTTTCAGAATGAAGCTCGGGCCGCCGCGAGGCTCGATCACGAAAACGTCGCCCGCGTTCATTACATCGGCGAAGAACGCGGCCTGCATTTCATCGCGTTCGAATATGTCACCGGCTCGACGATTCGCGAAATGATCCGGCGACAACACCGAATCTCAGTCACTGACACAATTAACTACGCCCTACAAATCGCGGCCGCTCTGAAGCACACATCGGCGATGGGCGTCGTGCATCGCGACATCAAGCCTTCCAACATCATCATCACCCCGAGCGGTCGCGCGAAACTGGTTGACCTTGGGCTCGCACGAAATGACACGACCGAGTCGCAGGCAGATCTGACATTGCCGGGAACGACACTCGGCACGTTCGACTACATCTCCCCCGAGCAAGCAAAGGATCCTCGTTCGGTCGACGTTCGGTCGGATATCTACTCGCTGGGTTGCACTCTTTATCACATGCTGACTGGGCAGCCGCCCTATCCCGAAGGCACCGTGCTGCAGAAGCTGCTCGATCACCAGGGAAAAGAAGCCCCCGACCCTGCTGCCATCAACCGGCGCATTCCCGACTTCGTTTCGGCAATCGTGCGAAGAATGATGAACAGCGATCGGAATAACCGCCATCAGAACGCTGATCAGCTGATTCGAGACCTCACCCACGCCGCCGGGCATCTCGGACTGCGCGGGGTGAACCCGGAAGGTCTGGTCTGGGTGGCTTCGAAATCCGCCACGACAAGCTGGCTTGCCGGCAATGCAGGATGGCTTGCGACAGTTGCCGTGCTGTTAAGCGTGGTCGGTGTTCTTCACCAGTTCCCCGAGATTGGTCTGCGGATGGCAGGAATTCCGCCGCAGCAACAGACAGCTGCTGACCGATCGCTCGACGACGCCAACACCGACACGGGAATTGCAAGTACCGATTCGGGCAATAAAGAGACCGACACGGTAGCGCTCACCAGTCCGAGCGAACCGGCCACCGAACGGGCGACTTCCGAGGAGACTGGTCCGCCAGCGGCCATCGAGCCCGACAAAGACTTGATTGCGTCGACTTCGCGACCGCTCGAACCGGGCAATAGGTCACCCATTTCACCACTCATTCCTCCGGACGGCATTCCAGCAACGCCGGGCGAACTGATTCCGGCTATGACAAAGATTCTCACGGCGGAAGGAACTGCTGATACTTCATCAACGAACGACCCGCCGCGAGCCTCTGAGACGTCAGAAACCGGGAGCACAAAGCTGGCTGGCCCATCGGTAACTCAGCCAAAGGTTGTACCCGCCACCGAAGATGAGTTACCGGTTGCCCTGTTTACGGGCGATGCTTCGCTTGATCGCCACTACCGAACACTCGAAGCAGCATGCGCCGCCGCCGAAGATGGCAGCACCATCGAGTTGCAGTTTTCCGATACGCTCGTCGAGAAATCGTTCCGAGTAACCCGCAAGAATCTCACCATTCGAGCAGCCAGAGGGCACACCCCGACCATCGAGTTCGTGCCATCCGAGATCGACTCGACAGACTCGACCGCCCGGATGATCACGCTGAATGCGGGACCGTTGAGACTCGTCAATGTAAATCTTCAAATGACAGTGCCGGACCGGCCATCCGCCGATCGGTATTCGCTTTTTGGAACGTCACGAGCAGGACTGTTGGCGATGGATCGAGTGACGATTACCGTCGTCAACCCAGCACACGCTCCAGCATCAATCGTTGAGATTGCGTCAGACTCTGGCCGTATGCCGGCTGACATGCCGACCACGCCAGTCGCGATTCAACGAGAAGAATTGGGACTACAAGCGACTGACTGCGTTTTCCGTGGACAAGCCAGTTTTGCCGCGATCACCTGGCCAGGCATGTCCAGCTTTACGATCGACAATTGTGTCGCTGGGCTCGATGGAGACTTTCTTCAGATCAGGCCATTGGCCATGCCGACCGCGGCCAGACCCGTGCTGAACTTCAGCATGGAGCACCTTTCAGCACGTATCTCCGGGGCGTTCCTGCGATTCTCCGGGCCAGTTTCTTTGGACGTCCCAACGGTCGATTTCCAGGTCAGAAACAGCATTATTTCATCCACCGAATCTTCACCGCTGGTAGTTTCTGAAGTGGACATTGCCTCTGAAGACGCACGGCGCATGTTTACCTGGAAAGGTGAAAGGAACTTCTTCAACTCTGTCGCTGTCTTCTGGTCACTCGAAGCTTCTGACGATGTGCTCTCCTGGGACGACTGGCAGACTCTCTGGCAAACCAATGGCAACGTTGGTTCAAAAAATCTGCCGATCGACTGGCTGACCGAGCGTCCGTTTGACACCGAACAAGTCGTCGGCGCGTTGACTCCAGACGTCTGGCAACTCGGGCCGGGGCTCACGGAACTCAACCCCGCGATTCAAGGATCGACCGACGGCAGCGACGCTGGTGCCGATCTTTCCGAGTTGCCGTGGGTGGTTGAAAAACCATCGCCTGTCAGCAGCTCGTCCGAAACAGAAACAAATGCGGCAACCAGCTCGCCGACTTCCGACTCGCAAAAACCAACTGCTAATACTGCAGGTCCAACGGAAATCTCAACCGGAACCATCGGGACTCGACCGGCGCCAGAGTGACGCCACAACCACGCCCTGGCACGTCTCAGCAGTGACGAGTTCCCAGCCGGCCTCTTCGAGTTTTCTTGGAGAAGGTGCGTCGGCTTGACGGCGGAAAACTGCGAGGTATTTTGAAGGGGTCTTCCCTTGTCTCAATGCCTTCGCAGAAGAAAAGCGGCTGTACGGTTCCAGCGGTTTATAAGCCGCAACAAGCCAGACTTGTCGACCAGTTGGAGAACTTCCCTCGGCCAGTATCGGCACTTGCCGCTCAAGTTCTGGCAGCTGAAACTGATGCAGCACGGGCGCCACTTGAACGATCGAGCTGTCTGGTACGGTCTCTACGAGTTTAGCAAATAACTCTCGCGAAAAACTGTCACCCCAGTAGCTCACTTCAAAGCCCAGCCGCTCTGCTCCTGGAGTGCCACCAACGGCCACATTGTAGTAGCTAAGAAAGTACGGCGTCGTTGTGAAGATGCCTGCAAGCTGCCCAGCGAGAACAATTCCGAGGATCGGTTTGTGAGGCAGCTTTCGATCCATCAGCCAGTCGCAGAGTCGGGACAGTCCGCAACCAGCCAACAAAGCAATGCCGGGGAACGCGACCAGGAAAAGTCTCGCTCCGTCGTAGACTGCAACGCCGGGCAACGAAAACAAAACTAAGGGCACGACGACGGATCCAATCATCAGACTTGTTGTCGGGTCATTGAGAATGCGGCGTCTTGCTCCCCATACCCCAGCAGCAGCCAATAGAAGAATTCCAACCGGAACGGTGACGAGCGTCATCACCCACGGATAATGCCAGGGAGCGTCCACGTCTTTAAAAACCTGTCCGAGATACCAGACGTTCAATGAAACTCGGCCAGTCGTTCGGCCAAAGTATTCTGTCAGGTGTCCTGGAAGATCGAGCCACAGCCACGGCCAGCCGACCACAAACACGACGGCCGTCGTGATTCCACTGACGGCGAGTGGCCGAAACGCCGAGAGACGCCAATGCCAGAATGCCCACACTGTGAGCAACGGAGGCAGCAACACCGCCTGCATTTTTGTGAGCAGGGCGAGGCCGATGAGAAGACCGCACAGGATCGCGGCTTTATCCCCGGGCGGTTCCGATTCCGGCTCGACGTTCGAATCTGGACCGGAATCATCGTGGGAGTTCGACTCCGGACGGCGATTCCAAAGATGAATCGTCCCGAGAATTGCGATCGTCCAGGTCAGCCCCATGAAAGTCTCAAGCGAGGCCAGGTGCGCGTGCCCGAACAGTCGAGGCATCACGGCCAGACTGATTGAAGACGTCACACCCGCTAGCAATCCCCAGCGTCGAGCTGCAAACACGCCAACCAGGAAAACGGTCAAAGCAAAGGCGACGGCCGATCCGGTTCGCGCGTGAATCGTGATGAATGGATTGTCGCCGCTACGGACTGGCGCGACGGCTCGCGAGATCTCGTGGAAGACTCCCAGCCACAAACGTCCGAGCGGAGGGTGATCCGGGTTGTACGCCGGATTCCCGAACACTTCCTGGGCACTCTGGGGATCGAGAATTCCCAGGCCGTAGCCCTTGAAACTCTCGATCAGGTAGACGCCCATTTGAACGTTGAAAGACTCGTCGAGCGTGATGCCCGGCCCCTGTGGCAGATTCGGTCGATAGTCAGCCGGATCCAGCGTGATGAGTACGGCGACCAGAGTCAGCACCGACACGATCCCCGGCCCCGAGACCGATCCCAGTATTGTGGGACGTCCGGGTGCTGATTCTGGATTTGTACGTTCCGAGCTCAATCTGCTCTGTTCCTGCTCAGGTCAATGCTTCAGTGACGCGCATCTAACTACTTTACCCGTCGGTTGATACGGTGTCGGCTACTGACGGGATTCGCGACGCGAATTCCAAAATCGCGGACGATTTTACTGGCGACTCGACGCAACCAGATGCCGCCTCATCCAAAGGCAATGCCCTGCCATCCTGGCAGAACTCAGCCTCTCGACAAGCGGAAATTCGAGTTCTGGCAGCATCACTCGGAACATGCCGAACGCTGTAACTCCCGCAGCAAATGCCACTTGCGAAGTCTGAACTCAAGTGGCACGTCGTTCGCTTACTGGTATTTCAGCCCATTCCAGGGCTGCCGGTATGTCGTAATTTTCCGACACGGATGACGGACGTTGGCTGCCGGAGAGGCAGCCTGATCCTGCGGATCGGCCTGCGAAGGACTGTCAGGCAAACGCAAATCGATATAACAACTTGTGAAATAGCGACACAGGAGCGTGAAATGGCGACAGCGACAGCGAAAAAATCAAAGAAGGCAGCGAAGACAAACCTGATTCCACTCGGTGATCGAGTTGTCCTGCAGCGGGATGCCGCTGAAGAAACGACCGCTGGCGGAATCGTGCTTCCTGACTCGGCCAAGGATAAGCCGCAGCGGGGTACCGTCGTCGCAGTCGGCGATGGTCACGTGAAGAGCGATGGATCGAAACTGGCTCTGTCGGTCAAAGCGGGTGACAAAGTTCTGTTCACCTCGTACGCCGGTGAAGAAATCAGCGTTGGCGACGACGACTTCCTGCTGCTTCGCGAAAGCGACATCCTCGCCACCGTCTAGTGTCCCACTGGCTGGCCCACGGCTGGCTAACTCAATTGTTCGTGGCCGAGCATCGATTGCTCAAGGCCCGTCCAATTCAAAACCCAAACAACTCACAGGAGAATTCGACTCATGGCAAAGATCATTGCCTTCGACCAGGACGCTCAGGAAGCCATGCGGCGCGGCGTCAGCAAACTCGCTCGTGCCGTCAAGACGACGCTCGGACCACGCGGCCGAAACGTCATCCTCGAAAAGAGCTTTGGCTCACCGACCGTCACTAAGGACGGCGTGACTGTCGCTCGCGAAATCGAACTCAGCGACAAGTTCGAAGACATGGGAGCCAAGCTGGTCAAAGAAGTTGCCAGCAAGACTTCAGACAACGCAGGTGACGGAACAACCACCGCCACCGTCATGGCCGAAGCGATCTTCAACGAAGGCCTCAAGGCTGTTGTCGCCGGTGTCAGCCCGATCGAAATGAAGCGAGGCATGGACAAAGCCGTCGCCGATATCGTCGAAAACCTGCACGGCATGTCGACTGAATGTCGTAACAAGAAGGCCATCGCTCAGGTCGGAACCGTTGCTTCCAACGGCGACGACGAAATCGGCGGCATCCTGGCCAAGGCTATGGAAGAAGTCGGCAAAGACGGTGTCATCACTGTCGAAGAAGGCAAGAGCCTCAACACCGACTACGACAAAAAGGAAGGCCTGCAGTTCGATCGTGGATACCTGTCGCCATACTTCGTGACAGATTCAACCAGCATGGAAACGGTCTTCGAAGACTGCTACATCCTGATCCACGAAAAGAAGGTTTCCAACATTAAGGACCTCGTTCCAGTTCTGGAAAAGGTCGTTCAGAGTGGCAAACCGCTGCTGATCGTTGCTGAAGATGTCGAAGGCGAAGCTCTGGCAACGCTGGTCATCAACAAGCTGCGTGGCACGTTCAAGATTGCCGCCGTCAAAGCTCCTGGTTACGGCGATCGTCGTAAAGCCATGCTTCAGGATATCGCCATCATGTGCGGTGGCCAGGCAATCTTCGAAGACCTCGGCATCAAGCTGGACAACGTTCAGCTCAGCGATCTCGGTACTGCCAAGAAAGTCATCGTCGACAAGGACAACACCACCATCATCGAAGGTGGCGGAAAGTCAGCCGACATCAAGGCTCGTATCGATCAGATTCGTCGCGAACTCGAAAACTCGACCAGCGACTACGACAAGGAAAAGCTGAACGAACGAGTCGCCAAGCTTTCCGGTGGAGTTGCTCAGGTTAACGTCGGAGCCGCTACCGAATCTGAAATGAAAGAAAAGAAGGCTCGCGTCGAAGACGCTCTGCACGCAACCCGTGCTGCCGTCGAAGAAGGCATCCTGCCTGGTGGCGGAGTCGCACTGCTGCGAGCTTCCGGTGCTGTTAAAGCTGGAAAACTCGCTCACGACGAAACTGTTGGCTACAACATCATCCTGCGAGCCTGTCGTGCTCCACTTTCGCAGATCGCTGACAACGCCGGCAAAGACGGCGGAGTCATCTGCGAAAAAGTTCTCGAACTGGACGGAAACAGTGGCTACAACGCCGCCACCGACAAGTTCGTCGACATGGTCAAGACGGGTATCATCGACCCGACCAAGGTCACCCGAACCGCTCTGCAGAACGCCGCCTCAGTAGCAACCCTGCTCCTGACCAGCGACGCTCTGATCGCAGAAGCACCAAAAGACGGCAAGCACTCACACGGTGACGAAGACGTCTACTAAGCCCGTGAGTTAACTGCTGCTGAAAAACCAAACGCCCGGCGAGACCAGTTCTCGCCGGGCGTTTTTTTTGTTGCCCGTCCTCAAACCCGAACTCGCACCGCCACGATTGCCATCGCTGATCCGACGTCAATACTATCCTGATCGTTGCCCTCCATGAACCACCGGGCTGTTGTTAAGAATCTTGTTAGCCGCTAGCGAGCAACCACATGGCCGACCTCGACAATGTCTCTGAATCCATCGCCACAAAAGAGCAAGCTGGCGGCTTCGCATCCCTGACTCCTGCCGAACAAACTTTCCACGCCGTTTGGTGGTTTGAGGCCGAACTCAACAACGGCGGATTCGATCAGTTCTTCTCAAATTCTGCCGGCGATCTAACGCCCAACACGATCGAGGCACTGGAACGAATTGGTGCGTCCGCTTGTGCCGCAATACTTCGGCGTGCTGCCGCACTATTCCCGGATTCAATACCGCACAAAGATCGTGACACCCGCCAGGACCAACTTGAGGCAATTGTCGACTTCAACGAGGATGCTTTTGAAGACTTGGACTCCGAGTTCTACGCATATCCCGACGACATTGCAGGGTTGTTGACAGCGTATTGGGATGCGGCGTCTAACACAGGCTAACCCCGAGTGCCCGACCACTCGCGCACAGGTACCGAAGCATAAGAAGCCTCTTGCTCAGTGGCCTTCCCCTGAGGCAAATGAGATTGCAAGAGGATGGTGGATCAACTTTCGCCTGCGTGACGGCCATCCGGCACAGCCCATATTCTGGGACTTCGCGTTCCTCATTCGGCAAGGCAGCCAATCACCTATATGGATCAGATCAAGTTCCGACTTAGTCGCACGATGTTCGGTGTAGCGAACATGGACTCGTGATTTATTGACGATGGAGTCAGGTCATGCCGTTTGAACATACATACGGAACGAAAATACAAACAATCCGTATTCCATTTCGCGTGATTGACGCCGCCCACGGTCTCGAAAACTACGACGACGCTATCGACGATGCAGTGTTGTGTGTCAGGAACGCTGGCGATTACGTCGATCAATACAGATACTCATATAAGTTAGACACATCGCATCCGAATCTCTGGTACCACGCCCTCGTGTTCGAAATCACCGGAATAGCAGAGGAGCATTACAATCATTTGCTCGAATTGCTTTCTAAGTATGGCCTCACCGAGTTTGACTGATTCCCGCAGTCAATCGAAGCCATTGCTGCGCGGCGTGACCAGGCCACTCACAGTTGGGGACTGGCGGCAAAAGATGCCTCACATCCAGCAGCCAATCAGACGGCAGTCTGGATGCCCTGCGGACGATGAAGCACGTTGTCACCGCCATCATGCTTCGGCCACACGGTCAAGGTAGCCTTTCTCGTTTTCCCATGTGGGTTCTGGATGTACAATTCAGGCAGCTTTCGACTGTCGTCGTTAGTTGGCAACAATCGATTCTCCCATAAAACCAAAGTTCGTGAGGCATACGGATGACTCTTCAGGAACTCGAAGAATCTGTTTCGCACCTGCCGCCGGATGAGCTGGCCCGATTTCGTGAGTGGTTCCGCGAGTTTGACGCTGCCCGCTTTGATGACCAGATCGAGGCCGACGCCCAGAACGGAAGCCTTGATGACCTCGCGGATGCTGCCGTGGCCGAACATCGTGCTGGCCACACGAAGCCACTATGACTCAACCACGAAACTATCGCTGGCTGCTGGTTGTGCAGCTTTATCTTGTGACTGCTCTCTGGGGAGCAGTTCAGGTGGGTGGCGAGCACAAAATGGTGCATCTCTTGGTTTCCGCAATTCAGGCTTCGGCGGTTTCGTTGTGGGTGGTGCTTGATGCAAGAGCCAATGGACGCTCGCAGGTCAGGATCGTTCAAGAGTTGCACGTCTTTTTCTGGTTGTTTGCGGCCCCGATTTACCTCATGCGCACTCGCGGATTTCGTCGAGGCTTCTCGCTGTCAGTTGCCCATGTCATTGGAATCCTGATTGTGAATCAGGCAGCCTTTTACGCGATGCATTATGTGCAGTATGGGGCCGATGCCTTCGTGCAGCCTCGTTTCTGAGACCAGTCAACGAAGCTGCAAGCTGTCGAGACGGCTTACTCCAGGCAGACACAATTCGATACAGTTTCAATGAATCCTCGCATCGCTGGATTCAGTATTCTTACTCGATCGCCCTTGCTCATCGATCAGGCAAGAAGCAAAACGAGTCATCATGTCACGGAGAATTCAGGATGAACGTACCTGGCAAGTCGGACTTACAACGTGTCGCGGTTTTGGTCGCACTCGCCGCTGCGCTGAGTTTTACGCCAGCGGAAATCGATGCCGCTGTTAAGTCCGAAGCTGGTTCAGATTCTGTCGCGAAGTCAAAGCCGCCGGACACCGTTCTTGGGCGGCGCATCCCCGATTTCATTTTGCCAAACGCAGACGGAAAGGCGACCGCTTTTTCCGACTTCAATGACGCGAAGCATGTCGTCGTCGTTTTCCTGGGGACGCAGTGTCCGATCGGCAATGCTTACGTTCCTGTGCTAAACGATCTACAGAAACGGTACGCCGACCGGGACGTGCAGGTCGTCGCGATCAATTCGAATCTTGCTGACAACGCACAGGCAATCGCCACACACGTGAAGGACTTTAGCGTTGGCTTTCCGGTGCTGGACGATGAGCGACAGGTTGTGTCGGACATTTTTGGAGCGCGAAGAACTCCGGAAGCGTTCGTGTTGGATCGGCGGCGAAACATTCGCTACGTCGGCCGCATCGATGACCGGTTTGGATACACGTACAAACGGGCGAAGGCTCGACGCAACGATCTCGAGGAAGCGGTGAAAGAGCTGGTCGCCGGCGATGAGGTTTCCGTTTCGGAGACCGAGCCAGCGGGCTGCATCATCACTCGCAAGGATCGTCTCGCTGGCAAAGGCGAGATTACTTTTGCGAAACACGTTTCAAGAATCCTGCAGAAGAACTGTGCCGATTGTCATCACCCCGGCACGGCCGCTCCATTTTCGTTGCTGAAGTACGAGGATGCTGCCAACTGGGCCGGCATGATTCGTGAAACGGTCCTCGAACGTCGCATGCCGCCCTGGAGTGCCGACCCTCGTTATGGCCACTTCGAAAACGATCTGCGGATGAGCGACGAAGATGTCGACACGCTGATTTCGTGGATCGATGGCGGCATGCCTCTGGGAGATCCCAAAGAACTTCCGAAACCGAAGCAGTACGCGAACGGCTGGCAACTCGGCAAGCCGGACATGATCTTCAAGATTCCTGCCGAGTACACCGTCCCGGCGACGGGCACGGTCGAGTATCAATACTTCGTGACGCCGACAAACTTCAAAGAGGATGTCTGGGTACAGGCATCGGAAGCTCGGCCGGGCAACTGGGACGCCGTGCACCACATCATCGTTTTCGTTCGCGAGAAAGGCGGCAAACGAAAGCAGGGCCTGCCTGCGGTCGGCGGTTTTGCTCCCGGCGAAGAGCCAAAGCTTCTGCCACCGGGTGTTGGATTCAAAGTTCCTGCCGGAGCTGAGCTTGTCTGGCAACTCCACTACACCCCGACGGGTAAGGTCGAAAAAGATCGCTCCGAAGTCGGGCTCTACCTTTGCAAGGAGAAGCCTGAACGACAAAGCCGAGGCGGCGGCGCGTTTAACTTTCGCTTCAGCATTCCACCCGGTGCGGAGAAGCACCAAGTCGTCTCGGAGGCCACGCTTCCAAAAGACGTTGAGTTGATCTCGCTGATGCCGCACATGCATTTGCGAGGCCGCGACTTCAAGTACACGGCGAAGTACCCCGACGGTCGTAGCGAGATTCTGCTCAGTGTCCCGAACTACGATTTCAACTGGCAACATCGATACCGTCTCAACCAACCGAAGCCGCTTCCCGCCGGAACGGTACTCGAATGCGTTGCGCACTTTGATAACTCAATTCACAACCCAGCGAATCCCGATCCGACGAAATCCGTGCGGTGGGGCGATCAGAGCTGGGAAGAAATGATGATTGGCTGGTACGCGGTGGTCGACGCCAAGCCGCCGCAGGTCGAAAAGGACATCTGGGCAGCAGCGATGAGCAACGACGTCGCCGCTCTCAAGAAACACTTCGCGGCAGGAACGGACATCAACAGCCGAAATCCGGTAGGACAAGGAACGCCCCTGCTGGCCGCGTGCGTCTTCGGAAAAACGGAAGCAGCAAAACTGTTGATCAAGCAGGGAGCCGACATGACCCTCGTCTCGAACGACGGCTCTGGCTCGGCACCGCTAACGGTCGCGGCGTTTTTCGGCCACGCCGGAATCGTGGAAGCTCTGATCGAAAACGAAGTCTCGATCAATGCAAAGAACAGGGTCGGAAACACGGCGTTGAACGCGGTCTCACGCCCGTGGGGACCGGCCGTCGAAGGGTTCTACAAGATCGTCGGCAGCAACCTGCAACTGGAACTCGATATGGCACGAATCAAAGCGTCCCGTCCAATAATCGTCGAGATTCTGAAGAAGCACGGAGCAAAACTCGCAAGTGAATTGACCGACTGAGAGTAACGAATCGCAATCGCTATTCCTGAACAATGTTTTCGGGCCATTGCCGTCGTTACATTCTGGCGATGAATTGCAAAGTTCTGAGACTTTTTCTCTTACTGGTGACTGTCGCGTCGTTTGCGTCGGCGGCTGAGCCACCGATCACAGCCGTCGTGTTTTCCCCGAACGGGGAATCCGTCATCGCGGCAAGCCAATCTGGTTTGCAAATCTATAGTTGGCCGAATCTGCAGCGACGAAGAACGATTGAGTGCGAAGCAGCGAATCTGCACTGTCTCGCATTCTCGCCAGATGCAAAGCATCTTGCCGTGGGAGGCGGCACGCCTTCTGAAGACGGCAGTGTCGAAGTTTTCTCATGGCCGACCTGCGAGCGTATTTCGTTGCGCGTCGAGCACTTGGATTCCGTTCAATCGATTGCCTGGCAATCTTCGGCAAGTCTGCTGTCCGCAGGAATCGACCGAAAAATCAGACAGTCAGCCTTTGATCTTGTCCCGTCCCGAAACGGCAGCAGCACGCCACGGAATCCCCCTCAACCCACAGGAAAAGTGAATAGTCAGACATTCGATGGTCACTCACGGAGCGTCTCCGCAGTTTGCGTCCTGGACGACGAGCAGACTTTTGTGAGCGCCGGAGCTGATCAGTCACTCCGCGTATGGAACATCGAATCAGGCCAGTTGCTCCGCAGCCTGAATCAGCACACCGGGGCGGTTCACGACCTTGCTCTGCGACCGACCAGCGAAGGCTTGCCGATGGTGGCTTCAGCCGCGGGTGACCGAACAATTCGTTTCTGGCAGCCGACGATCGGACGAATGGTTCGGTATATCCGTCTCGAAGCTGAGCCGCTGAGCATCGCCTGGCTGGACGAAGACACGCTCGTCGCGGGCTGTGTTGATGGTCGACTTCGAACCATTGATGCCAGCAATGTGACAGTCACCGGCAGCTATCCCGCGATTGACGGATGGGCCTACGCAGTCGCCGTTCACCCTGACGATGGCAGCGTCGTGGTGGCAGGAACGGGTGGACAGATTCGTAGATTAGAACTCCCCGGCCAGCGTTAAGCACGGACGGCCCGCTGATCTCAAAGTCGGCGGAATCAGGGTTCGCAACGCTGGTTTACTCACTGTATTACCCCATCGGTTGAGAGTGCTTTGCCGAGTCGTTTATAGTCGAACGTATTCGCTGGCGCTGATTCGTCGTTCAGCCTCATCTGCTGATTCCACGACACTCGACAGGGGCCTTTCCCGCCTGCGGCTTTTGATCGCCCATCCCCTTCCCGCAAGGAATTACGACCATGACGAAACCTTCCAACTTTACACGCCGCGACTTTCTGACAACGACAACAGCCGGAGCTGCAGCCGTTTCGTCAGGAGTCTGGACCGGAGCCGCTCTGGCCGAATCTCGATCAGCCAACGAGAAGCTCGTCATCGCCTGCGTCGGAACGGCCAACCGAGCTTTGGCTGACATCAACGGCGTTGCCGGAGAAAACATCGTTGCCCTCTGCGACGTCGATTCGAACCACATGGCTCCTCAGAAAGCTCGCTTCAAGGACGCTCGAACGTACTCGGATTACCGAGAGATGATCGACGCTGAAGCAGACAAAGTTGACGCAGTCGTCATCGGCACGGCCGATCATAGCCATGCCCCTGCGTCGATTCGGGCGATCCGCAAAGGACTTCATGTCTACTGCGAAAAACCGCTGACTCACACGGTCGAAGAGGCTCGGATCATCGCTGAAGAAGCGAAGAAGGCCGGCGTAGCAACACAGCTTGGCACGCAGATTCACGCCGGGAACAACTATCGCCGAGTCACCGAAATCATCCAGTCCGGAGCGATCGGTGACGTCACCGAATGTCACGTTTGGGTTGGTAAAGGCTGGGGTGGTGGCGACCTTCCCGAGAAAGCCGACGAGCCGCCGAAGAACCTCAACTGGGACCTGTGGCTTGGCCCTGCTGCGGAACGCCCCTTCGCAAAAGGTCGTTACCATCCTGCCCAGTGGCGGCGTTGGTGGGCATTCGGTCAAGGCACGCTCGGCGACATGGGCTGCCACTATATGGACCTGCCGTTCTGGGCTCTGAAACTTCGCCACCCAACCAACGTCGAGGCAGACGGCCCGGAAGTTCATCCGGAAACATGCCCGTTGGGGCTGACTGTTAAGTACAAGTTCCCGGCTCGCGACAAGATGCCAGCAGTCGATTTGACCTGGTACGACGGCAACCTGACTCCGAAAGAAGTTGCCGGCCAGCGGGTTCCAGGATCAGGAGTCATGTTCGTCGGTTCGGAAGGCAAAATGTTTGCCAACTATGGAAGTTATAAACTTTTCCCAGCAGAAAAGTTCGCAAAGTTCGAACCACCGACGCCGTCGATTCCAGATTCCATCGGCCATCACGCCGAGTGGATCAAGGCTTGCAAAGACGGCTCGCCGACGACCTGCAACTTTGATTACTCAGGCGCGTTGACCGAGTCCGTTCTGCTGGGCAACGTCGCGTACCGCAGCGGCAAGGCGCTGGAGTGGGATGGTGCGAACCTGAAGGTGACCAACGCTCCTGAAGCCAACAAATTCCTGACCAAGGAATACCGCAAAGGTTGGGAAGTTTCCTAGTTCGAGCCTTCCCAGTTGAACTGTCAGCAATTTCGGCGATCATGATGCAGGCCCGGATTCGATGTGAATCCGGGCCTTTTCCATTCAAGACACGGTTAATCCTTGAACGAATCATCGAACCAGATTGACGACGACCTACTGAACGGCGTTCGGAACGGCAGCAGTGCTGCCTGGGACGAACTCGTTTCGCAGTTTCACGGGAGACTGTTGTCGTTCGCCCGCCGACGGCTCAAACAGAATGCTGACGTCGAAGACGCCGTTCAGGAGACGTTTTTAAGTCTTGTGAAGTCGCTGGAATCGTTTCGTGGAGACGCCAGTCTGGAAACGTGGCTGTTCCAGTTACTCCGCCGTCGCATCGCAGATGCTCACCGTCGAGCTGGTCGTAATCCTCACGTTCAACTGTGCCTGTCTGACTCGCAACCAGATTCGGAAACGCCAGGTTCAACCAGTCAACCACCGACTGATCAGTCTGCGAGTTGGTACGTCCACAATGAAGAACAGCGTGTGCAGGATCAGTCGGCACTCCTGCAGGCAGTGACCGCGGCAACCGAAAGGCTGAAAACCGAACGACGATTCCGCGACCTCAAAACATTCGATCTTCTGTTCTTCGCCCATCGGAAGAATCAAGCCATCGCCGAAGAACTCGGGCTGGAAGAAACAGCAGTCGCCGTCTTGAAGCACCGTTTTATCCAACGAGTTTCCAGGCAGCTTGAATCGCCAAGTCAGGACAACACAGAATCCGGCCGATCGTCTGAACTGCTCACCGAGGTGTGGCGTGACGGAAGGCCGAGCTGCCCGAAACGGACAACGCTGGGAAAGTATGTTCTCGGAACGTTGTCCGACGACTGGGATGACTTTGTGACTTTCCACGTCGAACGAACCGGCTGTGAATTCTGCGCAGCGAACCTCGAAGATCTGTCCACGGAAATTAACACGCCGGCCGACGATTCTGACCAACTCCTGCGAGGCAGGATTCTTGAGTCCACAGTCGGATTTCTGAATCACCGCCGCGACCAATAAATTGATCGGAGCAGAAGGCAAGTCTGGATGTGAAGCTCGGAAGTCGCGTGTTGTGGCTTTGACGGAACGTCTCTGCGATAATCCTCGTCCTGCCTGATAGTCGGCCAAGCCGACGCTCCACTAGACCTCTCGAAACTGCAGAAGAGAAGCCGCATGGCGACCGACACAACCAGCTCCACAGAAGTCGGTAGTTACTTCGTGTCGAACTACCCGCCTTTTTCTCAGTGGACTCGTGAAAACGTTCCGGAGATCCAGTCGGCACTGCACTCGCCACCGGACACCAGCGTGCCGATGGGATTGTACATGCACATTCCCTTCTGCCGAAAACGGTGCCGGTTCTGCTATTTTCGCGTTTATACGAATCAGAATGCGAAGGCGATTCAGCGTTACGTTGACTGTCTGGCTCGCGAAATTGAGATGCTCAGCCAGACCGAAGCAATGCAGAATCGCGACCTGGGATTTGTGTATTTCGGAGGCGGCACTCCTTCTTACCTGAGTTCCCGGCAGCTCTTGTTTCTACGAGACAAACTTGCCGAGCACGTTTCATGGGAAACCGCTGAAGAAGTCACGTTCGAGTGTGAGCCCGGAACGCTCAGCCTCGAAAAAGTAAAAACGCTAAAAGAAATCGGCATCACTCGAGTGTCGCTCGGCGTCGAAAACTTCAACGACGCAATCCTCGAAGAGAACGGCCGGGCACATCTCTCACCGGAAATCGAAACAGCTTACGGCTGGCTGAGGCAGGTCGGCTTCCCTCAGGTGAACATCGACCTGATCGCCGGCATGATCGGCGAGACCGACGAAAACTGGCATCGATGCGTCGACAAAGCCATCGAAATGGAGCCGGACAATATCACCATCTATCAGATGGAACTGCCGTTCAACACGATCATTTCGAAAGAGATGAAAGAGGGCGGCACAGAGTCGCCCGTCGCTGACTGGGCAACCAAACGCCGCTGGGTTGATGAAGCCTTCAATCGTCTGCTGCCTGAGGGCTACCAGATTTCGAGCGGCAACGAACTGGTCCGATCGCTCGATACTGACCAGTTTGTTTATCGCGACAACCTCTTCCGAGGAGCCGACCTCGTGGCTGCCGGCGTGTCTTCATTCGGGCATCTGCAGGGCGTGCATTATCAGAATCTCGACCAGATCGAGGATTACCAGACGTCTGTTGAAGCGGGTGAACTTCCCGTCAATCGAGCGTTGCGGCCGTCGAAGCATCAGGCACTTATCCGCGAAGTCATTCTTCAATTAAAAGAAGGTCACCTGTCTGGCGACGCCTTCAAGCGGAAATTCGGTGTCGACATTTTTGATGAGTTCGGAGACGCCTTCCGTAACCAGGAAGCCGCCGGTTACCTGCGAGTTGAAGACGGCGAGGTTCGTCTGACCCGCAAAGGACTACTTCAGGTCGACAGCCTGCTCACCGAGTACTTCGAGCCTGAACACCGTCAGGTCCGATACACATAACAACCTCTTCAACATCCCTCGCTGATCCTTCCTCACTGACGGCTCATCCAACCGTGAACCCACTCACCGAACTCGAAGCACTGTTCGACCTCTTTCCCGAAACCCAGCCACTGGTTTCTCGGGCCGAGCATATCCCGTCTTCGCAGACGCCGGAGCCGTACAAGCAGATGCTCGTCCACGAGCATCACATGACAGTGACGATGGAGTCTTACCACGGCACAAGCGTCGATGTCCGCGTACTCGACCAGAAGTTCGACGAAGACATGTACTGTCGAAAGATCCTTCTTCTGAAAAGTGGAACCGAGGATGTCGTCCAGTTTGGGATCGTTCGTTTCAACTTTCAGTATGTGACGCTGGAAGTCAAAGAACAGATTCTGAGCGGCGATATTCCGTTGGGTAGAGTTTTGATCAACCACAACGTGTTGCGACACATCGACCTCGGAGCAATCGTCAAACTGACGGCTGGTCCCGGTCTGGCGAGCCATCTACAAATGGAAGAAGGAGCGACCACGTACGGTCGTCTCGCCACGATCTTTTGCAATCACCGCCCGGCGGTTGATTTGCTGGAAGTCTCGGCGCCTCTTTAGAAACGCGTTCTCTGCAGAAACTTGTTTGATGACTGAATCCGCTCAGCCAGTTCTTGATGAAGCTTACGATGTCGTCGTCATTGGAGGCGGACCGGCCGGCGCATCGACCGGCGCTCTGACAGCCGAACACGGTCACAGCACATTGATCCTGGAACGTTCCGAATTGCCGAGATTTCACGTTGGTGAGTCTTTGATTCCGGAAACATTCTGGACGCTCAAACGGCTCGGACTTGTCGAGCGACTCCACGAAAGCGCCTACCCGAGAAAATACAGCGTCCAGTTCTTCAGCGAAGGCCTGAAACCATCGGCGCCGTTTTACTTCGACCAGTACAAAGACTGCGAGAGCTCCCAAACCTGGCAGGTCTGGCGAGACTCGTTCGATCAAATGCTGCTTGACCGGGCGACTGAACTCGGCGCGACCGTCCACGCGAAAGCTCAGGTCATCGACGCTCATTTCGACGGAGATCAAGCGACGGGAGTCCGCGTTAAAGTCGCCGGCCCAAATGGTGAACGAATCGAAAAAGACATTGCCTGCAAAGTCCTCGTTGACGCGACAGGGCAGTCGGCTTTCCTGGCATCAAGGCTTGGCCTGAAAGAAACAGATCCGGCTCTGAAAAAAGGAACAGTGTGGAGCTACTTCGAAAACGCTCATCGCGATCCTGGCAAGGATGAGGGTGCCACGCTGATCATGCAGACGGCTGGAAAACAATCGTGGTTCTGGTTCATTCCACTGCCTGGCAACATAGCCAGCATCGGCTGCACAGCTGACATGGATGTGTTGTTTGCGGGAGGTGCGACCGCTGAAGAAGCCTTCAATCGTGAACTCGAACGCTGCCCGGCAATGGTCGACCGCCTCGCAGACGCGACGCAAGTTCGAGACTACATGACCACCAAAGATTACACCTACTACGCTCGACAGGGGGCCGGCCCTGGGTGGACGCTCGTTGGAGACGCCTACGGATTCATCGATCCGGTTTATTCAAGCGGTGTTTTTCTGGCTTTGAAGTCGGGTGAATTTGCCGCCGATGCGATTCACGAAGCATTTCAGAAGAATGACTTCTCTGCAGAATGCCTAGGAAGCTGGCTCGACGAACACAGCCGCGGCGTCGACGTTTTCCGAAAGCTTGTCTACGCGTTCTACAATCCCAACTTCAGCTTCGGACGCTTTCTCAAAATGCACCCCGAGTTCCGGTCGAACGTGACCGACATCCTGATCGGCGACGTTTTCAAGCCCGACTTCACGGAATGCTTCGAAGCGATGGGCGACGTTACGCCGCCTGTTCCTGCATGATCCTTCGGCGAATCGAATAACAGAAAGAAACACGATGAGAATCTCTTCCCTGCAGTGTTTCATTCTTGTGGCCACTCTGAGTTTCGCGACGTGCCAGTGTCACGCTCAACAGCCAACACCTGGTTCGACCGAGGTTGCATCACTTCCAAAGATTGCGGGGATCACGACGGTCTTCCGCAAAAATTCACACGCCGAAGTGATCATCGGCCGATTGATCCGTGGCTATTCGCTGAATGACGAAGGGCCACGACCGGCACTTACATTGACGTCGTTGTTCACTGATCAGGTCCCGAAGAGCGATCTCAGTCGAGCATGGGGAACTCAGTACGGTTTTCCGATCGTCGACTCAGTTAATGAAGCATTGACTCACGGTTCCAAAACTCTGAACGTCGACGGAGTCTTGCTGGTCGCCGAGCATGGCGACTACGAAAAATCGGCAACTGGAAACAAGCAGTTCCCGAAGCGTCGGTTGTTTGGGGAAGTCGCCAGGGCATTTGAAAAAGCCGGACGATCAGTTCCTGTGTTCAGCGACAAGCATCTCGCGGACAACTGGGACGACGCGAAATGGATCTACGACCGAGCGAAAGAGCTCAAAGTCCCGTTCATGGCAGGCTCGTCACTGCCCGTCTTGTGGCGATACCCGCCTGTCGACACTCGACGTAGCTCGAACATCGAGGAGATTGTCGCCGTTTCATACGGCTCGCTCGACGCGTACGGATTTCACGCGTTGGAGATGGTGCAGTGTCTTGTCGAAAGACGAGCCGGCGGTGAAACGGGAGTTCGAAGCGTGCAGTGTCTGACAGGCGATGAAGTGTGGGAGGCTCGCGATGCGGGACTCTTCAGCTCGCAGCTCTACGAAGCAACGGTAGACCGATTGCCGGTGAAGCGGTGGACTAAGCGAAACAAGACGCTGGAAGAAAGCGTCCGCGAGCCCGTGCTTTGGATGGTCGAATATCGAGACGGGTTGCGAGCCAGCATTCTGACACTGAACGGCGCAGCGACTTGCTGGACGGCGGCGTGGAAATATGCCGGCGAGAAACGAATCGAGTCAACGCGATTTCAGGTTCAGGAAGAGCGACCGTATGGTCACTTCACTTTCCTCGTGCAGGGATTCGAGAAGATGATCGAAACTGGAAAGCCGACCTGGCCTGTCGAAAGGACGCTTCTTACGAGCGGAATTCTCGATGCCCTGCTCACTTCAAAGCTGAACGGTGGAGAGAAACTTGCAACACCGTGGCTCGACGTCCGATACACGAGCGACTACGAGTGGAAGCAACCTCCCGAACCAACGGTTGAGGCAACATCGAAATAGCAGCCCTGCCAACAGAAAAACCGGATAAAACACTCATCGAGCATTTCATCCGGTTTTGAATTTCCGCGGCCAGCCGTCATCAGACGTCGATGCCGAGATCATATTTCAGTTCGCGGAATCGTTCGATGAACTCTTCGCTCGATGAGTGAACGTGTTCGGCTTCGGTGATGAACCTCATCTCTTCATCGCAATCGACATAGTGGTCGATCAGCGTGCCTTCGATCGCGTTCAGATTCTGACCGTAGGCGATAAGCAATTTGTGCTCGTCGAACTGAACTTCCATCGGAATGTTCGGATTCAGAACAGCGATGCCCATGCAGCCGTCGTCGAGCAGCAGGTCTTCGTAATCCATCAGGATACTTTTCAGAACCGGCAGGTCGATGGCTTCTCGGACGAGGTCGTTGTGCGAGCCGTGGTCAGAATCGTGGCTGGACTCAAGTACGACGTCGACTTCGTTTCCCATCGGGTTCAGAAGCTCGAAGAAGAGATCGAGTACAGTCTCACGTGAAGCCGCAGCCATGACGACTGGAATTTCAACTCCCGTGTCGGCGTCTTTGTAAGAATCGTGACGGAAGCCGGACTGTGGAACGACCTGAAGATCGTACGACGGTCGAACGGCATCGGTCAGCGTGAACTTTCCGTAACGAGCGATCCGCAGGTGAGTCTCCAACTGATCTTCAGTCAGATGCTCGAAGCTGCTGGAGCCACTCGTTTGCCCATCTCGAAAAGTATTTCTGACAAACTTTTGAATAAAACTCATCAGGCCAGAATCCCCTCTACGTCGGATAATCCGACTGTTTCAGTCACTGCTGGCGTTGCCGCTGCTTTCAGATTGAATCGCAGCCAACCAACGTCCTGGCAGGGTTTGTTCGTTTCGTAAAAGACCAGCTAACCGCAGCCCCAACTGCATCGCCGACGTCTCGATTCGTTACTCAGAGTTCCCGTCCTGAGCGATGAATCGATCCAGCTTTGTCTGCTCTGCTCAGTCAGCGGCCGTCATGTGTAACGGGCTCACGGCGCGGAGCGGACGTAGCCGCTTTCTGCGAAACACACCTGAACCTAGCACGCGAATTCGGACCGAGTTCTCACGGTGCGAACGTCGCGATCTTTTTCGACAGTGGACTCTGCCGACCGACGCACTGACGCGGTCTGGGATAAGCCGGCAGGAAGGCGAGACAATCCATCTGGAACGGTTGTCCGGTGGCCATTCCTGCCTGAACTGCCGACAGACGGCCACTCAACCGTTACAAACTGCACGACACGGCTGAGAGAGTCGTGAAGATCGCTACAATTCCTCGCCGGGATCAATCAGCGCCAGCAGGAATTCACGCGTACTCTCACTTGTGAGGTGCCGCGTTATCCCAAGGCGATCTCTATTAAGACTACACACACTCATTCTCTTCTGGAGAGACTCGATATGTTCCGCAACGGTTTTCGTCTGGCGAAATGCGCCGCCTTCGTTCTGGCCATGCTGGCACTATCTTCGTCGCAGAAGGCGTTCACCGCAGACGATGAGGCCAACGAAAGCTGGCAGGTCATCCACCTGTCTGGCCAGAGGATCGGATATGGGCGAGTCGTCATTAGAGAAGTGAAGCGAGGTCGCGACACTGTCTTTACGACCGACACCGAAGAGCACGTTTCAATCCGTCGCTTCGGACAGCAGCTTCGCATTCAATCGAAAACTCACACAGAAGAGACAGAAGACGGACAGCTTCTGTCGTACAGCTTCGAAATGAAGAATCCGCCAGCCCAGACGACCAAAAGCTCGGGACGGGTTGAAGGCCGGAACCTGATCATCGAATCCACCGTCGGTGGCCGTGTCCAGACGAAGAAACTTCCGTGGGATGCGACCGTCAAATCTCCGGCCTGGCAGGACCGTTCACTCAGGGATGCGCCACTCAAACCGGGCGAATCTCGATCTTTCAAAACGTTCATGCCCGAGTTCTCCAAAGTCGTCAACGTAAGAATTACGGCTGACGATTACCGCACCGTCAAACTTCACGATGGATCAGAAAAATCGCTCCTGAAAGTCAGCGTTTCTCAGTCGATCCTGCCAGGAATCGCCATGCGAGTTTACCTGGACAAGGATGGTGAATCACTGCGAACCGAGGCGGACCTGCTGGGAATGGTGACGTTCAGCGTGCCGCGCGAAGTAGCTCTGGAGAAAATCGCCGGCAAAGAACTGGACGTCGCCACCAACACGTTGATCAGGATCGCAGACCCACCAATCGGACTGCATGATCGCAAGTCGGCCATTTACCGGATTCGGACAAAGGGCAGAAATCCCGCTGACTTCCTTCCGACTGGCGAAACTCAGACCGTGGCATCGATGGACGACGAAACGGCAACACTGACCGTGTCGTCGGTAGAGCCTCCAAAGAACATTCAGCCATCTCGAAACCAGCAGAAGGATTACCTGGGCGATACGCAGTTTCTTCAGTCAAGAGACAGTCGCGTCCAGGAGCATGCTCGAAAAGCCACGGCCGGCTCCCTGGATCCGGGCACGATCGCAGTCCGAATGGAGCAGTACGTTTACAAAGAACTGAAGAAGAAGAATTTTTCGACGGCACTTGCGTCAGCGGCAGAAGTTGCCAGAAGCCTCGAGGGTGACTGCACCGAACACGCCTGCCTGCTGGCGGCGATGCTGCGAGTCCAGAAAATTCCATCACGAGTCGCCGTAGGACTTGTCTATGCAGAACGGCTCGCAGCTTTCGGCGGGCACATGTGGACTGAAGCATGGCTCGACGGCAAATGGGTACCGCTGGACGCGACCCTTGGTAAAGGCGGGATCGGCCCAGGACATATTAAGCTGGCCGATTCCAGCCTCTCTGACGACGGTCCCGCTCCGGTCACATCGTTCGTCCCTCTGATGAACATGCTCTCGAACGTCACGATCGACGTTGTCAGTACGGAAAAATAATGTTCGGCTGAAGCGAGGCCCAAACCAGCCTCGCACAACTGGAACAATCGGATCAGTCGGTTCGGCGTGCCATCTCCTGACAACGATTGTTGCCGTTTGAGCTTTCCCGCCGGTTCGTGAATCAGTGTTTCAGATTTCGTACCTCGCTCGGTTTCTGCGCTATCTTTCTGGAAGTCGCCTTGCGCGACGATTCTTCCAGATGACCTCTTAGCGCGGGACCAGAGTCATGATTGCAAGTGCCAATCTTCGGTTTGGAATGGTTGGAGCCGGCGGAATTGCTCAGGCATACGCTCAGGCATTTCGTGATACGAACATCGCAGACCTCGTCGCCGTGGCTGACGTGCGGACTGAATCCGCAGAGGCCATCGCTCAATCAATCGGCGCAACGTCGTACGCGTCGCACGAAGAAATGGCTGATGCGGAAAACCTCGACGCCGTCGTGGTTTGCACGCCTCCGGTAACACATCGGAATATCTGTGCCGAGCTGGCGAACCGCGGACTGCATGTCCTCTGTGAGAAACCACTCGCGATTGACTCAGCAAGCGCGAGGGAAATGTTCGACGCCGCCGTGCAGAACAACGTCAAGCTGACGATGGCGACAAAGTTTCGCTACGCCGCCGACGTCATTCGAGCGAAGTCGATTGTCAGCTCGGGAATTCTCGGCGACGTCATCCTCTTCGAAAACTGCTTCACCGGTCATGTCGACATGTCTCAACGGTGGAACTCGAACCACGAAATCAGCGGCGGCGGAGTTCTGATCGACAACGGAACACACTCGGTCGACATCATTCGTTACTTCCTTGGCCCTGTCGCCGAAGTTCAGGTTGTCGAAGGTCGCCGAATTCAGCAGCTCGACGTCGAAGACACCGTCCGCATGTTTGTCCGCACGAATGACGGCATCATGGGCAGCATCGACCTGTCGTGGAGCATGAACAAAGAGCAGCCGTACTATTTAAGTATCTACGGTTCGCAGGGCACGGTACTCGTTGGCTGGAAAGAGTCGAAGTACCGACGCTCGAACGACACCGACTGGGTGCAGTTCGGCGAGGGCTACAACAAGTTCCAGGCCTTCCGAGGCCAGATTGAAAACTTTACTCGGGCCATCCGCGGCGAAGACAAACTGCTCGTCAGCCCGGAAGACGCACTGGCATCAGTCGAGGTCATCGAGACAGCCTACGACTCACTCCACCACAGCGTCTGGCAACCCGTCAAACAAACGGAATGGCGACCGCATGCAACAAATGCGGAAGACATCCTCGCCGCCGCCGGTCAGGTGTCGTAATGCCGGGAGAGCTTCTTGAAGCCTTCATTAAGGCGGCGGCACACGGCATTCGTATTTGCCTGACACCGATTGTGATCGACGAATCGGTTAACAAATTCTCTGGTGACCCGCCTCGTTCAAAAAAAGCCGAACGGAGACGGAACGCCGCGAAACAGCAATCTCTCGTTTGGCTTGCGACCGGTGGCCTGCTCGTTGTTGGAGCATTCGTAGTCATCGTCTTTGTGTGAAAGAACGTAGAATCCATGGCGAATCTTAACTGGCTATGGCTTCCGTTCGTCCCGTGCATTCTGGTACTAGCACACTTTGCGGCTAAGAGAGACGTCGGCAAACTCCGCCAGATCGTCCTTTCCTTTCTGCTGACAACTTCCGCCGCGTGGGTGGGAATCAGCGCCGTATCTGCCTATCGAAATTCAGTGAGTCCGCGCGAGTTCGACTTCCAACTCTACTGGATCTACGGATCGGCCATTCACGATGGCTACTCACCGTACAACGCCGATGCTTTGAAACAAACGGCCGCAGAGTTGAACCCAAGTCCGGACATGCTGGCCGAGTTGCTGTTCCTTCAAACTCCTCCTTCAGCATTTCTTTACGCGCCGCTCGGAGCCTTTGACATTCAGACGGCATGCGTCCTCTGGTACGTATTTCAGGCCGTCGTCATTGCCTTCGTCGTCATACTGTCGAGCAAGACGTTCTTTCCTCAGGAAGGAATGTTCGGAGTCGCCTTGTGTACGACGCTGCTACTTTCGTCTTTGCCAGCTCGCGACACGATCTGGTTGGCTCAGACCAACTTTATGATTCTTCTCACGCTGCTTTTATTCTGGCGGTCACCAGCAAAATTTGCAGGCGGATTTGCGTTAGGAACCGGAATCCTGATCAAGCCGATTCTGGCACTATTTCCCATCTACCTGTTCCTGACTCGGCAATGGAAACCTTTCTTTGGAGTTATCGCTGCAGGAGCTGCGTTGTCTCTGGCTGCAATCGCCGTCTTCGGACCGGACATGTACTTTGCGTACTTCCTGGACAATCCGATCGCCCACCAGATGCCGTCTGCTCTTTATTCTGAAGGGATCAACCAGTCCCTTCTAGCAACGATTCTGCGAATATTGAACGTTGAAATCGACAGCGGGCATCCAGCCGTCATGCCGATGTTCGTTGTCCTTGCTCTGGGCCTGTCGATTGTTTCCGGATGGGTGATCCGTCTCGCCAGGAAGGACGATGCCGAGATGCCGCTCAGCATTGTTCTGACACTGAGTCTGCTGCTGTTTCCGAAGACGCTATCTCATTACAGCGTGCTTCTGATCGTGCCGATGTTGCTGTTGTGGTCTCGCCGTCATTCGTCGTTCGGAGGTGCCATCCACGCGGGCGGACTAATCGTCGCGGTTTTTGCGCTATGTGCAGCCGATCATGCTTTTGTTGCGAATCTTCTCAGTTGGTGCTTCGTTTGTGGCATGGCCTTCCGGCTGAAAGTTCCGACATCCGCGAGCGATCGAGAACGAACTACCTCACCTCAACTGGTCGTGAGTGGTGCTGCCCCCTGATCATGATGTAAGGCATCGAAAGCTGCTGTTCTAAATAATCCAGCCAACTGATTGACAAGGATTTGCGAAACGAATGAGTCGACTGAACCGTTTCAATCTGAGCAGCAAGCTGGTCGGGTTCATTGACCGATCGCGGAGTCGCTATGCAGAACTCACCCGGCTTGTCACGTTTGGTTTCGTCGGTCTGAGTGGAATGCTGATCGACCTTGGCGTGCTCTACGTGGTCCATCCGTTGACAGGCTTGGCGATCGGGCGGGCAGTTGCCATCGCGACTGCGATGACTTGGAACTTCTTCGGCAACCGAGCTGTCACTTTTCAGGACAAAGCTACCGGTTCGGTGTGGCAGCTCTATTGGAAATTCGTCGCCAGTTGCAGCTTCGGAGCGGCCGTCAACTGGACAACTTCGATCGCCCTTGCCGCAAACATCGAGCTGTTCCGCGAGAATGTGATCCTTAGCGCGATCGGCGGCGTTCTTGCCGGCTTCCTGCTCAATTTCGAACTCTGCCGGCGATGGGTTTTCAACAACTCTCATCACAATCAATCGACCGCACGAACGACCAACCCCGAGCGAACGAACGCGAATCAGCTTCATGGCAGGTAAGTTTACTGCTGCAACTCGAATTTCGTGACACTCGAACCAGAGCCGAAGTACAGGATCCTGGGTTCTGACAATGCAGAACGCATTTGACACGTCGTCAGGCACAGCCTGACCTACGGTGGGAAAGTAGATATGGCCGCGCGAATTCACAGCACAGCGATCGTTGAGGACAACGTTCGAATTGGTGACAAGACTTCGATCTGGGACAACGTTCACATTCGCCATGATTCTGAAATCGGCGAAGAGTGCATCGTCGGCGAGAAAACCTACATCGCCTACGGAGTAAAGATTGGCGACCGCGTGAAGATCAACGCGATGGTTTACGTGTGCAATGCCGTGACGATCGAAGATGGAGTCATGATCAGCGCGGGCACGATCTTTACGAACGATCGATTTCCTCGCGCGACGACTCCTGATTTGAAACAGCTCCGAGGTTCAGAACCGGACGAGCACACACTTCCCACTCTTGTCCGCGAAGGAGCGACAATCGGGGCCGCGGCCACCATTGGCAACGATCTGACAATCGGACGGTTCGCGATGGTCGGCATGGGATCGGTTGTGACGAAGTCTGTCCCTGACTTTCATCTCGTGCTCGGCGCTCCGGCTCGTTCCATCGGAGCAGTCTGCCGCTGCGGTCAGATGATCGCACGATTCCCTGAGGATCGTGCCGCGAACTTCGCCTACCTCTGCTGCCCCGAGTGCGAACGTGAATACTCAATTCACGACGGTGAAGTCAGCGAATCTCTGCTGCATGTTCTCTCCATCGCTGACACCGAAGTTCTTGCCGAAGCCTAGGTCCGAAACCATGCGTCTCCATATTCGAGTGCTTGCCGGGTCGCTGAAACCGACTGCCGGCAGTCATATCTACAATCGAGAGATGATCCGTCGGCTTGCCGCGCGTGGTCATCGAATCTCGGTGGTCAGTTTCGACGATGGCGATGAAGACTGGGGCGACATCGAAGTGACCTGCCTCCCGCGCCGTGATTGGAATGCGATTCCCGGAGCATGGCGATTCGCGGCAACGCTACAGGGATTGCAGTCACGTCGCGACATTGCGTCGGCGGTGCTCGACGAACCGGACATTGTGATTGGAACCGAACATCTGTTTCTGAAAGCTCACGCAAAACGTTTTCCGAGAAGTCCGTGGCTGTACCTCGCTCACTCACTGGTTATCGCCCACGAAATCGACAGCTACGGGATGACGGGACTTCAGCACCGCCTCACCCGACACTTCTACATCAAGCAGCAAACGTGGGCGTTGCGGAATTCGTCGACGATCGTCCGGTTTAATCAATCAGCCACTAACGCGCTGCAACAATTCTACGGGGCCGAAGCTCTGCAGGCTCCGATCCTGATCAATCCGACCGGCATCGACGCACCCGAGACGGTTCCTGGTGAGAGTCCTGAAGCTGCTGTCCGGCCACTTCGGTTGCTCTTCGTCGGACGGCTCGTGGCTTCGAAGAATCTGAGATTTGTGCTGGAGTCTTTGGCATCTAATCGAGGGGCAAACTGGACTCTCGACGTCGTCGGCGACGGCCCGGAACTTGATGATTGCCGCACGCTAGTTGCGGAACTAATGCTGACTTCGCACGTTAATCTGCGAGGCTACCAGGCGAATCCTGCCGAGTGGTATGCAAAGGCTGACCTTCTGCTGTTCCCATCGAAGCTGGAAAACATGCCATTGGTCCTTCTGGAATCAATGGCCAACGGAACTCCGGCACTCGTCATTCGCGAAGACGGCGATCAATACCGCGTCCCGTTTTCCGAAGTCGTTGAAGACAACGTCACGGGGTTGATTGCCGACGACGAGGATCACTTTCGCAAACGGCTGACTGAAGTGATCGCCAGTCCAGAAATACTCCCGCAGCTTTCCGCCAACGCTCAAACCCAGGTCCGCGAGCAATACACATGGGACCAACATCTCGACTGCTTCGAGCAGCACATTGACAAGCTACTGGGGCAGGCTCCGCATCCGGCAGTCAGAACTGCTTCGCCAGGTTAAGCGTTGCATTCTGGCAACGTCCCGTACTTCCACGGAATCTGGCAATCAATCGGCCCCTGCACCGACCACTAGCCGCAGTAGCGGCCAGTCTTCAACGTTTCATGTCGATTGAGAAATCGGTGAGTGAAGCGCTGCCGTGATATCTCTCGATCTGGAATTTATTGCCAGCCCTGACAAATCGCTTGAACGGTGCCGTCGGAGTGAAAATTCAACTGCAGAGCGATCAATAATGCCGGCGGAACAGATTCTGGAGCGCAGATTCAAACTGTGGAATTCTGTGGATAGTAAATCGTGTCCACTTCGGCTGCCAAACGTTCTGGCACTCCTGTCGACGATATTCGGCGTCCGTTTGTATTAATTGGAATTGTGGATCATGGCAAAACGCCGTCAAATTCGGCTGAATCGAAAGCTGATTTTTATAACGCTGACCTTAGTACTCACAGGCAGTGTCGGGATTGTTGTGGCACACCGAGTTCAATTTGCTGCAACCGTTGAGCGCGCCCCGTGGAACCGGAATCTCAGCATCAGCAAACGAGGAATGGCATGATGCGGTCTCTCACCTGAGGCTCTACCTGCAACACCATCCTCAAGACCTTGAGGCAATGGCCGCTTGCGCTCACGCACTGGCCGAGGGTTACAATGAGTTTGAAGAAGCCAGCGAACTTTACGAGCAAATTCTGAATGTCGACTACTACAAGCACGATATTCGACGTCGACTTGTGAAAATCTCTTTGAAACTCGAACGAACCGAAACTGCTGTCAAAAACGCAAAAATTCTGGCAGATCGGTTTCCCCGGTGAGGCCGAGGTATTGTATCTGGCTGGCAAATCGGCCGAAGCTGACAGGCGGATCATCGATGCGATCAGACGGTATCGAACGGCGAGCCGATATGACGAAAACCATGTTGGAGCAAATCAACGACTTGCTGTTCTTTACAAAGTCGTTTTTGGAGATGATCAGGCATCTGCGAAGGCCATTGACCGACTTCAGAAAAGTGGTGACCGGAGCTTTGAGACGCTGGCAACAATCGCAGAGTACGAACTTACTCAGGGCAACGTCCCTCGAAGCCAGCCAACAGTTAATGCAGGCACTCGACATTTGGGACGGTCGTATTGAACAGCTAATACCAACTTCTCGAATTGCCATTCGAATTGCGGCGTACGAAGACGGGCAGCATGAATCAAAGCTTGCCAAAGAACTACAGGTTCGACTGAGCGAGCCATTAGCGACAGCGATCAAGGATCATCCCGAATCCGTCTACCTGGACATGTCACTGGCCCAGCTTCAGGTATATGCCGGGCAGCGTGAACAGTCAGTTGCGACTCTGCAGAAGGCCCTCGACCGTGTTCCAGAGAATCTGGACCTTCATTTTCAACTGACATGGCAACTTCTTGAAAACCGTCAATTTGATTCAGCAGAAGAGTACATTGACCGAATTCGAAATTCGAAGCTCAGGTCTCCAGAAACTAACAAGGACTATGCCGACCTTCTGGTTGCCGTTTCCACGCTTCAGAAAGGCAATATTGCTGAGGCAGCGAATCTTCTGCACGAGGCTGGCCAAAGCAGCATTGAATCATCGCCGGTCGCTGCTGTCGTCGGTCGTCTTGAAGCCTCGTGTTACGAGCAGCTTGCAGACTGGGAAAACGCCACGGAAGCATGGCTGCGAGTTCTACAGTTAGAGCGAGGCAACCGACTCGTTCGCTTATCAATGGCGTTTTCGCTCGCGGCTTCCGGCGAATACAACGATGCGATTCGCGCGCTCAAGTCAATCCCACGGTTGGGTAAGGTTCTGGCTAACGCCGGAAGACGGTCCGCAGACAACACTGGCAGTCCAGGTCGGAATCGGCTTCGTCCGCAATTCAGTCTCTCCAACCTGGTTTCGAAGGACGACTCAGAGCTTTCTCCACGCGTTCGATGTCTCTTCACCGCAATTTTACATGTTTCCCACGAAGAGTATTTACAGGCACAGCGCGTGCTTGATTCACGGGATGACGTTCAGGAGAGACTGATCGATGTCGTTGCTCTAACCTCGTCGATTGACGTGGTGGACTCTTCGATTCTTGAGACCATTGTTACCATCGATCGCGGTGATCCTCGGCCAGTAACAACGATGATACTCGCATGTTCAACCGATGCAGATCGACTTCAAACGCTTGCCAGTGAACGCCTTGCCGGACTGGCAGAAAAAGAGTGGATCGAGGCTGCCGGAGTTCTGGTATCAGGAGTAGCCGGAGCTGCGCGTTCACTTCGTAAGTCGGATGCCACAAGAGCTGAGCAACTGGATGAATTCGCGGGGACTGTTCTGGACAGGATGGTCGAATTCGACCGTGGCTCGATTCCACAGATGGTTGAGTATCACCTTAGCGCCGGACGATTTGACGAAGCAGTTCAATGGTGTCGGGCAGGCTGGGCCGATGCGCCCTGAGCGACTGGCATTGCTCTGGCTGGCAGCCGCACGTCAGCACCCATCTGCTCCTCAAAGCCTTGCCGAACTGGAATCGGTTCTCGTTAAAGAATTGAATCGTCAGACCGACGTTCCGGTGGCAATTGCTGCCCCATCACGGATCGCACCAAGTGTTAAAGTCGAGGTCAGAATGGCGCTTGCAGATCTTTATCTCATGATGGGGCGTGATTCGCAGGCTGAGCCTGAGTATGCAAAAGTTCTGGAGTTACAACCCGATCACGTAAACGCATTGAATAATTCTGCATGGTTGATGTTTGTCAAGCAGCAAAAATTAATACACGCTGAGAGGCTCATCGAGCATGCAATTGAGGTCGCAGGTGAGCGTCCTGACCTGCTCGATACCCGAGGCTGCATCAACATTGCTCTCGGAAACAGCAGAATAGCGGCGGAAGACTTTACGAAAGCAATCCGGCTGGGGGCTGGTCCGGACGCGAAGTTCCATCTAGCGATCGCTCTACATCGGACCGGTGATTACGAAAACGCCCGCAAGATTTTTGCTGAGGCTCGTGATGGCGGTTTCTCACTGGCCAGCGTGACGTCACACGAAAGGCAATTGGCACTTGAGATTGATTATTGATTTATGGTGTTTTGAGTTTGGTACATGACAACCTTTGTGCGATTATTTCAACGCGGAAGTTGAGAATACGTTGAAGTTTACACCGACGACATCACACCGGAATCCGCTGTCAGGACCAGCCGTACTGGCTTCAGTTTCCGTGTTGTTCACGATGGTCTGGCTTTTCTGGCCAGTCCTTCTTGGCTTCGCGAGACGGTGGGAAAGCGACCCACAGTATTCTCACGGTCCCATGATCCCACTCGTCGCTGTCGCAATTGTCTGGATGCGAGGAGTGCCCACGGATGACCAGAGCCTCGCCCCTTCCTGGTGGGGACTTCCACTGTTGGTGACAGGGCTCCTGCTGAAACTAGTTGGCGGGTTTTATTATTTCGAGTCACTCGAGGCCGTTTCACTGATTCCCGCAGCATCGGGCGCCTGCCTGATGCTGGCGGGGGGCCGGCTGTTCCAGTCGCTCTGGCCAGCCATTGTGTTTCTTCTGTTCATGATGCCGTTGCCTTATCGCCTCGAAGTTGGCGTGCTGCAACCCTTGCAGAATCTGGCAACCTCGGTCTCGACATTTGCGTTACAGACGCTCGGATTTGCATCGCGGCACGAAGGAAACGTTGTCTGGATTGGCACGACTCCCGTCGGTGTCGCCGAGGCATGCAGTGGTCTGCGGATGCTGACTGGTTTCGCCGCGCTCGCCGCTGCCGCCGCCTTTGTCGTTGAACGCGAACGCTGGAAACGAATAGTTCTTCTGTTGAGTGCTTTACCTGTCGCGCTGATCTGCAACGTTTGCCGTGTAACGCTGATGGGGCTTGTGCACGCGGTAACAGAAAATTCTGATATTCACGGCATGCTGCACGACGTGTTGGGATGGCTGATGCCGCTGGGAGCCGCAGCTCTGCTATGGGCGGAGCTACTGATGCTGGATTGTCTGTTCATTGCAGATGACGAGACGCCGGAGAAGTCCACACTCGAGGCGGAACCTGATCGCCCCCGTGCTACAACAATTCCGGAACATTCTGGTTCCACCCAGGAACTGACTCACGCGTAATTCCTCTCTCTGTTCAACTTTTCCAGGTAATTCATGGCCTCTTCTGCCATCACTTCAGAATGCGAAGCTGATCCAGATCAGTGGAGCGATCATTGCTCTACTTGTCGCGACGGGTCTTGCGGACGGTCGATTTGCAGACACGACAGCTAGCGAAGAGAAGCGAACACGAGTATCTGAATTGCTTGCAAGCCTTCCGCTCGAATGCGGAGATTGGGAGGGCACGTCTCTCGACATGGATTCTGAGGAACTTCGAATCACGGAAGCAAGCGGAGCAGTTTTGCGTCGTTACAGGCATCGGCTCTCTGGCGATTCGGTCACCCTGCTGTTGCTCGCCGGACGTCCGGGGCCAATTTCCGTTCATCCACCAACAGCGTGTTATCAGGCTCGTGGCTACCGACTTAACGATGAGCCTCGCAAATTCACATTTGATGATGGCAGCAGGAATCACGAAGTTCTTGTGGCCGAATTCTTGAATCCAGCCGGCTTTTCGGAAGACCGTGTGGGAATCACGTGGTGCTGGACGGCCGATGGCCATTGGACGGCTCCCGAAAATCCGCGATTGGAATTCGCCGACGAATCAGCTCTTATCAAGCTCTACATAACCTGGGACAGAGGCGGGGACTCCAGCTCGCTCGAAACCAGTATTCCCCAGGAGTTCTTCCATTCATTCAAAGACGGTTTTAAAGAGCACCTCTTTCATGAGGTGTCTCCTCCCGATTCTGTAGTTGAGCGATTGCTCGAACGTTGATCGGGATGACATGCTCGCAGGAAACATGCAGCATTTAACGAGAGGATTCAGAATCACACCGCACTTGATACATCGACGCATCACTGTGCTCTGAACTTTGTAATTATTGGTGGAGAATTCCGACTTTGGTCATGTAGGCATGAGCCTTGCTCATAACGAATGCCCATTGTGCGTATGTGTCTTTCGAACGTCGCTTGCCTGAAGCAGACAGAACTTCTTTGCTGAATGCACACGACCTTCAGGACGTAATGGCTTGTGATTTACTTAATGCGAAAGAGAGTGACTGTATGAAAAGAGTGTTCCAATTCATTGCCCTTGCGCTGGCAGTAACGGCAGTCGCCGGCCGTTCTGCTGATGCCGGCGTGACCTACAGCTTTACCGGCGTTACATCGAACAACACACTCAATACGGCAATCGGCGAAAGCCAATTGTCGTTAACGGTCTCTGACGCTGGAGGCGGATTCGTAAACTTTGAATTCACCAACAACGGTCCAGAGAAGTCATCAATTACGGATGTCTATTTTGATGACAATGTCGACCCGTCACTGTTTATCGACTCGATTGCTGCGATCGACGACTCTGAGCGAGGCGTATCGTTCTCAGAGGGTGCGAACCCAGGAAACCTTCCCGGCGGAGCGACGATTGGATTCGAAGCGACGAGAGGTCTCACGGCCGACTCAAACAGGCCAAAGGTCACAAAGAATGGAGTAAATCCCGGTGAGTCACTTGGAATTCTGCTTGAATTGACAAACGGACATTCCTTCAGTGATGTCACAACCGCTCTTGATGACAGCACGTTGCGTGTCGGTATTCATGTTCAGGCATTTGAAAACGGCGGAAGCGAAAGTTTCGTTACCGGCGGTGGTGGAGCACCACCCGCTGTGCCTGAGCCAACAAGTCTTGCAATTTTCGGAATCGGCCTCGCAGGATTTGCGGCGCGTCGTCGAAAACAGAAAAGTCAGTAAGGCTCACCTCTAACAGACCTCTATACAAAACCTGACAGCGGTAGATCACAAGATCTACCGCTGTTTTTTTGTTGTCCGCAAGCTGAAATGAATCCAGGACTGCAAGCGCTCACTTTGGAACCAATGCACCAATCTCATACTGATTTATGGGGTACAGTTAATCAATCACTACATCTGCTGCGTGAGGGTCGGCACAAACGCAATAAACGGAATTAGCAGGCAATCAGATAATCATGATCCAACGAAAACAACAATGGGGAATCGTCGGCGGCGGCGTGCTTGGGATGACGATCGCGCATCGTCTCGCGCAAGCCGGGCATGATGTCACGCTGATGGAATCCGCTCCGCATCTCGGCGGACTAGCCGACGCCTGGCAACTCGGCGATGTCACCTGGGACCGCCACTACCACGTCACTCTGCTGTCAGACATTCACTGGCGGCACATATTGAGAGAGCTCGACCTCGAAGATCAGATGAACTGGGTCGAGACGAAGACCGGGTTCTACACCGACGGGCAGCTTTACTCGATGTCCAACAATGTCGAGTTCCTGAAGTTCCCGCCGCTCAGCCTGATCGACAAGTTCCGGCTCGGTGCGACGATCTTTTACGCATCGAAACTCAAAGACTGGAAGAAACTGGAGCAAATCCCCGTCGCAGACTGGTTGAGAAAACTCTCGGGGTCTCGCACGTTCGAGAAAATCTGGTTGCCTCTGCTGCGAGCCAAGCTCGGCGAAAACTACACAAAGACATCTGCCGCCTTCATCTGGGCCACGATCGACCGCATGTACGCTGCGAGGCGCACCGGACTGAAGAAAGAAATGTTCGGTTACATGTCCGGTGGCTACGCTCGAATTCTGGACGCGTTTACTCAGCAATTGATCGACGAAGGAGTCGACGTCCGAGTTGACTCAGCTACAAAGCTCGTCCAGCCAACCGGCGTTGGCACGGTCATGGTCGAATCGACAGATCATGCAAAGACCGAGTTCGACAAGGTCGTCATGACCACTCCGTCGCCGCTTATTTCAAATGTGTGCCCCGCCTTGTCCGAGCAGGAACACACCCGCCACAACGGTTTGCAGTATCAGGGAATCGTCTGCGCGTCGGCCCTGCTGAAGAAGTCGCTGGCCGAATACTACGTCACGAACATCACGGAATCGTGGGTCCCATTTACGGCGGTGATCGAGATGTCCACTCTGGTCGACCGTTCCGAACTCGGCGGCCACAACCTCATTTACCTGCCTAAGTACGTTGCTCCTGACGATCCTCTGTTCGAAGAGTCGGACGAGTCAATCCAGGAGCGATTCGTGTCAGCGTTGGAGAGAATGTATCCAGATTTCACGCGAGACGACCTAATCGAGTTTCGCATCTCACGAGTTCGGCACGTCGTCTCCCTGACGACGTTGAATTACTCGGACCAGTTGCCGCCGATGCAGACGTCCCTGCCCGGAGTGTTCGCCGTCAACTCGGCACACATCGCCAACGGAACACTCAACGTCAACGAAACTGTGAAACTCGCCGAAGACGCGGTCCGCGATCTACTGCTGGATGGTCAGGAGCGTCCGTCCGTAGTTCAGGCTGTGCCTGACGAAGTCCTTCAGCACTAGCAACTACCGAACACAAACTTGTTCCTACGCTCCGCGTGGGAACACACATCGGGACGCTCCGCGTCCACGACGCGGAGCGTCGAAAAGAACGTTCCCACGCAAAGCGTAGGAACGAGGAACTAATCATTCAGACTGAGAACAGACACGTAGGGTGCGTCTTGACGCACCACACAATGAGATGGTGCGTCAAGACGCACCCTACACCAATTGAATAAGCTGTCCTGGAACATTCGAATCATGTCAAAACCTATCGCCAGCTTGTCGCTCGACCTCGACAACAAATGGTCGTACATGAAAACCCACGGCGACGCCGGATGGGAATCGTTTCCGTCGTACCTCGACATCGTCGTGCCGCGGTTTATCGATTTTCTCGACCAACGAGACCTGAAGATCACCGTCTTCGTCGTTGGTCAGGACGCGGTCTTCGAAAAGAATCACGAAGCGTTGTCTCTCATCCCGGAGAACGGGCACGAGGTTGGCAATCACTCGTTTCATCACGAACCGTGGCTGCATCTCTACTCGCTGGACCGGATCGACAAAGAGTTCGCTCGAACGGAAGAAGCCCTTCAACTTGCCACTGGCGAGACACCTGTTGGGTTCCGAGGACCAGGCTTCAGCCTTTCGCCAGACGTGCTGAAAGTTCTCCAGCGTCGAGGCTACCAGTATGACTGCTCGACCTTCCCAACGTTCCTCGGACCGCTCGCCCGGATGTATTACTTCATGACGGCGAAGCTCGACGAGCAGGAGAAAGAAGAACGAAAGAAACTCTTCGGCACGTTCAGTGAAGGTTTTCGCACGCTGAGACCACATCACTGGGAACTTGAAGACGGACCGCTGCTCGAAATTCCCGTCACAACAATGCCGCTGTTCAAAGTGCCGATCCACGTCAGCTACCTGCTCTATCTGGATCGCTTCTCA
>CALSLT010000020.1 GCA_943787265.1 uncultured Planctomycetaceae bacterium | reverse complement strand
GCAGGCTGAGGCTGGCGAGTCAGCTCCAAACTCTGAGTCTTCCCACGGGCAAACTGGTGGAGGCCGCCAGGCTGATCGGAATGAGGCTGCGGCTTCGAACGGGCAAGCCGGTCGTCAACTGGGGCGTGATGTCTATTCCGAGCTCGACGGTGAATGGGCTCGGCTTGGCGGTTCATCAGAAGTTGAAGGAGTCGCTACTGACGGGCTGCGAATCTTCAATGGGCCAGAGGACGTTCCATTGTCAGAAGACTTGGAAACATCCCCGTCGAACAGCAATGCCGAAGCGATCCGCAGGGAACTGATGGAAGAATTGGTTCAGGAACAGAGCCGTTGGACGGAGCGTCATGCCATGCAGGTACGATCTATCGAGGAGCAGACGCGGCAGCTTGCCCAGGTTGATGCCGAGGTCGAACTTCGGGAGCAGGAACTGGATCGCCGTGAACGAGAACTCGATGTCAGGGCTCGTGAACTGGCGGCGAAGGCCGAGACGGAAGTCCGCAGTCGGATTTCGCGCGACTGGGAATCGACGCAAAAGGAAATGGATCGGCTCGCCTCTGAAGTGAGAGTCCATGCTGACCGGGCATCTCAGTTCGAAGCGGAATTGATCGAAGTTCGGCGCGAACATGCGGTCGAGCTGGGACGGCCTGAAGGGGCAACTCAGTCTTCATGATGACTCGCGGGCCAACCGTGCGAAGTCAGTCATCGAAGAATGCGATCAGAGGATGGCGGAGCTGACTGCTCAACGTGCGGCGTGGCAGGCAGAGCAAAGTCGCCGACGAGAAGAGCTTGCCCGGGAGCGTCTTGAACAACGTGACGAGTTTTCGACAACAAAGTGAAAAACAACAGGTTGAAGTGACATCGCTGCATGAAGAGTTTGAGAAAGAACGAGACGCGACGATCGTTCGCCTGGATCGAGAGCGTCGCGAATGGAACGAAAAATTTACGCGTGAGCAGGACGAACTACTCGATCTGAAGCGAGCCGTCGAAAGTGAGGTTGATCGAGTTCGCGCTGATCTTGCTCGTGAAAGAGCCGAGTGGGAGACTCATCAGGAGCACATGCGAGCGGCTCTTCGCCAGGAGCAGGCGAGTGCACAGGAGTTGCTCAACGCGCGAATGACGGACGCTGACCGGCTGAAAGAAGAGCACACGGCGAACTTCGACAACCTGACAAAGGAATTGGAATCTGAACGGGCCGCCTGGCATCGGGAGCGAGGTCAGGAAGCGGCCATTCTTCAGGCGGAACGAAGCGAGCTTGGAACGGAGGCAGATCGACTTCGTGCCGAGCGAAGTCTGATCGAAGTCGAGCGACAGAATTTGGTCGGCGAAGTCGAGCTACAACGTGCCGAACATGACGAAAGTTTGCGAGAGTCATGGCGCAGTCACCAGGCGTCGTTGCAACAGGCCGAGCAGGAGTCGACGACTCGACAACGGGTTCTCGCAGAGAATCTTCAGCAACAGAAGAATGAACTGGCCGCACGCATGCAGCAGGCGGACCACGAGATTCGATCAGCTCGTGAGCTATGTGCAAAGCAGATCGCTCAGGACAAGGAACGTTTTTCGCAAACATGCGCGACTCACGAAGCCGAGCTTGAACGAGCTCGTGCAGAACTCAACGTTCAGCGTCAGCAGTTTGAGAGAGAGAAACTCGATTTCAACGACGAGATGTCCCGCAACAGGAAGCAGAACGAGCAGGAACGCACCGTCATTCGTAACAGCCTCAGCCAGATGGACGCTCAACTTCGTGTTGCCGCGACAAGTCTGTTGCCAGACGCCGCCTCCGTAGAAGCATCGCACGTTCTGGCGAATGTGTCCGTTTCTGACGCTCACAGCTTAGGGGCAGTTGAACCCGCGTCAGTTGAGTTGAGCCTCGAAGCTGTCAGTTCGTTGGAAGAGAGCGTGTCGCAGGCAGAGGAAGCAATTGATTACGAAACGCAGGTCGACGATCAAGAGGGGCTCGAAGAGCCAGTTGTCGAAGAATCAATTGCTGAAGAACACGACAACGTTGATGTGCAGTCGGTCGCCTGGGAACCGGGTAAAGATGCGACACTTGTCGAGACCCCGACCAATGATTTGATCAGGCGTTTTGATTCTCCATCGGACACTGGCGGCGTTTCCGGTCTTGCAAACCGGCCTCGCATCGCCAGTCATGGCGTACTTGCTCACGCAGCCGCGGACGCAAATTCGGCAGAAATCGTATACGACTCGGATGAACGCGAGTCCGAGTGGGTTGGGACGGTTGAAACTCGTACCGACGAAATGCCCGTCGAGGTTGCTGCGGAGACCACAGGTTGAGGGGCGTCGCCAGGCATTGGAAACGTACCGTTCAAAACTCAGCAGTCTGCAGGATCAACTACGGCAGCTCTCGGGCTCATCGGCAGATGATTCCCCAGGCGATTCATCTCCGGAAGAAACTGTTTAGTAGCTCTTCGTCGAGAATATGACCGAAGTCAGTCGTCGAGATCAGGTAACGAAGACATGCATCGAATCTGGAATCTAACCTTGCTGGCAGGTGGTGTGCGGACTTGTTCTGTCGACAATGGTTGGAGCTGCTTCGCTTGACGCGGCGGTGGAAACCTCGGCAGAGCAAGCAGCGTCAGGCAACGCTGTGGCGACGATCGAAGACGTCACGCCGCGAACAGACTCTCGGGCTTCAAACGCGGATGGTCTGGCGAATGCCTTGTTTGGTGGCCTGAGTGTGCCCGCGTGGATTCTCTGGCCACTTGGTCTGGTTGAGAGCTGGCTGGTTGGCTGGTTGAGCGTCTGGTCTCTCGCACTTCTGGGAGCCCGGCGATTCCTGTTCAATATCGATGCTTCAATGCGGAACATCAGGATGGGCCGGATTCCGTTTTCTGGCGGAGTTCCGCTGACTCTTTCTCATCTCACATTCGCGAGGGCCTTCGCTGGGCATCCGTGGGTCGCTGACCAATGGCTTGATGGTCACTCTTCGGCGATTAACGACTGGTTGTCGATCGATGCTCGCGGTGCCGATCCCGGTGATCGTGATATTCTTGTGCGAGTCGACGGGCAGGCAGTCGCGATCGCCGATTCGCCAACCGTCCGAGCAATTCTTCCTGAGTCACCTTTTGTCCTGGCACTGCATGGCGACGGACGAAAATGGAACGACCAGGTGCTCAACATTGTCTTGCAGCAGTGCATGCATGCAGAGCGTGGGCATCGATTGTTGCCACATAAGACGATTCCGGTGATTCTTGATCGGAATTGTGTCGAACGTCTTCGGGCCAGCGGAAAGTCTGCTGACACGTTGCCTCATTGGTTGCAGGTTGTTCGAAACGAACTTTGTCGCATGCCAGGAGTTGCCGCGAACCTGGACGACGATTTGCTGCAGTGCCTTATCAAAACGCGGAGAATTCTTCCGATTGCCGATCAGTGGAGTCAGACACCCAGCGGCTTCCAGGCAGCTCTTCAGGCGGCAGTGAGTGCTGGCGACTTGCCATGCCTTCTGGTTTTCGACGATGCGGACACGGTTGCCGAGATGAAGTGTGTCATCCGTGCTCGATCGACGAATTCTCCAGAGCCTTTACCGAGAGTTCTGGCGCGAAGTGTGCCGGTCGAAGTCACGTCGAGTGATTTCTTTAAGCCACGTCAGAGTACAACGGCTCAGACGGCTTCGTTTGATGCAGGGGCCGTGCCACTGCTGATTCAGAGTCTGGATGACTCGGTCGCGGATGTGCGTTTGTCCGCCGCTCAGACGCTTGGAGGTTTGGGAGCAGCGGCTGCAAATTCGGTCGGGCAACTCACAACGTTGCTGAGTGACCCCGTCACTTCATGTCGTCAGGCCGCGGTGAACGCGTTGGGGGCTATGGGGCCAGGTGCTGTGGAAGCAACGCAGGCTCTGACGGAAGCCGCGGGGAAAGATCACCGGAAAGTTCGCGCGGCAGCTTGCAGAGCGTTAGGGGGCAATCGGAGAACCAAACGATGGCGTACTGACGACTCTTGCCGCCGCTTTGAGTGACAACGATGCGGCTGTGAGGTCGCAGGCGGCCCGTTCACTAGGAGGCTTTGGTGCCGGACGATCAGACGTCGTGTCCGCGCTGAAGTCCGTACTGAGTGATGAAGCGGCCGATGTTCGCGCCCATGCCGTCGCGGCAATTTCTGCGATTCCGGAAGCCATCAATGATTCAGTAGCTGACCTGGTAACAGCGATTGCAGATCCGGTCGCGGAAGTCCGCCGGAAAGTTGTGGCAGCACTTGGGAATACTGAAAGGTCTCGCGCCGCGATCGTACAGACGCTTGCCCATTCGCTCGCGGATCCGGATGCGGAAACTCGCATGCGAGCGGCGGTTTCATTGGCAGGCTTTCGGCAGGAATCACGCGCGGCAATTCCTCAGCTTGCGAGACTTGTCGGCGATTCAGTGGCAGAAGTCAGGCAAGCAAGTGTCGAAGCTTTGGATTCGATTGGCGTACCGAGTCTCGAATCGGTGTCTGCCCTTGAAGAAGCTACTCGCGACACCGACGAACGTGTCCGGTCATCTGCGACTGCCGCTCTTGAGCGAGCAATGCCCGTAGCCAACGCAGCGTAGGTTCAAGCTGGATTCTGGCCGACGTCACAACGATTGATAAATCACGTCTCACGTTGAGAGACGATTTACCGGTAGGATTCGTGCATACGTTCGTCGTCACTTTACGAAACTCTTGCGGCCACTCATGCAAACGTACCGGGTTGATCTCGATATTTTCAAAGGACCGTTGGACCTGCTTTTGTATCTGGTCCGTCGGGACGAGCTGGACCCGCTTAACTTGCCGCTGGCGAGGATTGTTCATGAGTTTGAGACGTTTATCGATCTGCTTGAGTTTCTCGATTTGGAAATGATCGGCGACTTCGTCGTGATGGCCAGTACGCTCGCCGAGATCAAGAGTCGAGTCGTTCTGCCCGTTCCTGAGGAAGAAGACGGGCCGGAGGGCGAGATCGTTGACGACGATCCGAGTAGCGACCTGATCAAGAGATTGCTTGAGTACCGAAAGTACAAACAGGCAGCGTCAGCCTTGGAAGAGCACGCGGCCGAGTGGCAGGAACGCTATCCACGGATTTCCAGTGATCGTCCGCGAGTGGGTAACGAGCCAGCGGCCGACCTGATCAAAGAAGTCGAACTTTGGGACCTTGTCAGCGCCCTGGCTCGAGTGCTGGAAAAGAAGATTCTCGAACAGGAAGCAAAGATTCGCGACGACGACACTCCGATTCACGTTTACGTGGAGCAGGTGGGAACGCTTGTTCGAGAGAATGAGAAAGTCGCATTTACATCGCTGTTTGACGATGCCAACCGCAAGAGTCAGATTGTTGGTATCTTTCTGGCAATTCTGGAATTGCTCCGTCACCACAGCTTTCGAGCCGAGCAGGATTCGGACTTTGGCGAGATTTGGGTGATGCCGCCCTTGTCCGATGCTTCGCGGGACGAAGGACGGATCGTTGACGATTCTTTGGGCCAGTCGTCGACCGAGTCTATAACCGATGGCGATTTGTCGGTGACCGAGGAGCCTGACGTCGATGCCAGTCTTGCTGCGGATGGCGATGAGCCCGACGGCTCAGAAGGTCACGCGTAGCCGTGCGCCCGGGGGAATTCTCGCTTCGCTCGCTGGGCCTCACTTGAACGCTGATTGGTACTCCTTACAGTCTGCACTCACGTTTCTGCAACCGGTGTGTGGACTGAAGAATGACCGAATCATCAAGCGAATCTCCCGTCGTGGGAGTCATTATGGGCAGCCGTTCTGACTGGGAAACCATGAAGAATGCGGCAGACATGCTGGAACAGTTCGGTGTTCCGCATGAATGTCTGGTCGTCTCAGCACATCGCACGCCGCAATGGATGGCAGAATACGCTGAGTCCGCAGTTGAACGCGGGCTGAAAGTGATTATCGCTGGAGCCGGCGGGGCTGCTCATTTGCCAGGGATGGTCGCATCGCAGACGGTGTTGCCTGTTCTGGGCGTGCCAGTTCAAAGTCGAGCACTACAGGGGCTTGATTCGCTACTCTCAATCGTACAAATGCCTGGTGGAATTCCCGTTGCGACCTTGGCGATTGGGACTGCCGGAGCCAAGAACGCCGGACTTCTGGCTGTCAGAATTCTGGCGACGTCCGACGATGACCTGCGTGCGGCACTCGAGAAGTTTAACCAGGATCAGACCGAAACAATTCTTGCTGACTCACACCTATGACGAATCCAATTCTTCCAGGAGCCACTCTCGGTGTGCTCGGCAGCGGTCAACTTGGCCGAATGTTTGCGATTGCCGCCAGACGTCTCGGATACCGGGTCCACGTTTATTCGCCGGATGTGAATACTCCGGCCGGACAGGTTTCCGATCGAGAATTCTCGGCTGCGTACGACGATCTTGGACAGCTTGCTGAGTTTGCTCGCAGTGTGGATGTCGTCACGTTTGAGTTTGAAAACGTCCCAGCGGAAGTGACAGACTGCATCCAGAAGTATTGCCCGGTTCACCCTTCGGGATATGTACTGTCCGGTCGCTCAAAATCGAATACGTGAAAAGTCAACATTGCGAGATGCAGGGCTCGCCGTTCCCGAGTTTCGCGAAGTGACAACGGCAGAGGAGTTACATGCCGCGGTGTCGGAACTGGGGACGCCGTCCGTCGTTAAAACTGCGTCAAGTGGCTACGACGGGAAGGGCCAGGCAGTTGTTCACAACGTCGACGAGGTCGAAGAAATATGGGCGGAGTTAGCGACCGACCAGGCTATCCTCGAACAATTCGTCGACTTCGATTGTCGAGTTGTCTGTCGTTGGGGCAAGAAATGTGCGAGGGGACATTGTTCACTACGGACCGTTTCTTAATGCGCATACCAATCACATTCTCGACGTTACATTGTGTCCCTCCGGACTGCCTGGGGATGTAAACGCACGTGCTATTAAAGTGGCTCGTCAGGTTTTTGATTGCCTGGATGTTATCGGGGTTTTGTGTGTCGAATTATTTGTCACAAAGGATGGGCAGGTTCTTATCAACGAGATTGCCCCACGGCCGCATAATTCCGGGCATTTGACGATTGATGCGCACAATACATGCCAGTTCGAGCAACAGGTTCGTGCCATCTGCGGTTTTCCACTCGGCGATGCCAGTCAGCACACGAATGCAGCAATGGCGAACGTTCTGGGTGACGTGTGGAATGATGCGGAGCCGAATTGGAGCGAGTTGTTGGCGACTGATGTAAAATTACATCTTTATGGGAAAGCCGAGGCACGCCCCGGCCGCAAGATGGGACACATTACTGCCTTCGGCAATTCCATAAATGATGCTGACAGAACTGTACGCGAAGCTCGCGACAGCCTGCTGAACAAATAACGCGTGAATTAGGTCGTGTAATTGCCGTTTTGCACTCAGCGAGCGTTGTTTGTCTTTCGAAGCAGGTAGAAAATACCTCCACATCACATCAAACCGTTTGTGTTTGGGGAGTTTCTTCGATAAGTATGCCGCCACTGATCGGGCTTCCCAAAAACTTATCTTCGTTGATCGCCCCAATTTGACGCGGGCGGCGGAGATTTCGATTCTTTCGGAGTGTGAAGTAATGGCGAAAAAAGGCGCAAAGCGCGACGGCAGCAAGAGTCAGTCGATTCGGGATTATCTGAAAGCGAATCCCGGCGCAAACTCAAAGGTTGTCAAGGACGATCTGGCAAAGACCGGCTTGAGTGTTTCGGAAGGGCTTGTGAACAAGGTCAAGTATTCGAAGCCTGCTGGTAGGAAAACTGGCGGTCGTAAAGCGACTACCCGCAAGACGGCAGCACCGAAGCGGAAGGCAACTCGTCGAGGTCGTCCGGCTGCGGGCGGTGTCAACATGAGCGATGCCATTCGTGAGTTCATTGCTGCGAACCCGTCGGCCTCACGGCCTGAAATTCGCGACACGCTGCAGGCACAGGGAGTTGCTGTTTCGAACTCTCTCGTGAATGCAGGTCTTCATGAAGGTCAAGAAGGGCGGCGGAAAATCGGCCAAACGTGGCCCGGGACGGCCGAAAGCTGCGGCTCGACCAGCAGCGGCACCTGCATCTTCTGGCGGCAATATGTCTGCAGCTGAATTGATCAATGCGAAGCAACTGGTTGATCAGCTCGGTGGGATCGCCAAGGTCCGCGATGCACTTTCTCTGCTGGAGCAACTTCAGTAGTCGGAAGTACTGAAAGACGTTGGAAACAAAGGGGGGCTGGTAGTCTTGGACTGCCAGCCCTTTTTGTATTCGTATCGATTGTAAACGCTGGAGTGGACGGGGCGTTCTACGTGTTCGGCTACACGAGATGTAGTGTTGGCTGTCTTGATGAATTAAGGAATCGGCCGATCGTCCACGCGTCGACTCCGGCATCGTTGAGTTGATTGTGGAGTCGCTGTTCTTCTTCGAGTGAAATTGACAGGAGCAGCCCGCCGGAGGTTTGAGGGTCAAACAATGCTGCGAATTCGGGACCGCTGGCCAGAGTCTCGTCGGCACATTTGGTTCTAATTGCCGTTTCTCGGTTAGCGGGGGCAAGGGTGCTTTCGAGGCCCTCCTGGAGCAACTGCTTTGCTCCCGGAAGTAATGGCAGATCGCCAAGTCGAACTTCGGCGTCAAGTTCGCTGGCGTCGAGGATTTCAAGCAGGTGTCCTGCGAGGCCAAAACCGGTGACGTCGGTGACGGCGTTTGCCTGAGCCTCACGCGCGACGATCGAGGCGGCTTCGTTGGATTTGACCATTGATGCCAGCAGGCTGTCGACCCACTCGCCACGGGTTCGAGCTTGTGGGATTCCCGCGAGCAGCGTGCCCGTTCCCAGCGCCTTTGTAATGATCAGGACGTCGCCAGGTTTGGCTGCTGACTTCAACAACGCCGGTTTACCGTCGAGCGTTCCCATGACGGTAAAGCCAACGGTTAGTTCCGAGGATTCCGTCGTGTGACCTCCGAGGAGTTCGACTCCGCACTTGTCGAATTCGAACAGGCAGCCGGAAAGGACCTGATAGAGCAGTTCAGTCTGCTGGCGCGGATCGCCTTCCTGAAGCTGGACCATCGCCAGTGCCTGCGTCGGTTTTCCGCCTGTCGCCCAGACGTCGCTCAGTGAATTCAGCGCGGCCACACGCCCAACGAGCCACGGGTCGTCCATGAATCCCTGGAAGAAGTCGATTGTGATCATTTCGGCTGGCGACTTCGGATCGAGCATCGCGGCGTCTTCCGGATGCTTTACCGCATTGTGTTGCCGATCAGGATGCTCGTCGCCGATTCGTTCCAAAGCCGCACGAAGAACGCCAGCACCGGCCTTGCCACCGCAGCCTCGGCAGCGCATCACTGGGCGGATTTTTGCGGCGTCTGCGGAATCGGTCTTGCGGACCGGCATGTCGTCCATGCTTTCGTACTTCTGGTACATGCGCATGAACTTGCGGTCGATGTGATCTTTCAGGTGCCACGCCCAGCGGCCGTGCGTCGAGAATCCTTTGTAATCGAGAAACGATCCTCCCTGACCATCAGCCAGCAGCGAAAGGAATCCGGGCTGAGGGACGTACGGCGTCAGTTGTTGACCGCTGAGAAACCGTTGCAGGCTCTCCCACAGAAACGGGCCTTCGCGAACGGCGTAAACACCGGACTTTCGAACGGGCGAGTCGACGAGCGTGGCCGAATCACCGACCGCAAAGACAGGTTTGTCGTCGGTTGTTTGCAAGGTATCTCGAACTGCCAGAAAACCGTCGTCACTTTTTGCGAGTGGAATATTTTCGATCAGCGCTGGCGGAGTCGCTCCCGTTGCCCAGACCACGAAATCAGCTTCGAGTGATTGTCCGTTGGAAAGCTCGACAGCAGCGTCCGTGACGTTTTTGACGCGGACGTTCGAGCAGACTTCAATCTGCCTGGCCGCTAAGTGGTCAGTGACCTTTCGGATCGTGCCAGGCAGGTAGCCTCGCAGTACGCTCTCACCGGAATCGACCAGCGTCGTTTGCACGTTCAGGTTTTGAGAGCGAAGCCTTGCTTCGAGACAAAGAGTCACCTCGACACCGGCCGCGCCGCCGCCCACGACGAGCGCTTTCAAAGGTACGCTGGTTCCTTTTTCCGCATCGGATTCCTGAAGTTGCCGGAGCCGTGTTTCGAGTCGGTCGCGAAACGTGGCCATTGGCTTGATTGGTAGAAAGGCTGCGGAGTCGGACCACCGGTTGGCTCCGGCTGGCACGGAGCCGATCCCGACGGATGCGACATCAAATCGAATTTCCGGTCGCGTTGCGAATCGCACTCGACGGCGGTCGGGATCGAGGCCGACAACTTCGTCGATGATCACTCGGACGCCCATTGGAGCGGCAAACCGGAAAAGGTCGATCTCCATTTCTTCCGGTTCGTAGAGTCCGGCGAGCGTACCAGGCAGCATACCGCTGTAGGTCGCGCGGCTGAACGGGCTGATGAGTGTCAGACGTGCGTCGGGGATGGGGGCCATCTTCCACATGCGCACGATGTGCATGTTGGTGTGGCCGGCTCCGATCAGCACGATGTCGCGGCTGGCGAGTCGTTCGTCCATGGTCAATTCGCGGCAGCCTTATCCGAACAGTTTGTGAGCTTCGCCGTAATTCAGTCGCCGTGCACGGACGAGGCCGCCCTCCAGCGATTCGCCATTCGGATCAACGTAGACCCGTCCAGTGGGCAGAGCACTTCCCGGCCGGCAACCCAGCACGTGAATGTTGAAGATAAACGCGGATTCGCTGGTCGCTTTGAACCAGTGAATATTGTCCTTGTAGTCCGAAACGGTCGAAACTCCACCCGGTTTGAACGGCGCGTCGATCGTCGGTCGGATGATCAGGTGTTTGGATTCGTCTTCGATACGGTCGTAATGTCGACCGTGAAGTTCGCCCTTCAGGACCAGGAACGCCGTTGCCATGTTGTTGTGGCCGTGGGGGACGACCGACTGCCCCTTCTTGATCGCGAAGATTTGCTTGCCAAAGACCAGTTTTTTGGGCAGCCCTTCGACTTCTGGAAACTTGGGGCGCAAGCTGCGGGCTCCGTGGTCAACGAACTTCAGGTCCTTTGTCAGGTTCTTGAAATCGACAAACTTCATCAGCTCGTCGACTTCGATTTGACGGTACAGCTCCTCAACCTTCTTCTGCCACGCGACCTGACTGACTCGCTGCTCTTTGACGTCGTCAGCGAGTTCGTTCAGCCCGGCCAGCCACTTCGCGGTAATCGGGCTGACTTCTGCAGACCAGGCATCGCGAGTGAAAATTGTTTCGAGCAAAGAAAACGTCAGCAGCGACTGGACTCCGGCTTTTCCGAATTCACGACGCGTTACGTTCAACGGTTCTGTCATGGCAGAGCTTCCTGAGATTGGCTGAGGTGGCGGTCCGGTCGCACCAGCAAAAACGAACACTCCGAGTTTAGCGGAATTCCGCCGTTGGCCAGTAGTCCGACCGACAGATTGACACGGCGAAGTGCTGTTTAGAAGTTTGACAGTCTGGCAGTCTGACCTAGGTTTCAAGCGGTTTCGTACACCGACTTCGATCAGAATGGGTTCTTCGCATGGCAGGCAGACTTAACAAACGCGAGTTATTACGGAGAACTCTTTCTGCCACCGGCGGAATCAAAGCTCTGGAATCACTGCCTGTCTGGAATGGTCTGCTCGTCCTCAATTATCACCGGATCGGTACTCCGACTGATCCGTTGTTTGACGAGGCCCTCTGGAGTGCGACTCAGGACGACTTCGACCGACAGGTCAGAATACTGAAAGACGGCTTCGACGTAATCGGTCTGTCTGAATTGCCGGACGCGATGCGCGATCTGCAGGGTGCTGGCCGTCAACCGTGGAAGTCGTCGCGGTTCGCGATGATCACGTTTGATGACGGCTACGTTGACAACTACGAGTTGGCGTATCCGGTTCTGAAGGCGAATGATGCAACGGGTGTGTTCTTCGTCGCAACTGGGTTCATCGACGAGCCGCGACTGGCCTGGTGGGACGAGATTGCCTGGATGATCCGGTCAAGCACTCGCGACACGATCGGGCTTCCAGAGAACTGGCTTGATGAGCCGCAGAAGCTTGACGGTTCCGATCGGCGACAAGTTATCAACCGCTTGCTCCGCATCTACTATCGATTGGATGGTTGCAGGACGACGCAGTTTCTGGACGGAATCGCAGACGCGACTGGTTCGGGGCGAGCCCCCAAAGAAGCGGCGGATGGCCAGTGGATGACTTGGGAAATGATCCGTGAGATGAGTGACGGCGGAATGGATTTTGGGGCTCACACCGTGACGCATCCAATTCTCGCCAACCTGACAGCGGATGAGCAGGGCATGGAAATCTGCGAGTCTCGCCTTCGTCTTGAGAAGCAGCTCGACCGGCCGATCACTTCATTGAGCTATCCGGTTGGCAAGCGAGAATCGTTCAATGACGACACGCGAGCTGCACTGAGCAACCACGGTTTCGATTGGGGCTTCAGCTACTACGGCGGCCACTCTTCTGGGGTGGACGTCGATCGTTACGATATTCCGCGCGTCGCCATCGAAAGTGACGTTTCGATGGCTGACTTCCGATCCTGCTGTGCGTTGCCTCACGTTTTTGCCCGGCATTAAGCAATGCGTCGGGGACAAGATTGCGAATTCCTGAGCCGACGGCGCTAGCCGCGGGCCAAGCAGTTCCAACTTTGTGAAGGTCCGAGGCTAGCGCCAACGGCTCATCCGTATGCAGTTATTGTGGAAACCGGCCTCCCAGCCGGCAGTCCCACCTCGGGTGCGTTTCACAAGTCGGTTAAGCAGGTTTCGTGCCGAATTCCAAAACTCCAGCTTGTTGACGAATAATCAGCAGATCTTGCCGCTAGATGGTCCGCGCGTTGAAGATACTTCCAGATTTCGTTGAAGATTCTGCAAGGCACGCGTGTGTCGAAGCGATTGCTCACTGGAAATGAAGTTGTAATCCCCGCACGGGCTTACGGTGGATGGTGACCTGCTTCGCGATACACTTGCCTCTTGTTGATCGTCGCGTCGGTTTTTGCCGTGCAGATCGCCGGTATTCAGGTCGAGAAAAGGCTGACAATGTCTCGTGAATCAGTGTTTGAATCGACCCTTGAATTCTTCCTGGCTCCGCTGCGGGAGTTTCTGGAAGACGACACGGTCACTGAAATCATGGTTAACGGTTACCGCGAGGTTTATGTCGAGCGGCGAGGAAAGCTGTACGAGACGGATGCTCGGTTCGAGAGCGAAGACGCGCTGGTTTCAGCGATCACGAACATCGCTCAGTATGTTGGTCGAGAAATCGATCGCGATCGTCCGATTCTGGACGCCAGGTTGCCGAGCGGTTCGCGAGTTCACGCCGTCATTCCACCGAGTTCGCGGACCGGGACCTACCTGACGATTCGAAAATTCAAACGCGACATTTTCAGTCTGGAAGACTTCGTTCGGCTGGGAAGTATCTCGGCAGAGGCGAAGGAGTTTCTGGAGCTGTGTGTTCGTCTCAAGAAGAACATCGTTGTTGCCGGCGGAACCGGAACAGGTAAGACGACAATGTTGAACGCCGTGTCGACCGCTGTGCCGGAGAACGAGCGGATCGTCGTCATTGAAGACAGTTCTGAGCTGAAGCTCGCTCAGAAGCATTCTCTTTATCTGGAAGCTCAACAAGCTGACAGTTACGGCCGCGGCGGAGTGACAATTCGGGATCTGTTTCGAGCATCACTCAGAATGAGGCCTGACCGAATTATAGTAGGCGAAGTCCGGGGTGGTGAGGCTCTCGACATGGTTCAGTCGATGATCAGCGGTCACACCGGAAGTCTGACGACGGTTCATGCAACGTCACCGCGCGATGCGCTCGTGCGGCTTGAAACGCTTTCGCTGATGTCTGATGTCGACATTCCTGTTTACGTCGCCCGTGCACAGGTCGCGTCAGCGATCAACGTCATCGTGCAGCTTTCCAGATTCGCCGATGACGGCTCACGGAAAGTAACTCGTGTGGCTGAGGCATTTGGACTCGGAGCAAACAACGAATATCAATTTCACGATATTTTCAAATCGCAAATGCGTGGTCGCTCTGAATCGGGAGATCTGATTTCTGAACTGGAGTTCTGTGGCCAGCAGCCAACGTTCGCAAGCGAGCCTTACGAACAAGGCTTGGAAGGCGACATCAATCACACGCTGCCCGTCTGGAAGAATCCGGACGCGTAGTCGGCTGCGATTCAGGGAACGAATTCGTTCCCTGCTATGGTTTCGCAGCGACGCGCGGTGAGGTTCCCCAGAGACCTCGGCGAGAAGTTTTCGCTTCGTCTTCGGCGAGTTTGAAGCGGGCCTTCATTGATCGATCGAAGGGGTACCGGGTGATGCACTTGCTATAGCCGGCCCGAATGATTTCTTCGTTGAGGCACCAGTCGTCGAGGTAAACGTAAGCCAGTAGCCGCTGGTAACGGTCACGTTTTTCGCGGTCGAATTTCAGTTGGACGACCTTGCCTTCGACGGCTCGCTTCGTGAAGGACGATGCCTCGGGGCCGAATGGCTCAACAGGTTTAGTCGGGTGCTTGGTTTCCGGTGTGTCGACACCGATCAGCCGCACTCGGTCGTCATTCTGAAGGACCAGGGTGTCTCCATCGACGACTCGGATGACACGCCACGATCCTTTGTCGTCGGTCACCGACTGTGTGGGGACAACCGCGTCGATCTGGTTCTGGATGCGGTCCCAGATTCCGAATCGCTGCAGCAGGAATATGACAATCCCTAATGCAACGACGACCGTGCGAGGCACTCGACGCGTTCGACGACTTTTTCCAGCCAAGGCTCCGCCTTTCTGAATCGTTCATTCCGTTGTTGCCGAAGAATTGTGCCGACTCGACGAGACTCTAGTTCTCGCTGAAACGCATTCTTCCAGTGCGGTGTCGTCCCAGAGGATCTTTAGCGTAGTTGCGGCAGCATGTCTGGCACAGATCAAAGCGGAATGACTTCGGCTCGGCACTGTCCAGGTTGAGTTCCCCGGTCAGCTCCATATCGGCCAGCATTTCTGAGATTTCCGACAGGTTGTCTCGGTCGAGGTCTTCTTCCGTGATTTCGTCCGGGTCAAAAGCCGGGTAGACCTCAACTCGCGTGACGAATCGCTTCTCTTGAATTTTTTGCCCGCACAGATCACAGGTGTGGTGCAGCATTTCAATCCCTTAAAAATGAGACCAGACAGGTTCTCAGTTCAGTAGATCCGCAAGATGATTTGAGTTGGACTCTACTCGGAACCCAACGAATGTCGTCTCGCTGAAGATGTGTGGCCTCGATTAAACCAAAATAAACGGGGGGGAAAAAGTGACCTTGGCAGCTTTTCCGGAAATCTAAAAACATCAGCAAAGTCTGTTGCATTCGCCAGGAGAATTGCCACGGCGAATGCCTGGCGGATCAGGCCAGACCTTCGTTCAGCGGTTGAAGATCGTCTGGAAGGAAGAAGCCGTCTTTGCGGATCAGTTCATCGTCGAACCAGACTTCTCCGCCGCCATAAGCCTTCGTCTGAATCAGGACGATATCCCAGTGGACTTTGCTGCGATTTCCGTTGTCCGCGTTGTCGTAAGCGTTGCCTGGCGTGAGGTGCAGCGAGCCTCCGATCTTTTCGTCAAACAACGTGTCCAGCATCGGTTCGTTGATTTCGTTGTTGAGCCCGAGCGACCACTCGCCGATGTACCTCGCCCCTTCGTCGGTGTCGAGGATTTCGTTCAGGCGTTTGGTTTGACCGTTGGCGCATTCAGCGTGAACGATTTTTCCGTCTTTGAACTCGAAGCGAATTCGATCGAAGACGACTCCTTGATTCAGCGTTTTTGTGTTGTAGGTGATGACGCCGTTGACGCTGTCTCGGACTGGAGCCGTGAAGATTTCGCCGTCTGGAATATTGCGTCGGCCGTGGGAAGGAACGACCGGAATGCCTTCGATGGAAAACGTCAGGTCGGTGTCCGGAGCGACGATGCGAACCTGTTTTGCGGCTTCCATTCGTTTCTGCAGAGGCTTCTGATTCTCGGAGAGTTTTGGATAGTCGGCAGTGCAGACTTTGAAATAGAAGTCTTCGAATTCTTCGGTGCTCTTTTCGGCGGATTGAGCCATTGAGGCCGTCGGATATCTCAGGACCACCCATTTAGTTTTCGGAACTCGCAATTCGAGATGGACCTTCTGCCAGCAGTGTTCCTGGAAGAGCTGCATCTGCTCGGAAGGGACATCCGAGAATTCGTTGCTGTTGGCTGCTCCGCGGATCCCGATGTAAGCATCCATTTGCTCCATCGTGTGAGCTTCCACGCTTCCCTGCAGAGCGAACGTGGTGTCGTCGCCGTGGTGCAGCAGGCTTCGAGCGATCGCGTTGCTTTTCCAACTGACGACTGGAATTCCGCCTCGGGCGCGTGCGACTTCAACGAGGCAGCAGACGAGTGATGGATCGGGCAGGTCGAAGGCCTCGATCAGCACTTTCTCGCCGGGCTGAAGTTGAGTGCTATGGTCGATGAGCAGTTCGGCGAGCTTTTGGATTCGTGGATCAAGCATGTTTCGAGTCCGTTCGAAAGAGAGCAGAGCGGGGCTATGTCGTGATCATCAGATCGGCCACGCCAAACGCGAGCAGCCCAAAACTGACGGCCGTGTTGACGTTGAAGAATGCGATGTTCACGCGAGTCAGATTGTCGGGGCTGACAAGCGAGTGCTCGTAAATCAGTAATGCGGAAACGGCCACGACTCCAACGAGGAAGATCGTACCGAAGCCGGCGAAGTGCCAGAGTCCGAACAACGCGGCGATGGTCAGAATGTGGCTGACGAGAGCGATTCGCAACGCTCCTTTGATCCCCCAGCGCGAAGGCACGCTGAAGAGTTTGCTGTCTCGGTCGAAGTCTGCGTCCTGGCAGGCGTAAATAATGTCGAATCCGCCGACCCAGAAGAAAATCACCAGACCGAGCAGGGCCGGTACGATTGCAAACTCGTCGCGAACCGCGATCCATGCGGCAATCGGAGATAGCATCAACGCCGTCGACAGCCAGTAATGACACCACACGGTTAGCCGCTTGGCGTACGAATAGCTCAGCAGAAACAGCAGGACGGGCACGGACAGAATGATCGGAAGCTGCTTCGGCAAAAAGATCAGCGTCGAGCCGATAAACGCGGCTGAGCAGACGATCGTAAACAGGGCGACTGACTTCGCAGAAAGGATTCCTGCGGGGATATGTCGCTCGGCAGTTCGAGGATTCCCTGCATCGATTCGAGCGTCGACGAGCCGATTAAAGGCCATCGCGGCGGACCTTGCGAAGACCATGCAGAGCAGAATTCCGACAAGGTCCTGCCAGAGGAAAACCGTGTCTGGACGAAACCAGGCGATGGCGGCTGACAACAGAGCAAAGGGCAGGGCGAAGACCGTATGGCTGAAACGGACCAACTCCAGAAGCTGGCGGATGCGATCTCCGAGCCCTGAAGAAGGTGTCTGTGTTTCCGGCGACGTTGCCGCGCTCACGAGTCGTGCTCCCATGTTGGGTGGAAGGTGGAGTTCACGCTTCTCAATGTCCGGGGTTGGCCTCACGAGTTAACGCAGAAACGAAAAATTCCGGCTTAACTGACTGGGCCGCGCCACTTCGTGGGAATTATCACCTCACCCGCTTGGAGGAGAGGTCGGCCTCTCAGGGCCGGGTGAGGGTTTCCGTCTCAGAAAATTGTCGCCAATCGAGAAATACGTCAGACACAATACCCCCTCACCCGCGGCTGAGACCGCGACCTCTCCCCCAAGGGGGAGAGGTGACATAAAAGGTCCGTAGTGGTGATGTCTAACTAAGTTCGGGTTGTAACCAGCGGCGTGTCGTAGGTTCTGCCGCCGGTGTCGTCGCCGTTAAGGCTGGCGTCCCAAGCGAGCTGGTACAACTTCTGACCGCAAGGTGTTGGGTATTTGGTGTCGACGCAGGCTTGGCAGAGGCTCGAACCCGGCAGGTCGACGCAGCGTGAGATGGCATCTTTGGGAAGATACTTCAGGCTATCAGCGCCGAGCTTATTGGCCATCGCGGCTTCGACTTCGAGACTCATTTCGCCGCCGTTCAGGAATTGCGGAGCGAACAGCTCGTTGATCGTCGACATGTCGATGCCGTAGAAGCACGGAGCGACGATCGGCGGGCAGGCGACTCGAACGTGCAGTTCGCGAACCTTGCCGCGCTCACGAAGTTGCGAGATCAGCGCCTTCATCGTTGTGGATCGAACGATGGTGTCTTCGACCAGGATGACTTTTTTGTTCTCAAGAACTTCTCGAAGAGGTGTGTACTTCGCGCGGACTTTTTCGGCGCGGTTGCGGCCTTCGATGAATGTTCGGCCGATGTAGCGGTTGCGGATCAGGCCTTCGAGCGACGGCACTCCCAGGGCGTAGGCCATACTGTCGGCGGCGGCTTTGGCGGTGTCCGGCACCGGGACGACGACGGTGTCTTCGTCGATTTCGATGCCCGTCGCCTTTTCCTGGGCTGCCAGTTCTTCGCCGAGAGCTTTTCGCGTCAGATAGACGCCTCGATCGTCGAGCGTGCTGGCGACGTTGGCGAAGTAAATCCACTCGAAGAAGCAGTGAGCTTTGCGCGGGCTTTCTGCAAACTTCTCGATTCGCAGTTCGCCTTTTTCAATGATGATCGCGTGGCCGGGTTCCAGACTCTGGATGGCGGCATCGCTGAAGCCCATGTTTGACAGGGCGACGCTTTCGCTGGCGGCGGCAAACATGTTGTCTTCAATGGCGTAGCACATCGGCTTGATGCCGAGCGGGTCGCGGGCGACGAACATGTCGCCGAGAGCGTTCAGGAAGACGATGTTCCAGGCACCGTCCAGCCGTTGGGCAAGACGTTCCAGGACGGTGATCAGATTCGTTTGACCGTCGGTTTCGATTTCCTGCCGCAATTCCTGAGACAGAATGTGCATCAGAATTTCGGTGTCGGTTTCACGAGCCAGGTGGAAGGAATCGTCCCGGAGAATCTCCGCACGCAATTCCTGATAATTCGAGAGCTGGCCGTTGAAGCCGAAGCTGAACCATTTGGCTTTTTCGATGTGATGCCGCTCGAACGGTTGAGCGTAGCTGCGGTCGTCCTTTCCGCAGGTGGCGTATCGAACGTGGCCGATCGCAGCGGGGCCGGCGTATTCGGACATCAGCCCGTCGTAAATATCGTGGTGGGCCATCTGGAAGACTTCGTTGACCGATCCCACCTCTTTGTGAGTATCGATCAATTGTTTCCGTCCGGCACAGAATGTCGTCATGCCGGCGGAAAGCTGGCCGCGATTCTGGATGTCGAGCAGAATTCGCGGGATCAGTCGGGACGCTTGTTGGTCCCCCTGAGCCGGCGAAAAACGACTCGGGTCGCCATCGCCAAGGTAGTAAACCGCGGCAACTCCGCATTCGTGAAAGAGCTCTGCCATCGTGGATCCGCTCAGACATTGTGTGGGGGTGAAGAAGGCCCGACGCCCGTCGGCGGCATGGTACAGAGCCGTGCCGCGTCAACCAACTGAGTCGAGATGCACCGGCCGGATGCTGCGTGGAGACGTAAAAACTCAGTTTTGAAGGAACACTAATAAACACTGATTGACGCTAATTTTCTCAACGGAAGTGAGCCTGCGACTGAGACCTTCATTAGCGAAGATTAGCGTCAATTAGTGTTCTGTACGGCTGAGTGAATTGTGAGGCCGAGTGCTTTCGGAGCCGCTCGATATCGGATTCCGGAAGTCGTTCCGCGAATTTGTGGACCCGGCCGGCTGAGTTTGCCGATTCTGACGAATGAGACAGTCGGGGAAACTCTGCGCGGATTGTGTCGTGAGGGCGGCGCTGCGTAATTGGATTTCTTCGACGATATTTGAGGATGGGGAGAAATCGGGTGGAGAATCGTCAGATTGCAGGCGGCGAGCCTGCGCGCTCAGGGACGTCAGTCCACGAAACATCCGGCAGCGATGATCTGCAGTTGGAAGAAATTCCGCTGGATGAGCGTCCGTCGGCTTCGGTCGCGGAGACACTGTTCCGTTCTCCTGTTTTGACGGGAGCGGCGGCCGCGGGACTGTTTTACCTCGGATTGATCAACGTCGTCCTGCCGGTCGTCCCGAGCTATCGAGCCTCGCTGGAAACATTGTTCTGTGGCCACCCGTTGGCGTATGGGACAACGATTCTTTTCTGGATCGGAATGGCGGCTCTCGGCGGCAAATGGTTGTCCGTCAGTGCCGACCGTGACGCTCTTAAGTGGAAGCCCGAGCTGAAGTCTGCAGGCTCGTCCGCTGTTTCGAACGCCGCTTTGCTCAACAAATCCTTCACGCGGCTGCCGAGCAAGGCTCGAGAGACGTGGTTGGCTCAGCGGTTCCAGGGGATCGCGAAGTTCGTCCTTGGCCGCCGGACGGCCGCCGGGCTTAACTCGCACCTCGAATACCTTGCCGAGTTCGCAGGCGAACAACTTTACGGCAGCTATGCCCTCGTTCGAACAATTACCTGGGCAGTGCCGATTCTCGGATTCCTGGGGACGGTCATCGGGATCACGCACGCGATCGAAAATCTTGATCCAGCCAAGCTGGAATCATCCTTCGGAATGGTCGCGTCCGGGCTGGGAGTGGCATTCGGGACGACGGCGTTGTCGCTAAGTCTGTCGCTGGTGCTGGTTTTCTTTTCGGCGTTTGTTGAGAAAACTCAGAAGTCCGTGCTGGCCGATGTTGAAATCCTCGCCCTGGACCTCGTCACGAACTATTTCCCAGAGGAAGAACAGGCGGCGAGTCCTTTGGTCGAAGCCGAATCAGCGGCTGCCCAGCGACTGCTTGCTCAAACAGAAACTCTGCTGGCGAGACACGTGTCACTTTGGGAGTCGAACCTCGGCGAGCTGCGGACGAGCTGGGGTGAGACTTTGCTGCGACATCAGAACGAACTGGAGTCGTCCCTCAGTACGGCAGTTTCGCAATCGCTTGCTGGTTGTCGAGAGTCGCTTTCGCAACAGACCGCAGCTCAGAAAGTGCTCGCCGAATCGCTCGATCAAATGTCGGTCAGTCAGCGGCAACTGGCTGAGACTCAGCAGGCGATCATTCTTCGACTGGAGAACGACGACTCAACCGCGTCGCTGGACGAAACGCTGCACACGCTCAGCGCGGCAGTTCACTTGCTGACTTCGCGAGTGAGTTCTTCGAAGGCGGCGTGATTCCGCATTGGGTGGCACAGGTTGCTTTCAGCCTGTGCGGCGAAGCCGCAGGAGGTAGCTGTCACGTAACCAGGAATTCTCTTGTCGCGGCGCGAAACGGGTTGCAAGCAACCCGAGCCACCCCAAGTACGAAGTCTCATCAAAAAACTAACTACTGAGAGTCTGTCGGATGGCCCGTTCACAACGGACATCAAATCCTGTCACGCTGTTCCCGTTCCTGGCCGTGCTGCTGTGCACGATCGGGGCGTTGGTTCTAATGCTCGTTGTCGTTTCTGCCGGAATCCGAAAAGACGCCGTCGCAACTGCCAAACAGAAATCGAAAGCTGAGGCTGTTGCGAAGTCGGGGCAGGGCACTCAACGGGCAGTTCCAAAGTCAGCAGAGGTTGAACCGAAAGTTGAAGAACCGGTCGTCGTGGTTCAACAGCCGACTCGGGAACAGCGACCGATCGAGCCACTGTTGGTTCGAGACCCGCTTCCCTCGCCGATCAAAGAAGCCGCGCCGAGAACACTCGCCGAGATTGCCGATTTGGAGCAAGTCGCAAAGAAGCTGGAGGCAGAATTTGCCAGCCGGGCAAAGAGACTGAAAAGCGTGAATGTCAAGACGCACGCTCTAAGAAAACAGTTGCGAACGGTGAAGGCTCAGCAGAGCGACATTCAGTTGCAGATCATCCGAACGGCGAATCAGCGAGCGAAGCTGGAAGAATCAACCGGCGAACTGCGTGTCGAGAATCAACAGATCATCGAGTGGCTCGATGAGTCGCGAAAGTTGATCGATGATCACAAAGATCAGCTCGTCAGCCCCGTACATTCGATCGTGCCGTACGACGGCCAGACAGGCACCGTACGCAGGGCGATCATTATCGAATGTGTCGGCGACGTCGTGCGGTTCGAAGCCGAACAGATCGAAATTCCTGTCGCGATCCTGCAGAAGTTCAGTCCGCAGCAAAATCCGTTGGCCTCCGGCGTGCAGGCTTTGTTTCGCTACTGGATGGCGAAGGAACAGATTTCAGACCCGGGCCGACGATCGAGAAAACCTTACGCGTTGGTTCTGGTCCGTCCGTCCGGTGCGGAAGCGTTTTCTTCGGCCGTCTTTGCGATGGACGAGATGGTCGGCGACTTTGGTTACGAACTGGTCGAGACCGATTTTCTCTATGAGATTCCAGAGACGACTGCAGACGCCGTGCGTGAATGCCGGGCAGCCGTTGAGGCTGAAATTCGCCGAGGTCCGATTCGTGCGCGACGTACGCTGAATCCTCAAGGGCCGATTGATATCGCCAGAGTCGCTCGCGGTCCTGCGGCTTCGCGGAGTTTCTTTGGCAGTTCGGATTTTCGGAATCGTAATTCTGCCGTGGCGGCTGGTGACTCGGAGCAAGGCAAAGGTTCGGCAGCAGAAGAGGCAGACGGAAACGCTGGCGAGTCATTCGCTGCTGCGGCCGCACGCCGTGAAGTTGAAGCGACGGCTGCTGTGGAGCGTGCAAAACAACTGTTAAATGGGCGAAGTGCCGAAGCGGCGAGTTTGCTGAATAAAGGAACTCGCACACATTTCGACGACGCAAGGGCGGCTGTTCTGGCGGAAGCCGCTCGTGTGGAAGCGGAGCTGCGGCGAAACGGCAAGGCGACACCCACCGGATTGTCGGAAGCCTTCCGGCAGGAGCTTGCAGCAAGGGCAGGTAGTCCGGGCCTGACAGATCAGCCGTTGGGCCAGGCAGGAAGTCCTTTCAGTGGACAGATGATGAAAGGACTTCCGGATCCATCGGGGACATCGGCTGGTATGGCTTCTGACAATCGTGCTTCGAACGAGCCTGCCGACGCGGCAGGGCAGGGCGGCGAAACGCAGGACGGCACTTCGCGTCGAGGGAATTTGTCGGAGAATTCGAAATCTGATTCGAAAGTTAGCAGTGGTCCTCCACGCTGGATTGATAGCTCCGGTGACCGGCCGGCCGTTGGAAATGGCGAAGCGGTCGGGCAAGCTGGTCGTAAAGGCGAAATTGACACCGGCGGTGGCAAAGGTGTTGGGGAGCGAGGAGACGCTTTGGCGTCTGATCGCAACTTAACTTCCGGAAGCAATGATCGCGGAGACTCTGGCAGTGGGCAGGAGCAAGCGGACTCGCCCTGGCAAACGTCAGACGGAGCTGCGAGTAAAAATGCCTCAACAGACGGGCGGACATCTCAAGGCCAGCCGGTTGGGAAACCGTCGACTTCGGACGGTCAAGAAATTAGTTCGTTGGTAAACCGGTCAACCGAATCGGCGGCTGGAAGTTCGTCGTCGACATCATCATCCGGAGGTGAGAGTTCGTCGGTTGCTTCTGGTGGTCCGGTGATTCCGACTCGAACTCGATCGAACCGAATTCCGTCGTTGAAGACTCAACGTCGCTGGGGACGCAGTCATCCCAACGCGTCGCTCGGTCTGGAAAAAGTGGTCGAGATTCGAATTGAGTCGAGCAGGATCGTGGTCGGAAATCAGTTTCAGGTAACACGGACGGCAGAGCGTTCGGAAGCGGAACTCGTGAAGCTGACGATTCAGACAATCGAACATCTCGCGAATCAGTGGGGCTTGCCGCCGCCGAGGTTTTACTGGGTGCCGTCAGTGCGTTTTGTGTTTGAGTCGTCGGAGCAGCGACTCGGGGTGATGCTCGAAGTTGCCGTGGAGGATGCGGGAGCAGCTTTGGAATAGCAGTTGGTAGTTTCAGTAGGGTGCGTCTCGACGCACCGTGAAAAGGATAAGGTGCGTCAAGACGCACCCTACTAAGGAAGCGGATCAATGCGCGGTCGAGTTGGGCGGGGCGATCCCGATTTCGGATCGGACTCGTTTCTGGACATCATTGCGAACCTGGTTGGAATTCTCGTGATTCTGATCGTGCTTGCCGGACTGCGCGCTGCCCAGGTTTCGGCCACTCCCGATGTCGCGGAAGTGGCCGCTGTGTCAGAAGAGCCGTCAAACGTCGTGAATACCGACGATCGGCCAGTTGCAGCACCGACTCGTTCTGGCGAGCCGGACGCAATTTCGGTTGCCGCCGCCTCGCCGAAAAGCCCTGAGCTCGCCGTTCGCCCAAATCCTGAATCGCAGCTCGGCAAGGATGCAGTGCCGCTGGAAATCGCCGAGTCGCAACGGCGGGAATTACTTGACGTCGTTAAAGGTTTGGAAGCTCGGTTGGCGACGCTGCCCGTGGACAGTGCCCTTGCCGACTTGAAAGCGGTTCAGTCTGAGCTGGCGGCGGCGGCCGGGCAGATGCCAGGGTTGCAACAACGACTCGCGAAAGAGGACGCGGTGCGGCGGCAGTCGTTGATCGCAGCGTCGGAGTTTGATGCCGAGTATCAGACACTGCGAAAGCAACTTGTCGAAGTCAACCAGACGTTCGAAGAGTTAAAAACGGCCGAACGTCCGGTCGAGGAATTCGAGCTGCGCATCAACCCCGTCGGAAGGCGAAGTCGCGGCGAAGAGCTGATGTTTCGAATTGAGAACGGCCAGTTGGTTCACCTGCCGGCTGCCGCATTGTTCGGCAAGGCGGAGCTTCAGTCGGGACGCTTGACCCCGCTGACCGGAGCTTCGGATTTGGAATCCGGATCTGTTGGTCCGCTGAACGGAGTGACGCTGGATTATGAGACGCAGGTGATTGCGACGATGTTGCCGACGTCGTCCGGATCGTCGCAGTACGCTCTTCGCAAGCTAATGCGAGGCACGCTTCGAGTCACTCGACTGTCCGTCGCGGAAAAATGGAAGAAGTCGATCGACGAAGAGGGAGTCGTGTCGCGGTTGATGCTGGCCGCTCCGCCCAACGCGTTCGCGCGAATCTTTGTCACGCCGGATAGTTTCGAAGCGGCTCGCCGCGTGGCCGCGTTCATCCGGACGCTTGGCCACGGAGTCGCCACGATGCCGATCGAACCGGGGACGGACATCAAGCTGACCTATGGCAACGGTTCGGACGCGCTGGTCCAGTAGAGTGTTTGCCTGTTGTGCAACGACTGTCGTCGCCCGATTCGGATGCTTGTCAAGCGGTTGGCACAGTAGTCGCTTTCACGAGAGCAGCTCGTTGCTTGGCGCGGCGATGAAATTCGTCCAAGCTTCGTTTTGACCGTTCGGTCGCTGATCATTTCACGCGAGTATTTCATTCATTTTCCACCGGAGCGATCAGGTTTCGATTCTTCGGCTCCGGTGGCAGCAGATTGATTTCGACAGAGTACGCTGGCGGAGCCGGTCGTTTTCGTCGTTGAGGGAGCACGGCTGTGAGCAACGTACGCTTAACTAACAAAGAGGATTCGTACGTCATCGCCGTTGATTTCTGGAGCGAGGTTCTGGACTGGGCCGAGGACAACGGTTGGACTCCCGAGCACGAAGCCATTTGCTATCGCGGAACGATGGAGCTTTCGGTCGGGCATGAGGACGCGATCAATCTTTCGGACTCATTAGAATTCATCGCTGGCGACATCGTTCTTCACGAGTACGAAGTTCCTGACCAATTCCTGCGGCACCTGTTGGACAGTCTCTTAAAGCTGTCTGTTTTTTTTCAGGTGGGCGAGTTCAAAATTCTCCCGCAGGCTAAGACCGAATTCTGAAAATCATTCTTTCGCACGTTGAGGTTCATGAGTCATGCAACAGTCGTTCGATCGTCGAGATTTTCTGAAATCATCTGCGGCAGCCGGAGCAACTCTGGCGGCAGTAACTTCACAGACCCTGGCTGCTGGTGGAAAAGTGAATCAGAAAACGATCCCGGTTTGCGATACTCACCTGCATCTGTGGAATCTGAATACGCTCGATCTGCCATGGCTTTCGAATGCTGGTGTGCAGTCGATCAATCGAAGCTTTGTGATGAAGGATTATCTCAAAGCGACCGCGAAGCAGAACGTTGCTAAATCCATTTATATGGAAGTTAACGTCGCACCGGAGTTTCAAATCCAAGAAGCAAAGTACGTGTTTGTGCTGTGCGAGCGTGATGATAATCCGATGGTCGGAGCGGTCATTGGGGGCTCGCCGCAGTCAGCCGATTTCAAAGCGTACGTTGAAAAATTTGCCGGTAATCCGCATTTCAAAGGTGTCCGCACAGTTCTGCACGATGCCGATCGCCCGAAAGGAATGTGCCTGCAGCCGCAGTTTGTCGAAAACATCAAAATGCTCGGGGACAACGGCCTGAGATACGACTTGTGCATGCGACCGGATGATCTGCTCGACGGGGCCAAACTGGCCGAGAAATGCCCAGAGACGCAATTCGTGCTCGATCATTGCGGGAATCTAAGTGTCCAGAATGAGGACGCCGATTTGCGAGCGAAATGGGAAAAGGGAATCAAAGAGCTGGCGGCGCTGCCGAACGTCATGTGCAAGATTTCCGGCATCATTGTGACGGCTGATCGCGAAAACTGGACGGCTGCGGACCTCGCTCCGAATATGAACTTCTGCATGGACGCGTTCGGCGAAGATCGCGTCATGTTCGCCGGAGACTGGCCGGTTTGCACATTGACCGCACCGTTCGGTGGCTGGCTTGGAGCCTTGAAAGAGGTTGTCAAAGGCCGTTCGAAACGCTTCCAGCACAAGCTCTTCCACGACAATGCCGTCCGCTTCTATGAACTGGGCTAAGCCGCGATTGGCTGGTTGGTTACTGCGATCGGACCGGCGTTTTCGTCCACGGGAACGATGATTCCTGCCTGTTGGCTGAGCTCTGCTTGAAGCTGGATTCGTAGAGGAGCGTCTGCTAGCCTTCGCGGCGCAATTTGTCTTCACGTAACGGTTTACCGTCGAGAACTCAGGAACGGCATTTATGTCTACGGCGATTATCGGAGTTTCCGCCAGTGGCGAAACAGAAATCAGGTCGAAGTACCCGTCCATAGCGTCCTTTGGTTTGGGACGTTTTCTGGGCAGTATTTATGATGCAATCCCGCTCCGGATCTGGGGAATCAAGCTTTCGAATCTGCTGTTTGTGCTTCCGACCGCGCCGCTCGGCGTGTTGCTTTATACTCTGAACAAGTTGACCGGTGAGCGTTACGTTCTGACGAACCGTTCGATTCAGCGATGGGCTGTGATTGGCCTGAGGCAATTTCAATCGGTCGCGCTGACGGATGTCAAAGAGATCGAGTATGTACAACTTGCTGGCCAGGAATATTTCCACGCCGGCGACCTGCTTCTGAAGAATGCCAAAGGCGACACGATACTGCGAGTTCAAGGCGTCAAAGATGCTGACGTCTTCCGTCAGGTCATCGAGAAAGCCCGCGACGCCCGCATCGGTGCTGAAGAGGCGCTCGCCGCAATCGAAGCACGTGAGTAGTCGTGGGGTTTAGCATTCGCTCGTGTTCTGATGGTTGAACATTTCGAATTGAACAAACAAAGGCGGCCAGCTCATTTAAGAGCTGGCCGCCTTTTTATTTGGAAGTGATTCGTTGCCGTAGGTAACGCACAAATCGTGGGACGGGGCGTTAGCTACTCGACCGTTACGCTTTTAGCCAGGTTTCGTGGACGGTCGACGTTGCAGCCGCGGAGCAGGGCAACGTGATACGCCAGAAGCTGTAGGGGTACCGACGTGACCATTGGCTGCAGGAAGTCGTCGACTTCCGGGACGTAGATGACGTCGTCGGCCATTTCTTTGACTCGAGTGTCACCTTCGCAGGCGATGGCAATCACCGGCCCTTTGCGAGCTTTGACCTCTTCCAGGTTGCTCATCACTTTCGGGTAGATGCCGCCCTTCGGAATTACAAACACGCTGGGAGTTTTCTCGTCGACAAGAGCAATCGGGCCGTGTTTCATTTCGGCAGCCGGGTAGCCTTCGGCGTGGATGTAGCTGATTTCTTTCAGCTTCAACGCACCTTCCAAAGCGGCAGGGAAATTGTACAACCGCCCGAGGTAAAGGAAGTTGTCGAAGCCGTGATACTTGTCGGCGACAGCCTGGACTTGTTCATGGCAATTCAGAGTCTTTTCCATAACGGCGGGCATATCTCGTAGCTGGCTGAGCATTCTCTTGCCGGCAGGATATGAGAGGCCTCGCAGTCGGCCGAGGTGGATCGCCAGCAAAGTCAGCGCGGTGACCTGCGAAGTGAAAGCCTTGGTCGAGGCGACTCCGACTTCCGGTCCGGCGTGCAGGAAGATTCCGCCGTCAGATTCACGGGCGATTGTCGAGCCGACCACGTTGCAGATGGCCAGGCTTTGATGGCCTTTTCTTTTGCACTCTCGCAACGCGGCCAGTGTGTCGGCAGTTTCGCCACTTTGAGTGATGGCAAAGACCATCGTGTTCTGACTCATTGGCGGATTGCGATATCGCAACTCGCTGGCGTATTCGACCTCGGTTGGGATCCGAGCGAACTCTTCCAGCAGGTACTCACCGACCAAGCCGGCGTGCCAACTCGTGCCGCAGGCAGTCAGGACGACTCGGTCAACCTGTCGAAGCTGCTGAGGGTCAATGTCCAGTCCGCCGAATTTGGCGGTCGCAGCGTCGTCGTCGATGCGGCCTCGCATGCAGTTTTCGAGAGCTTCGGGCTGCTCGAAGATTTCCTTCAACATGTAGTGGTCGTATCGGCCTAGATCGAGATCGCTGGCGACCTGATCGAGGACATGGATCGACGGCTGTTGTTTTCCTGTATCGCGATGATGGAGTTCCAGACCTTCGGGACGCATGACGGCGAGTTCGTTGTCTGAGAGATAAACGACTTCGTCCGTGTAGCCGACCAGCGGGCTGGCATCGCTCGCCAGGAAGTATTCATCTTCGCCAACGCCGATCACCATCGGGCTTCCGACACGGGCGGCGATTAGCAAGTTGGGAAATTCTCGGAACAGGGCTCCGATTCCGTACGTTCCTTTGAATTCGTTGAGCGACGCTTCGACTGCCTTCAGGCAAGTTTCGGACGACTCTGGATCGCCTCCGAGTTTGATCTGCTCAAGCCATTTGTGGCAGACCATGTGGGCAATGACTTCGCTGTCTGTGGTCGTTCGGAAAACGTAACCGATCGTCTGGAGCTGTTCTTTCAGTTTGGCGTAATTCTCGATCACCCCGTTGTGGACGATCACGACCTCGCCATTGCCGCCGACGTGCGGATGAGAGTTCAGGTCGGTCGTTTCACCATGAGTGGCCCATCGCGTATGGCCAATTCCAGCAGTGCCATCGAGAGGGTTGGAATTTACAAGTCGACTTAACTCCTCGACTCGCCCTTTTCGCTTTCGGATTCCAATCTCGCCGTTGTTCTGAATGGCGATTCCTGCGCTGTCGTACCCGCGATATTCAAGACGCCGCAGGCCTTCCAGAAGAAACTCGGGAGCCGAACGAAATCCAACGTAACCAACGATACCACACATGTGGAACGCTCCATCGATTGGGACAGCACAAGGTGCAGAGGAATGGTGTCTCGACAAGAACTGCCGGGAAGGGAGATAGGAAGGTGCGGCAAGCTATGCCTGATCGATCTTGAGCGTCAAGATGAGTCGTCGTCTGGCTCCAGGCGATGCCTGTGGTTTATAGAGGTCTCCAGTTCGGCGGCGACCGGATCGTTAGAAATGTTCTGTTTTGCGTACGGGAGCGACCCTGGCCGATGGTCGTGTCACGATTTCTGGCGGATGCCCGTCATGTTGTTTGATGCTCGAATGAGGTGTTCATGAAATTCTTGATTACGAATGATGACGGAATCGCCGCTCCCGGTATCAGGGCCTTGGCTGCAGCTGCCAGTCGTTTGGGTGAGGTTGTCGTCGTTGCTCCCGAAGAGGCTCATTCTGGTTGCGGGCATCGAGTAACAACTTACGAGCCGATTTCGGTCCGCGAAGACCAGGCTGGCTGGTGGGCGATTGGTGGCACGCCGGCTGATTGTACTCGGGTCGGGATTCGAGAAATTGCCGCAGACTGTGATTGGGTACTGGCCGGGGTGAATGCGGGAGCCAATCTAGGAGTCGACGTCTTCATGTCCGGGACGGTGGCCGCAGTTCGTGAAGGTGCTCTTCTTGGTCGACCAGGAATCGCGTTTTCGCATTACAAGACTCGTGAAGGAGTGTTCGACTGGGAATTCGCCGCAGACTGCACCGTTAGGGCTATGGAGCGAATTCTTGCAGACGCGACAGAATCTGGTGTCTTCTGGAATGTCAATCTGCCGGACCTTTCGGCTGAGAAAATTGGTTCCGACTCGGCACTGTCAAGCGGCTTAAGCAATCGATGTCCTGAGCTGATCGACTGCTCTCCTGGCCGCGGACACCTTCCTGTTGAATTTGCCAGGAAGCAGGGGGCCCTGATCTATCAGGGGGTTTATCAGGATCGGCCTTGTGAACCTGGTGACGATGTTGACGTCTGTTTCGGCGGGAATGTTGCCGTCACGAAGATGTCAATCTGGTAGGAAGTGTCACGTCGTGCCGGTTGGTGACGTTCTGCACGTCAGAATTTGGCAGTGTCGAGGCTGCTTATGCTTCGCTCATTCCGTGACGACGTAGGTTTGCTGAAGACTGGGATCGGTCTGCGCGTGCCGAGTTTCGCAGTCGTCAGTGGGAAGCGTCTACGATCGGGTTAGTCGAGTAGATCAAGGTCGGAGCTGAGAAATGGACAGCAGAATCAGCGGTTCAGCGAGTCAGCTCCGCAATACAGGGGCTGAGCTTGGGCAGGTGCCGATTGTTCCTACAGGGACTGTGCTGGTTGACCTGGCTCAGGTTTTCGCCCGCCACGAAACTCAGCATGTGCTGGTGCAGGAAGCGGCGGGCGGTTTGTTGGGAATCGTTTCTGCAGATGACTTGCAGAATGCCATGCGAACGACGGCTGATTCAGGTCTGGCAGCGTGGCATCATCGGACCGTCGAATCTTTGATCTCCGTGACGTTGGAGTTGGAAGAAGCTCCTGCTGACAAAGGTGAGGTCGAAAATCGAAAACCGGCGTCCGAACTGGATTGTGTTTCGATTCGCGACGGCTCGGACCTGCTCGCTTTGATGACGAATGAAGACGTGCTGCTTAGTTGGAACCGTCTCGAACCCGCGTTAGCTCGTGCGGCTACTGATGCGTTAACCAGTCTGCCGAACCGAGCTCATTTCGAGCGACGGTTTCAGGAAGAATGGCAACGAGCCGCGCGTCTTGGCTTGACGCTTGGTTTGCTGATCATCGACATCGATCATTTCAAACAGGTCAACGATACGTTCGGGCATCTTCGAGGCGACATGGTGCTGGCCGCGGTCGCTCAGTGCTGTCAGAAACAACTTCGTTCATACGACCTGGTGGCCCGTTTCGCCGGAGATGAATTCGTCGCTGTGACTTGTGGCTGCAGCGTTGAGGATATCGATCTTCCGATCCGCCGCTTGCAGGAATCAATCCGGTCTTTGGATTTACGATTCAATGATGAGCACGTCCCGACGTCATTATCGATTGGTGCGTCGGTCGTTTGTTCCGGTCTCGATCAACTGAACGCTGACGACTTGCTTGAGTCAGCAGATCAATGTCTCTATCGAGCCAAACGCAGCGGTCGCAACCGAGCCTATCGAGTCGAACTTTTCGGCGACGGAACTACCGGGACATCGACCCGAGTTGATTCGGCACCGCAGTCTGTCGAGCACGCAGACTGAGTTATCGAGGGATGAACGATAGTCGAAGGTCGTCGACGCTCATTGTCCCGGCAGCTCCGTTCAGGCCGATGCGTAAGATTGCTTCGCGTGTACCGATCGGAACTGGAATGCGCCGCCCTGTACGTTCCCAGTCCTGAGACCTTAGCCAAGGGCCGGCTTTGAAGTCTCCGAGTGACCGACGAATTTTATCGTAGAAGTGAATGTAGAATGCCGGCTTTTCCCACTCTTCGCTGCCCGCTCGGATATTTTCGAGTTTCAAATCGAGTGAGAGATTAACAAAAGCGATCTTCCGTCCGTCGATGGCCACGCCCTGCAGCATTCTTGAAGGTCGGCCGGTCTTCTCATTTTTAAAGGTGACGTAATAGTCTCCTTCGGGAGCGTCGCCTTTCACGTGTTCGACCTGCCGCTGGTAGTACCAACTGTCGACTTTTTCGTCATCGTTGTCGTCGATTTCCAGGCCGCCGTTGACGATCTTTGGGTTGGCTGGGTCAGGCAGCACTCGGCGGCGATCTTCTGATGCGCCGGTCATTGGCACGAAAAGCGTCGGGATCAGTTTTTCCGGGATCAGTTTTCCTCCCTTCTTTTCGAACAGATAGAAGACCTGTTGGTAGCGTTGGCCGAGTGGGACGACCATTCGCCCGCCTTCGCGAAGCTGATCGATCAGAGGTTGCGGCACACTTTCTGGCGAGCATGTGACGATGATCCGGTCGAACGGTGCGTGTTCTGGCCAGCCTTTGTAGCCGTCTCCAGCGAGTGTATGAACATTGTCGTAGCCTAGCTTTTTCAGCCGGCGGCCGGCCTCGCGACTAAGCTGCGGCACGATCTCGATCGAGTAGACCTCTTTGACGATTTCCGCCAGCACGGCTGCCTGGTATCCGCTTCCCGTTCCGATCTCCAGAACTTTGTCAGTTGGCTTGGGATCAAGTGCTTCAGTCATGTAGGCAACGACAAAGGGCGGTGAGATCGTCTGCTGATAGCCGATCGCCAGGGCTTTATCGATGTACGCTTCGCGGAAAAGTTTCGACGGCACAAACTCATGCCGTTTCACGGTGTTTATCGCGTTAAGAACCAGCCGATTAGTGATTCCTTCTCCGGCAACGTCCTGAGCGACCATCTTCGCTCGCGCCTCACGATATTTGTCGTCGGCACCGTTCGAGTGGGTGGCCGCAATCATTAGCACAAGAGCTGCCTGCAGCACAGCTGTCAGCAGTGAGAGGGCTGTTGCCTGGTGAGACGATCGTTTACGCATGGCAAGGTTCCGTGGCGGATAAGTAAACCGGCGAAATTGAATCTTGTGCAGGGGCGCCTCGGCATATTCCTATGTCGAGTGCTGCGGTGACGCGTCGAGACGTGCGCGGCACGCCCAGCATGTGTCGTCTCAGGATCGCCCTACGCCGCATTATTCTCAAGGAAACGTGACAGCGCGAGCAAGCCCGGAGTTTCAGGAAGTCCGCTGAAATCGGGGGTGTTCTCGTCCGAATCATTGGACTTCGACAGTTGTGCCAGCAGGTCGCGGATGATTCGTTCCGCTTCAAGGCGTTCTCGTTGCCAGGTGTCTCGTGATTTCTGCCAGGCCGTTTCCTGGGTTTCGATCTGGGTGAACTGTGTTTGCAACTGTTCTTCGTGGCGTCGCAGGTGCGACTCTTGATCGGCGACCCAGTCTGTAAGCTGCTGCTTCTCGCCGCGGAATGTTTCTTTTTGCGACTCAAACTGCGTGCGTGCCTCGTCGAGTTCGCGTCGTTGCTGATTGAGTCCCTCTCTCAGGTTTCGGATGTAGTCGGCGAGTTGTTCGCGAGCCTGCTCGACTCGGTCTTTCGCTCCTTCGTCGCCAGTTACGTGGGCCATTTGAGCCCACGCTTCGTCGACTGCGATCTGGGTTTGTAGCAGCTCCTGGTGTCGCGTCTCCAAATCTTCTCGCAGTTGGTCGAGGCGGTCGCGACGCTTCTCAAGATTTTCGGCGTGAAGAGACATCATGTCAGCTTGCCGGCGGTTTTCAGTGGTCTGCGTTTGAACTTTCAGTTCCCAGGACTGTCGCTCGGCAGTCAGTCGCTCGCGTTCGCGCGTCGCGTGTTCATCGACAGATTTCTGAATCTTAGACAGCGTGCTTTGCTGACGTTCGAGTGAGTGTTCCAGCTCTTCGAGAATCACTCGCCGTCGTGAAATCTGGCGGTCGCGTTGTCGCTGGATTTGAACAAGGTTCTCGAGTCGCTGTCTGGCTCGCTGGTATTCGCTGCGAAATTCGTCCCGGGCCTGTTCCAGTTCCTCGCGGGCTCGTTCCAGGTGATCCTGCTGAAATCTGATCCGGCTTTCGAGTAACGCTCGCTGCTTTCGTAGCTCAGCTTCGGTGGCGTGCCGCTGTTCTTCGAGTTTTTCAACTTCGACATGAGCTCGACGCTGCTGTTCTGTCTGCTCCTGCTCGATTTCTTCCCAGGTGCGGCGACGGAGTTCATCGATTTCCTGCTGGAATCGCTGGTGTTCGTCGTCGAGTCGGTCCTGCCGTCGCTTCAGCTCCGTTTCAGAATCCAGCTTCTGTTGCTGCCACTCTTCGATCGACTCCTGCAGGGCTTCTCGTTCGCGGGCAAGAAGGGTTCGCTCAGCGACGATTTCATCGGTTAATGACTCTGTGGTGATCTGATCTGCGAGCTGTTGTCGCTCTGCTTCTAAACGCTGAGCAACCGATTGCTGCTCGTTTTCGAGTTGCTCGACCATTCGAGCCTGCTGTTCAGCGAGCTGTCGTCGCTCGCGTTCAAGAGTTTCTCGCAGCTCGGTTTCCTGGTCGACCAGACGCTGCTGCGATTGTGAAAACTCCTGACGCTCAGCTTCGGATTTGGAGATCGACTCCTGCAACACCGCACGTTGTTCTTCGAGCTCGGCCTGAACTTCCTGACGGAGCCGTTCTCGTTGCTCGTTCAGTTCAGCTCGTTCACGCTCGACGGCTGTCGCCCGTTCAGCCATTGTGGCTTGCTCGTCGTGGGCGGCAGATTTCTCGGCGTCGAATTCGGCTCTGCGCGCGTCATGCTCTTGTTGGATGCTGCGTAGCCGCTCTTCTTCGTCCTGGGCTTGCTGCTCGTGTTCCTGCTTTTCCAGTCGGAACGCGCGACGTTCCTGATCAAGCTGCCCTGTCTGGGCATTCAATGCCTGCTCTCGTCGATTTAGATCGGCCAGTTGTTTCTGGACCTGTTCGACGAGTTCCGCAGTTTGAACCAGCAGATCCTCTTCGAGGTTGTCCAGCTCTGCGTTGCCACCAGTTGGCTGGGGCGGCGCAGGAGCGGATGGCCATGCGTCAGGCTGATGAGGAGAGCGGAATTCCTCGCTCATTCCGGGAATCCTTTCCCTGCGGCGAGCTAGTGTCTGGAAGACTCGCCCTCACTCAGGACGAGTAAGGGCGGCTGATGGGTGCGCTGATCCGTAGCTTACAGGTGTGTGTCGAGCTTCTCGGTGATCTTTTCTTTCGGCAGTGCGCCGACCAATCGCTCGACAACTTCGCCGCCTTTGAAAATCATCAAAGTTGGAATTGAGTTAATCTGGTGTTGAGTAGCGATCTGTGGATTCTCGTCAGTGTTGACTTTTCCGACCTTCACTTTGCCTTCGTACTCTTCGGAAATTGCGTCGACGGTCGGAGCCAGCATGCGGCAAGGTCCGCACCACGGAGCCCAGAAATCCACCAGTACCGGGGTTTCGCTTTTCAGGACGTCTTCGTCGAATGATGCGTCTTTGAATTCCAGCGCCATCGTGTTGTTCCTCAGTTTGTAACGTTAAACGTGACCGCGTCAGCCGTTCAGTAAGTGCTATTGCTGACGCTGTTGTCAGAACCTGATTCAACGTCTCAGGTTCGCCCGTGGCCACGGTAGATTTGCTCTAAATACAGCGGAGACGCGGGATTATAGGTGGATGCCGAAGTGTGTCAACGTGCGCCTGAGCCGCCCGAAACAGCCGGGTTTTCGCGGATTCGCAGGCTCAATTGACCGCGAACTTGCGGATCGTCGTCGGCTGACAGCTACTCGTTCCAGGTCATGGGGCTGACGTATCCAATAGCCAGGCACACACCGAACATCGCACCCGCTGCCAGCAGGAATCGCCAGAGCCACACGGCCTTTCGTTCGCCGAAGGTTCTGGCCATCCAGCGACCTTTTGAGGTGTGGTGGACGAACCACTGGTCATATCGGAGAGCGGCTGTGCAGAGGATCGCGACGGCTCCTCCAATGAAAAGCTGTGGGTTGACCAGAAGACCGGACCTTTGAAGCAATGCGGGGACGAAGTTGTTGGGTGACGCTCGGCAGTGCCTTGTCAGGCATCTAGGACTTTAAGAAACGCCGCCAGCCAGGCTGGATGGGCCGGCCAGGCTGGAGCGGTGACCAGGTTTCCGTCGACATGCACGCTGTCGACGGCCGTTTCGACGTAAGTTCCGCCAGCGAGTTTCACTTCCGGGCCGCAGGCAGCGTACGAGGTGCAGCTTCGCCCCTGAAGCAGATCAGCGGCTGTCAGCAACTGAATGCCGTGGCAGATTGCGGCGATCGGTTTTCCGGCTTCCGCGAAGTGCCGGACGACGTCCAGAACTTGCTCGTTGAGACGCAGGTATTCCGGGGCTCGACCACCAGGTAGCAGCAGGGCATCGTAGTCGGCGGGGTTTGTTCCGTCGAAGGCGGCGTTGAGCGTGAAGTTGTGGCCAGGCTTTTCAGTGTAGGTCTGGTCGCCTTCGAAATCGTGCACGGCCGTGCGAATCTGATCGCCGGCTTTCTTGTCAGGGCAGACGGCGTGAACCTCGTGACCAACCATCTGCAACGCCTGAAACGGCACCATGATTTCGTAGTCTTCGACGTAGTCGCCCGTGACGATCAGAATTCTTTTGCTAGCCATCAACGATGTTTCCTGGTGAGTGCTCGTGTGAATTTGTCGGTTCCGAAGAGGACCCGCAGGTTAGCAGCTCGTTGATCAGCAGGGAATTTACCGTGGGACTGCTATGCACGAGCGGTCGTTCTTGCCGAGTCACAGAGTTCTCAAAGGGTGACTCTGCTGACTGTCTCCGTGACCTCGGTGTTCTCTGTGGCTAAGCCGTAGGGGCCACCCTCGGGAGAGTCGCCGTTACTCGCCGGCTCGTTCGATTTCGTCACCGATCTGATAGAGCGGCAGGAAGCGGTAATAGACTTCCAGGCAAAGCGTGCTGAGGGCGGTGGAGAAAACTCGCCCGCCGTACGGTCCCCAGGGAGCTTTCGGGTCCCAGCTTCCGGCGGCGTGGCCGGTTGTTCTTTGATCGTCCACGAGGTGGTCACGCAGGCCGGTGTTCCACGCTCGCCATTCGCTGCCGCCGTACTGGTACATCGCCAGCGTTCCGTAGTACCAGTAGTAGAGATCTTCTGACTGGCGGTTGGGGAGCCTGTCCATCAGGTACTCGACCGCTTCCAGACTTTGTGGATTGGCCCGGTTCAGACCGAGCATCTGTTTGCAGAACAAGGCTTCGGCGGTCATCGATGGCGAAGGCGGAAGAGGATCGAACTCTGGCGGAAGGACTCGGTAAGCAGCCAAGCCTTTGCGATCTCCGAGGCTGCGATCACGCAGGAACTTGATGAGTCCCTGGCGAGTTGCGACGGGAACCTGGACGCCAGCGATTTCGGCACTCTTCAGAGCCATCAATTGCCAGCCGAACATACTCATGTCGCTGCGTTGCCCTTTGAGGTATCGCCAGCCTCCGTCATCTTCGTTTTGAGCATCAATGATATATGCGACGGCTTTTGTCAGAGGCACACGCAGCCGGCGATCGTTGGAACGGTCGGTCTGCATGCCCAAAGCTTCAGCCATCGCATAGGTTGAGATCGCGTGGCAGTACATTTTTGCATAGCGAGTTGCCTTGCCGCCGAAGAAACCGTCGGAATCTTGTTCGCGAACGAGCCAACGCAACGCTCGGTCAACCTGATCAGCGTACTGGCCTTCTTCGTGCGTGTAGCCCGCTCCGAGGAACGCCAGAATCGCGAGGCCCGTTACTCCGGCGTCAGCCTGCAGTCCGGCGTTTAACCGGTCGACTTTGTCTTCGTCGATCTTGATTCGGCCCGATCGCCCGGTGCAGCGATCGCCGTCCGGGCACATTCCAGAGAATCCGTCCGCATCCCAATACCCGGCCGGATTCTGATGCAGAGCGAGCCATTGCAGACTTGTCTCGACCGCTTTTTCAGACTCGTCGGTGCCGCCGTATCGACGAGCCGTTTCCTGTCGCCGAGCCAGCGATCGCAGCCGGTACGTCGGTGGAATCTTTGTTGTGATGCTTGGGTCGACCGATTCAAAGTTCGGTCGGATGACGTTCGGCTGCGGAGCGTCTGTTGGAAACGGGTTGGGCAGTCCGCTGCGAACCGCGACGACAGGCGACGGCAACGGTGTTTCCGTTTGCGGAGTCAGGTCCGGTCGAAATCTTTCGATGCCGCCGAGTTCTTCCATTTTCGGAGTCCGTGTTCGCAGGCGGCTGAACTTCGGAGTTGTCGCTCCGCCACTCGCCGAACCGTCGGTCGAGTTCTCGGCAACGGTTCCGGCTGTTTTTTCCTGGAGCGTCGACGGAGCAGGGGCGGTGCGGCGTTTGATTGGCTCGTCAGTGACGCCTCGTTCAAGGAACGAAGTGGGGTCGACGGTCGTGTCGATTTTCGCAAGCTGTCGAGTGGCGTTGAAGTCCGGAGCGATCTTGTCTACGGAACCTCGATTCGGAGTCCGTTTGACGCTGACATCTTTGAGGCCGCTTTCGCGAACGGTGCGCTTAATGGATGACAGCGACGGAAGGTTGATGTCCGGCCGGGCTTCGGCGGTGGAGTCGTTGACCGTCCGCGGTGCTGCCGATTCGATTTTGCGTCCGGTGTTTCCAAAGTCGCGAGGTTCGGGCCGCGAGACTTCAAGTTCGGGGAACGACCTCGCGTCGGGGATCATGATGTCAGGTCGTGTGATCGGTTCGGGAAGTCGTTCCGGGCTTTCGAGCGGTTCGAATTCCATCGGCGCGTGATCGCTGCGCGAGAGTTGTTGATTCGGCTTGCTGAGCACCTTTTCCCAGACGGGAGTGTTGCCGGAAGTGTCGGCTTCGATCGGCTCTTCGCCTTCGAGGAGGATCTTCCGAATCTGAAACGGTTTCTCAACGCTGGCCATGACGAGTTGCTCAGGCGGAGAAACGGCGACCGCTCCGAAAGCCAGCGACAGGTGCAGCAGCACCGAGCACATAAATGCTTTGCCGGTCGGATCGCTGTCGCCCCACTTGGTGACCATCATCGTGATGAAGTGGATCGTCGCGAACAGCATCCCCGCGAGCAGCGAGACCCACAGCGCCACTTCGACTTCTTCGGTCGTGGAACCGAAGGTTGAAGCCAGCCATTCGACGAATTCGATGGCGGCCAGAATCATGGCGATTCTCGAAGTTGGTTGGCGAGAGAAATGTGGCTGATCTTCGCGCGGTGACACGCGGTCAGCACGTCCATCACGTTCTGATAGGGATCGGGGCCGGAGCCTCGCACAACGACTGACTGATCCGGATAGTTGTCGCGAGCCTGGCTGAGTCGCTGTTCAAGTGCGGCGATACTCAACTGCTCGTCACTAATCGAAACCTGACCTTCGGCGTCGACATTAACGACGATCTCGTCCGGCCGGCTGGTCAGCGGCGGCGCGTCACTGACGGACGGAACCTGCACGTCGAACTGGCGTTCCTGCTCGGTGAACTGAGTTCCGACCATGAAAAAGATGATCAACAGGAAAACGATGTCGATCATCGGTGTCAGATTAAGAGTCGGCTCGCTCGATGGGTCAGCGACTTTAAGCGGCATGGCTTCCAGGCTCCCGCCAGAACAGCGGGACGCGGCTAAAGATGGGGAATCGTCAAAGGGTGCCGGTCACTGAAGTCAGCCCGTTCTACTTCGGATCGGCCGTCAGAACCTCGCAATAGTTACTCTTTGGTCAGGGCACGGTCAATTGCTGGAAACGTCGTTGGCAGTAATCGACGGCACCGACTTCGCAAGTGCGGAAGAATAGGTAGATGGCGGTGGGTTTGCTGTTTGTCGCCTCAGCTTTGCAGGGGTCGTTCGGTTTGTTCCGATCGATGAGGAAAGGATGCCGCGGCGGTTGGCGGCGATCGTGAAGGCTGCGCAGACTCAAACCTGATTGAGTCTCTGCTGACTTTCATAAACGAGTGACGATAACGCGAGCGGTCGGAAAGCATGGCAAATACAGAATCTTCCAGTCGATTTCGATCGGGCAATGCGGCAGTCGAGCTGATGGTACGTCTGTCTGTTGCCGTTGTGTTGGTTGCTTTGTGTGGAATGTTGACCGGGTGCTGCTTCGAGCGGCAATGGCAGGAAGCGTCCAAATATTCGTATCCCGAGCAGGAACTGGCTGGCTGCTGGGAGGGAACCTGGCAGAGCGACTACAACGGTCATCACGGCGGTCTTCGAGCGATCATCACCAAGCAGGGCGAGGGCTACTACGACGCCCATTTTCATGCGACGTACGCAGCCGTGATTCCGTTCGAATTTGAACTGCCACTTCTCGTTACTGATGACGGAACGGCTTACGCGTTGGAAGGTGAAGCCGATCTCGGCTGGCTGGCCGGCGGCCTCTACACCTACAACGGTAGTGCGACCGCGACCGATTTCATCGCCGGTTACTCAGCCGAGAACAAAGACCACGGCACCTTCACGATGCAGAAAAAACGACCGTGTGCCGAATGCTGCGGCAGCGGAACGTGCGGGGCAACTGGTGGCGCCTGCGGCGCCTGCGGAAGGTAGCCAAACTCCCGAAGAAGTGTCTTCAGTCAGTTCGAAACGGGAATTGGTATGGTTGCTGGCATTCACTTTTATGCGACTCCGGGAGACGAGCTGCAGTTGCTGGATTTTGCGATGACATCGGGAAAAGCGCGGCTGTTTCCGTGGGGGAAAATGACAGTTGCTAAACCGACTTTTTTTGATGTGTCTGAATTGCCACCGCAGTCTGAACGCACTCAGCATTATGGCATCGTCGATCAATCGTATGGTCCCATCCGTTTTATTGACGAACGTCCTACGGAGTCCGAGCCTGGTCGCGCTAGGACTTTTGCTTTTGATCTAATGAATTGGGATGAAGAGACTCCTGTCTCGGGAGAAGGCATTGTTGACTGGAATCGCACGCCAGCACTCTTCTGGGATCGAGGAAAGTTGAATAGAGACGGTGAAATGGGCGTTAGTGACATTGGCACGCAAGCCGACAGTATGAACGAAGTTTCTGCTGAATATCGCAAATGGGTTAACCGTGTGATGAGTTGGGTGCGTCGAAAAGGTGTCAAGGTTGCCCACATGGGGGAGTTGACTGATGACGCAGTCGGTCTGAAGTTTCGCATTGAACTACTGAATTCCGTTTATGCACTGCCAGAGGCGATGGCTTTTTTTCGCGCTGGATGAGGCAGTATCCGCTGGTACTAATTCGCCTTCTATCTCGTGATGGATGTTTCTCGTCTCGCAGTCCAGTATTGAGCATTGGCTCCCTGGTGATCGCTTTGAAACTTTCATCCTCACTGTGTTGAATGATGCGGGGCCTCGTCGTCATGATTTGAGGCACTCTGCAAATTCACCCGCGAAGGAGAAGTGCCGTGCTGACTTTGATTGACCGAGCTGCCGTTGCGTTGCTGTGTGTCCTGCCCGCCGTGCTGGTTGGTCTGAATGCTTCTTCTTTGTCCGCTGCGGACGATCCGACATCGATTGATGTCTGGATTGGGACTGGCGGAGGGAAGCTGAGCAAAGGGATCTATCATTGCACGCTGAATCTCAAGACGGGGCGACTTTCTGAGTCGGAACTCGCTGCTGAGATCGGTCGTCCCGGTTTCTTAGCCATGCACCCGAACGGCCAGCACATTTACGCCGTCGGAAGTCTCGAAGGTGAAGCGGTCGTTGCGGCCTACGAGATTAAGAAGAGCAAAGGCAAGTCAACGCTCAGTTTTCAGAACGCTGTTGAGATCGGCGATGGCGGAGCGGCTCACGTCTCGATCGACTCAACAGGCCGAACAATTCTGACCGCTCAGTACGGCGCCGGTTCGACGGCTGTCTTTTCTGTTAACAAAGACGGCTCGATCAAAGAACGAACACAGCTCGTCAAACACGGAGCCGGTTCGAAAGTCGTCGGCACTCGCCAGAACGCCTCGCACGCTCACTGGACGGGCTTTTCTCCGGACGAACGATTCGCGTTTGTCCCGGACCTCGGCATGGACAAAGTCGTGATCTACAAAGTCGACGCTGCGAAGTCGAAAGTCGAACAGCACGGATTTGGAGTCGTCCCTCCCGGTGGCGGACCGCGTCACATGAAGTTTCACACAAACGGAAAATGGGCGTACGTACTCAACGAACTCGACCTGAGCATCACGCATTTTGACTACGACGCAAAAGCCGGCACGATGTCTGCGAAGGCAACCGTCCTCACTGTGCCGAAGGACGAACTCGAAAAAGAAAAGTTCAAGAGTTGCTCAGAAATTCGAGTTCACCCCAGCGGAAAATTCATCTACGCCGCCAACCGAGGTCACGACACCGTCACAGTCTTCAGCGTCGATCAGTCAACCGGCAAGCTGACTTTCGTCGAACGCGAAAATGTCCGCGCTGCAACGCCGCGAAACGTCAACCTGAGCCCGGACGGTCGCTGGCTGATCGCCGGCGGTCAGGATTCACACAACCTGTCTGTGTTTGAGGTCAACCAGGAAACCGGCGAGCTGACCTACAACCGCAGTAACGTCCACTCCCCGTCCCCGATTTGCGTCCTGTTCGAGCATGAGTGAGTCGTCGGTCAGGTTCTGCTGGACGAACTTCTCCTGAGCCCAGACTTAGAGCTTTTTGAGACAACCACGAAAGACACGAAAGAAGAAGTCGTGACTTGCCGTTGGCGAGTACTGCGAACATTTTCAGAACGGTCACGAGGTGTTCGTGTATTTGGTGTCTTTCGTGGTTGATCAATTTATAGAGAGATTGCAACTTCGTCAGGCGGAGCCTTACCTGCAGTTGGTTGCTTTGTTCATGTCGCATTTTCGTTTTCGACAGACAGTGCTCGTCTGACTTCGTGGAAGGCCCGCCAGCGGCGGATGGCCAGCCAGCAGGCGAGGGACCAGCTGATGCCCAGCCACCAGCCGGCGACGATATCGGTGGGGTAGTGGACTCCCATGTAAACTCGGCTGAAGCCGACGAGTGCCGAGATTGTCAACGGCGCGACGACGACGAATGTTTTGACCAGACGGCGCGAGGTCAGGTCGGAAAGCATCAGGCCGAGTGACAGGTAAACGACTGCCGACATCATCGAATGACCGCTCGGAAAGCTGGACGAGTGGACGTGCGAAAGCCACGGCACGATGTCCGGCCGAGGTCTTGCGATCAGCGCTTTCAGGGTCATGCTGAGTGAGTAGCCCGCGACGATTGCGACGACGACGAAGTGCGCTCGGGCTGGTCGACGCTCGAGATGCAGGAATGTTGTCACCAGGATCGTGATGGTTGACAGAATTCCGTATCCACCCAGGGCGGTGAAGTCCCTGGCCAGTTCCTTGAACCAGTCAGGGCCGATTGGCTGTGCCAGGTCTTCGGCATTTCGAAGACTGCGAACCACTGCTTCGTCAAAGCGTTGCACGGACGGCGTGCCCAGCTGTGCCGCAAGTGCCACGAAGACTGCCAGCCCGGTCAGCATCATGAGCAGTCCGAACACCTCAGTCTTTTTCCATCGAGGTCGGATGATTGCCGAGTCGTCGTGGCCCATTCTTATTCCGCGTCAGACGTTGTCTTGATGTTCGTCGGGCTGCCGCACACGTTTTCTTAAAACTGTTGTGAGCTGGCTGGCTCGGGCGGCAATGTCGATAACCGATTTCTGGTCTGGATTCGGAGCAAATCGCAACTCAGCGTACTGTGTGTACCAGTCCGCCGCTTCTGAGAGCGGATCGTGCTGATCGGTGGCTCCGTTTGCAAGTTGCTGAGCGTACCGATCAACGGTTTCACCCGGCAATCGCATTCGCCAGACGCGTTTAAGAGTAACGTCAAGTTTCTGCCTCGCCGTTTGCAGTTGTTCGACGATCGGAGTTGACGCCGTATAAGCCGCTCGGTCGACGTGCCTGTGGTGCTGCCAGCGTCGGAGCAGCACGCCCATTGCGATGAGCGTCACGATCGAGATCAAGGCGATGCCGACTGGTGACAGAATCATAGACTTCAGCGTTGCTCTGATTGATGCGAAACCACGTTGTTGCCAGCCAGTTCGGAGTCGATGGAATTCGTCTCGCAGGTATTCGTAGAGCTGCGTCGACGACGAGGCGGACGATTCGTCAGGAATGCCTGAAGCAGGCGTCGAGTCGACCGTGACCCAGCCGACGGTTTCGTCGTAAGCCTCGACCCAGGCATGGGCGTCTTCGTTGCGAGCGACCCATTCACCGCTGTACTGATTTTTTTCAGACACAACGAAGCCGACGATGTAGCGGCAGGGTACGCCCGCCATTCGGAGCAGAATGGCAGTGCCGGACGCAAAGTATTCGCAATGGGCTGACGGCTGTTCCAGCAGGAACCATTTGAGTGGCTCCTGGATTGCCTGCTCGGGCGGAGAAACCTGCAGGCTGTAGGTGTAGTTATCTTTGAAGTATCGACGAGTCGCGGCCATTTTGTCGTCAACGGTTTCGCATTCCTTGAACAACGACTCTGCTAAGTCGGTAAGTTGCTTATTCTTCAGAGCCCAATCCGGAGGCGTTGCCAGTCGTTGAAGGCTGATCTCCGCGTCATCAAAGTGCTGCGTATGAGTGGGCAACGCTTCGTTCACAGACTTATCGGATGCTTGTCGGGCGTCACTGACCAGCAGCGTGTACGGCACGCCGCTTCTGGCCTCGCTGGATCTCATCACCCCGTACGTGTCGACCGTCACTATTCTGGCGTCTGCATACAACCAGGATGTTCTGAGCGGTCCAGCAAATGTGTCGCCGAGATCGACGTCTGGCCAGACTTCAAACTTCTGAGTTCCCGGCTTGGTATTGCGAGCGATCCGGAATCCCTGGCCGGTATGGGTGTCTGAACGGGCAGCGCTGGGGACTGAGCCTTGGGGGTAGGTTGCGCGGCCGTCGATGTTGAACAGCCATTTCCGGTTTTCGTAAGTGTCGTACGCTCTGGCTCGAAAGTATCCCGGTTCGACGGAAGAGACCACTCGCAAGGCGGTCTGTTGCGAGTTTCGATCCTTCTGAAGCGACACCGATCCAAGTGTGGCTGATTCTGAAAAACCGATACTTGTAGACTCGTTGGGCTCTTGAAGGAATTGGTTGACGAGACGCTCGACATGCCGTTCGTATTTGTGCATCGAAGATGCCATGAACCAGCCGAGGCTTCCGACGACGAGCAGAACGAGCACCGTCGCGATCGGTCGTCCACGACGCCGAGCTGGCACGACCTTGATGAAACGTCGGGAAGCATCGCAGTAGAGAGCTGAAAGAATGGCGAAACCGACGCACATCGCCTGGACGTCGCTGCGATGCCCGCTTTCTCGAGACACCATCGTGGCACAGACCAGGGCGATGACGCCGATGCCAGGAAAGCTGAATGGCAATCGGTCGTCGCGTCTTTTCAGGAAGAACTGCACGCTCTGCATCGCCAGGACGTACTGAGCCAGTGTGAATCCCATTGACTGGCTCGGAATCAATTCGTCATACCGGGGATCATCGGGCGTGGCCATGTATTTGATGACGAAGATGACCGCCATCAACGCGATGATGTCGTACGTTCGTTGTCGATCCATCTTGAAGCGGAGGCTCGAAACGGTTCCGTACATTGCGACGACGACGATCATCACTGGGTAGGCAATCGTTTTTGACAGGTAGCCGACGGTGAAGGCTTCGAGTGCAATCAGCACGAAAGCCAGCCATCGTTGCAATGGAATTCGTGTTGCTGCGGCGGTCAGCCTGCGGGCGCTGCTGAGCAAACCGCTTTGGCTTCGAGGCTGCTGCCTCGTCTGCGGTTGGGGATTGGCGGTGGAGTCGTTCAAAGTGTTTCGACGCCTCCGCTTTGAATTTGCGAAGACGTCAGGACGATGACTTCGCCGAGATCGCCGGGTAGCGGGCTCGAGGTTGGCGTATCTCGGACGATGATCAGTTTCAACTGGCACCCGGCTTCGACGATTGTTCGAGCGAGTTCTTCGCGAGAATCGTCCCAGTCGAGAAACACGCAGATCGCCGTCGTGATTGATGTCAGTTCGTCTGCCACTGCTGGAGTGACTTTGCCGAACGGATCTTTGTCGCACGGTGCGACCGACGCCAGAATCTCAAGCACGTTGTCAAAGTGCGCGAGCTGGCGGCCGGCTCGGAAGACGTAGAGTTCCGGGCCGGCCGCGAAGATATCGATCAAGTGCTCAGTCGCGGAAAGCGAATCGGCGATCGATGCGGAAAGGCTGATCGCTGATTCAAGTTCCGGGAATCCTTCTTTCGGCATTCGGCGCTGGGGGATCCACGTGTCCAGAATCAGCGCGATGCGGCAGTAGTATTCTTCCTGGAATTCACGAACGACCGGGCGAGCGAGTCTGGCCCAGCTTCGGAAATCGAGATGCTTTACCGGCTCGCCTGGGACGTAGTCTCGGTTGCCGATGTACTCGGGAGATTCGCCAACGTTTGAGCTGAGTGCGACTCCGCCTGGCTGGTAACGCAGCCCGACTGGCACGTCGATTGACTGCAGCACGTGAAACTGCGGCATCACGATCAATGGTTTCAGTGGAAACTGAGTCGAGCCGCTCCGCATCAGGTTAAACGGAAACGTGCTGTGAGGTCTCAGGTAGGGCAGCTTGTAAACGCCGCGCCGCATCGGGCGAAGTTCGAGCGGCAGCACGGCAGTCTGTCCCGGAGCCAGACGAGGAATGGCTGTGAAGGCTGACTCAAGCTGGATCGATTTTTGAAGCCCAATCAACCAGAGCATCAGATCGTAAGCCGGTCGCCATGATTCGTTGGTGAGTTCGATTTCTGCCGTGATCAGTTCTCCAGCCGTCACTCGCCCCGGCAGGTCGCCTTTGACCTTTAGCTTCGGGCGGTAAAGCAGATTCGTCAGCCACACGACGAGATACGTGGAAAACAGGGCACAGAAAAGCTGGTAGACGGGGATGTCGACGGTTGCCAGTCCGGCCGATGTGAACAGCACGCTCCAGAACAGAAACCTGCCGGCCGGGGTGAGTTTGTAACGCCAAAGATACCGTGCATACCGGACAGTGAACGGCACATACTTTGGTCGCTGGACCTTACGCCGTCGTTGCCGCCAGGCTGGTTTAGAGGGCTGCGGTTTGTCCGCCATTGACTCGCCCGATCGTTGATGACTGCTCGATGATCCTGCGTCGGAACATTCTCAGGTCGACGTTGAAGTTAAACGGGAACGCGTACCGTCTTGATCAGGTCTTCGATGATTTCCGCTCGGCTGACGCTGCTGTATCGGCTCTTCGATGTAAGCACGACTCGATGCGGCAGGACATACCGTGCCATTTTTTGAACGTCGTCGGGTGTCGCATGATCTCGTCCCGCCAGGAACGCGGCGGCCTGCGACGCGCGAAACATCATTAGCGAACCTCGCGGACTGACCCCAAGCTTCAATCGCTCATCGGATCGTGATTGCGTGACCAGTTCGACAATGTATTGCCCGACGCTTCGGTCAACATGGACCTGCCGCACTGCAGCCTGCATTGCGACCACCTCGTCCCGACCTAATACGGGGCTTACCGAATCAATCGGATGGGCAATGGCCTGGTCGAACAGAATGTCGAGTTCCGTTTCGGCGTTAGGGTATCCAAGGTTCATGTAGACGAGGAAACGATCGAGTTGTGCTTCCGGCAGCGGATACGTGCCGTGAAAGTCGACCGGGTTTTGAGTCGCGACGACGATAAAAGGGTTTGGCAGTTCGTGGCAGACGCCTTCGATCGTTGCCTGAGCTTCGCTCATCGCTTCCAGTAAAGCCGACTGAGTTCTTGGCGACGCTCGGTTGATTTCGTCGGCCAGCAGAACGTTGCAGAAGATTGGACCTTCTCGAAAAGTGAACGACCCATCGACCGGGTTGTAGATCGAGGCTCCCAGAATGTCGGACGGAAGAAGGTCGGGTGTGAACTGAACTCGGTTGAAGGCAACGTCCAGCGACTTTGCGAGAGCTTTGGCAAGCGTCGTTTTGCCGACGCCAGGCACGTCGTCCATCAGGACGGAGCCGCCTGCGAGGATCGCGGTGATGAGAACTTCAACTGCTTCCTGTTTTCCGCGGATGACTTCGGACAGGCATGCTGCCAGTTGTTGAAGCTTCTGCTGACTGTTCAGCGGTGATGAAGATGTTTGATCGGACGATGGCTGACTGACAGGTTCGCCGTTCAAGATTGGCTCCGACTTTGATCTGCTCGCCCAGGCCGACAGCCGGCACTTCAGACGATCGTTTCCGTGATCGTTTTGAAGCTCGCAATGTAGTTGGTCAACGCCGGGCTGGCCATACGAGCACGCTATGTTCGTGCCCAAGAATGACCGATTCAGTATTGTCGAAAGTAGCGTCTAGGATCTTTCATTGGCTGGCGAACATTCCAGTAGGTCTTCGCTTCGCGATCGAAGCCTAACTGCAACGCATTTCTTCCAGTCAACTTTGCCAGAAGCCCGATTGGCCAGACAACGCCGTAAAACACGACAGCCAGGACGACGTTTGAGACGACAAAGCCGATCGGAAAAACGGCAGCCATCCAGACGACGTAAACAATGCGGATGAATGCTGGTGAAAGAACTCCCGCGATGCCGACGACGGCTCCGCCTCCGGCAATCAGGCTGGCAGTTTCAGCCGATGCTCCTTTGCCGTACGCCAGCCAGGCCACAACTGCAAAGAACACAATCAGCAGCAGTGAGAAGACTTTCAGCTCCTTCTTCGAAGGATTCCAGTTGATATCGACAATGGCCATTGCGAGTGACTTTCAAAGCTGAGCTTAAATCTTAATTTGTCGTTATCGACGGACTATTCTCAGTCATGAATGACGGTTTTGCCATAGAACTTCTGGAGTCGTTGCGACACGCGGTCAATCTCTTCGTCGATTCTAGGTTCTTGCAGACGCCCAGCGTTAACGAGTTCTTCCGCGAGTTCTTTCAGCGTGGCGTGATGGATCGTCGAATGAAAGATCAACATCAGTCGTCGTTCAACGAGATCGTCCAAGGTAGTGCACCATTCATTGGAAATCGACCATTTCACGAACGATTTTGGGATGTTCGTGCCGTGCAAAGAACCATTCTTACCGCGAATGCTTGAGGAGATCGCCGCTTCGTTGTCACGATGAGGAAATGCTTCTTCGAGCCGATCTCCGATCAGTGGCCAGACAGTCGCGACTTGATCGACGTGTAGATCGTGTTGAGCGGCAATCTGTGTGAGGTCCGGCGATAACTGAGAATGCTGACTGGTGTTTCCGCAGCCGGGAATTGGCCGGTCTATTGTCTGCTGTCGCCGCATGACATTCTGCGTCAAGCAGATTCTACTGCTGACTTCTTCGGCCAGAGACCTGCAGGTTGTGAGCTTGCCACCAACCAGTGTCAGAATTGGAACTCCGTTGAGAGTTGTTTGTTCGACGGAGTGTCCACGAGGGATCGCCGACGCTGACTTACTGTCGCACCTGGGCAGTGGTCGTACGCCGGCGTGGTGCATGCTGACGTGGTCGGCAGTTAGTCCGGCGTTCGGAAAAACTACCGCAACCATTCGCAGCAAGTAATCGATTTCGTCGGGAGTTGAGACGGCGTTGCCAGGATCGTCCGTGAAAGGTTCGTCGGTCGTTCCGATCAGCACTCCACCGGCGCAGGGAAGGATGAAAACCAGCCGGCCGTCGTCGGCCTCCGCGTAAATTCCGTCATCGCCCACCGCGTCAATCAGCGGAGCGTGGGTTGTGAAGAGGTGACTGCCTTTTGTGCCGGCAAAGAGTTGCTTTTCGCGAATGCCTAGTGACTCCAGAGTGCGGTCTCCCCACGCTCCCGTCGCGTTGACGATGATTGACGGGCTGATCTTTCTGGGTGATGAATCTTTGGGTAGCGATTCGTCGGTTCTGGTCGGGATGATCGAAATGTCTGTTGACGATTTCGTGGTGACGGCTTTGTGGTATGGCAGAACGTCGAACATCGTGCCCGCTTCAGTTGCGGCTCGTCGCGCATCTTCGAGCATCGCCAGGACAAATCGCTCTGGAAATTCGATCTGAGCGTCCGAGTAAGAGCACAGCCAGCGAAAGCGGTCATTCGGTTTCGTATTGCTTTCGATGTTTCCTGTCGGGATTGACTGTCGAGCGTTGTTGTTGGCTCGCTGGACTTGATGTGGCGGGAGCGAGTCCGAACTGGCAAGGCGGTCATACATCGACAGTCCGGCTTTGATTGCGATCAGGCCCCGCGGGCCTTGTCCGAACTTCAGCAAATGCTTTCCGATTGGTGTCCGTGCGAGTCCGGAAAAGCGGACGAAGCCAGCCCAGAGTCCACCGAAGCGATGCGCGACGGGGATCGTCAGTCTTAGAGGTTTGACGAATTGAGGGGCGAGTTGCAGAAGCCGTTCACGTTCAAGCAGTGATTCGCGAACAAGGGCCGTGTCCCGATATTCCAGGTAGCGAAGTCCGCCATGAATCAGCCGTGAAGATCGCGACGTTGCTCCGCCGGCTACGTCGCCTGTGTCGACAATGCAGCCGGGGATTCCGTTAATGGCCAGGTCGCGAGCGACGGCGGCTCCGTTGATTCCCGCACCCAGAATCAGGACTGGCTTCACGAAAGTGGCCTCAGTCTTTCGAGGGGATAGTTGTGGACGATCGAGCTGGCCAGTTTTGCGAACGTCAGCCGGATGTCTCTGTTACAGGCTGGAGAGTCCAGGCAGTTGCGGTCCGGCGGGGCCCGCAGGTTTCTTCGGAGCTAGTGTCCGGCGTTTTGCTGCGGACGGTGACGGAACATACCGCTCGGTGGTGCTCGACAGTGCTTTCATCATTGATGATGGTCCAAACGCTTCGAATACCTGGCCGGAGCCGCTGCTCTGCCATTCGAGGATGATGCCGCGTTTGACGTCGAACTGAACGCTCCCGAAACGCGAGTGGTGGATGAGTTCGCCCTTGATTCGTGGGTCTCGCTCAACGGCGAGCGGGAAGATTCGAAATCCGATACTGGCAATTCCGTCTTTGATGTTTTTCAACGTGTAAGTACGTCGAATCTTCACTCGTTTTTTCAATGGATTTCGAAGCTTGCCGTCAACGGAAACGTCAATCATGTAGTTGTCGGTCCAGGCTTCGCCGATGGCGACGGCGTCTTCCGGAAACGCAATCAGGAAATTCTGCTTTTCCTGCTCGGTGGCCTCGATCTTTTCGTGGCTTTGAGCATTCAACGGCAAGAGCTGCTCAACCTTGCCGTTGGCTGCGTAGCGGATCCGAAGTGAGGGCTTTCCGATCGTCTCTTCGACTTTCTTAAAGTCTTTCGGAGCAGAGCCTTTGTTGGCCGAGTCGTAAGTGACTGGTCGGCCGTTGTCATTACGAACTTCCATTTGGACGCGGTCAATGATGGGTTCGACGACGGCTGATCCGTCTTCGTCGACGGAGACGACTCGGAAGTGTTTGTTGGTTCGCCGTTTCTCAGATGTCTCCTGAGTTTGCTCGCGAGCCATTAGCTTCATCTCGGACCGCGAGTCCTCTTCGTAATGGACGTACTGGCCTTTCTTGAAGTGATACCGCAGCAGGATGCCATCCGGCTTGGGGCCTGCTTTTGGGGCCGGCGTTTCCGCACTCACGGATTCGTCAGCAACCTTCTCAGTTTTGGTTGGCTTGGCTTTAGACGTGACGGTGTCGTCAGCGGCGTGTACCGAACTGATCGTCACTGCTCCGAGGAAAACAGAGGTGGCGACGGCCAATGAGAGCAGGGGGCTTGTAAGGCGATAGGTAATCATCGAGCGTCCGTGCTGGGTGAGAGTTGCGATTTGCCATTGGGCGGAGTTTGAACGTGGCGTTGAGTCTTAGTTCTCAAAGTTCGGCACGTCTTGAGACTTGCCCGTGTCGTCGTCTGTGTGGTCGAAGCCAGCGTCGGTGGTCGCTTCCGGACCGTAGATTCGAACCGGAACAGCGAGTTGATCGAATTCTTCGTCGTCAGTTTTGATCAGGATGACTGCGTTGTGAGTTCCTGGCGGCACTGCTCCAACGGCTACGTTTAGTCGCCCGACGACGCCCTCATCACGCTCAGTTTTCGTAAGGGTGGATGGTTCCAGTATGTTGACCTGAAGCAGTTTCGACTTAGTGGTTGCTTCAAGAATTCTCAGCCGCTGAGAACGCAAGTCGGTCACATCCACAGTCCGTTCGGTGACCTGGCTATTGGGCTGGTGGAAGATCATCGCCTTCGGAGTTACGACAACTGACTGCTCGGGGAGCGTGATTCGAAACACCAGATCGGCTTTGTACTCAACGCTGGGATCGTCGACCGGCCCGTAGATGGCCTTGCAGGTGTATTGCTTGTCGCCCGCGGACTGACTGGCCGTCTGAATCCACAGTCGGAAGCGGCCATCTTCACCTGGAGCGATGATCTCCTGTTCAAACTGCTGAGTCAGGCATCCGCAGCTTGTTTCGAGGCGTCGCAGCTTAATGGCCTGCTCACCACGATTTGTGAACGAAAACGCAGCGGCGTGTGATCGCTTAACTGGAACATCGCCGAGGTTCACCATGTAATGATGAAAGGCCAGCGGCGGCCGTTCTGCTCTATCTTTCAGTGGCTGAGGGACGCGGTCCAGCAGCTTGGAAGCCCAATCCGAACAGCACCGGGAGCATCGCCGCAAACAGCGGTAAAAGCTGCTTGAGCCTGCCTGGTTGCTTGTTCTTATTGTCCGCAGTCGTGTCGGCCGAGTGCTGGCTCACGCGACATCCCTTTCGCTGAAACCAGAGTGGATTTGTGTTCGGACCGGCTTGTATCAGAAGGCTCAAAACCCGGCAAGATGAGCAATTTTCTGTCGTGAATCGCCGGTTGTGGGCACGCGTTCATCGTTGAGTGGTGTTATTCGCCCGCTTACTGTCGCCACGACGTGCGCATGGGAGATAGACGAATCTGGCCGGTACGAGCTGCTCCCGGGAGTAGAGCTGACCTGCCCGTTTCCTACCAAGTAGTCGTCCGAGCAGTGATCGGCGGGGGTCATCAGGCGATGATGTCGGGGCTCGGTTCAGACGGGTGTCGACATCGCTAAGCTCGAAGCCGCGTCTTCAGCAGGCGAAATGGTCAATTCCCAGAGCTATGGCTACCGAAGCCGCGGGCGTTCGGGCATTTCGACGCGAAAGTCCCTTCCGGCAGTCTACAGCTCGGCCGAGGAAACTGTGCTCTGGATTGGAATCCCAGAAGATGGCATTGAGAACGCCGACTTCCAACTCAGTCTGGAGCGGGGGGCGTCAGTGAACTGAATTGCCAAGCCAAGGGCGTCGCATGACTGCGGGCGCGTACTGGTGATGTGTGTGGGGGGGGCTCCCGGTTGAGAGTGGGTAGGTACACCGTGCCTCGCAGTCAGGTCGCGATCAGTGCAGGGGGTGATTTTGAAGATGTTGGACGCACACTGCAAGAGGCTCGGATATCATCGACCCTCGCGAGTGAGCTTCATTCTGCTGACGCCCAGATAACCCTCTAAGGTCGTTTGGGTAAGATGCGAATGTGTATAGCTGACGGCGTTACTCCGGTGCAGCATTGAGGAGTATTTCCTGAAGATCATCAACCATTTGGTCGCGTTCCAATTGGTTCGCCAGCGGAGAGTATTCGATCTCAGATAACCGTCGTCCCAGTAGTTGCTCGATAGCGAACATCCCAAACATACGATTGACTGCGTAAGGCTCCCTCAGCAGGTTCAATAGTTGCGGAAATTCCGAGAATGCGCGGCCTGATCGAGCGCAGGCATCCGAGGCAATGAGACGTATTACGGGCTGCTCGTTTTTCAGCCACATATTGCCAACCGGCCTGTCGAATGATGCGCCGTATTGGCTACTCCAAGTGCCTTGTATACTGATTCCTGCGTCCCATCCTTTATTCAGTTCAGTGACCGTCCACTTGATGGAGCGGTCAAGATGGCACAAGTTGCAGGCGTTTGGCCCAGCATGTTGCAACATGCGTTGGTCAGTCGGCGAACAAATGTTATGAGTACGGACGACCTGATTCAGGCCTTGGACAATTCTTGGCATGTGGCAGTCCAGGCACGACACGCTGCCAGGATCGTGCCGCGTGTGTTGTGTCAGAGCTGCAGACGCCTTAAACGACTGATGGCACTGCAGGCACGTTTCAACATTCTGGTCTTCACTGGCGAGGCCGCCGTTGTCACTGGAACGATGGGGGTTATGGCAGTCGGTGCATTTGATCGCCTGCTGGCACGCTCCAGACTGCATGTCTAATGCCTCACGAGAGTTCCACGTCGCCGCACCGTTGGGATACTGTTGCACTTTTGCGCAATGGCATTGTGAGCAAATTGAATTGATCGTGTCGCCATGAGGATTAGTGCTGTCTGGAGTTGCCAAATTCCGAACCTTCAATGACGGACTTGATGGGTAGTACCTGGTTTTCTGGCCGTTGTTAACATGTTCCCGCCCGCCGAAATGGCAGCTTTCGCAACTGATTCCGAGTGTGACCAGTTTGTCGGGCGTGAGTGACCCCCACTGTTCAATCGACTTCGCACCATCCGGAAACTGAAAGTCTTCGGGCATGAAGCCAGTAAGCAACCCAAAGGAAACGCGGTACTGATAGGCATACGTGTTGTGACAATACAGGCAGTTTGTCTCCCACTTTGTTACTTTTTGGGATTTTCCGAGCAGATGCATTTGCTGTGCGCTGTCGACGGGCTCTGGATCGTATGCACTGTCGAAATACGTCACGGGAGTCCAAAGGTCATGAGTCATCCAGTATCCGAAGGGTAGCTTGCCTTCGATGTAGTATGCGTTGTGGGATGGCTCCTCGGGGCCGATTGTCTGTAGGCCGATATACATCTGCGTCACGCGGGAACCGACAACTCGCGTGACCCGATACTGTCGTGTCAGTTGATCTTTCTCGTAGATCGACATCAGGAACTGGTCGTTGACTCGTTCGAAAAGAGCACTGCCATTGCCGTACGCGACCCGTTCGGCAGAGAAGTTGCCGAGTACCGTGTCGTCCGCCGCATCGAGATTCATGCGGCTGTGTGGATGCGTTTTCCAGTCTGCGAAATGTTCTGCGTGGCATTGCGCACAGCTTTCGGGGCCAACGTAGTCTTCGGGGTGAACGTTACTGTAGGTGTCGACGACGGGGGCGAGGGGAATAACTTCAGAAGTGTGGTCAGGCTGGACAAAAAAAAGTACCAGCAATCCAGACAACAGGACGACAATCAGCGCGACAGTAATCCTGATCATGTCTCGACGGTCCGATATGACAACGAAACTCGAAGGCGTGAAAGCTCGAGAGAGAATGACGACAGCCACGAATGATGTCAGTGTCTGGTCGGCGAGCCTTGAGAGTCAAGTCTCAGTTCGCGGGTTCCGCGACAGCGCTTCAATAATAGAGGTTTGGCTGGTCAGGGATCGCGTCTCTCCTGCGTGTGCCGCGTGTTGTGCGCGTGTGCATGACGAATAGCGGATGCATCAGCATCAAGTAACGCGGTGGTTAACTCAACATCGTGATGGTGAGCATCTCGAACCGCATTTTCGCAGAACTCAATTACATCGCAGTGCAATTTCGTCGGCATTCAGGCGGTTGGGGATTCGAGGGATTCCCAGCGGTCGAATTTTTCGAGCAGTTCTTCTTCGAGTTGCTCGAGTTCCTGCGTGGCGGCGGCGATTTCTTCTCGCGGCTTCTGGTAGAACGATGGATCGGCCATCAGGGCGTGCAGCTCTTGCTGGCGGTTTTCGATTTCTTCGATCCGCTTGGGGAGCGTTTCCAGTTCTCGTTGCTCTTTGAAGCTGAGCTTACGTGGCTTGGCGGTTGCCTTCGAATTTGAAGCAGGCGAGGTTTCGGCGGCAGACGCTGTTACGCTGCCGGAGTCCTGGTACTTCCGCTCAGATTTGGCCAGGGCGGCAGCCTGGTCGTTGCTGTCTGACTTCTGCCTCAGCCAGTCGTCGTAACCGCCGTCGAATTCGCGGATGACGCCGTCGCCTTCGAAGACAAACGTGCTGGTGGCGACGTTGTTGAGGAACGCTCGGTCATGGCTGACCAGCAGGAGTGTTCCTGAGAACTGTGCAAGCAGTTCTTCGAGCAGTTCCAGAGTTTCGGCGTCGAGGGTCGTTTGTTGGTTCGTCCAGGACGAGAACGTTGGCTGGTTTTGTGAACAGTCGGGCGAGCAGTAATCGGTTGCGTTCTCCGCCGGAAAGAAAACTGACGCGGGTTTGTACTCGGTCCGGCGAGAACAGAAAGTCCTGCAGGTACCCGACGACGTGTTTACGCACGCCGTTGATCAGGACATAGTCGGAGCCATCACCAATGTTCTCGCGGACTGACTTGTCTTCTTCGAGTTGTGCCCGCAGTTGATCGAAGTAGGCGACCGACGTGTTCGTGCCGACTCGAATCGTTCCACTGTTTGGTTCCAGCTCGTTCAACAGAACTTTCAGCAGCGTCGTCTTGCCGACGCCGTTGGGACCGATCAGTCCGATGCGGTCGCCTCGGAAGACGGTTGTCGACAGGTTGCGAATGATTGGCTGATCGTCGTAGGCAAAAGAAACGTTGTCCGCCTTACTGACCAGCATGCCGGACCGTTCGGCTTCCTGGAGCTGCATCTTTGCTTTGCCGACTTTGTCGCGTCGCTGCTTGCGGACTTCGCGGAGTTCTTTCAATGCTCGCACTCGGCCTTCGTTACGCGTTCGCCGAGCTTTGATTCCCTGTCGGATCCAGCGTTCTTCTTCTGCTAACTTTTTGTCGAAGAGTGCCTGTTGTTGCACCTCGGCTTCCAGCATTGCGTCGCGTCGAGTGAGAAATGTGGCGTAGTCGCAGGTCCAGTCGAAGAGTCGGCCTCGGTCGACTTCAATGATCCGATTGGCCAAAGCTTGCAGGAACGCTCGATCATGCGTCACGAAGATCAGCGTGCCGGAATACCGTGAAAGGAAATCCTGCAGCCACAGGATCGAGTCGATGTCCAGATGGTTTGTCGGTTCGTCGAGGAGCAGGACGTCGGGCTCGGTGACGAGGGCTCGTGCGAGTAACACTCGGCGTTTCTTGCCGGCCGACAGCGAGTCAAACGTCTGGTCCGGATCAAGTGACATTTCCCGCAGCGTACGCTCGACACTGTGGAGAGCGTCCCAGCCTCGTTCTTCGGCTCCGATTCGCTCGATGGCCGAGTCCATCCGCGCTTGCTCGTCCGCCGTCAGTGTTTCCGCATGAGACTTCAAATCGAGTGATCGGAATTCGGCGATGTCTGCGCCGATGTTCGGAATTTCGTCGGAAACCTGTGCGAAGATCGATCCGCCTTTGGCGTCGGGGACATGCTGAGTCAGCGATGCCAGGAGTGCGCCGGCTTCGAGCGTGACGCCTCCGTCGTCGGGCTTCAGTTCGCCGCCGATCAGTTTGAGAAGGGTCGACTTGCCGGCGCCGTTCCGACCGACAAGCCCGACGCGTTCGCCACGTTCGATGTTGACCGTTACGCCGTCCAGGAGAACTGGATGTGTGAACGTAAAGCGGACGTCTTTTATGCTGAGGAGTGCCAT
>CALSLT010000019.1 GCA_943787265.1 uncultured Planctomycetaceae bacterium | reverse complement strand
GGACGACTATTTCTTCAACGGCGGAGCTGGTTACGACAACTACCTGTCCGAATCTGGATTGCTGGTGCCTCACGGTCAGCGATATGGCCGCCTCTTGAAACGTTTATGGCGGCGGGCGATCGTTGCTGGATGTTGGTTCGGCCGCAGGGCTGATTCTGCAGGGTCTGGTGAATGAGGGTTATGATGGCTGTGGTGTCGAACCGAATGAAACGATGGCTTGTTTTGCACAGACTGAGCTGCAACTCGATGTGACGGCATCGGCATTCGAAGATTTCGAAGCCGACAAACAATTCGACGTCGTGACGGTCGTCCAGGTCATGGGACATTTCATTGATCCCGTCGCTGCCGTCCAGAAACTGCAAGAACTTGTAAGACCGGGTGGCTTGTGCCTGGTTGAAACCTGGGACGCCGGGAGCTGGCCAGCACGACTGCTAGGGTCCAACTGGCACGAGTACAGCCCGCCGAGTGTTCTGCAATGGTTTTCCCGCAGATCGTTGCGGCAACTTTTTGAACGCTGTGATTTCGAGCAGGTTGCAACCGGGCGACCGTCAAAGTGGATCAATGCCGCCCATGTCAGCTCCTTGATTGATCACAAGCTTCCGCAGGTTTCGTGGGCGAACGTGATCCGCTCCGGCCTGTCACGCATCCCTGAATCTCTGAATCTTCCCTACCCGTCCGATGACCTCTTCTGGGCATTGTTCCGGAGAATTTGAAATGACCACTCAAGAAACCTCACAGACGGAGTCGTCGTCGGACAAAACAATTACCGACGATCGCTCACACGCAAAGACATTGATGTTGTGCGTTGCCGTTACGTTGCTGGCCGCTTGCCTGCGGTTTTACGGACTGAGTGAGTGGTCGTTCGCCAATGACGAACTGGCGACGTTTATCGAATCCGACCGGCTTTTCGGAACGCCGGAAGACGGCGAGTTCACGATCTACGATGTCCTCCCTCGACTAATTCCCAACCAGCTATGCGATTCATGAATCCGGCTATCAACTGTTCGGTCGAGAAGAATTCGGCAGCCGAACCATGCCGGCAATCTTTGGAACGCTGCACGTCGCAATGGTCTTCCTGCTGGGAACTCGTCTGCATGGACGGCGATTCGGATTGATTCTGTCTCTAATGGTTGCGCTGTGGCCCGAGCACATCTTTCACAGCCAACAGAATCGCTTCTACATGTTTGCGATGTGCGGCTCGACGCTGGCCTTTTTCCTCGCGACGTTCGGCCTTCAGGAATCGTCCAAGAAGCACTTGATCGGCGCGCTGGTCGTCGCGGCTCTTTCGGTCACGACTCACACTCTCGCGACGGGTCTGGCGCCGATGTTCTACTTTGCGATCCTCGCATCGCTAGTCGTGTGTCGAGCCAAAGTCTCACGAAGATTCACCGTCAATGGCCTGAGTGTCGTCCGCGCTGGTTGTTTCCTTTGTGCTGTTTTACGCGTTGCCGAATATTCGAGGAAACTGGACGGGCGGCGACAACGGGTGGATGTACTCACCGATCCATGCCTTAATGACGATTCCCGGTTCGTTGGGCTGGGGCGTCATCGTTCTCAGTCTGACGGGAGCACTCCTGCTCGCGGCCAACCGCCAGCCACAGCACATCTTTGCGTTCCTATGCACAGCAGCCGTAGTCCCGTTCGCGCTATTGGTACCGTTCGCCGTAAACTTCCATCCCGAATACCTGATGATCGTGATTTTTCCCGCTCTGTATTCGGCGGCGTGGTTCGTACATTTCGTTGCTCAGCAGCTTGAAAGCCACTCAAAGATCGCCGCCTTTACATTCGTCGCTTTCGCGGCTCTGTCCAATTTCCCAACCCTGGTCAGCCACTACGTCGATGGTTCTCGGCCGAACTTTCGAGTCGCGTCTGACTTTTTGATCTCAAACACGAAGCAAGACGACAACATCGCAGCTATCTCAATCGGCAACCCTTCGTCACTATCATCGTGACCTACCGCCAACTCACGCTATTGATCCGGCGTCTCCCATTGCCAGTATCTCGGGAGTTGTCTCCGAGTTCGGGCGAACGTGGATCGTCATCCAGAGTGGGCGAAGCGGCATCGCGCCGTCGCTGCAGGAATGGCTGAATGCAACTTGCCGGCTCGAGAAGACAATCCACAAGAAGCGGTACGACTACTACGCAAATCGAATCGACATTTTCTCCACCGACTCCAATCAGCTCATGGCGAGTCTCGAAGACACGCCACAGAACAAGCAGACGAGCGAACCGGTTTGGTTTCAATCAAACTGACGCTTCTACTTGGAGTTTACCACCCAACGTCTGTGACAAACAGAACGAGCCAGCAGTCTTCATGAGATGCTGGCTCGTTCTGTTTATCGATTGCAAAGTTGCTGCTCAGTGAGCTGGCGGAGGGCTGTTCTGGAACGCTCGAGCCCGATAGAGGAAGTCGATGATGTTCCCCTCGTGCGGCTGGAGCCAGTTGAGCTGCAACGTCTTGACCTCACCGATGTTTAGTCGGTCTATGTTTGTCGCATCCAGAAGTTGCCGCGAGAACGCTTCGTCGTTCGTCAGGCAGGTGCCGACCAGTGTGTAGTCGATCTTCTTGATCATCTGATCCTGCGGACACTCAACCACCGAGCAGAACGGAAACATGAATTCGGTGTTGGCCATCGCGTCGTCTGGGTCAGAAACGTGCAGAACGGTTGGTCGTAAAAAGTCACAACGCTCCTGCTCAATGAAGCGATCACCGTCGCGATACTTAGCCGTGACTTCGGTGACAGCTCCCGAGTCGCAACCGTCGTCAATCTGACCGTTCATCGGCCTTCGCCGCTCCGGCCATCGTGAACGCTGCCAGCCCTGCGTTCGGATCGTTCATCGGCAGCGGTGCAATCGGCCCCAGCCGTTGTGCCATTGCGTCAGCGATTTCTTCAGTGTGTCGAGACGCCCAGATTCCTGAGCAACTGATGCAGCTTCGACCGCTGTTCAGATAGACCGAATCGACCATCAGGTCGAGATACTTTTCCCAGTCATCGACGACGTCGTCACCGAGAATGATCTTTGAGAAACCAGGGCCGTGAGCAGAGATTCGAGGATTGCCTTCGTTACTTCTCAACCGTCGCCTGGCCACCAAAGATGACGGACCGTTCGCAGCTTTCGAGCACGGCGCCACCGAGTTCGGCTCCGCTGTCGCCTAGCACCTGGATAGAGGCAGAAAGCTTCACGAGGAATGCCCGCCTGAGCCATTGCTTCGTAGATTCGATAAGGAGTCCAAGGTTCAGACTTGCCTGGCTTCATCACCAAACCAATTTGAAGCGGAATCACCGGTAGCCACAATGTATGCACACCAGGACTGTTTGACGGTAGCACCCAACCCGATGCGTTACAGTTGGCCTGGTAGCTGACCATCACGTCGCGATTTTCCTGGCCGTAGCCGTTGGAAAGAATGTCGAATGGCAGACCGCGTGTCAGAGCGTCAAGAATGTCGCCCATGTTCTTCATCACGAAGGCGTTCTTCGTCATGTTGAACTTGCACATGTGCTCCGGCAATCCGGTCGTCGCCGACTGAATCCGGCAGAAATCTTCCGGAGTCTGCTCGCCATTTCCTAATGGCAACGTAGCGTTTTCAAACAGCTCACCAGCCGCGGCAACCTTGTCGACCAGCTCTTGAATGCTGAACTGGCGAAGAACTTCTCGAGCTTTCTTCGCCTTCCGCATATCCATCTTAATGAGACCTCCGTTGGCCTCATTTACTTGAGCCAGCGTCTCGCCCGTCTCAAAGTGGACGACGTCCGTCTTGCTCATGGACTGGTATTCTTTACCCCAGCGGATGACAGGGATCTCAAGCATCTGAATATTCCTAACGCGCCGTATGCTGCCTTGAAAATTGAAAGGGGAGCCGCCGTCGTTCTAGTAAACGCCGACGGTCGTCGTCTTGAGCAATTCGTGGAACGGGCGAGTTCCGCTGATGCCGTGCCAGGGGTAGACGTCAATCGCTGGCTCGCGTTCTCCCTCGTCTCGTTCCATGAATCCGGGAATGAACAGCTCCTTGGTGAACGTGTAAAGCTTCACTCGGCCCGTTTCACCGACTTCGACGACCTTGTTGTAGTCGTCAAACTGGACGACTTCGATCACCGCTCGCGGCTGAGGTGCAAAGTAGGTGATCTTGTACTCGTCTGCCGGATCGAACGGCTTTCCGCACGCCAGGCCCATCAACGTGTTGCCGTACGTCGGCGTGATGAATACGTTTTCGCCGAGCAATTCTTCTTTGCAGAACCGGTACCACTGAGGAGTGAATTCCGTACCGCCAGCAAAGATGCCCTTGATGCCCGCGTCTTCGATGCTGTCTCCGTCGTCGAGCAATCGCATCGCGAGGGCTTCCAGCAGCTTTGGCGTTGCGAACATACACTGCACGTTGTGGTTGGCTCGAAGGATTGTCACGGCCTGATCGATAACGTGAGCAGCGTACGCCTTCGCTTCTTCCGTCTTGCCTTTCTTGAGCAGCTTGACGACCCAACGAGGATCGAGGTCAACGCAGAAGCAGATTCCGCCTCGGTGCTGAGCGAGGTGTTCGACGGCCAGTCGTAAACGCCGTGGGCCAGAAGGGCCCAGCATCAGCCAGTTGGCGCCACGAGGGAAGTGTTCGTCGGGCAGCGTTTCACTGAAGTTTTCGTAGTCGATCCAGTGATCTTCGATGACAACCCGTGATTTCGGGATCCCGGTCGTTCCACCTGTTTCGAAAACATAAGTTGGCTTGCCGGCAAGTCCTTTCGGAACCCACTTGTCGAGCGGGCCACCACGAAGGTCTTCGTCTTCAAACAGCGGAAATCTCTTTACGTCCTCGAAGCACTGAATGTCCTTACGAGGATCGAAGTCCAGCGTCTTGGCCTTGTCCAGCCAGTAGTCGCACCCTGTTTCGGGATTAAAGTGCCATTCGACACTTTCGCGAACGTGGGCATCGAGTGCTTCTTTGGCTTGAGCCATTTTCTGATCGAGAGAACTATCGCTCACTGGAGTGCTCCGTCGTTAAGTTGATATAAAGATTCGGCGCAGAAAAACCAACCGGCAGGCCGGGCGCACGAGTCAAGTTGCAGGTGGGAATTATGGCAGGATGACCGCAAGGATTGCCGCGAAAACCGCCATAATTACGCGACTGAAGCGGCAATTCAATCGACTGAGAGAAATCCGCGGACAGCCGCCAAATATCAAGTAAAAGACTGCGTCGTCGGGATCATCACAAGCTCTGGCACGCGGGCTCGAGCCGGCAGACTAATCACCATCAAAGCAGCCGCAGCGAGGTCTTCTGGTTGGAGGATCCTGGCGCGATGTTCTGCCGAAACGGGCACCGGTCGTTCGTCGAGGATCGGCGTTTCGACCTCTCCCGGATAAATCGACGTCAGTCGTATGCCGTTCTGACGCTCTTCCTCACCGACAGTCAGACTGAGGGCCGACATCGCAAACTTCGAAGCGTTATAGGCAACTCCGCCAAGCAGACCAGCTCGAATTCCGGCCACAGAGCTGATATTGACGATGACGCCGTCCTGTTTCTCCCGCATCTGCGGCAAAGCTTCGCGGATGCAGTTGTAGGCTCCGGTCGCGTTAATCTGGAGCAGTTTGTCCCAGTCCGCTGGGTCGAGATCAGCCATCGATCTCTTGGCGATATTGATGCCGGCACTGTTGACCAAAATGTCGACAGACCCGAGTTCTTCACGTGCCCAGCTAAACAGCGTTGCAACGTCCTCGCGATTTCCAACGTCGCTGGTTCGAAGGATGATTTCTTGCGAAGAGCTGTCGACGACTTCCTGAAGTCTCGATTCGCGACGCCCCGTAATCGCGACGCGGCATCCATTCTCAGCCAGAGTCCGGGCGATCTCGGCTCCGATTCCGCTTCCGCCACCAGTTACTAACGCTGTCTTTCCTTCGAGTGTGCTCACGAGACGATTCTCCAGATTGTACTTTAAAATAAAGAGAAGCCCGGTTTTGAAAGAAAACCGGGCTTCATCAGTTGTTGAACGTTGATGGCATCAATGCTGGAAGAGGAACTCCTTCGAGTTCAGAATCGCCCAGCCAACGTCTTCCAGTGCGAGCAATCGGTCAGTGCTGCCTGCGATGTGTTTTCGCGAAGCGTTCAGTTCATCCTCAACCGGATTTCTCGCCAGAGCGGCCAGGTAAAGAGTCGTGATGATCTCGTCGTCTTTCTTACCGGCTTTGACCATTTGATGAATCCGACCGGTGTCGGCTCTCAGTTTGTTATGAACCGTCGGTCCATTGATCATTTGAAGAGCCTGCGAAAGGTTCGACTCGCTTGAGCGTTCACACTGACAAGCCATCTCACGCTGAGGCTGACCGAAGACTTTCAGGAAGTAATGATCAGTCGGTGGGTCGGGAAGAGCGACGGCTCGCGTTCCTGCTGGCAGACCTTTGAAGCTTTCAGCAACGTCTGTCACCTGGCAGATGGCATCGAGGAGCTGCTCAGCCGAAAGCAAACGTGGAGTTGCGTGCGAAGCGTAAATTTCGTCGTCCGCGTTGAAGTCGTTCTTCTTTGAACTGAGCTGATAAACGCGGCTGCTCATGATCGTTCGGATGGCCCACTTGCGACTGAAGCCGTTCTTCGCAAACTGCTCAGCCAGCGAATCGAGCAACGCTGCGTTTGACGGTGGATTGGAATCTCTAAAGTCGTCAACGGGTTCAACGATTCCGCGGCCCATCAGATGTCCCCAGATTCGATTCACGGCCGCCTTGGCGAAGAATGGATTCTCCGCTGAAACCAACCAGTCAGCGAACACTCGTCGACGGTCCTGATCGGCAGGAACATCGACATCGCCCTTCAACAGGAGATGAACCTTCATCGTCTGCCCGGTGCGAGGCTGCTTAATTTCGCCAGACCGAGTGACGTGAATAATCTCTTCGTCAGGCTTCGCGCCTTTCTGACGGCCGATTCGAGTGAAAGCCGCGGCGATGCCGTAGTAGTTGTCCTGTGACCATTTTTCGAATGGATGGTTGTGGCACTTTGCACATTGAATCCGAATTCCCAGGAATAGCTGAGCGGTGGTTTCGGTGGCGTCGTTAGGGTCACGGCTCGCTCGCCAGTAGCTGGCTGCTGGATTTTCGAAAACGCTGCCGCTGGCGGTCAGAAGTTCATGAGCAAGCTCGTCGATCCCTTTGTCAGTGCGAATGCCGTCGTAAACCCAACGCTGAAATTTGTGAACTCCGGTCGCCGTCAGCTTCTTACTGTTTGACCGAAGAATGTCACTCCATTTCAGTGTCCAGAATTCGGCGAAGTCATCGTTCTCAAGCAACGAATCAACCAGCTTTGCTCGCCGCTCACCAGCTTTGCCCGCAAGGAACGCCTGAGTCTCGTCGATCCGCGGCAGTCGACCGGTCAAATCGAGATACGCTCGTCGCAGAAACTCTTCGTCGGAGCAGACGTCTGAAGGCAAAATCTGAAGCTGCTTCAGCTTGGCAAAGCTGTGAGTGTCGACAAAGTTATTTTCGGGAGGATTGCTCCACTTAAAGCCAGGCACTTCTTCCAGGAATGTCACATCAGCCGTGGCCATCCTGTCCAGGTAACGAGCGAGGATAGCCGTTTCCCCTCGTCCGGTTTTCTCGACAAGCCCGTCTTTATCAACGCTCGCGACTGACTCGTTGGACGACGTGAAAACGGTTAACGCTGTCAGGTCTCGAACCGTGCCGTCGCTGAAATACCCATTCACGGAAAGTTGCTGACGGTCGGACGCGTCTCGCAAAACTCGTTTGTTTGGCAGAATTTCTATGCGCGACAGCGTTGGTGTCTCCGGCTTGTCGAGCTGTAGCCCTTCGCCAATCCAATTATGCAGCGCCAGCCACGCTGGACCACCTTTGGTCAGTCGACGACCGCCGCCATGAGCCACTTCCATCAGCGGCTTCTGTAGCAGAAGGCTCTCACTTGGTTTCAGAGGATTGGTACGACGACCAAAGAATTCTGATCGGAGCGTCAGGATGTCGAGCGGCGGATCAAACGCTCGGAGCGACAATCGGAAACCGCCCTTCCCTGAGGGTGAACCATGACACGCTCCCATGTTGCAACCAGCTTTGCTGAGCGCGGCCAGTGTTTCGTTCTTAAAGCTGACCGGATGCGGAGCAGTCGTTCCCTTCACTACCACATCGATCGCGATTGTTTGTTTGCCGAGTTGGCAAGCGATCTTTGCTGCTCCGTCACCAACTGGCTTGGCGATGGAACCGTCCAGCGTCACCACCTTCGGATTCGAAGAGGTAAACTTTGCGAGATGCGTGACGTCGCGAACCTCGTCGCCAAACTGTCCGGTAACGACGATCTGCTGTTGAGATCGCACGCCGGCCAGTTCGAACTTTGCTGACTCGGTCGTCAGTTTCGTTGGTTCGTCAGCGGCCGAGACCAAAGCTGGACGAGTCAGACAAGCCACGCTCAAAGCGACAGCCACCAGTTTCAAAATGTTCGTACGACGCATTTGAATGCCTCTTCGAAAGAACGCAGGAGTACCCTGCCTATTCAATAGTTAGTGCAACGTTCGGCGAAACTGCTGAAACTTTCACTTTTCCAACTGTGACTTCAGCTTTCACGCTTAGATTCTTGACCGCCCCTTTGGCCGCATCCGCAGCCGCGACGAGCGTTACTTCAGTGTCATTCTTGTCCGCTGGGATTTTTGCCGCTGCCACCGTGACACCTTTCGGCAAATTCTGAAAGGTCAGTGTCACTTCGCCCTTCAATGCCGGGTTTCTCTGGACAGTTACTTTGGCTTTCAATTCAGTCCCTGCCGCCAGTTTGTCTGCGGCTGGAACAAGTCCCAGCGTCATCGGAGCCTGGAGTCGCAGTGTAATTCCCGGCACCGTTTGAACGACGGTCGTTTTTCCTTGCTTGATCGTTCCGGTCATGACCGCGGTGAAGTCTCCGAGGGGAGCTTTGTCAGTTGCGGTAAACGTGATAACGGCTTCCTTCTGTCCTTTAGCAATGGGTTTGACTGCTGCGGTCACGTTGCCCGGCAGTCCGCCCTTCTTGGCATCAGGAGTGATCGCCAATGTGACGGCCTCGTCGAATCCTTTGTCACGATCGACGAGCACTTTCACGGTTGCCGAGAGACTCTTTCCAAAAACAACTTCGCCGGTCTCTGGTCGAAGTCGGATTTGCGGTTTTGGGGCAACGCCAACGGCAACCTGACCATCCAAGTTCTGCGGTCCCCACGGTAGTGCGTTGAACTTTGCCTTCAACGCGTCTTCCGTCCGAGCCGTCACTTCGAATTCTTCAGCACCGTTCTTACCTCGACCAACAATTTGCACGGGAACGAACGTGCCCGCTGCGGTTTCTGCTCCGCTGCTGATTGTCAGAACGACCGATTTGATTCCAGGGCCGGCGATTGTCGGATTACTGATAACTCCTGTGGGGAGATTCGTAGCCGCAATCTGAATCGGGCCGTTGTAACCTCGGCGCACGACGTTGACTGTCACCATCGCTGTCGCCCCCGCACCAACGTTAACGGTGTCAGCGGCCGCCGTGAGATCGAAGGTCGGCGTAATTGGTTGAGCTTCGACTCGGTAAGCAAACGCGGCCCCGCCACGCCGATGAAGTTCTTCAACTGCCAGGGTGTAGTCACCGTCAGCCGGAAAGGTGTAATCGAAGAATGCGTCCCCAACTCCGAAGTCTTCTTTGGCCGCGACCTGACCACCGTCAGCTTTCAGCAGTCGGAGATACGCCGACGTCGGTGATCCCTGACGACGCGTGACAGCGCTGAACCGAAACTTCTGCCCCTTCTTTGCAGCGAAGGTGAAGTGGTCGACGTCTCCCGGCGACTCGATGCGACCGTTCAGGGAATGGCCAAGTTCGACCTTCGTTGCCTTCGCGAGTTCATTGTTTGGCTCCGCTTCAACGGCGACTGGTCCGTCTTCAATCCTCAACATCGCAAAGCCACTGCTCTTTCCGTTGGGACGCCGAGCGGCAACATTCACCCAGTTGATCTCGGTTTTTGATGGAGCTCGCACTTCAACCGCTCCAACCCCCTCAGCGTCAGGACCAACGAACGTGACCTTTGCTACCGATCCCCTCGTCACGCCCATCGGGTAAGGACTCGACAGACACGGAAAGTCGCCAACTCGCAGCCGGTAGAAATGCCCTGCCCCGCCCTGGTAACGGATGTCGCGAACTTCGATAACGTAGTCGCCTGCCGTTGCAAACGTGTAGTGCAGTCGAGCGTCGCCTCGAAGGCCCGGCTCATCGTCGCTGTAAGTCAGTTCGCGGCCGTTTGCGTCGAGAATCCTCAGCAGCGGGTCGAGCGCCGAGCCCAATCGCCGAGCGACGACTTCGAACGAAAGCTTTTGTCCAGCCGCCACTTTGATTCGGTAATAGTTCCTGGAAAGATTGGCGATGGCTCCGTCAACGGCCGTTAACGGAGCGATTTCCTGAGCCTTGTCGATCGCCGTGTTTCCCGCCGCCGCAACAGACGGCAGGTCGTCAACCATAATCAGTTTGAGAGACGACACACCGCTCGGACCGGCGACCCGCAATCCGTGAATCCCGACAGGAACGTCTGCCGGAATTTTCAATCGCCAGGTAACTTCGGCAGCATTCTTGCCGTTATCTTTGACGTCCGGCGTCAGTTGAGCCGCAGCTCCAAACTGAGTCCAGAGTTGCGACGCTCCCGCCAGACCACTTCCTCGAAGTTTGACGTCGACCTGCTGCCCGGGAGACACCGCTTGCGGAGCGGTCGTCGTCACAGCCGGAGCTGCGTGAATCGACGTGGTTGCGGAGCACATTCCGGCTACGCCAAACAAAGCGGCCAGACAAACTCTGAGCCTCGAGTTGATCATCGAGAAACTCCGGGGGTGGGCTATCAAGTGGTGGGCAAAAAACCAAAGCGGTTCAACACGGCGGCAGGAAGGCAAACCTATTTAGATTTGTTGATGGGTCATCATACGCATCGCGCGAAGAGACCGTCAAAGCCAAAGCCGGATCCATCACCGCTGGTCACTCGCCAAGCCCGTACCGGACGATGCACCACAGCGCGGAGAAACCGTCTCGCCAGCCGATCTTCTTGCCCTGCTCGTACGTCCGACCCGAATAGCTGCACGACATCTCGTAGATGCGGTAGCCCCGTCGAGCGATGCGTGAAGTGAACTCGGGCTCAAAGCCGAAACGGTTCTGCTTGAGCAGCGGCGCGATTTCGTCGATGACTTCCCGTCGGCAAACTTTGTAGCACGTCTCCATGTCCGTGAGATTCAGATTCGTGAAACAGTTGGACGCCGTCGTGAGAAAGCGGTTGCCGAGATAATGCCAGAAGTAGAGGACTCGGTGAGGCTGATCGCCCAGAAAACGACTTCCGAAAACAACGTCCGCCTTGCCTTCGACGATCGGGTGCAACAACCGTGGATATTCCGAAGGGTCGTACTCTAGGTCAGCATCCTGAATGATGACCAGGTCGCCTTGGACGGCTCCAAAGCCGGTACGAACGGCCGCTCCCTTGCCTTGATTCTTCTCGTGATAAACGAACGTCATTCGATTGTTCGGCAGCGACTCATCATCCGAGGCCGATTCGAGACTGGCTCGCTGTTCGTCTTCCATCTGCTTGAGCAAGTCGCGAGTTCCGTCTTTGCTGCAGTCATCGACCAGGACGATCTCTTTGCGAATCGGCACCTGCTTCACTCGATCAAGCAATCCCTGCAGAGTCTCCCGCTCGTTGTAAACAGGGATCACCACCGAAAGCAGCAACTCACTCGGGATCATGTACAAGCCGAGCTGCCGACACGCCGCATCGCCAAGTGTCTTCCGCAACGAGTCAAACCACTCTTGAGAATGCGGCAATGGCTCGTTCGGTGAAGTATCAATCGGTTGAGAATCAGAGTCCGACATCAGGGCCTCGAAAATGAAAAACAGTACTGCGAAAGCCGCAAAGTGTATCGTCGCCACACGTTGCACAGAAGCACCGTCCGGGCGCCGAGACTCAAATTGCCCGTGTCTCGGTCCATGAAGCAATCAGCCAGCCAATAGCCGCAACTTCGGAAAATTCTGCCCATCTGACATTTTGCAATTGACTGACGATACATCGCTGAGCGATATATCGGCTCGCAATCTATTGGGAGTCTATTTGTTATGGATGGTTTGAACCCGGAACTGATGCGAGGCAGTCTCGAACTGATGGTCTTGTCCGTTTTGTCGGACGGTTCGAAGTACGGCTACCTCATTCAGCAACGACTGAAAGATGCCAGCGACGAGCTGGTCGACCTGAAGGCGGGAACGCTCTACCCGATTCTCCACAAGCTGGAGACAAAGAAGATGGTTCGTTGCCGCTGGGACGATTCCACCGGCCGCCGTCGCAAGTGGTACGAGCTGACCGCTGCCGGAAAGAAACAACTGAAAGTCCGAGTCGACGAGTGGCAGGCTTACGTCGAATGCCTGCGCCGAGTGCTCGGACCACTGGCTGACCCAAGTCCCATGCCGGCATAACGATCGACGAAATTCAACGGTGACACTTCCTGCACGTTCTGTGCAACTCACAATCGCGAGGACGAAGCCATGCCCGAACATGAGTTTCAGATTTACCTGTCGGTACTCAGTCGGCTGGTGAAGCTGGACGAGCAGCAGAAGTCGGCGATCGCTGACGAGTTGAGCGATCATCTCGAAGAGCGTTTCGAAGAACTGGTCCGCTCGGGCCTCGATCGCGACGAGGCGATCCGGCAAGCACTCGACGAATTCGGAGACGCATCCGGACTGGCCGTCGACCTGACTCGCGTATCACAAAAACGAATCCGCAGAATCATCATGCGATCGGGCCTCGTCACTGCTGCTTTACTGATAATCGGTTTCGGCTGGGCGTTTCTGTTCCCACCTGCGAACGACGCGCTGAACTCGGAGCCGCTACTGATTGCTCAGGACGCGACTTCGAATGCTCAGACACCAGCTAAGATCGCACTCGATACTGACTCATCCGATTTCGATGAGCCGTTCCTAAAGAAGAAAGTCGTCGTCAACTTCCGGGACACACCATTGACTGACGTGTTGGAATATCTGTCCCGCGAACAGGAAGTGCCAATCCTGCTGGACGCAGTTGCGGTTGAAGAAGCCGGATTGCTTGTTGACGAGCCTATCAACTTCATCGTCGAAAAGATTCGAGTCGATCAGGCTCTCGATCTGATGCTCAGAGAGTTTGAACTGACCTGGTATATCGAAAACGGTATCCTTCATGTAACAACGATCGAGGTCGCGAACGAGAAGTTCCTCAACCGGTCATACGACGTCGCACCGTTCCGAGCCGCTGGCATCGCGCCGGGAACGCTGCTCGAAATCGTCATGCAGGCAACTGACGCCCTTTGGGAAGAAGTCGATGGTGATGGCGGCAGAGTTTCGATCGTCGGCGACGTAATGACCATTCGACAACCCTACCAGGTTCACCGCGGACTCCCGCAATTGCTAGGAGCTATCGCCAATCCCAGTGCCCCCGGCCGCGGAATCTACCAGGCGGAAGAAATGGCTTGCCTTCGTGAACTGGAGGTCGCTACCAGCGTCAACTTTACTGATACACCTTTGAATGACGTGGTTGAATTTCTATCGAGGCAGCACGAGATACCGATTTTTCTGGATACAGTCTCAATCGAAGAAGCTGGGTTGCTCACTGACGAGCCAATCAGTCTTGCCATGAGCGGAAAATCGCTGGCAATAACTCTGCGACTGATGCTTTCAGAATTCGAACTGGCGACCGAAATTCGTTCCGGCGAACTGTTCATTACAACGATCGAAGTGGCAAACGAGCATCTTCACTCCGTCGTCTACGACGTTCGGAAGATTCAGGATCCTAGCCAACTGTTCGAAGCCGTCCCTGCATTGACGTCGGGGCTGTGGCTAGAACGAGACGGGTGGGGTGGAACGATGTCGTTAACTGAAAACGGGCTACTGGTTGTTCGGCAAACGGAAGAGATTCATCGTGAAATCGCGAGCGTCCTGAAAACGTTCGTCGCGAAGGGAACCAATCAGACGCCTCACCGAGTCAGGCGGACTCTGGAGACCCGCCTGTATCGCCTGCCATCTGAAACTGCTGAAGATCTGCAGTCTGCGCTGCCGTCGACCATTGCTCCAGAAACCTGGCGAGGCGACGGCCCGCCGAGTCCTGACGAAGATTCGTTAGCCGTGGGGACGGTTCGGAAGGTCTCCGTCGGGCAGAAAGTGATCGAGCTCGCTCGCCCGAAGTCGACATCCCAGCCCGTGAAGAAAACCGCGTCCGGCAATGCAAAGAAAGCTGATGAGAAACCAGTACCACCTGCCCCACCGGAAACCATCGTTGTTTCGGAGTCGGTGTTAATCATCAATCAGACAGCGGCGATTCATAACCGGATCGACGACTTCCTCCGCTCGCTGGGCCTTGATCAGTCGGCACTCGGACGAAAGACGACCAAGCTAAGTGGTGGAATGAGCGGTGGCGGATTCTTCTGATCCGCAATTAACACAAAACGAATGCCTATCCGGAGCGTCCTGCTCCATCCAACTCCGTCGACAGCATTTCTCAATTCAAAAGGCAGGTAATCTCATGCCGGAACGTGAATTTGAACTTTACCTATCCGTGCTCAGTCGAATGTTGCGGCTGAATGAGCAGCAGAAGGACGCGATCTCGGACGAGCTTCGAGATCACATGGAAGAGCGGTTCGAAGAACTCGTTCGGTCCGGAATGAATCGGGACGATGCGATTCGGCAGGCGCTCGACGAATTTGGCGACGCCGCCGGACTGGCGGTCGACTTTACAAACGTCTCAAGAAAGCGAATCAGGAGAATCGTCATGCGATCAACCGTTGCCGTCGCGTCACTTGTCGCTGTGTGCGTATTCTTCCTGAACGATATCGATCGACAGCAACCGGGCCTGCCTGGTTCAGGGCAACTGGTTGCTCAGAATTTTGTGGCGTCGACCGATGCCGCGCCGGCAGCAGCGACGGAAAAACTAAACGCCGCTGGTGAGAAAACGGCCTCCGAAATTCACAAGCCGATTGATTTCGTAGTGGCAGGCGAAGTCGTCGCTCCGGCATTTTTGCAGGAGATGACGAGCGGCGGCTTCATGGACGTGCCGCTCGGAGAGTTCTGTGAGTACGTCTCAGCTCTTCACAATGTTTCAATCCTTTTGGACACGCCGGCACTCGGCGACGAAGGATTGACTTCGGACATGCCGGTGACGATTAATCTCGATCCATTCCCGTCACTCGATGAAAACAGCAAAGACAAGGCCGCTAATGATTCAGAAAAATCAAACGGCGCCAGCACGGCAGTCTCACTACAGCAGGGCTTGGACTGGATAACTCAAAAGTACGAACTCAGCTGGTACGTCGAGGAAGGAATTATCCATATCACGTCTGACGTCGCCGAGGAGCAACGTCAGGTTTCCCGGTCGTACTTCATTCGCCAGTTTCTGATTGATGGGTTCACTGAGAACTCGCTGATCGAATCAGTTCAACTCATGACGAGTGGACAGTGGCAGAACATTGACGGCCTTGGCGGAACACTCGCACTGGTTGGCGACGTGCTGACAATTCGCCAGAACTGGCAAACCCATCGTGAGATCGAGCTCTTGCTGGCAACTCTGCTTGATCGGAAAAAGGAAGCGGCCATCCAATACCCCGATGAATCATTGCGAGTGGCCAAACTTCTGGAACAACGAGTTGCAGAAGTCAACTTTACCGAAGCACCGCTGAGTGATCTCGTGCCATTTCTGTCGGACGTATCGGGACTCAGAATTCGCATCGACGAAGCAGCGATCCAGGAAGAGGGCTGGGACCTGGACACTCCGATTTCGATCACTCTGAAGAATCAATCGGTCCGAACGATTCTTCGGCTGGCCCTGAAACCTCTCGATCTGCAAGCCATCGTTCACGAAGGATGTCTGAAGATCACATCGTCGTCACGAGCTTACGAAACGCTCAATACCGTGGTGTATGACGTGCGGGACCTCGACGATAACGCTGGTCAACTGGAACAACTTGAGACGGCTATTGAAGCGACAAACGACGGACCGTGGATGGTTCGTGATGGCGACGGCGGTGTTCTGCTGATTCCCGGCGGTGGACGAATGGTGGTCCGTCAAACGGACGAAGGACATCGTGAAATCCGGCAACTACTTGTCGCTCAGCGTCGTGCAGCTACTCTCGGAAAGACGTTTGACGCGACCGGCACCGAACTGACTCGAACGAAGGATGCAATCCGTGCTTCCCGGCGTGGTCCGATCGAAAAACGTTTCTATCGAGTCCCGTCTGAAACTGCCGACGACCTGCTGACGGTGCTGCCAGCCTCGATCGATACCGTGACGTGGTCCAACGCGGCCATGTTCGGGCAAGGGACCAATCTGGAGAAATCGTTGGGAACGATCGTGAAGGTCGAAGTCGGTCAGAAAGTGGTCAGGCTTTCTGATGCCGAAGCGAAAAACGGACGTCAGATGAAGGCTGCCGGAAATAACGCTGCGGCGGTTACCGGGGCGGTCGCCGGCGCCAACGTCCTTGTCGTGCCTGAGTCGGTACTCATCATCGAGCAGACGCCCGCTATCCATGACAAGATTGAAAAGTTCCTTCAGAAGCTCGACATGGATGTTAAAGGTGTCCGCCTTGACGATGTCCGAAATGGCGGCGGAATGTCTGGTGGCGGATTCTTCTAAATCCGAGTGGTGCGAAGCGAGCCAGAAACGTGAACTTCCGAGAGTCTGAAGACGGTTCCTTTACCCAAGGCCTGACGGCCTCGGCTCGCCTTCGCAACTTCAGGCGGCGTTGCGAAGTGAATCGTTACTCGCAGTTTCAATTTGAGATTGCGGCGCCGGCTGGCGGTCGTAGCCGTACTGGCGAAGCTTGTGCCCGGCGAGCAGCCATGTGAGGCGTTTTTGTTTCGACGTCAGTTTTTCGGCCCAGGCCATGTCGCTGCGGAGTTTGATCGGCCCTGCCGTACGCACTCGGTTGCCGGCGTAGAGATGTCCGGGAGCCATCGGAGCTCCGGACAAAAGCCGATCGGCAATTGCTGAATAGTCCAGCCCCGCGACCTCGCCAATTTCTTTGAGCGTTCGTTCCGGAGTTGAAACGAAGTCTTCGTAGTGAATGCGTGTTGAAGGCTGCTCAGGAAACGTCTTCCGCACCTGCTCGCTCAGAAAGTTCATGAACAGCCAGTAGCCGGCGGAGATATGGATTGGCTTGGGCTTGATGTCCTGTGGAACTCCGCCTTCTTTGGATTTGGCAAAGGGTTTCATGCGCGACCACGCAACTCCGCGAGCGTCGCGCACCAGATGAACCAACCTGACGTCGAGCCCCGGAGTCAGGGAAAGCAGTTTCGCTCGAAGTGGATTCTTGGATGATTCGATGATGACTCGCTTGCCGGTGGCTTCGGCGATCGCCTGGTAGGTCGCGTGTGTCTGCTTCAGGCATTCGGCGAAGTCAGGATCAGGGTTTGCTGCACGAAGCCGGTGCCACTCGGGAATCGCCAGCCGTTGGACTCGCGTGAACTTCGTCATCAGCCGCTCGTGTTCGGTGATCGACGACCGGCCAGTTAGTTCTGACCAGCGTTCCCGCACCGACTTCCAGATTTCGCAGGCGTCGCGAGCATCGCCGCAGGAACAATTCTCTTTTTGCGCGGAGCCTTCAATAAAGAGGTGTACGAGCTCGCCGACGCCGATGACGTCTTCGTGGTTGTTGAGAATCGTGTCGAGCACTGTCGAACCGCTGCGGCCGGCACCCATTACATAAACGACTCGAATCGGCGCGTCCGGTCGCGCATCAGCCGTTTCAGCGGCAATTTTCAGATCTGTCAGTTCCGCCACGCTCGGACTCCATTCCGGTCGACATTCACATTCCGCTCAAATTCCCGATCCTTCGGGGCCGAAGAATAAAGCCACTGGCAGAATGAGAACAACGCGAGGTTTCAGGCCTTAAACGGCGATCCGGGACGGACTTCGGGGACTTTGACTCCCGAATTCAGGATGTTCGCGCGAAAGTCTCTGCTGGCAGACTCGACAGAATTCGAAGTTTTCAGCAGAATCCTGCTTCTCACGTCCAGATTGTCGTCCACAATTGAGTCATCTTCGCCTGCTGGCTCACCAGAAATAACAGTGTTTAAGAGGGTTTCCGATGTCCGAAGTTGCAACCGAAACTGCCGCACCCGCAGAAACTCCAGAACCACTCTTCAGCAACGCTGACCTGCGTGAGTTCGAGGCCGAAGACGTTCTCGCCGGACAGATCATCTGCAAGATGCTTTCGATTTTGTTCATATACACACTTATCGGCATGTCGATCGTCTCAATCTGGACTGCGGCCCAATAGGCGACGAGGTTTACAATCCGGCGGTGCAGCTCGCTTAGAACCGCGAATGCAATCGCTCAGGAACGACATAAACACAGGCCCGGAGAATCAGATTCTCCGGGCCTGTTTCGTTTCATTTGGCGACTCAAACGCCGAGAGAAATTCGCAGAGCCTACTTCGGCCGGTCAGATTCCCAGTCGAGACGCAGGATTCTTCCGGAGGCAAAGCCGACGACCAGCCATTCTCCGAGCGGATCGCAGACCAGGCTCGCAACGTCATCGGGAGTTTCTGCGGCCCACAGAAGAGCCCCGTCAGAATCGAGCCAGTAGATGTGCCGCTCGACCGTCGAGACGACCAGCCGCTCCCCGAAGTAACTCGCCGAGACCTTCGATGGCGTTCCTTCAACGACGAATGACGTGCGAGTGTTTCCTCGATGGTCGAAGCACTGCACGCCGTGCGCGAAGCCGGCCATGTAGATTGACTTGGCTCCTTCGGTGATGCTGAGGTCACCGACGGTCGACCAGATTTTCTCGCTCCAGACTTCTGATCCGTCAAATCGGTGAAGGCAAAGGTGCCCGTACTCGGCCGCGCCGCAGATGCGTTTTTTGTCGACGCAGAACTCGATGAACTTGAGCGGCTTGTCCGTATGGAATTGCCCCAGCTTCTTTCGGTCGATACTCAGCAGCACGTTGTCGCCATTGTCCAGCCCCATCGCGACGTTGTGGCCGTACGGGTCGATCGCAGCCGTCAGGACTTCGGTCGGTGACTCACTCGACCAGGCAACTTTCATCCGTCCGTCGAGCGCACAGAATTCGTGAGTTCCGCACACCGCGATTCCAACGTCGCCCGTGTCCGACCACTTCAAGAGCCGAGCGTTCTTCAAACCTCGGCTCAGCGTCTGCACTCGCCCTTGAGAATTCAGTCGGTACATTCCGCCCGATGAATCAACAGCGAACAGGTCGCCCGTTTCGCGAGCCTGACACAGACTGCTCAACTCAGCATCCGTGTTGAATGCCCAGGCAACTCGCGGAGCAAGCCCCGGTCCGGAATGTAGCCAGTCGTTTGAGTTGGGCATCGTAGTTTCGATTCTCATTCCGAGCGGTTGCAGACACGAATAACGATTTCTCAACGATCTGCCGCACAAGTCGCGTCACCAGACATTAACCCCTTACGCAGATCGTCGCGACCGGATCTTGCATGCGAGTCGCTGCTCAGTGGCAAACTTGAACAGTCGACTCCACACTTCTGAATGTTGCAATTCTCGATCGCCATCCGTCAGACAGGTAGGTCTCTATGACGAATCTTGCCGCACAAATTCAACGGCTGTGCGTTGTGCTTTTTTTGACAGGACTTGTGATGACCGATCCAATGGCGGCGCCGATTTCAGAGCATGCAGTTCAGGCAGCAGGCTTCGATCGGCCAGTCGGTGATCCTGGGCAAAGTCGGTCCGTCGTCATTTCGACAAACGGAATGGTCGCGACCAGTCATCCACTGGCTGCTCAGGTCGGCTTGGATATTCTCAAAGCTGGAGGCAACGCAGCCGACGCGGCCATCGCCACCAGCGCGATGATGGGGCTGGTCGAGCCGATGAGCTGCGGCATCGGCGGCGACCTGTTCGTCATCTATTGGGACGCAAAGACCGAAACGATGCACGGACTGAATGCCAGCGGCCGTAGCCCGTACGCGATTAACCGGGAAGTTTTCAAAGAACAGGGACTCGACGAAATCCCAATCCACGGCCTGCTTCCGTGGTCGGTACCGGGTTGCGTCGACGGTTGGGAAGAACTGCGGAGCAAATTCGGAACGATGTCTTTTGGGAAGACTCTGCAGCCGTCAATCGACTATGCCGAAGCCGGCTTCCCCGTCACGCAGATCATCGCCGGCTATTGGAAAAGTGGCGAACAACGATTCGGCAAATGGCCGACCGCCGAAAGAAGATTCTCAGCAAAGACGTATCTCAAAAACGGTAAGGCTCCACGCGAGGGGGAGATCTTCAAAAACCCATTCCTTGCAGACAGTTACCGAGCAATCGCAAAAGGGGGGAGTGACGCTTTTTACACGGGAGAGATCGCTCAACAGATTGTCGAATTCAGCAACGACAACGGCGGCTACTTCTCAATGAAGGATTTTGCCGACCACACATCAGAGTGGATCGAACCGGTCTCGACGAACTATCGAGGTTACGACGTCTGGGAACTGCCGCCGAACGGCCAGGGCATCGCCGCTCTGGAAATGCTGAATGTGATCGAAGGGTTTGACGTTAAGAAAATGGGGCACAACTCGGCCGATCTGATTCATCTTTTCGTCGAAGCCAAGAAGCTGGCATTTGCTGACCGAGCGAAGTTCTACGCCGATCCCGACTTCAACAAGCTGCCAATCGATGGGCTGATTTCCAAAGAATACGGCGACCGTCAGCGAGCACGTATCGACATGCAGAAAGCGGCGAAGGACGTCGATGCAGGCGACCCGATTCTCAGCCACGGAGACACGATCTACCTGACAGTCGTCGACAAAGACCGCAACTGCTGCTCGTTCATCCAAAGTAACTACCACGGATTCGGTTCGCAGATCGTGCCCGGCGACGTCGGCTTTGTGATGCAGAATCGCGGGCAACTGTTCAACCTGGATCCCGATCACCTCAACACGCTGGAGCCACACAAGCGACCGTTCCACACGATCATTCCGGCCTTCGTTACAAAGGACGGCAAACCACACTTCTGCTTCGGAGTCATGGGCGGAGACATGCAGCCTCAGGGGCATGTGCAAGTCTTAATGAACATGATCGATTTCGGCATGAGTGTTCAAGCCGCTGGCGACGCCTCACGAGTCAACCACGTCGGCTCACAAACTCCGACGGGAACAGCCATGTGGGTAAGCGGCGGCGAAGTCGGAATCGAATCCGGAGTCACTCCCGAAGTCAGATCCGAACTCCAACGACGAGGCCACATCCTGCGCGAAGCTCCGGGATCATTCGGCGGCTACCAGGGAATCCTGATCGACTGGAAGAACGGAACTCTCCACGGCGCGACGGAAGCTCGCAAAGATGGCGCGGCAGTCGGTTACTGATCCGTAATAAAACGAAAGTCTCAACCGAGTTCCGGAATCGGTCGGCCGCCTTCCTGAACGATCGGCATCGGACGGCCTCGATGATTCACCCAGTGCGAATTCAGATCGATGCCCAGGTGCTGGAACGTCGTCGCTGCCAGGTCCTGAGGACGCACGACGGAACTGGCGACAGATCCACCGCGGCGATCCGTGCTGCCGATCGCCTGGCCGTGCCGCAACCCGCCGCCGGCAACGACCATCGACATGACGTTCGTCCAATGGTCTCGCCCAGCGTCTTTGTTGATGACTGGTGACCGGCCAAATTCGCCCATCATCAGAACAAGAGTTTCATCCAGCAGGCCGCGTTGTTCGAGGTCGGTAACAAGACCGTAGAACGCGCGATCGACTCGCGGGATAAGTGGTTTAAGGCCTTTCTCGATGCCGCCCCAGCGAACGCTGTCGCCATGATGATCAAAGTAGCCCCATGCTCCGCTGACCAGAACGAAGGTGACTCCGGATTCGACAAGCCGTCGTGCAAGCAACGCTTTCTCGCCAACACTTTCTCGCCCATACAGATCACGAGTCGCATCAGTTTCGCTCTTCAGATCGAAGGCTTTCTGGACCTTCCCGGAGACGACCATCTCGTACGCCTTCTGCGTCGAACGATCAAACGCTCCCAGCGTCCCGTGCTGATCGACGTTCTTCCTCAGAGCATCAAACTGTGTTCTCAACGTGTCTCTGTCCTGCAGCCTGGGCGCCGAGATTCCCTTGGGCAAATTGAACTTGCCGGTCAGCTCAAGCCCCTTCACAGGATCGAAATCGGCCCCCATGTGCCCCGCTCCGTACACGTCGGATGTCCATGAGTTAGCCAGTCCGACAAAGGCTGGCAGATCAGGATCGTTCGCTCCTCGGAACTTCGCGGCGATTGACCCCATCGATGGATAGCCAGCGCCGTCTTTGCCGTCGTTCGTACGACGAGCCAACGGGTTGCCCGCCTGCATAGTAATCGGAGTGTGATTGCTGGCTTTGCAATCGACCGAGCGGATCACCGAGATGCGGTCGGCGATCGAAGCCTGGAGCGGAAGATGCTCCGTGAACTGAACTCCGGGAACGGCCGTGCTGATCGGCGAAAACGGGCTGCGAATTTCCTGTGGAGCTTCCGGTTTTGGGTCCCACATATCAATCTGACTTGGACCGCCAGACAGCCAGAACAGGATCACAGACTTCTTTGGTCTTTCAGCAACTCCGGCATCCGCGGCATTCAGCAAACCGGGCAGCGACAGCCCACCCATTCCGGCCAGTCCGGTTTGCAGAAACCAGCGTCGCGAGCCCACTCGAATCAGGTCATGACCTGCCGGGGCAAACGTATTCTGTATCGAACTCGCTGAATGCTGGCTGGCGTGAATATTCGATTCGCTGAAATTGCTCATGGCTGAATCCTGAAAACTTCGAGAGCCCTGACGACTGAACCTCTTCCACTGATTCTTATCGACAAACAACGTACCAATGGATGTGGAAATTGAAAACGGCAGCCTGCCGCTTCACGTTTGCGTCAGGGTTGGATGCCGGACATCCTCGCGAGCACGCCCAGCCACTTGTTACAAATCAATGTGCAGAAGGATCGAACAACTAACTGAAGATATTCAACATTGGACGAAACCAACATGCGATCAACGATCACAGCCGTATTCACAATCATCTTCGCCGCGTCGGGACTTTCCGCCGCCGACTGGCAGCAGGCCGCCGGTCCGAATGGCAATTTCATTGTCAGCGGAAAAGCCGTTGGCAGTTTCAGCGGAGCAACCAGTCAGAACGTCGTCTGGCGATCTCCTCTGCCGAACACCGGCCAGGGAACTCCCATCGTTTCGAACGGGCGAGTCTTCGTGACCAGCCACGAACCTATCACCAAAGACACTGAATTGGGGTCGCTGATCCTCGGACTATGCTTCGACGCAAAGACCGGCAAGGAACTGTGGCGCCGCGAACTTCCTGGCACTCGGGTCACCGATTTCTCCAGCCTGTTCAGCGACAACACAGCGGCATCGCCCGTTGCCGATGGCAGCCGAGTGTTGTTTGCAAATGTCGGCGGCACATTGAAGTGCTTCGACTTTGAAGGCTCTGACCAGTGGTCGTATAAGTGGGGACCGTTCGGCCGACACCACGCTCGGCAACACGAGCCAATTATTCACAACGGCCAAGCCATCCTGGTGCAGGTACCTCGAGAAGATCTGACGCCTGACGCCACAACGAAGACCGGCGCAAAGCCGCTCGGTCGAGGAAAGGAATACTGGACTCGGCTGCAAGCCTTTGATCTGACAACCGGCAAGCGAGGCTGGATCGCCGAAGCTGGGACGTCGTGCCACTCGACATCGTTGATCGGCCAAACTGCTGGCGGAAAGACCGCCATACTGACCGGCCGAGGCGGCGGGCATCAGCCTCCGGAAGAACCGTACGGAATCTCGCTGGTCAACGCGGACAACGGAAAGACGATCTGGGAATTGCCTGTCGCGGGCTACGCCTCACACCAGAGTTCAAGCTGGAATAAAGATGTCGCCTGCCTGTTCGCAGGCAAGGAACATCTCACCGTCGATATTCAAACGGGCGAAATTCGAAATCGCACATCAGTCACCGAAGGGGTCACCATCCGTCGTCACACAGACTCTGGCTACAAAACGGAAACAAAGCAGACAATCAAAAAGGGTCGTTTCCCTTTGACTAAGCAGGCGAACTGCCTGGTCGGTGACTATCACTACTTCCGTGCTCACGACGAGTTCCTGATCGGTCGCGTGAATATTCAGACTGGCAAGGTCGAGTATCTGCAGGTGCCGGTTCAAGTGATTCGCAAAACTGGCGCCGACGACGAAGTCCGCTGGAGTGACCCCCTGAAGAATGACATGAAGAATGCCGATGGCTTTCTCGCCACTCAGGACCGCCGAAATGCGGGCAGTGGTTGGGGACACGTCTCGGCAGCCAGCCCGATCGTCGTCGGAGACAACATCTACATGCCGACAATGCTCGGCATGGTCTACGTCCTGAAATGGAACGCCGAAACCCTCGACGAAAAAGCACTGGTCTCAATCAGCGACCTCGGTGCAGCCGGAGCAACCTGGTCGCTCTCAAGCCTGTCCTTCTCCAACGGCAAACTCTATGCAAGGACGCTCAAGGAGCTGATCTGCTTCGGAGCTCCGAAATAGCTGTGAGAGAGTCAGTAGACCGCTTCCCGACGACCCGATCAAGGATCACCGCCGACTGCCCTACTGATTAATCACCGAATCAAACAAGGTACTCAGACGCTCTGGCCAGTACGGTTTCACGTACCAAACCAGCAGCAGCACGACCGCTAACGAAATCAGTTCTTTGGCGAAGGACGACAGAGAACGACGGATCGATTTTGATTCGTGGCCACACCCCGGGCACGTTCTTGCTGTCGTGGAGATTTTGTGGCCACACTCTTTGCATTTTGTCATTGCCATCGCTGTACCGTACGAATCACGAATGTGACTTCAGGGCTCTGATTTCATACACCCGCTTGTCAGGTCGTATGTGGCTTGAACTTGATCTTCTCAATGTACTTCACAACTTTGCCACTGCGTTTATCAATTCGGCCCGTACAGGCACCAACGGTGTTGATGACATTGCTGAAGTGCAGCTCGTAGTCGGCGTCAATCTCGACAGCCAGGTCCTTCGTGATTGGGTCACCAGGCCGGCCGATGACCTTCAATATTTCGATATTGAGCTGCTCGAAAGCCGCTGGACCAGTCCCCAGATTCCGCTGACCGAAGAACACTCCCGAAAGCGTACCGTCGGGGTTCGCTCTCAACTGCACACTAATGTCCGGCAATCCTTTATCTTCACCGAAGCAGGATATCGAATTTGACGGCATGTTGACGTTGAATTCACCTTCCGGCTCAGCAACTCTCAGAGTCAGCATGAAGAAGATCAGCAGCAGAAAAACGATGTCGATCATCGCCGACATGTTCGTTTCCAGTTTCTCGGCACTCATCGGCTCTTGTCGTTTCAGCATGACTCGAATCTCCATCGGCTGACCAAGTTCGGGGGCCGGCAGATACTCCATCGTCGCAACGACGACGCCCGCCCCAACCTTCCTTCAGGCACTGGCAATCAGGATGCCACACGATGACAGACCAGTCAATTCGTCTTTGTGAAGGCACGAGTCAGAAAGTCACAACAGCGTCAATGCTCGCAGCGTTTACCAGTCTCGACTTATCCTTGCCTGCTCCGACCGCGATTCCAACGTTCGACCTGATCGCCACCGCCCCGTGAGACGACTATGCACGCAACATCAGAAGCTGAAGTCATTTCCGAAGAGTTGATCGAGTTTGAGTGCCCGCGTTGTGGAGCGAGTGATGCGGTGGCGAAACAGCTCAAGCATATCGGTAAGGCTTACGGCCTCATCACTGTGATGGTCACAACGGAAAACGTTGTACTGTGCGAAGAATGCGGCCTCGAATCCCGCGCGACATTACCCCCTGCGGAATTAGTAGCGATCCCCACTGATCAGATTGGGAATCACATTCAGCCGAAGATTGAGTTCGTCACGAAGTTCTGCATTATCATCTCGATCGTTCTCTGCTTTGCTGCGATGGTCACGTTGCCGATGGCAATTTACGGTTTCGTTTCAGTCAGACGGAAATCGCGTCGCTGGAAGAAACTTGCCATGAAAAGGACTGGTACTTTCGGCACTCTGGTTCGTCGTGTTTGTATTGGTAATGCTTCGCGAGACAACGTGACACCAGTTCCATGCTGAAGAATTCGCAGAGCCATAGTGCCAACACCGCTCCTGGTTGCATCATTTGAAGAGGATCACCGAACGTGAAATATCTCGTCGTCGCTCTATGTTTGATGGTACTTGCTACCGAAGCCGTCGCGGAAACAGTGTTCGTTGAAGCGGAGTCGTTTACCACTTCGTCGGTTGGCTGGAGAATTAACACGAACGCTCAGGCCAGGGGCGCATCGGCGCTGACGGCTCTCAACGGGGCGACGGGTGGCAAGGATGCGACGGCTCGGGCAAAGGTCGCGGTCCCGGCGGACGGCGAGTATCGAGTCTGGGTTCGGCATAATTACAACCGCACTCGACGTGGACCGTTTCGATTGGCGGTTTCGCAGCATGGAAAGCCAGTTGGCAAGAAAGTGTTTGATCTGGATGTGCGGCCAAAGGTCAAAGACTGGCACTACGTGTGGGACTCGTTTGATGTCACATTGTCGGCTGGTGAATGCCAGCTCGTCCTAAGTAAGCACAAAAATCAAAACTGCTCAGGCTACGTTCGCAATGTCGATTGTGTTTTGCTGACGACGGACAAGAACCTGGTCCCCGATCACCTGCACTACGGACCTCAAACATGGGTGCGAGTCACCCTGGCCGACATTTATGAAAAGCCGCTGCAGGTTCACATTTTCGCCGACCACCATCGAGCACCGTGGTACGGCCACTGGCATCTTTCCAAAGCGGGGACTGGTCCTGGCCTGCGGCCTGACAGTAGTCAATTACTGACCAGTGGCGAGCAGACTCCGTGGTGCAACATCACTCCGATGCTTTATCAGGATACCGGAGCGATCCTGAATATCTCGGCGCGACACACGTACCACGAATGGGCCGATCGGCTGAAGGCACGTTTCGAATTTGCGACAGCTCCCAACGAAGGCGTCATCGTTCGAACGATGGATGTCGACAGCACGCCGAACGGACTCGTCGTCGTCATGCCTCCGAATCTGATGACCGAAGAAAACCGAAAACGCTTCAAGCGTGATCAGGAATTTGCTGAAGCCACTGGCCGACTTGCTGACAGTTTCGACTGGCCGACGATCGGGAAGAAACCGCAGCAGATTCCGTTCTATGTGAGCGCGAGAGTCGGCGGCTACGGCACCGACGTCGACCAGAGCATTCAGGATCGAGAATGGAAGACCCTCGACTACTTCGGATTCTCCAACCGAGACAAACCGTTTATCCACGGCGGCATCTGGCGGATGAAGAACAACTCATTCTGCTCCCCCGATCTCGACGTCATGCAGAAAAACGCCGCGATCCATGCCAAAGAGTTTCTAAAAGAAGGGCATCACGCCAAAGACATTGTCTACTGCATGCTGACTGACGAGCCCACCGGTCAGCCCTCTGCTTTCATGGCCAAAGATGAATCATACCACCTTGCTTTTCGAGCATGGCTGAAGAAGCTCGGAAAGATGCCCGCTGAACTTGGTGCACCAGACTGGGACGGCATCAAGCCCGTCCCGGAAACATTGCGAGACGAATTTCCGCAGCTTCATTACTGGACGCAGAGATTTCGTACGCGAGCACTCGGCGATTTCATGGCCACGCAACGCGAGATTCTGGAGAAAGCATACGGCCGGTCGTTGCCGACGCTCGTCAACTTCAGCGATGGAGCGACCTACCAGGCAAACTTCTACAGTCAGGGTGTTGACTATTTCGAGCTGCTCGACGCTGATAGTCAAAATGCAATCTGGAGCGAAGACTGGGCAAACGGAGCATCAAGCTATCAGTGTGGAGCCTACAACGTCGACCTGATGCGAGCAGCAGCCCGCGACCGAGGTCAGACCATCGGGCACTACCTGATCGCTTACGCCAATCGCAAACCGTGGGACATCAAGACGAAAGCCGCATCCGAGACCGCTCGCGGTGTGCGCATCTGGAAGAACTTTTCGTACGGAGTTCCGTGGGGCGGTCACGAGGGCGGCCCACCGTGGCGAAGCCACGCCTGGTACAGCCGGCCTGAAACCTGGCGAGCAAACGCGGAAGTCGTTCGCGAAATCGGCGGAGCGGAAGATCTGCTGGTAGACGCTTCCGCTCGACAGGCGGAAGTCGCGATTCTGTACTCGTCATCGTCTGACGTGTGGACCCTGAAGAAGAACAACGCCACCGGCTTCAACCGAATGCACACCTGGATGGCGTTGGCTCATGCCCAGGTACCTGTCGATTTTGTCGGAGAAAGACAGGTCGAGCGAGACGGTCTGGACGGATACCGAGTGTGCTATCTCTCCGGTCCGAATCTGACGCGAGCATCCGCCAGCAAGCTTCGCAAGTGGGTCGAGAATGGTGGCACGTTGTTTCTGTCTGCCGGAGCGGCGACGCGCGACGAGTACAACAAGCCGCTCGACACATTAACTTCAATCCTTCCCGCCCAACGCGAAGCAGTAAAAACACTGCAACCATTCCTCGCTTCCGGCAGCTATCTGCACAGACTGACTGCCCAGGACCATGCGACAGTCAACGACGTCGAGATGGATGTCCTGTCTTTAAAGCAACAGTTGACCGTGCGGGCTGGAGCAACCGTCATTGGACAATTTCAGGACGGGACACCCGCGATGGTCCGCGGCGATGTCGGCAAGGGGACGATTTACTGTGCCGGATTCCTGCCAGCTCTCGACTACATTCGGAAAGCCGAACTTGCTCGCGTGGCAAAAGAAGAAGTGAAAGAAGCATCCGAGCCACAATCAGCACACCCGGCTCCTCCCGTAATTCGCACGCCCGATGACATCGTCGCGTTGGAACCGAAGAATCGACTGGAACGCTCTCGTAACCCGTGGGAATTTTCGGCGGCGGTGCGGAATGTGTTGCTGACACCTGTCCGGTCTGCTGATATCCGCCCGGTTTTGACGTGTAGCGTTCCTCTGGTCGACGTCGTGCCATTGCATTCCGAACAGGGCATCGTGATCCCACTTTCAAACTACACACTGGAGGTGCTGGCGAACGTAGAATTCTCGTTGAAAGTTGATCGAGCCGTCGATCGAATCGAATCCGTTCATCAAGGTCGCTTAGACTTTCAAGAGGCTTCCGACCATCAGATTCATTTCACATTGCCACTCGAAGCTTCGGACTACGTCAAAATTTACTATCGTTAGCTGTGCTCGCTCGTCCCGACTCAACAACCGAAGGAATCACAACGATGGCTGATCGAAGACCAATTGACCGGCGGCGATTCCTTCAAACGACGGCGCTGACCACTGCGACACTAGCAAGCGGGCAATCGCGTATTGCCAGGGCGAAGCCTTCCGCGCAACAGATTCCGGAACTCGCCAACGCGATTGGGATCGTCTCGGCGTCGGCACATGCTCAACTGACCGGGCGTGCGCAAGGGCGAACATTTTCTCTGCTCGATATTCCCGGCATCCTCAGAAACGAACTCGACCTGCGGGTCGTCGATCTCAACACTTCGTCATTTCCCGACTTCTCCAAGGTCGACCAAACCTACCTTGACAAGCTGCGAAAGGCTGTCGACGACGCTGGCTGTGTCATGACCAATCTGAAGATGAATCAGCGCGGCATCGACATGAACAGTCCGGACAAACAAATTCGAGACAAGGCGCTGACCGAGTACAAACGGTCGATCGATATTGCATCGCAGCTCGGTTGCCGTTGGGCTCGGCCACTGCCCGCGAAACCGAAGCCGAACATGCAAATTCACATCGAAAGCTATCGCGAACTTTGCGACTACGGTGCGGAGCGGAACGTGACATTGCTGGTCGAGAATTTCGGATGGATGCAATCTGATGCGGATTCGGTAGCAAAACTCGTGAAGGCGATCGGCGGAAACGTCGCGGCCGGAATCGACACCGGAAACTGGAACGGCAACGAGGTTCGGTATCCAGGTCTGGAAAAGTCGTTTCCGCTCGCCGTCACGTGCGACTTCAAAGCTCGTCGTTTTGGACCGAATGGTGAACACAACGAGTACGACCTGCGTCGCTGCTTCGACATCGCCTGGGCCAGCGGTTTTCGCGGGCCGTGGGCACTCGAACATTCCAACCCAGACACAAAGGCACTTCTGTCCGGGTTCGCCAAGCTGCGAGACATGCTACGCAAGTGGACCGCGGAGAATTCGGCGGACGACAAATAATTACGGGTTCGCGAAGAAACGCTTCGTGATTTTTTGAAATTGACGATCAATAAACCGGCAAGGCAACATGCACACCTCAAACAAAACGGACAGCTTGTCACACAAAACTCTGGTTCTGTGCACGTTCTTTGCGGCGATCGCAAACGCGTTCGTAACAGAGCAAGCAGTATTCAGTGACGACGATCCAAACGTTGTGGACGTCGGGTCACGACGAGAATTGTTTGTCGATCGGCACATCGTTGGCGACTTGATAGGCACGTCGCTGAAGCTTCACTCGCCGCAGCTCATGCCGCCGATTTCGCCGCCGCGACCTCATGGTCACTATGCGACAGTGCTGCGAGCTGATGACAAATTTCAGTTCTACTATCGAGGCGACACGACACCGGGCAACCACTGGAAGAAGGGTTGGGAGCAGTACCACGAAGGCGAGGTCACGCTCTACGCGGAAAGCAAGAACGGTATCAACTGGACTCTGCCGAAACTCGGAATCTACGACGACCATGCAACGTTTCCGGCTGGCAACGTCGTACTGATGAACGAATTTCTGGTCACTCACAACTTCACACCGTTCATCGACACAAAACCCGGTGTCCCGGATGCAGAGCGGTACAAGGCACTCGGCGGCCTGGCTTACCAGCCACACAAAGAGCACCTCGAAGTCCGCAGTCGTCGCGGCCCTGGCGGTTTGAAAGCGTACACATCGCCAGACGGCATCCACTGGAAAAAACTGAAAGACGAACCGGTGGTTCCGGAAGAGTGGGGCAAGTATTTTGACTCGCAGAACTACGCGTTCTGGTCGAACTCGGAGCAGGCTTACGTCTGCTACTTTCGTCGCTTCATCAAGGGATATCGAGGAATCGCACGTACAACTTCCAAAGACTTCATCAACTGGACGCCGTTCGTCGAGATGCAGGCCAATCTTCCGAACGAGCATCTCTACACGCCGTGCACGCAGCCTTACTACCGCGCTCCGCATATTTACATCGCGTTACCGACTCGGTTCATGGCGAAACGCGGCTCGGCGACGGACATCCTGATGATGAGCACTCGCGGCGGCGACCGGTTTGATCGCGAATTCACTCAGTCATTCATCCGCCCCGGCATCGGAGCCCAAGGCTGGGCCAACCGAGCGAACTACGCCGCCATCGGCATTCACCAGACGAGCCCAACTGAAATGTCGCTCTTTCTGACCGGCGGCCGACGATACTCGATGCGCATTGACGGTTTTGTGTCCGTAAACGCGCCACTCGAAACGAGCGAATTCATCACGCGGCCGCTCAAGTTCGCCGGCTCGAAACTTGAGATCAACTACTCAACAAGTGCCGCTGGCCAGGTGCGCGTCGAGATTCAGGATGCGAACGGCAAACCGATACCCGGATTCTCACTCGAAGAATGTGAGCCGATCTACGGCGATCACATCGCGAGAACGGTCCACTGGAAAGGCAACCCCGACCTCGCAAAATTGGCCGGCCAAGTTGTGAATATTCGATTCGAAATGTCCGACGCTGATATCTACTCGCTGAAGTTCAACTGACGGGCAGAAGCTACCGCCTTCCTCGGCCAAGGAATCTTCTTCACTCGCTCATTTAGCAACACAGCCACTACGAACTCAGCCAAGACTGGGCTTAATTGTTGCCGGTGAATCGCTGCCGGCCGGTACGAACGACATCGATACAGAGTTAACGCAATGCCGGACGTTCTTATCGGTCAGGCGTTCGCCTTCGAAGACATGCCCGAGATGGCCGTCACAGTTTTCACAGAGAATTTCGACTCGAAATCCGTCAGCGTCACGCTCGTGCCGAACGGCTCCCGGCAGTTCATCGTCAAAGCTTGGCCACCCGCATCCTGAGTGAAACTTGTCAGCAGACCGGTACAAGGGAGCGTTACAGCGACGGCAGATGTAAAGGCCTTCGTCCTCATTGTTGAGGAGTTCGCCAGTGCCTGCCCGCTCGGTTCCTTTTCGTAAGATGATCCGTTCTTCGTCTGGTGTCAGCTCGTTGTATTGCTCTGTCATAATTTGATCCATGTCTTTTGCGTTGGCGAAGCCGCTTCAAGAGTTGTCCTTGGCAGACTATCGAGGCTGCTTTTCAGATTGAACATTGCCCGTTGCTGCAGTCCTCTGACGTGGCCGAACTTTCTCGAAAACTGATCGCCTGCAGAAGCTCTTCTTTCGAAATTCCGTAGTTGCTGCTTTCGCGATCGAACAGTTCTCGGCTGCCGTATCCATAAAGAAAACCGTTGAGCCGTGCTGCGGCTGTCGAGTCAACGAATCTCGAGGCATCAGAATACATCCCGGCAAAGTGCATCATTAAAGACGGCTGCTGCTGCAATCGATACTTCTGATGGTAACCCTCTGCTGGGTAAAACACTTCGAGCGGCAACACTGGCGTCTGAACCTTCCCGCTCAACTTTCTGGCAACGGTTTCCTTAGCTTTCTCGATAATCTCTCGCTGAGATTCGTCGTGATACCAGACTGCCGACATGTACTGTCGGCTGATTCCGTTCCGCAGCGGGTTGTGATTGTTCCAGAAGAATTCGACAACATCCTCGAAGCCGATCACGTCCGGATCAAAGTCGATCTGTAGAGCTTCGGTATGATTTCCGAGGCTGTGGTAGGTCGGAAATTTCTTTTCGCCGCCGGTGTATCCCACGCGAGTTCGATACACGCCATCGATGACCCCAAACTGGGCGTCTGGTCCCCAGAATCAGCCGAACGCAAATGTCGCAGACTGAAGATTCTCGGGCACAGACTGGTCGATCATCGGAATTGTCGGTGTGGATGTTTTTGCAGGCGGTTGCATCAGCGACTTTCGTGAAAATTCGAAGTTCAAAATACTTAACGGGCTCAGAAATGACGGTAACGCTCCGGGAAATCTTACAGTCAATCGCGGAATTCTACAGATCGCGTTTCGCGATTCACCGTCAAGGTAGCTGGTCGCGGCCGCCAAGACTACGAGATTGAAAAACGGCCGCCAATTCACCCCTGTTTATACAGCGGTCGTCATCGTGAAAGTTGTTGCTCAATCACGATCATCTGGTCGTCGTCTGGCTTGATCGGCATCGATTGTTCGCCACCTCGTGGCCACGTGATACGCAGCTCGATCGGCGTTGCGTCTTTGGAAATTCCAAAGTGGATTTCAGACAGCGACGTCGAAGCATAGCTGCCACCGCCGATCAGTTGCTTAGTCTGGCTGCCTGAAGCAGTCACCAGTTCGACGATCACTCCAACCGGTTGGCGCGGCGAGTCCGAGTTCTGAGCCGGCGGATGATGTTCCTGAAACTGCTGCCAAAACGAACAGATCTCATCGATCGCCGATGCCATTCCCAAGCAGCGAGCAGCCAACTGCAAGCGATTTCGATCTTTCCCATCTGTTGTGCAATTTCGAGTCTCAGACTCGCGGCGGCGGCATTGTGAATCAAAGCTTGCTGCTTGTGCGAAAATTCCCGGCGATACCCCAAAATGGTTTGTTCGATGCTCGAAGTCTGTCATCGACTTCGCAAACGAAAACAGCCCGCAGGTGTCCAAGTGACGTCTGCGGGCTGTTTGTTTTTTGGAACACTCTGACAGTCAACCGGCGCTGAATTTCTCAGCCGGCCTGGGCGAGTTCCCGGCGAGGACTACTTGTTGCCGAGGATCGCTTCGAGGTCAGGCAGACCTTTGGTCGGACGAACGACGTCTTCTTCGAAGTTGTCTTTCTCCTGATCCCCGACCACTGCTGCGTACGATGCAGCAAAGGTATTGGCGACGTAGGGATATCGTGGGTCCAGATTCTGCATCTGAGCGTACGCTTTCTGCTTCAGCAGAGTCGTGTAATTGTACGGGGCGAAGTAGTAGTTCCCGTGATTGACTGGTGCGTAAGCATAGTGCGGTGGCATCTGGCAGGGGTTGTCCAGGCAGCAGAACCCTGTTTTCATGCACCACCCCAATGAGCACGACGACTGACAAGATGGACACGAACCAGACTGCGGACAATTTCCGGAGTGTGGGCAGTTCCCCATGTGAGAATATGACGACGGGCACGTGGGGCACGTACCCCCAAACGAAATCCCACCAGGGATCGGACCGCTCTGACAGAAACTCGATGGACACGAGCCTGTCGGGCAGGTCTGACACGTACCGTGAGATGTCCGCGGCCCACCGGCGTTGCAGCCGCACGAGCTGGCGCCGGGCGCAGGAGGATTATAGAGTTCTGCGGACAGGGTGCCGGCCGTTAGTGATAAGGCCGCGATGCAACAGGCGATTGATCTGATCATGATTTGGTTTCTCCTGGGGCTGCCAGGTCCCGGTTTCAGGACGATATTCAAGCGTCGGAAACTGATGCTGCCCTGGCATCGACCACGCTTGTGGGTAAATCGTCATCAGCCCCGGCATGCGTGAGGACTGGCTCGACGTGCGTCACTGTTTCAGATGATCGTTACGAAACAACCCGTGCGGGCGGTGCGAGTTGCAAAGCGTGAATGATTGGAAAATCCGTCACTTCCGGATCAGACGCCCACCCCATTTGCTCGTCTGTACATCTCCACCCGTTGTTTTCAGGCCGTTCGACGGGGAAGCATCCAACGCTTCGCTTCAAAACCAGCCACTCTCTAAAACACATCCGAACTAATTCGAGCACAACAACCACAACTAACACCTCACAACCGATTCCACAGGCACACCTGGCATTTTCACTAAAACTCGAATATCTGATTCAACTGGCCTAATCGGAAAAGTCGATACTTGATGCGTGGCGCACCTCCCGTGCCGTCCATCCTGTCATTCGGGGCCGTTTTTTCACTTACGACCTTTAGCAGTCGAGTCATCACATGCCCGGCCAAAAGACCAGCCTGTTCAGACGAAAGCTCGGCGCCGCGCCGTGGCCAGTAGCAGTGTTAGCTGCTCTGGTTGCCGGAACGTCGACGCTGATCATCTGGCAGTCCCCGCGGAACATCGTCGCTGACGTCAAGCCGTTAATCATGGAGTTTGGTCGCTCCAAAGTTCAGTCGTCGAACGACCTGATACCTGCAACTGAAAGCGCCGCATCGCAGGAGCAGACTGATTCAGTCGAAACAACCACTGACGACGCCGGCCCGTCCCGCCGATCTGGAGAGCCCCTTCGAACTGAACGAAGCAACGGCGGTCTCGTTCTGGAGTGGCCACAGCAGAAATCAGCAACCAACGACGAGTCTTCTGACGCTAAAACACAAGCAAAGCAAATACTCGAGGAAGCTCAGGACTACCTTCTCGTCGGTGATCTGCGCCGAGCGTTGACTTCAGCTCGCCTGGCGTATTCCTACCCTGTGAAATGGGAAGCTGACGAACAGTCTCCCGAAGAGCTGCTTGCAAAGCTTGAAGCCTTGGCCGCCGACCCGACGTTTGTTGCTTCCGCACGTCGTGAAGCCATCGCCAGAATCAACTCGGCAAACAACACGAATCAAACATCTCCAAATGCCGGCGATGTTCGATTGGCAGCCAACTCGATCCGTCAGGGCAGCGGCGTTGACTCGCTCCCCAATCGGCAAACAGACATTGGCGTCTGGAATCCCGCTCCGACAGCCGAAGGCGATGCCATCTCCGCCGCGTCATTCGAAAACCAGACAGCCGGCAATTTTGAAGAAGATGGCTCAGAATCCGGCACCATCGAAATGGTGGCAGCGTCTGAAATCGCGGAGCATGACTCCACAGCTTTCCCAGCTCTGCAGCCGTACCAGTCACAGCCGACCATAGACACTACGACGGACGCAGAACCTCGCCGACTGATTGTCGACACTCACCGACAGGCGTCGGAGTCGACGGCTGAGTTCGCAACATCCGGACAAGTCGCACCAATCAATCAGGTCGAGCCGCGACCGCTTATCATCACTGACCAACGAGCAGCAGCTCCGGCAGCGTCGCCAATTGGCACTCTCACCTTCGATGTACTGGCAACCTTAACAACGATCTTCGCCGTCCTGTTCTTCGGGTCGCTGTTCCTGCTTCTGGCGATTCTCGCTGTGGGCAAGAAGCTGATCGGCGAAAAGGGGCTCGGCTTCCGAATCGAACTGGTCAACAACAGCCCCCTCACCATTCAGACGGGAGCTGCGGCTCCTGCAGCAGCACCGGCTGCGGCAACGGCACCAGCAACCGATGAATTGAAAATTGATCCTGACTTCGAAGGGATCCTTTCGCTGAGTGAGCAACGTGCTCGACAGCGAGAGTCAGCGATCCTGCAGCAGTTCATCGAAAACAATGTTTCGCTGCACAACGAAATCGGTGCGGGCCGAGCTGCTGCCTGATTTCAAGACGAACAGTCATTCACAAACCGCACAGTGCCACATGATGTTCGAAAATCATGGGCCTGACTTTTCTAAGAGACCGGAGTCTCTGTTTCTCGACCTGGAGCACACACTGAAATGGATAGTCAGCCCGTATTCATCGGAATGGACCTTGGTACTTTTAAGACGTCCGTCGTCAGTTCAAACGGAACTCGAGATTCACTATTCAGTGCCGTCGGTTGGCCAAAGGATCATGTCGCGAGAGCCATCCTCGGCCGCGATGTTGTCTTCGGTAGTGACGTCGTTGAAAAACGACTGGCTCTGAAAGTCTGCCGGCCATTCGAACGCGGAGCACTGAAATACCTCGACTCTTCAGAGTCAGGTGTCGCCGAGGAAAAAGTCGCCGAGCACACCGAGGCCGCCCGGCTGTTGATCAAACACGCCGTGGAGCTGACTCGTCCCAAGTCAGGAGCACCAGTCTTTGGCGTGATCGGTGCTCCGTCGCGAGCGAGCATCATCAACAAAAAGTTCATCATGGACGTCGCCAGCGACGCCTTTGACGCCGTCGTTATCGCGCCTGAGCCGTTCACCGTCGCGTACGGAATGAACGCTCTCACTGACGCACTGGTCATCGACATCGGAGCAGGCACGATCGACATCTGCCCGTTGTACTCGACCTACCCGACCGACGAAGACCAGGTCACCGTGCCTCTTGGCGGGGACTTTGTCGACGAAGCGTTCATGCGTCTGATGGGCGAGCAGTTTCCGGAAGCAGAACTGTCTCCAAACATCGCTCGCGAAATCAAAGAGAAGTACGGCTTCGTACACGATATCGACGAAAAGGCCGTCGCGAAGCTTGACGTTAAAGCTCGACCGACTGATTTTGATGTTTCGGGTCCGCTGAAAGAAGCCTGCCTGACACTCGTCGAGCCAATCATTGAAGGTTTGCGAGAAGTCATCAGCCGCTTCGATCCGGAATTCCGTCGAGCCATGCTTTCGAACATCATCCTCGCTGGCGGCGGCAGCCAGTTGAACGGATTGGATCGTTTGATCGAGCAGTCACTTGAAGCTTACGGCGGCGGAAAAGTTCGCAAGGTCGGTGACTCAGTCTTCGCCGGAGCGGCCGGAGCATTGAAACTTGCCATGAGCATGCCAGCCGATCAGTGGGATCAGTTCCGATTGCAGAGCGAATCTCAGTCTACCGAACTGGCTGACGCAGCCTGAGCAACACGACAGAGTCGATCCGCAATGCCACGCGGCACGCTCTAAACGGATTTTCAAACAACGAGCACGAAGTCGTTCATTCGACCGTGCTCGTTGTTCTTTTGTACGAAGCCTTCTGGCAGGCATCGAACGCTATCGCTCAATTGGTTCTGACGTCTCAGCGTTCTTGCCGTATTCAATCACCTTCGCAGTCGATGGTACTGGCAGTTGTGAGTTTGAAATTTCAGCGTTGTCACCGTACTCAATGACCTTAGCTGCCGAAGTGGCCGAGACATCTTCGTAAGGAGCATTGGCCGCCCTACGACGACCGGACAGTGGGGCCAGATCAAGCTGCCGGACAGCGAGCAACATTTCGGCAGCAGAGACGTCGGCTGCGTTGCGTCCGCGAAGATCCTGAAGCGACGTCGCGACCTGATAAATCCCTTGCAGCCTCTGCGATTGTGCCGACGCAAACGCCGAATCCGGCACGGTTTCGGCGAGTGGGCTTCCGATTGATTCCTGCAGCCACCATTCGCGAAGCATCCCGCCGGGTGTCGCCGTGCCCGTTTCGTATCGAGCAAACTGACGAGCGGTTGTCGCTGCGGCCTGCTGATCAAGCTGCGTCAGAAAACGTTCCGGGTTCCGATCGTCCGACGGCGTATCGACATACGCTGCGAAGCTTGAAGCCAGCCGAACAGCGGCGCGATCTTCCGCGAGATCGCGAATGGCAATAGCTTGAGGGTACGTTGAAAGATGAACGGGCGCGACGAATTTCGGCTAATGCGGCACGAATCGCGACCGGCCTGTCGACCTGAAATGTCGCCACCGAGACGTCCTGGGCGCCGCCTGCACTTCCGGAAGCCTGCGCCGGCGAAACGAGCTGCTCGTCGACCATCCGAGCGGCGGCAAGCACGGACACGGCAGTTCCAGTGCCCGTTTGAAAGTCCTGAAGCCGCGTGTCCAGGTGCTGTGCGGCAGCTTGCTGATAAACCTGTCGATCGTAGCTTGTCAAAGGGCGTCCGGCTGCGACGCTGTATTGTAGTTTCGCTCTGAGAGCCATAACGCGAGAGTGAGCAAGATCGGCTTGCCAGCCTCTCGCTGCCGGCTGATCAAATGCCTCAAGCTGGTCTGCGGCTTCGGTCCAAAGTGCGACCTGACCTCTCAGAATGTTCAAAACACGGCTATCGTCACCTTGATGATTTGCAACTCTTAGCTGAGTTGTCACCGCGATATCCAACCACGCCGCGTACGACGCTTGATCCATCAAACCGCGAAGCCATGCGTCACGGCTCTGGCTTACCAGTCTGGCCGCCTGGTCGATCCAATTGGGAAACCGTCCGGGCAGGCAGCGGCACAACTTCATCGACAATTTCGTTAGTAACGGCGATCGGCTCATCAACTTCCGAAACTGCTCGGCCATTCGATTCCGCGGAAATGACGACGAATGTTTCCTTCTCAGCTCTCGCAAACTGAGCATCTTCCATCGTAGCGGGTGTGCCTCCCTTAATGATTTCCATCGGTATTTCAGCCGAAGGATCGAATTCAACCTGCGAAGCGTCAGGATTTTCAGCAAGGCAAACGTCGCTTCCGCATGCAAGCATCATTCCAGCAACGGCAACAAGGATGGTCGCCTGAGAAGAGCCGCGACGGGAGGCTCCCTGAGTTTGTTAGAGACGACTGTCGCATTGGTAAATCCAGTAGACAAGTTGAAACGCGAAGTTGTACTAAGGGCACAGCATGGGAAAGAGTTGCGTGCTCGTTAGAAAAACATCCAAGGTTTGGGACAGCAAACACAGACCAGCCACCCTTCAGAAGAGTATGGCATTGATGACCTGGCGGAAGTCGGATTTTCAAAGCTCAATCGCATGATGCGGAAATCTGAAGTCTGTCCGCGTCAACAAACGGGAGCACGGGAAGACTGCGGAATTCAGTGACCAGTCGCATCGGTTAAAGCTTTCCGAATACGCGGCGGCGGCGCTCTGCATCGTTCCGTCGAAGTACTGACAGTCGACAAACTCGCCGATACCTGCCCACCTTGCCTACTCTGGGCGAGCGTCCTCACAGCAGCCGCGAGTGGAGAATGCGCACCATTCCGTTGAGTCCTCACAATCGGTCCATCCGATAATCAATGAAGGATCGGCGCGAGAAGACTCAGACGAGTTGTTTGAAGTCTCGGAAGACTTGGCTCTTCCATACTCCGATCCACCGACAAGTTGAAGGAGTGAAGACTGACTGCGACATCGGCGACATGTCGATTTGCAGGTGTTTTCAGCCAGGGACGTGGCCAAATTGGAGGCTATGTCGGCGTCAGCGGGCAAGGACGTTCGTTTAGACACTCAAAATGGCCCCACGGAAGGCTCAACCGGGTTTGAGCTGAATCCACGGACGGAGAACCAAGATGCTTTCGTGCCTTTTCAAGCGTAAAACTGTTGGCCGGCTTCTCATGCCGGGCATCCTCGCAACCGGCCTGCTTGGCGCGGGAGGACAACTCGCGTCCGCCCAGACTAAGTCAGTTGCAAACCTTCCGCCGGTACGGCCTGTTGCCTCATCAGAGCTTGCCGAGAAGGTCGGAAGCCTGGTCGACGAGATCGTTCAACAGGAAGCCGAACTGGACGTTCCACTGCGTCGCTCAAAGATTCTGCGAATGAAGCAGCCAATCTTCCGAGCAGCCATCGCCGACCCATCGATCATCGAAATCGTCGCCTTCGGGACGCGGGAAGTTGAACTCATTGGTAAGGAATCGGGCAGCACAACTGTCACGTTCTGGCTGGGTGACGAAGACAACCCTCATCACTTAAGCCTGGTCATCAATGTCGAAAAAGACGACAGCATCGAAGATCGGCGACGACTGGAGTACGGCGAACTTCAGGAGATGATCAATGAGATGTTTCCGAACAGCCGGATTCAACTGATTCCGATCGCCGACAAACTGATCGTTCGAGGCCAGGTTCGCGACGAGCAGGAAGCAGCAAAAGTCATGTCGTTGCTTCGGGAAAACGCTGCTCCCGTACAAAGCGGCCTTGGCAGCTTTGGCGGAAGTGGCGGAGCTACAGCAGCCGAGCCATTCCCTGATGCCAGCGACTTGCCGAAAGCTCAGGTCATTAGCCTGTTGAAGATTCCCGGCGAAAAGCAGGTCATGCTGAAAGTTCGCATTGCGGAACTGAAGCGGTCAGCAATTCGACAGCTCGGAGCGGACTTCAACTTCGACGTCGGCGACCTGATGTTGGGTTCAGCCCTCGCCGGCAGTGGCAACATCATGGCGACCGGAACGTTCAATGACGACTCCTTCTCACTTGCTTTGAAGGCTCTGACTGGAAACGGCAATGCAAAAATTCTCGCTGAACCAAATCTGGTTGTCCTCAGCGGTCAGACGGCTGACTTCATCTCGGGTGGTCAGTTCGCTGTGCCAACCGTTGTCGGAGTCGGCGGTGCTCAGGCATCAACAACAACGTTCAAAGGCTTCGGCACTCAGTTGAGCTTCAGCCCGACAGTCCTCGATCACGATCGAATTCGCCTGAACGTCTCACCGAGCTTCAGCACGCTGAATTCTGCGAACTCTGTGGGCGGAATCTTTGGAGTCGATACTCGATCAGTAAACACAACCGTGGAACTGCGCGAAGGTCAGGTTCTGGCGATCGCCGGCCTGCTCCAGGAACAACAGGCAGCAGAGTCATCACGAGTGCCACTTCTCGGAGAAACCAAGCTGCTACGGCCGCTCTTCGAGACCAAGACGGTTTCACGGGACGAAACAGAGTTGCTGATTCTCGTCAGTCCGGAACTGGTACACCCAATGGAAGCACATGAAGCTCCGACGATCCTGCCAGGTATGGAAGTAACCGATCCCGACGATGTTGACTTCTTTATCTACGGAGACCTTGAAGGTCGACCAGGCTTTCATCATCGCAGCACAGTCTGGCCGCTGTTCAAGAACCGAAACTGTCGCTGCAAAGACGAGTTCGAAGCAATCAATCAATCGCAACAGTACTACGTTCATGGCGACAACGGTTTTTCCAAATAGAGCAGAATGAGCCGCAACGACTCGTAGATGTCCGCGGCGATGTTAATTGGAAAACAAGCGGGTCAACGAACAGATCATTCTCACAGTTGTGTGCCGACCGAAGTGCTTTCGCACCGGCACCATGAAATAAGGAAACAGACAATGCCACTTCTGAACCGGGCTCGTCTGATGTCAGCGGCAACTTGTGGGGCACTGGCCCTTCTGACGGTAGGCTGCTGCAAAGACAGATGTGCTTACATGCAACCTACCGACCCTCTGCCGCTGGGAGCCAGCAGCGACCAGGCGTGGAAGCTTCAGGAAGCCAACGCGGAAGCATCCGACTTCGTGATTCACGAACATGAATTTCAAGGAAACACTTCCAAGTTGAACAGTCTCGGGGAATCCCATGTTCGACAGGTTGCCGCCCGAATGGGCGAAACGGGTTTTCCTGTCATCATCGAAACCAGCTCGATGAGCAAACGCGACAGCGACGTCCATGGATTTCCAGTTCACAACGATCAGGCACTCGATCAACGTCGCCGCGAAGTCATTGTTCACACGCTGATCGAGTTGGGGGCGAAGGATGTTGAGAACAAGGTTGTCGTAGGCCCGGCACTGACGCCCGGCTACGAACAGATCGAAGCAGAAGCTGCGTACTATCAAAGTATCCGTGGAATTGCGAATGGCAACGGTAGCCGTGGCGGTGGCGGTGGCGGTGGCGGTGGCGGTGGCGGATTCGGTGGTGGTGGCAGATTCTAAAGGCAGTCACTTAATCCAAAAGTACGTCGCTCTTCGAAAAACAGCTAGACAGATTAGGGTGCTTTGCGTCGGAACGCTTTTTCCTGACGCAAAGCTCCCTTTTTTCTGCATTCCTCTACACCACGGACACGAAAACAGTCATATCTCTCTTTGCCAGGGACGGTCTGGAGAGAAGTGTTAACGAAGCCACGGATTGGTACCTACGATGAAAAACTTTGTCGGCTGTCTGTCTCTCGCGGTTCTGACGGCGATCGCGACTTCAGGGTGCAACAAGGCTGCCTATCAGTCAGCGCTGGCAACTCCAGATGTCCCAGCATTGATCGGAAATACCGATCAGCTTGAGTCGCAACTCAGCGTTGCACGTCTTCAGGAGCATCAGGGACAGCTTCGAGAAGCTACTGACAGGTACAAGCAGCTCGCCGAAAAGAATCCGAAGAACGCGACGATTCCACACCGCCTCGGAATCATCGAGAGCAAAGGCGGCAACCACGCCGTTGCGAATCAACACTTTCGTCGATCGTTGGAGCTTGAGCCGCACAACGCAGAAGTGTTAACGGACTGGGGCTACTCGCTGTTTCTGCAAGGCAAACTGAACGAAGCAGAAACGGCATTGCGGATGGCATTGAAAGAGGCTCCCGGCGACAAGCGTGCAACAAATAATCTCGCCTTGACGCTAGGACACGCAGGCAAGTCTGAGGAGAGTCTTGCTCTGTTCCGACAGGTTAGTGGCGAAGCGGCCGCCTGGGTCAACCTTGGGTATGTTCATGTAAGTCTGGGCGAAGGCGAGAAAGCCGCAGAGTGCTTTGCGACCGCGTTGAGCATCGACGACCGCCTGGAAACAGCCGCCAACGCGCTGATTCAGATTGCCGATTTGCAGCAACAGGCCGAAGGGCGAGCTGCCCGGAAACGGCAGGTCGCATCCGCGAAGAAGACTCGTCAAAGCGAGAAGCTTACGGAGTCACCCGACGCCATTGTTCAGGTTGTCGGTTCAGACGCGAACGACAGCGAGGCTGAAAACGGTTCGGCCATCTCGCTGGCACACGGGACTGCTCGAGCTCAGTCAGTGCTTAAGAAAAAACCAACTCAGCGTCGGACGTCAACTGCTTCAAATTGACAGACCATCCGTTCTGAGTCGCCTCTCGCTTTCTCCGGTTGTCAACATCGCAAACTTTGCTGAACGCTACGTCGCGCCGAGTTCTTTGGAACGTTCGGTCGCGGCCTGCACGGCGTTCATCATCGTGCCGCGCAGACCACCGGATTCCAACGCGTGAAGTCCGGCGATCGTTGTTCCGCCTGGGCTTGTGACTGCGTCCTTGAGCGCTCCCGGATGCTGGCCGGTTTCAAGCACCATCTTTGCGGCACCCAACAGAGTCTGAGCAGCAAGTCTGGTCGCGATGTCGCGTGGCAGTCCGACACGAACAGCACCATCGCTGAGTGCTTCAATTATCTGATAGACATACGCTGGTCCGCTTCCGGACAAACCAGTGACCGCGTCCAGAAGTTTTTCGTCGACCTGCACCGCGACACCGACCGTAGCCAGCATCGCTTCGACCAGTTTTGAATCCTCGACAGTGGCTGATCCGCCAGTGGCGAAACCAGCGGCACATTCGCTGACCAGACACGGCGTGTTCGGCATGACGCGAACGATCCGCCGATTTGTACCAAGTGCGGACTCATAAACTGACAGCGAAAGTCCGGCAGCAATTGAGATAATAAGATGCCGATCTTCCAGCATGGGTGACAGACCATTCAGAACCTGCGACATCTGTTGCGGCTTCACCGCCAGAAACAAAACATCGCAGCCACTAACGACCGCGGACGTACTCTCGACAACCCGAGCTGACGTCTGCGCTGCGAAGGCATCGAGAGCGGCCGGCACGACATCTGTCGCGATAACTCGATCTGCAGATACGAATCCGGCAGTAATGAGTCCTTGCGCCAGCGCTGTGGCCATTCGCCCGGCGCCAATGAAGCCAACGGTTAAATTTTCTGACTGTGTCATCTGATCCTGCTCGCGACTGAGGAACGTCGATTATTATTTTTTAGTACCGCAACGCCGCGGCCAATACAGATAGCTACTGTTCACGGCGGACTCATACCCATCTAACTCAGAATGTACTTAATCGGCAGACGAAACGCCTCACACCGCGAGCGAGTTAAAACGACGAAAACGAAGTCTGCGAAGCAGCTATCATTCGAATCTCGTTTGAGTTTCAGCGGAAATCTGCGTGAGAATCGTTAGTTGCCGAGGCACTACTCGGGCGTCACAATCCTGACCGCCCGCGCAGCGCGGACACTTAGAATCTGAGCAACTTGACTCTGCTGGTTGTTGGATTTTCCAGATGGCATGGGAACCGTGACGATGAAGTTTTCTGGACGAAATGCGATTATCACCGGTGCCTCGCGCGGAATCGGCCGAGCCTGCGCCTTGGAACTGGCAAAACAGGGAGCCAATGTCGGACTGAATTTCAGGTCGAACAAGGACGAGGCTCTGGAAGTCGTCAGTGAAATCGAGGCGGCCGGACAAAAGGCGATCCTGCTTCAGGGCGACGTTGCCGATCAGTCATTCGTTGAGGGGATGGTCGCACAAACCGCCGAAGAATTCGGCAGCGTTGACCTTTACGTGTCGAATGCGGCGTACAGCGACCGCGAGCGAATGATCGACGCCGACATGGAAGGCTTTCGCCGAACCATCGACGTCAGTATGTGGGGCGCGTTCTACGGAGTTCGCGCGGCAGCTCAGCAAATGGTCAAACAGGGAAATGGCGGCGCAGTCACAGTCGTCAGTTCACCTCACGCGGTCATCCCGATCCCAACCGCCATGGCATACAACATGGCGAAGGCAGCGATTGATCACATGGTCAGAACGGCGGCTATCGAGCTGGCAGAGCACCGCGTTCGAGCCAACCTCGTTCATCCCGGCTGGATCGACACACCAGGTGAGCGAAAGTTCTTCAGCGAAGAAGACATTCAAAAGGGCGCTGCGAAACTTCCCTGGGGGCGCATGGGAACTTCGGATGAAATCGCAAAAGCGATTGTGTTCACGTTGAGCGACGATGCCGACTACATGACGGGCAGCACGTTGACGATTGATGGTGGCGTCAGTCTACCGTGGTGGTCAAATCGCGACAGCGGCGAAATGTAAACGGCCCGGACCCCTTCCAGGATTGCGACTCAGCTTCCGATGTTTCCGGAATGGTCACTGCCGAGGACATCTCGCAAACGTCTCAACGCGCGAAGATAACGCATTCCGGCCGCGGCAGAAGACAGCCCCAACGCCTCAGCAACTTCGCTATTTGAAAGGTGTTCCTGGTGCCGCATGACGATGATATCTCGATCGTCTTCGCCGAGTTCTGACAACGCAGCCAGAAACCGTTCTTCCAGTTCCCGACGAATTGTCGCCGCAGCCGGAGTCAGTTCGTGGTCCTTCAGTTGCGCCGCGAGATTCAGAGAAGACTGATCGGCATAGGTTGCGTTCAGCGAACGCTCGCGGTCGACACTTCGTCTCTGAGCATCGCGATGGCGTCGGTGCATGTCGATCAGTCGGTCTTTAGCGAGTTGCCGCAACCATAAGTGGAACGGCATGGACGGATTTTGAATGTAATCGCTTAACCGCTGGTTGGCTTCCAGCATGACGTCCTGCACGACGTCGCTGGCGTCAACTCGTGCGGCGACAGCCCGATCCATCCGCATGTGAACCATTTTTCGGACTGCGTCGCGATGGCGATTCAGCAGTTGATTGACTGCGGAATCGTCCCCATCAACTGCTGACTTCAACAGTTCCTGTGTTTGTTCAGAGTCCGGCCACATGGATCGAAAGGGTGTCCTGATTGAATCGCGTTGTTCTGCCTGGTCTCAAAGTTTCGCGTCGTCTCCCTATTCCGCAGGCCATTTTGTACGCTCTTCCTCGTCCAATCAGAAGAGCGACTTCCGGCCGAGTAAGTCCCGGTGTGAGATTCTCGTAACGAAACCCGTGTTGCCGGAATCTGAAATGGTCCGGTAGACTCACCACCCCCACCGTAAAACGGCCATCCGGCCCGACACTTCTGCTCCAGGTCTGGAGCATTTTGATCTCCTAAAACCAACTCAAACACCGAGCAGCACGCGATTCCCGCTGTGATTTCATTCGATTCTGCGTTTGTGCATTCTGTGGTTCTTCGTCAATCGAAGTGGCACACGGACAGTTGCAAGTCCGGAACCGAGTAGATTCTCCCCACGTCTCGTGCCAGAGACTCGTCGCGCAACCAATGCAAAACCGACGTCTCCAACAGGTATTTGCTTTCGCAGCGTTATTGATGCTGCCGTGGCCAGCGTTGCGCCCGACGGCTCAGAGCATCACGTTTGGCGACCTTCTGCTGCTTCCGGCGATCCTGCTGAATATCGACCATGTCGGAAAAATTCGCGGCTGGCAGATTCCGATGTTGATCTCGCTACCGCTGATTCTCCTTTCGCAGGTAGCTGATCCCGACGGATCAATCATCAGCGTTGCGCAAGCACTCTACATCTTTGCCGTGGTACTGCCATTCGGTTGGGTAGCCTTCGTGAACTTTCGACCGCGAACGCTCATCGCCGGATTTCTGCTTTCACTCTGCATCAGCTCGATGGTCGGCGGTCTCCAGTTAGGAGGGTTTGTTGGCCAGGTCGGCAACCAGTCAATCTGGGCTCTGTCTGGTGGAGCGATCCGATCCGCAGGCTTGAGCATTAGTTGCAGCGGTCTTTGTCTTTGCTTGTCTCCGGTCTTTGCATTGCTGCTTTACGTTCCGGACTATCGGAAACGAATGCTGTTTCTGCTGCTGATCTCTCTAGGCTTGCTCGCAACGCTGGCCAAGTCGGCAATCTTCGCTTCTGTGGGGTTGTCTTACTATCTCTGGAAGGAGCCAAATCGACGAGGCGTTCTGGTCGTAGGAGCGATTCTGGTCGCCATGTGCTGCGGGTTGTTTGCGACGTCAGGAAGAATCCGCAATGCGACGGCCCGAGTCTACGACACCGTCACTTATCGAGTCGACAAGGCGGGGTTCTCGTTCTACGAACGAACATCGACGCTCAGATTTTCGCTTCGGTATTTATCCCGATGTGCAATCATCGGGATGGGCACTGAAGGTACGACCAAAGAATTGCGACAACACTTTGGCAACACCGTTCATGTATTTCACATTGGAATGGTTCTGATTGCCGGATTTCCGGCCGCAGCCCTTCAATGGACCGGGTTTGGAATGCTCATTGTGTCGAGCTACCGATCGGGGCAACATCCGGTGGCAGTCATGCTGCTTTGCCACATGCTGGCACTCTGCACGATGACCATGCTGATGACCAGTTTCCAGTATGTGCCGTTCGTAATTTGCGCGTCGATTCTGAACTACCAGGTTCGACACAACGAACAGGTGGCAACTGCGAAAATCCAGTCAGCTCGTGCTGCCGCCGCAAGACGACGCGTCCTGCCTGCAGCGGCGTAACAGAAGGCCGACTAAAACGTCAGTGGGCGGCACCGTTACGATTTCTCGCCGGCTTACGATTGAAGAAACCCGGGATCGGTGTGGTCGTGTGACTGGCTGAGCAACTGAAGCAAGTACTGCCCATAGCCGTTGTTCTTCATCGGCTCGGCCAGTTCCTGAACCTGCTCGTCGGTGATGTATTTCATTCGCCAGGCAATTTCTTCTGGGCAGGCAATCTTGAGTCCCTGACGAGACTCCAGCACGCTCACGAACTGAGCGGCTTCAATAAGTGAGTCATGAGTGCCGGTGTCCAGCCAGGCCGTTCCTCGTCGCCAGACTTCGACGTCCAGATCGCCTCTTTCCAGATAGACTCGATTGACGTCGGTAATCTCAAGTTCACCTCGCGGAGACGGCTTCAAACTCTTCGCAATCTCGACGACATCCTTGTCATAGAAGTAGAGCCCTGTCACCGCAAAATTCGATCGTGGCACCTTTGGCTTTTCTTCGATCTCCGTTGGCTTGCCGTTTTCGTCGAGAACGACAACGCCGTACCGCTCCGGATCGCTGACGTGGTACGCAAAGACTGTTGCCCCCGTCGTCTGCTCATTGGCATTCTGCAACGACTGACTGAGGTTCTGCCCATAAAAAATGTTGTCGCCAAGGACCAGGCTCGACAGCCCGTCGCCCACAAAGGACTCGCCGATCAGAAACGCTTGAGCAAGCCCTCCAGGGTTTGGCTGTTCTGCATATTGCAGATTAAGTCCCCACTGCGAACCGTCACCCAACAGCCGCTGATAAAGTGGCAAGTCGTGCGGAGTGCTGATGACAAGGACGTCTCGAATGCCAGCCAGCATGAGCGTGGTCAGCGGATAGTAGACCATCGGCTTGTCATAGACCGGCAGCAGTTGCTTACTGACAACTCGCGTAGCTGGGTGAAGTCGAGTGCCTGACCCACCGGCAAGAAGAATTCCTCGTCGAGTTGGTGCGGGACCATTCGTTGCTGACTCAGTCATCCCCATTCTCCCTAAAGCTGCGTGTGCTTCCGTGCGTGCTCCGCCAATCCAGGCGGCACTGAACATGGTCAGAAACGGGAAAGTAAAGTAGTCAGCTTCGATGTCAACCGGTGCTGTCGGGCAGCCTCCGAGAATTCTGGATCAGGTAGCTGCTTCTGATTTCTCTGTCGACGACTTTGAAGTGTCGGCAGGTGCAGGCTGCCAGTCGATAAGATGCATTTCGACATTCTCGCGGCCCCGAAATCTGTTGATCACTGGAGCAAAGCAAATTGAAATCGGGCCATCAACTTCGGCGATCTCGTCGGCCCACTCTCCTTGCCCGAACGCGACTGCTCGCAGCGTTGTTCCGTAGTGACGAACTCGCAGGTCGAGATGTCGTTCTCCTCTCTCCCATTTTTTTTCGGTTTGCCGGAGACTTCAACCTTGGTCGCCGCAAACACTGGCCGCGGATTCGACGCACCGAACGGTCCGAGTTCTTCCAGGCTTGTAACCGCTCGATGAGTCAGATCGGCGAGTCTCACTTCGGCATCAACAGCCAGTTCAACATCGGTCGACTTCACTTCGTGGTTCTCGGCGACGTAATCACACAAGGCTGTTCGGAACGCGTCGATCTTGTCGCGTTCAATTTTCAGCCCGGCAGCAACCTTGTGCCCTCCGAATGTTTCCAGGTACTCGCGACAGTGCTTCAGTCCCGAATGCAGATCGAAACCTGCGAACGATCGACCGGAGCCTTGCCCCGGTTCATCCGGACGATGCAATGAGATCAGAATCGTTGGTCGCTCAAAGTGCTCGGCCACTCGGTTGGCGACGATGCCGATCACTCCGGGATGCCAGTCAGCATGAGCGAGCACAAGAGCTTTCTGCTCGAGCCATTCCGGATGATCGGCAACCAGTTCCTTTGCCTGACGCAGAATCCGCCGCTCGACGGTTTTACGATTCCCGTTGAGCTGATCGAGATATTCAACCAGCGCGACTACTCGTTCTTTGTCGTCGGTTGTCAGCAACTCAACTGCGAGGCGAGCCTGTCCCAACCGGCCAGCGGCGTTAATACGTGGAGCAATTCCGAAACCGATGTCTTCTGACGTAAGAACCTTCTGGCCATCGGATCCGGCGATATTCATCAGCGCTTTCAAACCGGGACTCGAAAGTTCGAGCAGACTCGCCAGGCCGTACCTGACGATGATTCGATTTTCGCCAACGAGTGGCACGACGTCGGCAACTGTGCCAATTGCAGCCAGGCCAACCGCCCGATTTGAGAAAGCTTCGCATCCGCGGTGACGCATTTTTTGCCATCTCCAAATTTCTTGCAGATCGCCCAGGCCAGTTTAAACGCAACGCCGGCACCACATAGATCGCCAAATGGATAATCCGTGTCAGGCAGTCGAGGATGCACCACCACGGCGGCGTCCGGAATGGTTTCCGCCATGTTGTGGTGATCGGTAATGATCAACTCGAGACCGATTTCTTTGGCTAATGCCGCATCGTCGACGCTGGTAATTCCGCAGTCGACGGTGATGACCAGTCTCGTAGCGTCCTCTTCATGAAGCTGACGAAGAGCCTCGCAGTTTAGTCCGTATCCCTCATCCAACCGGTGAGGGATGTAGTAATCGACAGTCGCTCCCAGCAAAGTCAGGCAGTGCCAGAGGATTGAGGTTGATGTCACGCCGTCCACGTCGTAATCACCGTAAATCGTAATCCGCCGGCCAGCTTCGACGGCGGCGACGATTCGATCCGTTGCCTCAGGAACTCCTGGCAGCAGTTCCGGAGCGTACAGGTCGACCAGTCGAGCCGACAGGAAATCGCTGGCTTGCTCGCCATTCTCGAAGCCTCGAGCGGCCAGAATCTGTGCGATCAAAACCGGTTGCTTCAGCTCAGCGGCAAGCCGCTGAACAATGGCTTCGTCATACGGCGGAAATCTCCAGACTTTGGGCATCAAAACACTTTCTCTTGCCATACCTACGTGAGCCGGACGCAGGTTTTTGCTGCAAATCGAGCGGGACAGCCGAACTCTCCCGCAGGTTGCGCATTCCTAACCTCGTGGCAATCTGTTCGCAAGGTTCCGGTCGCGAAACCACGGTTCGCCCAGATTTCGGCGGTGAACCTGCTCCGAAGCTGCACGGAAGAAAATGAACGGATTCCTCGATAGAATCGTCAATCCGCCTGGCGGAGCTGCGACCATGAATTGCAGGCCGTCGACGTGTACGTGACTGAACCATCCCTCCCCTGAAACGGCTGGCTGCAAGCTGGCTGCATCTCCCGTGTTTCTCCAGGTCGTTTACTGCAACCACCAAACGGCGAACCTTTCCGTCCGAGAACGCCTTGCGTTTCCGGCCGAACGGCTACAGCGCGCCTATGAAGAACTACGGAACCGGTTTCCCCACGTCGAGGCCGTCGTTCTTTCAAACCTGCAACCGCGTTGAGGTTTACACAGCTCAGGAATCGCCCGACGACACGCCGTCTCACCGCGAACTGGCGGAATTCTTTGCAGATTTTCACAACGTTCCGATCAACGAATTTTTCGAAGACTTTCTAGAGCGAACAGGACCCGACGCGGTCCGACATCTCTTCCAGGTTTTCGTCGAGTCTCGACAGCATGGTCCTCGGTGAACCGCAGATCGTCAGCCAGGTCAAAGACGCTTATCAGAATGCCCGGGAAAACGACGCGTGCGGACCGCTGACTCACGCGATGTTCCAGGGAGCGATCCGAGTTTCCGCGCGAGTTCGTACCGAGACAAAACTTGTCGAAGGTCGAGTTTCAATCGCCAGCGTCGCGGTCGGCGAATTCGGCAAGAGCATCTTCGACCGGTTCGACGACAAGTGCGTCTTGATCATCGGCGCTGGAGAGATGGCCGAAGAAACACTCCAGTACCTGAAGAGCGAAGGTGCGCAGGGACATCGTCGTCGTTAACCGAAGTTCCGAACGCGCGGAGAAACTTGCCGCCCAGTTCGACGGGGCGGCGGACTCAGCCTTACGAATCACTTGACGAATGGCTCGGCAAGGCGGACGTCATCGTCAGCACAACAGGCGCCACGGAACCGATCGTCGATGCCGCGCGTTTCAAGGCAGCTCGCAACACAAGCGGAGGCAAGCCGACGTTCGTTCTCGATCTCGGAGCACCGCGTGACTTCACCACTGACGCCGGGGACGTTGACGACAATGTTTTCCTGTACGACATCGACGACCTGGAAGCCACGTGCGAACGAAACCGCAAAGCTCGCGTCCGAGAAATCGATGTCGCGCTGAAGATAATCGACGACGAAACTGACAACTTCATGCACGATGTCTATCACCGTGCAACAGGTCCGATCGTCAAACGGCTGCGGGAACAATGGCACGATATCAGCAAGGATGAACTCGCGAGGTTGTCGTCCAAACTTCAGCACCTGAGCGAAGAGGATCGACAGACGGTCGAGTACAGCGTCAACCGCATCGTCAACAAGTTGCTGCACCCACCGCTCGAAGCACTTCGCAAAGAAGCTCGCGAAGGAACGCCGCACGGACTGCTGGACGCTATGAAGCGACTCTTCCACCTCGACCGCTAAAGCAGGCAAGTTCCGCGAATTACGAGGTTGCGGAATCCTGATGATTTTCCCGGCAAAGCCAAAGTCGCAGTAGTTTTCCTGATTGAACAGTGGCATAGTGTCCGGTCGATTTGTCCGTCGTCGTGCCCATCAAAGGAAGACTCCGAATGGATGCCACCCGCTACTACCACCCTTCCGGCACGGCGCCAATCGGCGGAATTCTGACGACCGTGCTGATCGGTGTCCCCGCAGCGTTTGTAATCGGTGGGGCCTACGGTGCAATCGCGTATTACAACCCGTTTATCTACATCAACTGCCTGGGCATACTTGTCGCGGGGGGTGCATGTGGATTTGTTGTCCGTAAGGGCTTGTTGATCGGGCGAGTCCGCAGCCGAAGCATGGCAAATTCTCTGGCTTTGTTTGTTGGTTGCGTCGGACTTTACGCGTCGTGGCTGGCCTACTTCATGGCCATGCTTGGTGGCGTGTTATTCGTTGGCCCTTTCGCAATATGGTCGCTGGTAGTTGCGGTCGGAGCAGAAGGCGTTTGGGAAATCTTCGGAGCCGCGCCGTCAGGCTGGGTGCTTTATCTCATCTGGCTGATCGAAGCAGCCGGCCTTGTCCTCTTTGCCATCCTTGTCGCAGTCGGCGAGGAAACTCCTTACTGCGAACATTGCCAGGAGTGGACGACGGAGTTGGAATCTGCAATTCCGTTGCCGTACCGAGAGATTGAAAAGTTCCGTGCAGCCCTCGAAGCCGAAAAGTACGGCGGCCTGGTCAAACAGATCGGCGAACCAGTCGACAGCAACCACCACTTAACGGCGACGATCAAAACCTGCCCGAAATGTTCGGAATCGAACTATCTGGCGATCCACGAATTAACGTTGAAAGAAGATGCGGAGGACTCAGAGACCAGCCTGCAAATCGGCTGGCTGATCATCAACGAAGCCGTCGTCGAACGAGTCCAGCAGCGAGTCTCAAGTTCAGGTCGGAATGCGATCAAGGATAGCCTGAATGAATAGGTCAGCGACTCAGACCTGGTGTAGCGCTTCGTCGTTCCGCCGTGGAACGACAGCGTGGTTAGCGAGCGGCTAACGCTCCGAGTGACCGATCCGTTTTCGTTTCGGCTTCCGGCATCGTCCGCAATCCGGCAGGCGTTGGCAGCGACGCTTCAGCGGGTGACTCGAGACGGTGAATTCTTCCGGTCTCTGACGCAGTCGCTAAGTCGCAAGATTCTGCCACATCGAGGTCGTCATCTGCCGAAGCGGTGGCGAGTTCTTCGAGGACAACCATCGCTCTTAAAACGTCGCGACGAGAAAGCTGACCAACGATCCGTCCCTCATCAACGACGGCCAGTCGTGGATAACAGCTTTCTCGGAAGTAGCCGGCAACTTCGTCAAGCCGCATATCAGGAGTCAGCAGAAGCATCTTCCGGCTGATGAACTTCGCGACAGGCTCTTGAGAATCCGACTGGATCATCCGAGCTTTGAGCAGCGAGTAGTCTGAAATCGTGCCAAGCAGACGGCCACTGTCGTCGACGACGTACAGCTCGCAGGCCGCTCTTTCGAGAATTTTCCGGGTGGATTCTTCGACCGAGGTCAGCTCGCTAATGGTGAGCGGCTGAGTCGTCATCAGATCTCGAACAGTGACCTGCATGGGGCACTCCGGAATGATCGCAGCAAACAATTTCAGTCAAGCAGCCGGCCATCAGGCCCGTTCAGACGCGGCGACACTTAACCGTAAGTTGCCAATCGGCAACGTGTCACGCTTTCGATTCGCCAGGACTGGATAAGTTGCGAAAAGACCACGCTTTCGGCCGTCAGTAGCGATTGTGCAGGAAGAACCGGTAACACTCGTGGCGAAGCCGCAGACTATTTACGATCCCGCAGAATCGATCGTTGGGCGCTGGAAGCGGTTGCACGGATCCGCACAGGCCATAAACCACCCGACCGATCCCTCACCACATCAGCGTAAACCACCCAGGAATGACGAAAGCGAAACCGGGACATGCAGATTCTTCCAGCCGTTGATCTTCGAGGTGGCAAATGTGTCCGGCTTCGACAGGGAGACTACAACCAGGAAACAGTGTTCAGTGACGATCCGGTCGAGATGGCCCAACGCTGGGCCGACGACGGCATCGAATGGCTGCATCTGGTCGATCTGGACGGTGCCAAAGAAGGCCAGCCGGTCAATCATCACGTCGTGAAAGCAATCACGTCGGCGGTGGGAATCTCGTGCGAGCTCGGCGGCGGCATCCGAGACGAGGCATCTATCCGGCTGATGCTGGAAGACGTCGGCGTTGGCCGAGTCATCATCGGCACGCAGGCTCTCAAAGATCCGGAATGGTTCAAGAAGATGGCTGGCCTCTTTCCGGGCAAACTCGTGCTGGGCATTGACGCTCGAGATTCGATGGTCGCGACCGAAGGCTGGCTCGACGTTTCAAAGACTTCGGCGATCGAATTGGCGAAGCAGTATGCCGATCTCGACCTGGCCGCGCTCATCTACACGAACATCGCCAACGACGGCATGATGCAGGGAGTCGACGAAGCCACGATCGACGACATGCAGGAACTCGCGAAGCTCGGCTTTAACGTCATCGCTTCCGGAGGCGTCACCACGATCGACGACGTTCATCGATTGAAAGTAGCCAACGAAGCCACGCCGACGCTCGACGGAATCATCATCGGCCGCGCGCTCTACGAAGGCACGATCGACGTTGCCGAATCCGTTGCCGCCGCGAAGTAGGCTGCAGCCTCTCGGCAAAAGACAAAGATCGCCCTCGTGCACAAACCATGCTGGCTTGTCCCACGCTTCGCGTTGCGCGACGATATCCGTTCGCAGTTTTTCGGCAGCAACCTGAGCGATGCTCACGGTCGCGCGCCGTTGTCCACAACGAACTCTGGGTACTCTGGCATGGCACGCTGCCTGTTTGCTTTGACCATTCTTGCTTCAATCTCCGTGGCAACGCAGCCTGTAAAAGCTGTAGACGAAAAGGCCGTCCCGAAAGATCACGCCGAGCGTGTTAAGAAGGGACTGGTTCTTTTTCAGGAAGGCGTGCGAGCAACGCTGACAAAGCACTGCCTCGACTGCCACGGGGGGAAGTCGACGAAAGCCGACTTCGATCTCAGTTCACGCAAGGCCTTGCTGGAGGGCGGTTACGTCGACAAGACCGCGGCCGACAGCCATCTGGTCTCGCTGATTCGGCATAGCGAAGAACCGCACATGCCGTTTAAACAGCCAAAGCTTTCAGAAGCGGCCATCAAACAGATCGAGCAGTGGATCGAACTCGGCGCCCCCTACGACAAACCTCTTGTTGAGAAAGCAAAGACTTCGGAACCAGCCGAGATGGTCGTCACGGATGAAGATCGGAAGTTCTGGTCGTTTCAGCCGTTGAAATCGGTGAATCCTGCGAAGGTAAAAAACGAAGCATGGGTCAAATCGCCAATCGATCACTTCGTACTTCTCAAACAGGAAGAACTCGGCCTCCAACCAAACGGTCCGGCTTCACGTCGAGTGTTGATCCGTCGGGCGTATTTCGATCTACTCGGTCTTCCGCCGACTTCGGAACAGGTCGAAGCATTCGTCAATGATCCCGACAAAGAAGCTTGGCCGAAGCTGCTCGATGAGCTGCTTGAATCGCCGCACTATGGCGAACGATGGGCTCGGCACTGGTTGGACGTTGCACGCTTCGCCGAATCGCACGGCTACGAACAGGACTATGATCGCAAGTTTGCCTACCACTACCGCGATTTTCTGATCAAGGCCCTGAACGACGATCTGCCATACGACGAATTCGTAAAGTGGCAACTGGCTGGAGACGAACTCGCACCAGACAACCCGGAAGCGATGAAGGCTACGGGTTTTCTTGGAGCGGGCGTCTTCCCGACTCAGCTCACCGAAAAAGAATTCGAATCCGCACGCTACGACGAACTCGACGACATGGTGACGACAACTGGGGTCGCGTTTCTGGGCCTGTCAATTGGCTGTGCAAGATGTCACGACCACAAGTTTGACCCGATTCCGTCGCGCGACTACTACCGGCTGGCCGCAAGCTTCACGACAACGATCCGAAGTGAAATCGACGTCGACCTCGAACCGGAAGCAAACCGCGAACGCAAAGCTGCGTGGGAAACGAAACTCGCCGAACTCAATTCCGCGATCAGCTCGTTTGAAACGAAAGACGTTCCAAAGCAATTTCGTGCCTGGTTGAAAAACGCTCCGGACAGCACATCGTTGAGCCCGTGGGAAACGCTCGAACCAACTTCGATCAAATCATCCGGCGGGTCAAAGTTCGAAAAGAAGGAAGACGGATCGCATCTCGCCATTGGCAAGGCTCCAAACAAAGAAGTGCTGACGATCGTCGCCGAAACTCGCAGGGTAAACTTGAGCGCCATTCGGCTGGAGACACTTCGCGATGATTCACTCCCGAACAAAGGGCCGGGGCGAGCCGCAAACGGAAACTTCGCACTCGGCGACATTAAAATCACAACCCAACCGCTCGGCGGCAAGAGTCCGCAGACAGAGATTAAGCTGGCTGGAGCAAGAGCGACTCACCAGCAAAACTCAGGTTCACTCTCGGTGGCAGCCTCAATCGATGATGACCCAATTAGCGGATGGGCGGTCGACGCTGGAGGGATCGGCAAGGACCAGGCTGCGGTATTTGACTTCGCGACGACCACTGGTTTCGAGTCGGGAACGAAGTTGACCATCACGCTGACGTTTAATCATCCGAACAATCGGCATGCTGTCGGGCGATTCCGTTTGTCGGTTTCTGATCAAGCTCAACCGAAAGCCGAGGTCGGTAACGTCGGGCTCGATGCCAAGGTCAGCGAGGCACTGGCTTCGTTGCGGCAAAAATCCGATGAAAAGTCAGAAGCCTGGAAGACAGGGCTCGCCTGGTTTTGGACCACGCTGCCCGAGTGGCAGGCACTGAGCAAATCTGTCGCCGATCACAAAGCCAAAGGCCCAGGCTTGAAACTGGCCAAAGTAATGGTTTCCAGCGAGGGCTACCCTCACATGAAACATCATGCCGACGGCCGAGGCTATCCTCACTTCTATCCGCAAACAAACTTTCTGAATCGAGGCGACGTCAATCAGAAGAAAGAAGTTGTCTCGCAAAGCTTTCTTCAGGTCCTGATGCCGGCCGCTCAGACAGAGAAGAAGTGGTCAGTCCCTCCGCCACAAGATTGGGACCGAACCAGCTTCCGCCGCGCATCCCTTGCAAGCTGGATCACCGATGCCGAATCCGGAGCTGGTCACCTCGCCGCGCGAGTCATCGTCAACCGATTGTGGCAGCATCACTTTGGACGAGGCATCGTCTCAACGCCTAACGACTTTGGATTTCCTGGCGAGCGACCAACCCATCCTGCGCTGCTCGACTGGCTGGCTCTGAACTTGATCGAAGGCGACTGGAAGTTAAAGCGAATGCACAAGCTGATGATGACCAGCAGCGTTTACATACAGTCGAGCGAGCACGACGAAGCACGCGCGAAGATCGACCGTGAAAATGTCTGGTTCTGGCGTCGAGCTCCGCAGCGGCTCGAGGGAGAAGCCATTCGCGACGCAATGTTGGCAGTTTCAGGACAGCTAGACCGAAAGATGTTCGGACCAGGCACACTCGATCAAAACATGAAGCGACGCAGCGTCTACTTCTTCATCAAGCGAAGCAAATTGATTCCCATGATGATGCTGTTCGACTGGCCGGAACATCTTGTCAGCATTGGCCAACGAACAAGCACGACCGTCGCTCCCCAAGCGCTGATGTTCATGAACAGCCAACAGGGACGCGCGTATGCCGAATCATTCGCCGCGATGCTTACCGACGAAGGCGATAAGATCGGACAGGCATATCGTTCGGCATTCGGTCGTGATCCTTCGTCAGACGAGCGAAGGCTTGCCGAAGAATTCCGAGCCGGTCAGGCGTCAGAATATCGCGACGCGGGGCGAAAGGATGCCGAGAAAGTCGCGTTGGCTGATCTGTGCCAGGCGATCTTCAGCATGAACGAATTTGTTTACGTCGATTAGTGAATTGAAAGAGAAGCGAGTTAAACATGTCACACGTTTCACAATCTGACGCCGCCAACCTTGAAGATTCTCCGTTGGTCGATCGCCGCAGCGTTCTTGGCCGTGCGGGAGCCGGCTTCGGACTGCTCGGCTTGACCGGGCTTCTCCAACGCGAAGGGCTGCTGTCATCCGCAAATGCCGCAGCCGGACCGCTCGCAAATCGCGCCATGAATCCACTGGCTCCTCAGGACCCTCACTTCGCTCCAAAGGCCACGCGAGTGATCTGGATCTTTGCAAATGGTGGACCAAGTCACGTCGACACGTGGAATCACCGGCCAGCTCTCGACAAGTGGAATGGGAAGTCGATTAAAGAGTTCGATTCCGGATTCGAAAACACGACAGGCTTCTTCAAGAACTCAGTCGGCAATCTGATGCAGTCGCCCTTCAAATTCACTCCGCAGGGCGAGTGCGGCAAAATGGTGCCCGAGATCTTTCCGCACATCGGAAAGCACGTCGACAAGATGGCATTCATTCGGTCGGGGCATACCGAATCGAACAACCACTCCCCTGCCTTGTTCGCGATGAACTGCGGAATGCCCCGAATGGGATTTCCGTGCGTGGGATCGTGGGTCACGTACGGGCTGGGCAGCGAAAGTGACAACCTGCCCGGATTCGTTGTCATGAGTGACCCAAAGGGACGCGGCCTTCCGAAAGGACACGCAGCCAACTGGAGTGCTGGTTTTCTGCCGGGAACTTACCAGGGAACATTTCTGAAACCGCAGGGACAGGCGATTGATAATCTCATTCGTCCTGCCGCTATGACCGAAGGCTCACAGCGGCGGCAGCTCAATCTGCTGAAACAGCTTAACACGCTCCATCGCGAGCAACGGTCAGTCGAAAACGAACTCGCCGCGCGTATCGAAAGCTTCGAACTCGCCTATCGGATGCAGTCGTCCGCTCCCGAAGCGTTGGACACGGCTGCTGAGCCAAAGAGTGTGCAGGACTTGTACGGCGTCGGCGACGAACGTTGCGACCTGTTCGCCAAGCAGTGCTTGACCGCTCGAAGAATGGTCGAACGCGGAGTCCGCTTTGTTCAGATTTATTCCGGCGGCATGGCCAATCAACTTTCGTGGGACGGGCATTCTGACATCGACGGCAACCATCGGCAGTTCGCCGGCGAAACCGACCAACCAGTGGCCGGACTGCTGGAAGACCTCGATCAACGCGGGCTGCTGAAAGACACACTCGTTGTCTGGTGCGGCGAGTTTGGCCGACTGCCGATCGCTCAAACCGGCAAGAAGCCAGGCCGAGACCACAATCCGCATTGCTTCGCTGCCTGGATGGCCGGCGGCGGGATTAAAGGCGGCATCAACTATGGCGAATCAGATGAGATCGGTTTTAAGGCAGCAGACGACAAGGTCCACCTCAATGATCTGCACGCCACAATTCTGCATCTGCTCGGCCTGAATCACGAGAAGCTGACTTACAAATACAACGGTCGCCGTTTCCGCCTGACCGATGTCGCGGGAGAGGTCATCAAAGAAATCATCGCGTGAATCTTCGAGTCTTTTCAAACAGGGAATCGCAGCATGACGACTAATCAATCGCTCTCACGACGAAAGTTTCTGGCGAGCACGGCGGCAGCCACAGCCGCAACGACACTCGCTCCGGGAGTCATCACCGCAAGCAAGACGGACTCTCAGGTCATCGTCGGAGAGGGTGACTACCGCTACGAGGTCATGCACGCCTGGCCGGAATTGCCGAAACAATACTCATGGCAAACGACTCATAATGTTGCGGTTGATAATGCGGGAAATCTTTATGTCATTCACGAAGGTAATGCCAAGCTGACAGACCATCCTTCAATCTTCGTCTTTGACTCAGACGGCAAATTCATTCGTGCGTTTGGCAGCCAGTTTCAGGGCGGGGGGCACGGCATCGAAGTCCGCCAGGAAGGTGCCGAAGAATTCCTCTACGTCTGCGCTTATCAACAGGTAAAGAGTTTTGCCAAGATGACGCTAAAGGGGGAAACAGTCTGGCAGAAATACGCTCCGATGGAATCCGGTGTGTATGCGGAAGGCGAAGCCAGCAATCCGAAGAAGGCGTGGGGCCGCAATCGGTTCATGCCGACAAACTTCGCGTTCCTCGACGACGGCGGTTTTCTGCTGGCCGACGGCTACGGGTCATTCTTCATCCACCGGTACGACAAAGACGCCAACTGGATTTCCAAGTTCGGCGGTCCAGGAAAAGGTGAAGGCACATTCCAGACGCCGCACGGAATCTGGATCGACCGTCGCCCCGGCGTTAAAGAACGCGTCGTGGTCTGCGACCGTGCCCATCACACGCTGCAGATTCTGGAACTCGACGGAACCTACGTCGAAACTCTTACCGGCTACGGCCTACCAGCAAACATCGACAGTTACGAAGACCTGCTGCTCGTTCCAGAACTTCATGCCCGCGTCACTTTGTTGAACACAAAGAACGAAGTCGTTGCCCAACTCGGCGACGATGCCGCTCGCATCAAGTCAGAAAAAGGCGTCCGAAACGACGCCAGCAAGTGGCACGACGGTCGCTTCGTCCATCCCCATGATGCCTGCTTTGGACATAGCGGCGACATCTTTGTTGCGGAGTGGGTGTCGACAGGCCGAGTATCGAAACTAAAACGGCTTGGCTAAGTCGAGAGAACGGGCCGCGACCAGTCGAAAGTATTTCAGGCGAACGGTCGGCGTAAGCCGACCGGTAAACAGGTTTTCGGGTGAACCAGCGGGCTGACGCCCGCCGCTCGCCAGCACGCGTTTTTCAGCATATAAAAAGAGCCCGACTTCGAAACGTCGAAGTCGGGCTCGTTCAATTAACTCGGCAATTGCATTCTGACAGCGGTCTTAGAATCGTTTGACCTTGTTCTTCAGAATCTCAATCGCTCGTTCAAGATCAATGTCTCGCTCATCTTCCGCGTTATTGCCTCGCCATGCGACGTTATGCTCGATCGGCTCTTCGACGATCACGTCCGGCTCAACCCCCACCTTGCTGTGGTTGAGACCGTCCGGCGAGTAGAACTTGGCCGTCGTCAATCGAAGACCCGTTTCACGGCCAACGTTGAAGATGCTTTGCACTGACCACTTGCCGTAAGTCTGGCGGCCCACGATCGTGCCACGACTGTGGTCACGGACAGCTCCAGCGACAATTTCACTGGCACTTGCACTATCGCCATCGGTCAGCAGGACAAGCGGCACGTCAAGCGTTCCTTGACGATGAGCTCGGTAAGTCCAGTTCTGATCTCCCGATCGTCCCTTTGTCGAGACAAGGACACCTTCGTCAATGAACTTATCGAGAACAGCAACGGCTGCAGTCAGCAATCCGCCCGGGTTTCCGCGGACGTCAAGGACGAGTGCCTTCATTCCGCTCCGGCTGAGTTTTGCCAGTGCCGCTTCCATCTCTGCGGCAGTCGTCTTCTGAAATCCTGCCAGTTCGATGTAACCAATCTTGTAGTCGCCGTCGACAATCTCAGCGACCGGAATACTTTTGACCGTCACAGCTCGACGAATCAAAACGGCTTCCCAGTCACGGTTTTCCGCCTGACGATGAATTCTCAGTTTCACGCGACTACCAGTCTGCCCTCGCATCAGAGCAGCGGCTTCATCGATTGAAGAAGAACGAATGTCTCGGCCGTCGATCCAGGTGATGCGATCACCTTTACGAAGTCCACCGATCGACGCTGGACTTTCAGGGAGCACGTTGACCAGCAACATGCCGAGGTCTTTTTCTTCTTTCATCTCGACACCGAGTCCAACGAACTCGCCATCGATGTTGCTGTAGAGGTCGGAAAGTCGATCTGCAGTCAGGAACCCACTGTAATCATCCAGAGCGTTGCAGCCACCAAAGACATATTCCATGACGACAGCCGACGGAGCAATCTTCAAAGACCGACTGGCGTGGCGAGCAACTTCGACGATCACCGAACGAGCGTGCTGCGAGTTGTAGACCTGCTTGTTCCAGTACTGCTCTCGAAGAAGCACACGGAATTCCTGGATGCTCTTCTTACGAGCCTGCTTTTCGGAGTCCGTAATTGCTGGCGGCATGTTTGCTTCGACAAATCTCGGATTTGCCAGGGCGATGTAGAGACTCTCTGTTCCGTGAGCCACGATCGAAAGCTGGCTCAGTGGATCGACAAAGCTGTTCCGAATTCGGCCCGCAGTTTCGTCGAACAGGTCTAACGCATGGTCCTGCGAAAACCCGAGCAGCGAGTTCTTGAAGCTGTGATCGGAGTAGCGTCGTTCGACTCGGAAGTGGACTCGTGCTCGACGGCGTCCGTACTTGAGATCGTCGTCGTTGGGCCATCGTTCCAGAGCACGTTCGTAATGCCGAACGGCTTCGAGCCACTGGCCAGAGCGTTCCATCTCTTCGCCGATCGACATCGCACTGCGGCTGTCGTCGAGGTCCAGTGGAAGCGGCGGCTCAGCATTGGCTGCTGAAGTGCTGAAGACAAAAAGGCCGAGAAGTAGAGTCAAATGGTGTAGTTTTCGAGTTGGCCGTCCCAGATTCATGTTCCCCCCCAGGTGATTTTAGAGGATCACCTCGCAGCGACAGTGCCCACCGTCCGCCTGCAAAGTTTACCGATCCTCAAGCCGAATTTCCGGCAAAATCGTGGTGGAGCTGACAATTGTCTCAAGGCTTGCGGCCTTCACTCCACGACGATCGACTATATGCCTCAAAGATGCAGAGTCAAATTGCGGACAAGCCATTCCGGACGCACGGATTTCGTAATCGTTGCAACCAGAACAGCAAGGTCCGGTGAGGCAAAAGAGAGCGTCGTTAACGGCGATCTCCGCGAACCTTCACCAGATTGATTCCGCAGAACAGGGCAAACCTAGGCCGGTTTGTCGCGAGGACATTGGCGCAAGTATGCCGATGCCACATTTTGTGCGCGGAAAAATTCCGCCTGGTCCGGTGTGTCACGCGTGGATTCGTGGATGTTGCTGAGGGACAACAAACGTAGCCGACAGACACCGACAGGAATTGCCGAATGTAGTCGTTTGGTCGGCTCGGACTCGAAACTACAGTGGCAAGTTGATGCGAAATGCTGAAGGAGGGAGGCGTTCTGAACGCTACTGCAGGTCGTCATTAAGAAAGACGAAGTCTTTCGCACCAGCGCCACTGTGACAGTCGATGCATGACTGCACTCTTCCGGCAAGCCGCTTCGAACCCATCTCGGGCGGAGAAGACGCGACCTGTCCAGTCGGTGTGTACTTCACGTAGTACCAGTCTCTGTTTTCCGGGTCCCAGGGTTGGCCATTGGCTCCGCGAGTTCGGTACATCACCGTAATCGCGAGCAACGTCTTGCTGTCGGCTGCGTAGTTTTCCTTGATCAGAATTGAACCGTACGGCAGCTTGAGAGGATTCTGGCGAGCCATCTTGTTGGCGATCACCTTGACGTATGCTCCGTGCGGGCTCTGACCCTCGCGGATTTCGTCTTTTCCTCCCGCAAAAGGCCCCCATTCGTCATACCGGAATGGCGAGTTTGTCAGGTAGCGCCAAAACCGTCCTTCGAACGTGTTGTCCACGGCCGGCTGACGCGTCGCGTCGCCCGCCCCTTGAGCTGCTGCCCCACTGCCCTGAAAAGACGATCCCGAACCGAGTGTCGCACTTCCATTCGTCGGCGATTGTGCTTGTGTATTGGATGTGGACAGAAATGCTGCCACAACAATGACGAACGAGAACACGATAGACCGTCGCATAGGGATCAGCTCCAGAGACTCAAGGTGTCAAACGAAATGCTCGACGCCAGCTCCAAGGTGATGCTGGCCCGTTTCAACTGCATTCTGACGCGGAGATCGTGACCGATTCCGTGAGGACGTCAACACTTCTCATTCGCGTCGTTGATTGGACACCATGCCGTGTTTCGGAGAAAACGCATCCAGGATGCCTGTTCCGAAGCGTTCGACGGGCTGGATACTGCTGCGGGTTACCGAAAACTACCTATGCTTTGCGGATCCTCACCTTCAGTTATCCTTCGGTGAATGGGTCATTCTTCACTAGAATGGCTCTGGAGAACCGTATGCCAGATGTGAAGTTCCGGTTGGATGCCGGTCGTTCAAAACAGACAGCCGAAGAAACTAATCGGCTTCTTAAAGCGGTATCGGATATACAGCTTAAGTTTATCCGCGAACGCGATGCGCAGTCGCGGTTTGAACAGGCCCTCCAAGTATTTCTCGACGTCACAAACAGCAAGTACGGCTTCATTGCCACCGTCCATCATGACGCGGATGGTTCTCCCTGGATCCGCTCAGAAGCCATCAGCAACATCGCCTGGGACAAGGCATCGCGTGAGCTCTACGAGTTGTCGCTTTCAGACGGACTGGTCTTTCGGAATCTGAAGACGCTGTTTGGCGAATCGCTTCGCACGGGTGAGTTACTGATTTCCAACGCGCCCGCCGACGACGATCGACGCGGAGGGCTTCCGGCAGGCCATCCAGCCTTAACGGCATTCATGGCGATTCCGATACGGCTGGACGATCACTTTATCGGCATGGTCGGCTTGGCAAACCGGCCAGATCGGTATGACGCCGATCTGGCAGGCTGGTTAGAACCGCTCTGCACCACGTGTGCAACACTGATGAACGCCGCAAAAAATGAAGACGCTCGGCAGTTGGCCGAATCGCAAGCGGTGGAACGTCAGGATCAGCTCCAGACAATTCTCGATACTGTCAATGCGCGTATTCTTTATCTCGACACAGAGGGACGGATCGTCCGCCATAACCTTCCTTCGCAAAAGTCTACTGGACTCTCGGCCAACGACTGTCTCGGCAAGACGGTTGAGGAAGTTGGCCAACGTCTTGATAACGCCCAGCTTCGTCACCAGCAGAACCTTGAGGTGATACAGTCCGGGAAACCTCTGCTATCGCAAGTGGTTTCGTACGAAGACAGCGGTGAAGTTCGCTGGGCCAGCATCGACAAGATTCCAACGTTCGCCTCTGACGGGCAGGTCGACGGTCTTCTCGTTTGTGCCTACGACATCTCGGACTTGCATTCAACTACTGAATCGTTGCGGCAGACCGAGTCTCAACTTTCACTGCTCCTCCAGAAAATCCCAGCGGTAATCTGGTCCATCGACAAGGATCACGTCTTTACGACGGCCGTCGGGAAAGCACTGGAAGTTCTCGGGAAAGAATCGCACGAACTCGTCGGGACAACGCTGGAAGAATATTTTGGAACTGACGATCCAAATTCACCTCCCGTCGCCAGGCATCTCTCGGCACTAAGAGGAGAATCAATCCAGTACGAGGTCGATTGGAACGAACACTCGTTCGAATGCCGTCTCGAACCAATTCGAAATGACTTCGATGAGATTACGGGCTGCCTTGGTGTCGCGCTCGACGTTACTGCCAGAGTGGCATCGGAACGATCGCGATTAAAGACTGAAGAACAGTGGAAAGCCGTCGTAAAAAATGTCCCCGACCGCATTCTTGTTGTTGGACGGGACGGGGAGATCCTTTTCCTGAACCACATCCAGGAAGGGTACACACAACAGGACGTGCTTCAGACGACGATCTACGATTACCAGTCACCTGACTCACATGAAAAAGTTCGTGATGCATTGCGACGCACGATTGATGACGGCGAGTCGGTGTCCTTGGAAATCGTGGGGCGGGGCAAACCCGACGAGTGGCGAACGTACTCTTGTCGTTTCGTTCCGATGCATGGTGCCGCGGATGCTCCGACAGCGTTGATGATCGCAACAGATGTTACGGACGAACGATTGGCCCGCGAAGCCGAAGCAATGCACTTCGGAATTCTGAAGGCTATCACCGAAGGAACCTCAGAACTGATCTTTGCGAAAGACCTCGATAGTCGCCCAGTGTTTGTCAACGAAGCAATTGCCAAAGTACACGGCACTACCGTTGAGCAGATGATCGGAAAATCTGAGGAAGCCTATTTTTCGGAAGCGTCGCTGAAAAAGACGGTCGAAGACGACCAGCGAATTATTCGCACGAACAAGTCCGAAACGTATGAAGAAGTCTTGTCGCTGGTGACTGGTGAACGAAGGTTGCTAACCACAAAGTGTCCTTGGAGAGATCACGACGGAAATGTCATTGGCGTCATCGGGATTGCCAAAGACATCACCGAATGGAAGGAAACGCAGAACGCGCTGCACCAAAGTCGGGAACATCTACGAGCAATCATCGAAAGCACTCCTGGCTGTGTGAAACTTGTCGCTCAAGATGGAACCTTGCTGGAAATGAACGCTGCTGGCGTCCGTATGAGTGAAGCCGCTTCAGCAACGAACATTGTAGGCAATTTGGTCTTCGACCTGATTGCTCCGGAGCATCGATCAACGTTTATCAAATTCCACGAGCGTATTTGCAGCGGCCATTCTGGATCGATGCAATTCGAAATAATTGGCTTGAAGGGGACCCGCCGATGTGTCGAGACACATGCCGTCCCGTTGCCGTTGGGAGCTGACGGCAATCTCGTTCACCTCGCGATTACCCATGACATCACGGCCACCCGATTGGCTGAAGAAACAATTGCGGCGCAACAATCGCAACTCATTCACGTATCGCGGCTATCCAGTATGGGGCAGATGGTCGCCGTGATTTCGCATGAGATCACTCAGCCATTGGCGGCGATCGCCAACTTTTCTGCCGCCTGCGCAATGCTTGCAGAACAATCATCACCAGATCTGCAGAAACTACGCGACCACCTGGCATCGATTACGACGCAGTCCGCTCGTGCCGGGCAGATTCTGGGACGAATCCGCAACTTCGTAAAACCTTCTGAAGACAATCGAATCGACACCGATCTTATTCAGTTGTTTGCTGATTCATTGACTCTTGTCAGAGGTGATCTCAGAAGTCGCCAGGTCACGATTGAAACTGACTTTCCTGCTCAATCAGTCATCGCGGCAGTTGACCCTGTTCAGGTTCAACAGGTCATCGTCAACCTGATCTCAAATGCCTGCGACGCCCTTGAGTCACAACCATTCGATAAACGAAGAATATGGATCAATCTTGCAGAAAACGACGAACAGATTCTGACTGAGATTGTTGATAGCGGGCCAGGGCTGTTGATTGATGCAGAGGATCGACTCTTTGATCCGTTTTACACATCCAAGGCCAGCGGAATGGGCATGGGCCTGACGATTTGCAGTGACATCATAAAGTCACATTCTGGAACGATTACGGCGGATAATGCACCAAATGCCGGCGCTCGGTTTCGGTTCACTCTCCCCCGTTCAAAGAAAGACAACAATGAATAACACCATGACTCAACGTGAAGTGACCGTCCACCTGGTCGACGATGACGAATCGGTTCTGCACTCGCAGCTTGAATTGCTCACGGCCGCTGGCATCTCTGTGGAGACATTCTCTTCGGCTGAGGCATTCATAAGCTCGCTCACGCCTCACAGTGCAGGTTGCGTGGTGACGGACCTGAAGATGTCTGGAATGAGCGGGCTAGACCTGCAGCGCAAGCTGGTCGCCAGCAATTCGACGCTTCCACTGATCGTTGTCAGCGGCCATGCCAATGTACCGACAACCGTGGAGGTGATGGAAAACGGCGCAATCACTTTGCTTCAAAAGCCGTACGACGCAAACGAATTCCTGGACGCTGTGCAGCGAGGGCTCGACCAGTTAGTTGAAAACCATGAACGCGCCACCGAGTTGAACTCAATCCATGAACGGCTGGATTCACTATCCGAAGGTGAGATGAGCGTTCTCAGACTGATGATTGCAGGGTCGACCAAACAAAGTCATCTCGACAGAACTCGAGATAAGCATGCGGACTGTTGATCGCCGGCGCAGCATCGTACTTGAAAAAATGCAGGTCGATTCTGCACCTGAACTCGCACGACTTGTGACACTTATCGAAGCTGGACCAGCCAGCTGATCACCGTTCCGAGCTTCTCAACCAGAACACCGGAAGACTTACTTTCCGGTGCTTGCCTGTGCGGTCTCCGAAGCGACTGCAGGTGGTTCGAAGTTTCGGATCACCCGCCCGTTCGTGCCATCCCAGACGCGAACAACACCGTCCTCACCGCCTGCAACTATCAACTTCCCGTCTCGCGAGGCGTCCGCGGCGTACATGAAGTCCGTCCCGCCGCTGAAACTTCGAACGGCGCGGCCGTTGGATGCGGTAAACTGTCGAACGGTCTTGTCGCCACCACTGCTGATAATGTTGCCGCCGATGCCTGCAAACCGGATCGACGTCACCTGCTTGGTGTACCCGGCCCATCGTCCGAATCTGTTCTCCGGTTTCGACATTCCAGACTTTAATCGCATTGTCCGCTCCGGCACTGACCAGCGTGCTGCCATCGGCCTGCCAGGACACGCCCATGACATGGTGCGTGTGCCCCTCGAAGGACCGAACATGCTTTCCGGTTTCCACGTCGTGAATCTTTACGAACTTATCGGCCGCCCCACTAACGATCTGTTTGCCGTCCCTAGAAAATTCAATCCCGAACACAGTATCACTGTGAGCATCCTCGATTTCACGGATGAGCTCACGTTTTGCGGACGTCCCAGATCATGAGTTCGCCGCTTCGTGAAGGCTCGCCACCACCGGTTGCCAGACGACTGCCATCCGGGCTGAATGCCAGCGACAGTACTCGAAACTCGAATGGCGACGCTGCCGTGTTGAGCGCATCGTCGGCAGCTGCACCGAGCTGAGCGGTCAGCTTCCAGGCAGGGTTGGTAATCCCAGACGACCGCTGCCTGATCGTCACCGGCGGCAATCAAATTCGACTCGGATGAAAATGCCAGTACCCGAGCCGGACCGCCCTCACCCTTAATCACGTCCAGCGGGAGGCCCGCATCGCCGGACCAGACCGTGGATCGATCCGTCGTCCGCTGAAGTGGCAAGTCTCTTTCCATCTGTAGAAAAAGCAACCGCCATCAATGGCTTCTCTGCAGCCTTGGTTGCTTCCTGAGCCTTCTTGTAAGCCTCGTCCTGAGCCTTTTGGAACTCCTGTGCTTTCGCATGAGCCGCTGTTGCGGCAGCCGAGTCAGTCTTCGCTTTAGCATCCGCCTTGACCGCCAAGTCAACGCTTCTTGTAGCAGACTTAAGAGCTTCTTCCTGCTTCTTCAGTTCGTCTTCCTGCTTCTTCAATTCGTCATCCAGCTTCTTCTGAGCATCAGTTAGAGTCTTCAAAGCGGCAGCTTGAGTTTTGACGTTAGCATCGGCCTGAGTCTTTGCTGCGTCTGCGTTCTTTTTAGCTGCAGTCGCAGCCACCAGCGCGGACTGAGCGTCTGCCAAAACCTTGGTGCTGGCCGTACGATGCTGCAGTCGCCGTTGCCGTCCGCTTTCGTAGCATCAGTTGCTTTCGTAGCCTCTAACGTCGCAGCCTTCTGAACGGTATCAAACGCCACCTGAGCATCTGCCTGAGCCTTCTGAGCAGCCGTAAGTTGCTTTGTCAGTTCAGCATTGTCCTTGTCGTTCTCACTTGCCGCTTTCGCTGCTTCGGCCGCTTTACTGGCCTGATCAAGCTTCGCCTTTGCATCTGTCGCAGCTTTGCCTGTCGTTGCCTTTGCGGCCACGGCGGCTTTTTTCTGCAGCCTGTGCAGCAACTAGAACCTTCTTTGCCGCAGCATCTTTCGGAACTGCAGCCTTCTGGGCAGCCGTTGCTGTAGTCAGGCCGACCGTTGCTGCGTCGGCAGCCTTCTTAGCTTCATCCGCTTTCGTTTGTGCATCGGCCGAAGCTTTCGTTTCCTGCATCTAGCTTCTTCTTACCTTCGTCTGCTTTCCCTTTTGATTCGTCTCGCTTTTTCTTTTGATCGGCGACAGCTTTGTCAGCTTTCGTCTTGGCCTCATTCGACTTCTTTACCGCATCTGCCCGTTCAGTCGCATTCTTTTCAGCAGCCTTCTGAGCCTTGTCGCCAAGCGCGACTAACTGCTTCGCAAGGTCGGCCTCTTCTTTGGCAACAAGGTCACGCTCGTTGACTCGGCAGATGCCCGCGTAACTCAGCAATCTGTTTCCCATTAGAGGCATCCCAAAGTTTCGCCGTATTGTTCGAACTGGCCGAGGCGAGGAACTTTCCGTCGGGACGAGCGGCAACGGACACAACTGGTCCGCCGTGATTCAGCGAGCGAACCAGCGGCACCATTCGCCAGCGTCCAGATTCTCGCCGTGTTGTCATCAGAACCGGACACGAACTGTGTTCCCGCCGGCAGAATCAAAGCGACGGATTGGACGGGCTTGCTGTGGCCCTTGATCTCTCGCACGGGTTTCTCTGCTTCACCTTCGGCGGGAGCGGGATTCGGAGCGGGCGATATTCCACACGCGAATCAGATTATCTTCATGGGCCGTGATGACCTGCTTGCCATCAAGCGTAAGACATAGATCGTTGATCGGTGCGGGCGTTTCGAACTGACGCGTCACCGCACCAGATTCCAGCGACCAAATCTTTACCGTCTTATCCGCCGGAACCTGAAATGACTTGAGTTCCATCAGCCGAGATCGCAACCCCGGAAACCGGACCACTGTGGCCAGTGAGCTTCTTGATTTCTTTGCCATCCACGAGCGACCGTACTGTGACGATGTTCTGCTGAGTTCCAAACGCGGCCAATTGCGTTGCGACATTGACGTCGACATCCGCCGCAACTGCCCCCAGCGGAGACTTAAGCGTCTGGACATTTTGCGGCTGCTCCCACAGCTTGACGACTCGAAAGCCGCCAGAGGCAAGCATGCGCCCGTTCGGATGAAACGCGACGGAATGCACAAAGTCTCGATGAGCCGCTCCACCTGGATTACATCGCCTGATCTTCCAGCTTGATCGCCGAAAGATTGGGATCAAGTAGCTTCACTTCGTCGCCTGTATGGACTCCGAGAATGCTCAGCTGGTTGGCTCTGCTCGCCGCCACATTGTCGGCCCACGGAGATAAAGCGAGTGCATAACTCGCATTCATTCCGACAGGAATCGGCTGCCAGTTCACTTCGGTACCGGTACTGGTCCCGTCGGCCCTGAGCACCCTTCAATGATCCACTGACGGAGTAACCCGAGTTCTTTTGGTGTCAGCGCCGCAGCTTCGACCTTATTGGGGCAGGTGGCGGCATGTGTGGAGCTTTCTTTCGAGCCTGCCACAAGGTAATCAGGCTTTCGTCTGGCTTCCCGGGGACGATACCCGCACCGCGTTTACCACCCTTAATCATGCCCGCAGCGTCCTCAACGACGAGTCGGCTTTCGGCGCCGCCTTCGTAGTGGCAGGCGACACAGTTGAGTTCGAAGACGTCTCGAATGTCGTTTTCAAAGCTGACGGGCCGTCCCACGAAACCTTTTCAGGCTCAATCGGCTTACTGACTTTTTCATCGGCAGCAAGTGTTGGAGCAGCAATAAAGGCAGACAGCACGACGAGAATTAGTGACCGAATCATCGAATACCTCGCAAATCGGCCAAACGCCGGACAATGAGTGTTACTTCACGACTTTGAGTTTAACGGTTTGGTCTGCGGAGACCGGCCCGTTCCAGTCCGTTGATTCCGCGAACAACGAGGTTCGCGATGTCTCCTTCTGTGGCGTCCGCAGCAGCGGACACCTTCAGGACGCCTTCCGTTTGATCTGCTGCAATAGTGATCGGCGTGGCTGAAAGTCCAGCCGTTCCGGGAGGCACAGCGAGCCCTAAAGTTACCGGACCTGCAAAATCTTTATCCCGCTTGAGCGTGACTTTAACGTCGACCGTCTTGCACCTCTTTTAAGATTGCCTCCGCCTGCCACCGTCAGAGTAAACGCACCTTTGCGAACTGAAATAACAATGGGAGTCGACGGAGCGTAGACGTTTCCGATTGGCCGCCTTCGAATAAGCCGTCGCGGCTTTGTGCTCCTTGTCAGCCGCATCCTTTTTGGCCGTCTCTGCTTTCACACTTGCATCGGCTGCGGTCTTCGCCCCGTCGGTCTTCTTTTTAGCTTCTGTGGCAGCCACCAATGCAGCCTGAGCGTCGGCCAATACTTTGGCGGCGGCCGTCGATGCAGCAGTAGCAGTCGCGGTGACTTTCTGTGCGTGCGCGTAGTTTTCGCAGCAGCTGCCGTTGCTGTTTTTCTGAGCAGCGGCCAATGCCGCCTGAGCGTCCGATTGCGTCTTCTGAGCCGCCGCAAGCTGCTTTGTTAGTTCCGCATTTTCGGGTGTCTTTTTCACTGGCTACTTTCGCTGCTTCCGCCGCCTTACTGGCCAGATCAAGTTTTACTTGAGCACCTGTCGCGGCTTTGTCAGCTGCCGCCTGCGCGGCCACCGTTGTTTTCTCTACAGTCTGTGCGGCCACGAGTGCTTTCATAGCGGCGGCGGCTTTCGGCACGGCAGCTTTCTGAGCAGCAGTCGCTGAGGCCGACGCCTTTGTTCCCGCATCGGCTGCCTTCTTCGCCGCCGCAGCCGCATCCGTCGCTGTTTTTAAACCATCCACAGCCGCCTTCTGGCCGGCGGTCGCCCGCTCAAGCCGCTTCAAATTCTTCTGATATGAAACCTGCCCCGTCGCCTGCAGAAACAGCGTGTAAGTTCCTTCGGCGACCGTCGTCGGAACGAACACTCTCAAGAGAGCTTCGTCCTTGCCTTTGTCGATGGCCAGGTTCTGAACCTGAAGGTTCTTGGGGACCTTCTGAAACGTAAGCTGAACCTTGTTGTCGAACCCGTTCCGCTTCGTCAGCTTGACCGGAATCAACAACTGCCGATTGTGGTTGAGCGATTGGCGTTCAACGTTGGCGGCGACTGGTAAGGGGCAGACTCTTCCATTATCGAAAGCGTCAGGTCATCCGAAACTCGGGATACTGCTGGCTGAGCGGCTGAGCCGTTCCACACGACTGTGCCCGTTCGAGCTGGATGAGACACGACTCGAATTGCCGCTTCCTGAGCTTTTCGTTTTGCGGCCAGATCGGTTGTCGCTGCTACGATAGCCGCGTCACCAGCTTTCTTTGCTGCCTCTGCTTTCTGGAAGGCAGCCAACGCTGCATCGTTAACTTTAACTGCTGCTTTCAACGCAACATCCGTTTGCTTTGCCTTTGCGTCAGCTTTCGCGAATGCCTGTTTGAGCGTCGTCGATTCCGCAGTCGCGGCTTTCACAGCAGCCGCAGTTGCCGTCACCTTGTCGGCTGCGGCCTTTGCCGTTGCCTGCGACGCGACCAACGTCTTGTCGCTGTCTGCCTTTGCGGTGGTCGCTGCAGCGACTTTGTCCTTCAACTCCTGATTCTCTTTGTCCTTATCCAGTGCCTGCTGAGCGGCACTCAAATCTGCATCTGCTTTCGTGACCGCCGCCTTCGCGGCAACGCCAGCTTTGTCTGCGGCCGTCTTTTCCGTCAAGGCAGTCTTGGCCACAGACTGGGCATCAACGAGCTTCTTATCGGCAGCAACCTTAGCGTCACTTGCCGTCTTGGCAGCAGCAGCGGCGGCGGTTTGCAGTGACTTCGGCAGCCTTGCGAGCAGCTTCGGCTTTAGTCTTCGGTTCAGCCGTCTTCTGCAATGCCGTATCGAGTGCCGGCAACGCGGTTCTTGCTTTCGTCAAAGCTGCCTGCGACGCTGCGACGGCTTTCACTGCCGCGTCAGATTCAATTCTCGACGTGCCCGAGATTTTGATGAAATGATTGCCCGGCTTGACGTCTTCACTCGCCGAGAAAACGAGCGTGGCCGACGTGCCATTACCGCTAATGCTGGCTCCTTTACAGGTAACACCTGCAGGTAGCCCCTCTGCAGATACATCGATCATGCCCTTGCAGCCATGCCTTTCGGATGGCCGCCACTTCGACGTGCAGATTCTCACCTCGCCGCAGGCCGAGTGCCCACGTCTGGTAGCCGGCCCGTAACATTGGCAAGCGGCGCCGGTGGGATGACCACGAGTCGATAATCGGGCGTTTCTTCTCGAATAGCGAGATGGATATTTGCAGCTCCGGACTTCCGCGAGACTCCCAATACCGATCTCTCAAAGTGACTCGGTAGAACCCGTCAGCCGGTATGGCGAGACGGTAACTTGGGTCGTTGTGGATCGTGTCGAACAGGTTGACGATTGAGTTTTTGGCCTCGTCGTCCTGGGCAGTCAGCCGCTTCACAGTCTCGGTCCCGTCGTCTTTCTTCGTGACCTGTTCGACCGTGAGAAACGGGTCGGTCAGTCGGCCCAGTTGCTGGCCGAAGACTTCAACCCAGAAGACCTGCCCCGCTTTCGCTTCGAACTCAAACTGATCAACATCCGATCGCTTCTGGAACTGACCAGCGAACTCACCCGGCACGGTTACCTTCTGCGCGGTCGCCGCATCGTTGTTCGGCTCAACTTCCGCCTGCAATAGCTGTGGAGCAAACGCGATCGTCACTGGATTGGCGACACCGTTGACTCCTTTGTAAACGTAGCTGGAGCCATCGATTGTTGCCTCGAACGAAAAGGCCGTCGGTCCCGGGGTCAATGTCCGAGGTGTGTTCGGAAGGGTGATGTTGACGACGAGCTTCTCAAGCTGACGCCCGTCGGCACCGATGCCCGCTGGCTGCGATCCTGGCAGGTTGCGACCGACAAGCGTGTACTTCGCCGTGCTGCCAGGAACTCCGGCTGGTGGAATGACAAAGTCAACGTGCGGCCCTGCGTGAATCTTCAAACGGTAGCCATGATCGTTGCTGCCGCCGTAGACGAAATCGGTCGCTCTGACAAAGTAGTCACCGTCTTCAGGCAGCGTGATGTCCAACACGGGATCGTGGGTCCGTTGCCGTGAAATGCTGCGTCCCAAACGGCGGCCTGCAACGTTGTAGATTCTCAATTCAGCCTGAAACTTCGAGTCGATCCGCAGAGCCTGGCACTCGATCAGCAACCGCTGACCTTTCTTTCCCGTGATCTTGTAGAAATCGACATCGGCTCCACGATTCGACCGGCCGTTAACAACGCTGCCGATCTCAATCGGCTTGAGCGGTTTCGGTCGTGTTGTTTGCGTCGACCTTCCAGTACTTCCGGCAGCGAACCAACGACGAAACAACGAGGGTTGCTCGTTCCGTACAATCCCTGAACTCGTGCTTCGTAAACACCCGGAGACACATCGGCGGCAACTGTGACCGCAAACGTGTTACCCGTTTTGTGCTCGGCTTTGATTCCGGGATGACTAAATGTCATCGCGTTCAGCTCGTCCAGGTCGGCACCGTTCGAAGCGGAGACGTCGACCGTCTGTCCAACCTGAGCGCCCTGCGGATGGACCGCGTACAGCCTTGTCTGAGGTAGTTGGGCCAGACTGATCGAACTGCTCAGACAGAAAGCCATCACACCACAGAAAGTGACGGCGAGACAACGTGGCGCAATGACACAAAAGTGCATCGAACTGCCCTCTCGGGAATTGGCAGACACTCGGCAGAATTGACTTTCATCGCCGCGACTAAAAGGACAAATGCGGCGTAGCCATTCGGCTTTGTGAACTGCGGAATATCTCAAAAAACTGAAACGAGGTGAGGAACTTCGGCAGGCATTTTCTGGAGATTGCCGAAGCAGTATATGCGGTGTGACCTGGTGGGGAGATCTCTGGTGGGAAAAATTCAGGCCACGGTCCGTTGACCGCAGCCTGGATCGATATCTTAGTGATTAAACAGAAACTCTTTCGTATTGATCAGTGCCCACACGATGTCTTCGTACGCAATCTTCGTGTTGGCTTCGTGCTTCTGAATGTGGGCCATCGCAATCTTCAATTCATCATCCTTCGGCTGGCGAGCGTACGCCCACCGGTAAAGTTCGCGGACCTTGTCATCATCGGCACGTTCTTTATCGGCAGATAGCTTAGATGCTCGGCCGGCACCAGCACTGATCTTCGTTTGCACTTCGGAACTGTTCAGAAGATGCAGGCTTTGAGCGAGATTGGCTTCCTGAGAACGCTCACACTCGCAGGCGGTGTCACCTTGCGGCTGCCCGAACACTTTCAGGAAGTACGGGCCAATCGACGCGTCCGGTAGCTGAATCGCTCGAGTTCCAGTCGGCAGACCGGTGTATGCCTGAGTCGAATCAGTCACCTGATGGAAAGCGTCGTAAAGAACTTCTGCCGTCAGGCGTTTCGGGTAGTACCGAGAGAAATTCTGCTTGTCCTTCAAGTTGTAGTCATTTGGCAATGCACTGAGCTGGTATGTTCTCGAGTTACAGATCGTTCGTACGAGCCATTTCAGATCGAAGCCGTTCTTGACGAAGTTTTGCGACAGTCCCTGTAGCAATTCCGGGTTCGACGGTGGGTTCGTTTCCCGCATGTCATCTTCAGGCTCGACGATGCCACGATCAAAGAAGTGCTTCCAGTATCGATTGACCAAGGCCCGTGCGAAGAATGGGTTGTCTTCACGAGCCATCCAGTCAGCGAGGTAGTGCCGAGGATCGCGCTCAGCGGGAATCTCAAGAGCGTCGCTGCCTAATCCGGCAGGTTTAAGATTCTGTTTCGTGCGTGGGTTCTGTGCCTGCGCGACCTTCTCGTTGTGGAAGACGCGTTTGTCGGCCTGAGTTCTGATCGCACCGTAAACATTCTTCTTCGCAACAGTCGTGAAGAAGGCTGAGAAGCCGTAGTAGTCGTTCTGGCTCCACTTCTCGAACGGATGGTGATGGCACCTTGCACATTGAATCCGAAGACCAAGGAACAATTGAGCGGTGTCTTCCACCTGCTCGTTGACCTGGTCAACTTCGCGGTACCAGACGACTGCCGGGTTGATCGACGATTCACCAGAAGCGGTAACAACGTCTCGAACAAACTCATCGTACGGTTTGTTCTCGTAGATGCTTTCCCAGATCCAACGATAGAACGAGTAAGTGGCGGTCAGATCTTCCGCACGGCGTTTCTTGTTTCGAAGGACGAGATTCCACTTGTTTGCAAAGTAGTCGGCGTAAGCTTCCGTTTCGAGTAGACGATCGACAAGTTTCTCTCGCTTGTCGGCAGATGGATCAGCGAGAAATGCCTGAACCTCATCCTGCGTTGGCGTTGTTCCAGTTACGTCGATGTGAACTCGGCGAAGGAACGTTGCGTCGTCACAAAGATTTGAAGGTGGAATGCCCAGAAGCTTCAGTTTCGAGAAGACTGCTTCGTCCACAAAGTTGGCCGGCGCTGGGACTCCGGAAGTATCCGCCCCCAACGGAATAGTTGCTCGGAACGTTGAAACCTGGCCTTGATAGCGAGCCATGATGGCGACCTCACCAGCAAGGTCGAGTGTCTTGATGACGGCAGTTTCGGTTGCTTCGGCCATTTCCGTATCGTTGGCTTCGTAGAGTGCCATTCGAGTGACGTCTTCGGACGAACCATCGCTGTATTTTGCGACGACGGTGATCTGCTGATCGGCTCCGCGATCCATCAACCGCTGAGCAGGAACACATTCAATGCCGACTACATGCGGATCATCAGGGCTTCCGTATGGCATACCCTGTTCGATCCAACGGTAAAGCATTCGATACTCGTAGCTTCCTTCTTCCATTCGCTTACCACCGCCGTGAGGCGACTTTCCAGTTGCCTTCAGTAGAAGCAGGCTCTCTGCAGGCGATGTCGGAAAGAGTCGACGGCCGCGAGCTTCCTTGACGAGGTACTCAAAATCTTCATCCGGATAGAAGCCGAGCAGGGAAAGCTTAAACCCATTCTGACCGCTCGCCTTGCCGTGGCAGCCGCCAGAGTTGCACCCAAGCTTCGTGAAGATTGGAACGATCTGATTCTTGAAGTTGATCTGAATCTGATTCGCCACGCCTTCGACGTGGACAGCGACCGTCGTCTCTTTGCCGTCCGCAACGACTTTGACAGAGGCAACTCCGTCTTTAAGCGGCGAAACCATTCCGTCAGCAGCGACTTCGATAATTCCTGCCGGCTCGACGGTGTACTTCGCAGAGCGAGTGTGATCGCGAAACTGCCCGGACGAGTACTCGCCCGTGACAACCAATTGTTGTCGCGCGTCGCGGCCTCGGATGATCAGTCCGGCTTGCCCTTCCGCGGCTTCGGGTTCAATTCGCAATGAATTGAGAACGCCGGGATCACCGAGTCCTCGTGGCTCGACCTGCTCGGCGAATACAGCCGGAGCTGCAACAAAGAATGCCAGAAGGCCGGTCAGCAGAGTTTCCGAACGTGTCATCAGGATGGCTCCATGTGCTTTGTTTCGGTCTGCACGGCACTACTTCGTGGGAGATGCAGAATGAAAAGCGGCGGGAGTGTTCAGGAGGGACAAACAGGTGTGCTGATGAATCTGCGAGCGGCTAGTTTACTCTCAGTTTCCAGTGCGAAAACTGCCCAGCCAACCAAATTCAACATCTCAACATATCAGCGGGCATTTGTTTGTGCAAGACGCGGTCGGTCTGCGGGCATCCCGTTTCCCCAGCTCTCCTGGCGGTCGTTCTGTTCGGGCAGAAACTTCCGCCTAATAAACAGAACCCACTCACCGTTTAATCGGTCAAACCGTTAAACTGTGGCCGTTCAGTCTGTGACTGAAAATCAACCTGCGGCATTTATTCAGGATGCCACTCAGCGTGTGATTCAGTGGCTCAGTCCTTCAATGCCTCTTTCGTTTTCGATTAAGGAGAGCAGCGATGAGCCACTTCCGCACAAAGCTCGCAGCATGGTTGTTCGGACTCCTGTGTCTCGGCGGCGTGATTCTGACGGAAACGTCGATCACAACCTCGCCCGCCCCCGCAACCGCTGATGACGACGCTGCCCCAACGTTTGAGTCCGATCTCGCAAGAAAAGACTCTTAGATTCGCGACCTCGTCAAAGAGCTTGAACGAGTGCAGAAGATCGTCGCGCAACAGGAAGCAAAGATCACTGACGTCCAGAAACGCCACGAGGATGACCGTCGAACATTCGCTCGCCGCGCGCAGCGGCGTCCAACCCGAGCCAACGGACCGGCTCCGGTCGACGTCCAGGCTCAGGCACCGCAGGACGAAGCTCTGGCTGCTCCGCTTTACTCCCGGTCGCCACTCGCTCAACTGAACGCAATGACGTCTGACATTGAAAACCGAATCGCCGTTCTGCGAGAGCGAGGGGACAGACGCAACGCGAAAGACACAGCAACTCTGCTGAAGAAACTCACGGAGCAGCGAGCGGGTGATTACCCAGTCGTATCGGACGTCCCCGAAATTCACATGGTTGGATTGTACGAAGCGTCGAGTGCTCATCACGCGATCGCCCCAGCCAAAGTCAACGTGACCTACACCGGCGCACCGATCATTCTCGCTCTAACTTCGCACGAGCCGGTTGAATGGCAGATTGAAATCTCGCCAGACGTGCAGATCGACCAGGTCATCGTCAGCGGCTATTACGAACAACGAGTCACGGGTCTCCCGGATTCTGTGCCGATCTGGGAGGAATCCCGAAAGCAGGGAGGCCAGGCGTTCTACGCTTACAAGAGAACAGACAGTTCATTTCGCAAAGCCGTCAAGCGGCTCCACGAGCTGGCTGGCCGCAGCGTGCTGACATTCCAGGGGGCTTATCGGTACCCCGGCAAACCCTTCATCGTGGGACCGGCAAGTTCTGACTGGCGGACACAACACCTCGTCGCGCGGATGATGCCGCTTCATACTCACTCAACAAGTGAGAAGAACGAACAAGCACGAGCCGCAGCGCAGGAAATCATTTTCGAGGGCATCTACGTTTCCGGGACGAACGAGCACGGCCACGGTGGCAGCGCTTCGTGGGGACAGTTCACGCCGAACGGCCCGATCAAGGAAACGCTCGTCAAACTCCCACGCATCTACAAGCACGTCGCGAGGAACCCGGATGCTGAAGCGTGGTACGGACTTGACGGCGGCGACGTTGTCAAATTTGAACTGACTGGAAATCGGCCGACCGCTTTGACTCTTCCATTCGGTCTTCCGCGACTTAGCTGGCCGTGTGGCTTAACTTTCGATGCAAAGCGAGGACGGTTGCTGCTCAGTAGCCTCGGCGGCGAAGGATTCCTCTACGCATACAACATTGATACAGAAGCCTGGTCACTCGTATCCAGCATGAAGGGAGCCGACACTCAGGGACTGGCCTGGTCCAGGAACGACGACTGTCTTTACGCACTCTCCGCAGACCACGGAGATCGCACCAGGTACTCCTTACTCAAGCTGACCGCCACCGGCGCAGTAGTCGAGACCATAAAACTGGGCGACGGACTTCCGAGTCTTGGTCACCATCCTCGAATTCAACTGATCCCGATCGATGGGAAAATCGTCCTGCTCGCGGCCGGAGAGCCTGTTGACAGTGGGCGAGAGAAACCTCCGACACATTCGTACCTGATCGACCCAAAGACTGGCACGATTGAGTATTCGGCGAAGCTCGAACCGCAGAAACGGCCGCTGGCGAAGTAGCGGGAGTCCGTCCCAACAGCGAATGACCGGCATCGGCCGACCTTGCTCCATACGTCCGGCACGCAGAATTCTTAGAACTTCGATGTTGACATGCACGGCTGGTGTATTACCGTCGTACGACACTCAACATGGCAGTACGCATGATCAACCCTTCAATTCAATTCGAAGTTCACCCGTCTTCGGGCGTGCCGATCTATCGGCAGCTCATGGAACAGGTGCGGGCGATGATTGCCAGCGGGCAACTTGCGGACGGCGATTTGCTACCGAGTGTCCGGCAGATGGCCGACGAGCTTCAGGTCAACATGATGACCGTCTCGAAAGCGTGGAGCCGACTCGAGGTTGAGGGCGTGCTCGAACGAGTTCGTGGCACGGGAATGAGGGTCACATCGGGAGTGGCCAGCGGTCCGCTAAAGGAACGTAAAGCCGATCTCAAACCATTGGTCGAGCCGATGGTGACGCGAGGTCAGCAACTGGGGCTTACGGATGGGCAGATACTCGACGTTGTGAAATCCGTACTGAAGGAACGAAAGCAATGAACGCACCTTCGAATGATGCTCCCCTGATTCAAGTTTCCGGGCTGATGAAGAATTTCGACACGACCCAGGTACTAAAAGGGGTCGACCTGACGATTCCGCGAGGGACCGTAACCGGACTGCTGGGAAAAAACGGCTCCGGCAAATCGACGTTGCTGAAATGCCTGCTTGGGTTGCTGAAGTCTTCGTCCGGCAAAGCAACGATTCTCGGCGAAGACCCGTGGCATCTTTCTGCCGAAGCAAAAGGTCAGCTCGGGTACGTCGCTCAGGAAGTCAGCCTTTACGCCTGGATGCGGGTTCGGCAGATCATTGAATACACCGCAGCCTTTTACCCGACGTGGAATAACGACCTGGCTCTCGATCTCGCTCGACGGTGGGAGCTTCCGACAGAAGACCGAGTCGGGCCAATGTCTCAAGGTCAGCAGCAAAAGCTGGCTCTGATCCTGGCCCTCGGGCATGAACCGGACCTGTTGATTCTCGACGAGCCTGTCGCCAGTCTGGATCCGTCGGCGCGTCGAGAGTTTCTCAGCACGCTGCTGGAAGTCACGCGCGACGAAAATCGAACGGTCCTATTCTCGACGCACATCACGACCGACCTAGAACGAGTGGCCGATCACGTCGCCGTTCTGCAGGAAGGGAAGATCGTCTACCACGACGAGTTGGACGATCTGAAAGACAGCGTCAAACGTCTGCGAGTCACCTCAGAGGCGGACCTGCCCACTTCGTTCGGAGTTGCAAACTCTCTCCGATCCGAAATCTCTGGCAAGCACGCGATGGTCGCCGTGACCGAAGTCGGACCAACGCTGGTCGAGGAAATCGAATCCCGCTGGCAAGCCAGCGTCACCGTCGAGGATTTGAGCCTCGAAGAAATTTTCCTCGAAATGCACGGCGACGCGTAGCGAAAGTTTCAAACGAGACAAGCACACAAATCAGAAGTGGCTCTGAAACTTTCAGGAGACCGGCGATGGCAACCTCAAATTCAAACAACACATACGGCTTCCGCCGACAGCTTTCAGTCGTGCTGAAGACATACCTGACCCGGTGGGACTTCTACTGCGCGTTGATTTTGTGCTGTGTGCTTTCAGTTCCGCAGTCAGGTCGCTCGCGGCGATCGAATTCCCCTGACAGTCCACGACCAGTCATCGCGCCGTACGAGATCCCCCCAACTCTTCAGACGCATATTTCTGTTGATGGGCAACGGCTGTCGTTTGATACGCCAGCCGATGCGAAGATTCCTGAGAATGCCGAAGCAGTTTCACTTTGGGGACCGGGAATTACGGACGAAGTATTAGTGAACGTTGCGAAGGCCTCGTCAATTACGCAGCTCAACGCCAGCAATACATCGATTACGGACAAAGGCCTGGCGGAGCTAAAAAAACTTCCAAATCTCCGAATGTTGTCCATCCTTGGCTCCGTCGCACACGGTTCGGGACTTGACGGTCTCGCCGATTCGGGAAAGCTAACGAACCTGAGTTTCTCAGCGACACACCTGGACGCTGACGGCGTGCGGATGATTGCGAAAATAAAATCGTTGAAATCTCTTGAGCTACATGCAGCCCTGGTCAAAGAAACCGATCTGTTTCCGCTTCGCGAACTGAGCGGACTATGGTCAATCAATCTGGGCTACGCCGAAGTTACAGACTGGACAGTAAGCTGGCTGCCTTACCTTAAGAAGCTTCGACAGATTGATATTGGCAACACCCGAATCACGAAGCATGGGGTGCGGCAGTTGAGAAAGTTCATTCCTGGCGTTCGGGTTTCCGGCGTATCGTCAATCGAGGATCGCAGCAACCTGGTGGAACGCGACAAGCAAACGAAAGCTGCCTTCGAGAATGTTCGCATCAATCATCTTTCATCGTTGTTGTTTCCTGGCCTGGTTCTGGGAACATGGCTGGGCGTGCATCTCAAGGTGCAGTTCGCCGCTCCGCGAGCACGCATGACCCCGGGCTTCGCAAGAGCACATCTCACGATTCCTGGCTGCCTGTTTCTTATCGCGGCAACACTACCCGCACTCGGTGCGTGCAACACCGCCGGCATCGCGCTGCCATCCGTATTTGCGATCCAAGCCGCAGGATTTGCGTGGTGTTTGTGGCTGGCCCATCGCAACTCAGTATTGATGCTGTTTTCTGGTTTCGGCGGAGTTGGCCTCATCGCTTTCGCGAACCCATCGATCCACACACTGTTGCTGGACTCGTTCGTGCCTGTGTCTCCGACTTTGCCATCGATGCTTCTACTGTTTGCCGGTTTAGCCGGACTGTGTGCTTACGCGGCAAGACTAACGCGATTTCACGAGACGATGTCCGAGTACGGGATGGTTTTTTCATTCGACATGGCGTGGGACCTGGCGTCCCGCTCCGCGAACCGCCGCCGCCAACAGATGGAAGCGAATGCGATCTCCAAGTCCGTCGTCAATGCCTGGCTGTTGGACCACCAGTTTGATTTTGCCATGCGTCATCTGCCGAAGTCCTGGCTTCCACGCGCCGTGGGGCTGCTGCAAATCTCGCATGGCCTGGCCGCGTTCTGGGGCATTCCAATGGTCGTCCTGATGAGTGGTGGAATCGTTTGGTTTTCCGGAGCCCTGCAGGCAACAAATTCCGTAGTGCCATTCGTGCCGATGTACATGACGGCGATGGTTCCGATGATGTCGATGTCGATGCTCAACGGCCAATGGCTGCAGCACTGGCGATGGTTCTCTTCGGAACTTCTGCGGCCTCAGACAAAACGCCGTTATGTTTCGTCGATTCTGACAACAATGGCCGTTGACGGAGCCATCGCGATCGCCGTGCCTGTTGCGCTCGTGACGGCGTTTGTTCTTCGAGGGTGGACCGTTGGTGAATTTTCGGCGCCACAAACCTGGTTGCTGTGCGCCGTTCACATTTTCGCAAACATCGTGACGACCGTGTCAATCGTTGCCTGGCTGACATCGTACCGCCGAGCGTGGGTGTCGATCCTCGTGATGACGGCGGCGCTGTTCGCGCACGGAGGACTGACTGCTCTATCGTTGGAGTTGGGCCCAGCCTGGATTCCCGTTGTGCTGCCTGCTGTGTTTGTTGTGGCGATCGTCACGGCGATGCTGACAATGATCATCGCAACTCGGCGATGGAACTCGATTGAGTTTGCGTGAGACGCTCCGTCGATTCCGCTGCGAGTTGTAAGGCCGGTATGCTGCCTGCCTGACATTGAAGAATTGAATTCAAGGTAAGGCAGGATTCTCTCATGCGCAACTTGCACCGCTCTTCGGTCGACTGCTTTAGATGGAGCAACGTATCACGAACGATTCTGCTCGCCGCCGCCGTTTCGTTTGTCTCGGTGACGCACGCTGACGAACAGAAGCCTTTCGGCATTGGGACCTATGTTCCGATGACGACTTCTCGCGTTCATGGTTCTCCCGAACCGCCGCTACCGTATCGTGCCGTGCGAGCCCTTCCGAAGCTGCAGGTCGATTGGCCGATCTTTGTGACGACCGAGCCAGGCAGCGATCGAATGATCTTCATCGAAGATCATCGCCCCGAGAAGAAGTTCCGAGTCTGTCGCGCGACGACCGATCAAGTGGCCGCGGGCGAGTTCGACGTTCTTTTCGAAGTTGACGACCCGGCGTACAGCATCTGCTTTCACCCAAACTTTCCTCAGAACGGATTCTTCTACCTCGGGCACAACGGCCCGAACAAAGCTCTTCCGAAAGACGGCCAGAAGACGTGCCGAGTGACTCGTTACACGTTGCAACGGGAAGCCCCGTTTTCACTCGTCAAAGATTCGGCGAAGGTGATTCTCGAATGGGACAGTAACGGCCACAACGGCGCGGCCGTCACGTTTGGCCTGGACGGAATGTTCTACGTGACGACCGGTGACGGAACGTCCGACTCCGACACCGACCTCACCGGCCAGGGGCTCGACCATCTGCTGGCGAAGGTGTTGAGACTGGACGTCGACCATCCCGACAAAGGGCGTGAGTACTCTGTTCCGCAAGACAACCCGTTCGTCGGGCAGGCAGGAATTCGTCCGGAAACGTGGGCGTATGGACTGCGAAATCCGTGGCGAATGACGACGGATCCGAAGACCGGCCACATTTGGGTCGGCAACAACGGACAGGATCTGTGGGAGCAGGTTTACAAGGTTAACAAAGGCGACAACTTCGGTTGGAGTGTCTACGAAGGCGGCCATCCGTTTTACCTGGAACGCAAAGCAGGCCCGCATCCACACGTGAAGCCAACGTTCGAGCATTCGCATTCCGAGTCGCGATCTTTGACCGGCGGAGTCGTCTACCACGGCTCGAAATTTCCACGCCTTCAAGGAGCGTACATCTACGGCGATTACTCGACCGGCAAAATCTGGGCGGGAAAACACGACGGACAGAAAGTTGTGTGGCATCAAGAGATCGCCGACACAACGATGCAGATCACCTCGTTCGGGCTGGACGCCGCTGGGGAATTGCTCATCACCAACCACATTGGCAAAGAAGACGGCGGCTTCTACACGCTTGAAATCAACGACCAGCCTTCGACTCAAGAAACGTTTCCGAAGAAGCTCAGCGAAAGCGGATTGTTTGCGGATGTCGCTAAACATCAGGTGCAGCCCGGAGTGATCCCTTATTCCGTGAACTCGCCGCTGTGGTCAGACGGTGCTCACAAGACGCGTTTCTTTGCCGTTCCACACGAAGCGGGCGAAGACGGAGCACCACCAAAGATTTCGGCCGGCGGAAGGAGAGGTTGGACGTTTCCTGAGCAAACTGTCCTCATCAAGTCATTCGCTGTCGACATGATCGAAGGAGACGCGAATTCGCGACGCTGGATTGAAACACGTTTTCTTCACCGCGAGAACAAAGAATGGGTAGGTTACTCCTATCGTTGGAACAATGGACAGACAGACGCAACTCTCGTTGACAAGGCTGGACTGGACATCAACTTCAGCGTTCAGTCGACAGACGGAGCGATGGTCGAGCGAAAGTGGCGATACCCGAGCCGAGCCGAATGCATGGTTTGCCACAGCCGAGCGGCGAACTACGTGCTCGGGCTGTCGACCGCGCAGATGAATCGTGATCACGATTACGCATCAGTTGGCGGGGCTGTCGACAATCAACTCAGGACTCTTGAGCACCTCGGATATTTCAAGTTGAAGCGAAAGGGCGGAAAGAACGCTCCGTTCACTGCAGCCGATCATCCTCGCCTGGCCGATCCGTATTCCGATTCGGAATCCCTGGGAGATCGAGCGTTATCTTATCTGCATTCCAACTGTGCTCAGTGCCACGTTGCGGCTGGCGGAGGGAACTCGCAGATGATCCTCTCTTTTGGAACGGCTCCCGAGAAACAGAACCTGATCAACGCCGAACCGCTGCACGACCGCTTCGGAATTGCGGATGCAAAACTCGTCGCCCCAGGTTCGCCCGAACGATCGCTACTACTACAGAGGATCGCTCGTCGAGGACGAGGACAAATGCCTCAACTGGCAACTTCAATTGTTGACAACCGAGCAGTGGCTCTGTTCAAAGAGTGGATCGAAGGCATGCCGAGCGATTCCGATAAATAAACATCTCCAATAATCGGTCCGGCACCATTGTGAGCCGTCGGCGATAGCCCAATGGCCCCAGAGTTGTCGATTTTCATGAGTGAGCCGCTGGCCGTAAGGCCTCGGGCAGCGAGTGGAGCCCGGCCGCTTACGCGTCAGGGCTCACAACTTTGGTGGCATTGAGCAAGCGCCGTCGGCTCACTGAAGTCGACTGTCTCGGCTGGATAATGAAAACAGCGTGCGGGAGAAATTCTCCCGCACGCTGCGAACGTTACTCAAATCGGAACTGCCGATACGGCAAAGCCCCGACTAGATAGAAGCGGTCAGCTCACCCATTCGTTGAGTCAGCTTGTTGTTCTCTTCGTAGTCGATCGGAATGACGACCAGGCTTGGGCCCTCAGCCTCGAACGATTTTTCGAGCGTGTCCTGAAGGTCGGCGGCGTTGTTGCAGCGGAAACCGTTCCATCCGAACGCTTCAGCAAGCGCCACGAATTCCGGGTTTCCGAAAGCAAGGTCGGTATGTTTGCCGAACTGGTTGAACTGCTTCCAGGCGATCAGCCCGTAAGCATTGTCTTCCCAAATCATGATGGTGATGTTTGAGTTGTACCGCTTGGCGGTTTCCATCTCCTGAACATTCATCAGGAAGCCAGCGTCTCCGCAGATCCCGAGAACGCGTTGTTCCGGGTCAACAATGCTGGCAGCGATCGCCCCTGGCAGTGAAAAACCCATCGAGCAGAAACCGTTCGGGATCAAGCACGTGTTGGGTTCGTGACACTGGAAGTAACGAGCGATCCACATCTTGTGAGCACCGACGTCCGACAACAGAAGGTCGGTCGGTCGCAGCACCTGACGAGCATCCCACAAAGCTTTCTGCGGCCGAATCTTACCTTCGGTCGTGTCGTCTTTGTGAGCTTCGAATTCTTCGGTCATCTTCTCACGACAAAGTTGCGTATGAGAGTGATCGAAGTCGAGGTTCTCGGGTCCGTGAGCGGCAACCCGCTCGTTCAGCATCCACAGTGTGTGAGCCAGGTCGCCGACAATTTCCGTTTCGATACGGTAGTTCTCATCGACTTCCGACGGAATAAAGTCGCAGTGAACGACTTTCTTCTTTCCACCAGGATTCCACAGACCTGGATGATATTCAACCATGTCGTAGCCGAGTGACAGGACCAGGTCGGCTCGCTCAATCGCGACGGCGGGCACGTCTTTGCCGCCGAGGCCAATCGTGTAGCAGCACTGGTCGGAATCCATGTCGACACAGCCTTTGGCCATCATCGTATTCAGCACGCCGATGCCAGTTGATTCAGCGAACTTCCGCAACTGACCAGCAGCTCGGCGGCGAATACAGCCGTTACCGGCGAGGATAATCGGACGCTTTGCCTGACTGATCGCTTCCCATGCCTGGTTGACAATTTTGTCATCAGCAACCGGACGCCGGAACTGCCGCGGCTCGATCGGTTCGACCGAAGTCTGCTTCTTCGCGATATCTTCCGGCAGCTCAACCAGCACCGCACCTGGCTTTTCGGTGGTCGCAATGCGGACTGCTTTTCGGATGATTTCCGGGATGTTGTCTGCGTGGTAAACCATCTGAGCCCACTTGGTCACGGGTTTAAACATCCCGACAACGTCCATGACCTGGTGAGACTCTTTGTGAAGCCGCTCAGAACTTCCCTGGCCGGTAAGGACGAGCATCGGAGCACGGTCCATGTTGGAGTCGGCCACACCCGTAATCAGGTTGGTTGCTCCCGGCCCAAGCGTTCCCAGGCAGCCTGCCGGCTTACCTGTCAGTCGACCGTAGATTTCGGCCATGAACGCCGCACCCTGCTCATGCCGAGTCAGGATGAACTTGATTTTGTCAGTCTCTTCCAGCGAAATCATGAAGTCGGCGTTTTCTTCGCCCGGCACACCAAAGATGTACTCAATACCTTCTTCTTCGAGACACTTTACAAACAGATCGGACGCTTTCATCGGCTTAGATTCCTTGTGTGAAGTGATGTGGTGATCGGCGAATAGAATTGAGCGTGCAGTACGCCCGGCATTGAACCGGGCCATTCAGTAGAAACAGTCCGTAGTCGTCGAACACGAAAACGGACACTCGAATACGATCTCTAAATCAGGCTGTTGCCCGTTTCTTCAAAATTAAACGACTCCATAAGCGAGCATAGCATCGGCAACTTTCACAAAGCCACCGATGTTGGCTCCATTTACATAGTTAACGTAGCCGTCGGATTCAGTGCCGAATTCGACGCATTTATCGTGAATGCCTTTCATCATCTCCTGGAGTCTCTCGTCGACCTCTTTGGCGGACCAGGCAATTCGAAGGGCGTTCTGACTTTGTTCCAGTCCGGAAACTCCTACGCCTCCGGCATTGGAAGCCTTTCCTGGAGCGAACATGACCTTTGCTTCGTGGAATGCCTCAATCGCTTCGGCGGTCGAAGGCATGTTGGCGCCTTCCGAGACTGCCTTACAACCGTTAGCAATCAATTTCTTTGCATCGTCGCCGTCGAGTTCATTCTGTGTTGCACATGGCATTGCCAGATCGCAGGAAGCAGCCCACGGACGCTCGCCCGCTTTAAACTCGCAGCCAAATTTATCCGCATACTCTTTGACTCGGCCACGACGCACGTCCTTGAGTTCACGCAGCCACTCCCATTTTTCTGGCGTAATTCCGTCGGGATCGTAAATGGAGCCGCTCGAGTCCGAAGCCGTAACTGTCTTGCCACCCAGGTCATGAATTTTCTGCATGGCATACAGGGCGACGTTACCAGAGCCGGAAACTGCGACGGTCTTCCCTTTGATCGTGTCGCCCGATGCGTTGAGCATGTTTTCCAGGAAGTAGGTTGCTCCGTAACCTGTTGCTTCGGTTCGAATCAGGCTTCCGCCGAATGACAGTCCCTTTCCAGTCAGCACGCCGACAAAGCGATTCTCCAGGCGTTTGTACTGACCAAACATGTAACTGATTTCTCGCCCGCCAACACCGATATCTCCTGCCGGGACATCGGTGTCTTCACCGATATGCCGATGCAGTTCAATCATGAGCGACTGACAGAAACGCATGATCTCGCCATCGCTCTTACCTTTGGGATTGAAGTTCGAACCGCCTTTGCCGCCGCCCATCGGCAGTCCGGTCAACGCATTTTTGAAGCACTGTTCGAACCCGAGAAACTTCAGCACGCTAAGCGTGACGGAAGGGTGAAATCTCATGCCGCCTTTGTACGGTCCAATCGAATTATTGAACTGGACTCGCCAGGCACGGTTCGTTCGCACGTTGCCTTCGTCGTCGACCCAGCAGACTCGAAAAATGATAACTCGGTCAGCTTCGGTCATTCGCTCAAGGATCGCAGCGTCTCGATACTGATGCTTGTCGATCACGTAGGGCATGAGTGACGTGACGACTTCTTCAACTGCCTGATGAAATTCCGGTTCGCCAGGATTTCGGCGGACGAGTCCCTTCATAAACGCCTGAACTTCGTTTTGAGCGTCGGCGTTTGTGGACATGGAACCTCTCCTGATGGCAATGGAACTCGATGCAACTTCAATGAGTAGCGAATAAGCGATGCGTTATCTCAAAATAATTTCTTGATAATGGACCTGGACGGCCAGGCAATAGTGATGGGAAGTAACGCCGCTAATAAGGCTTGTTGCAACGATTCTGCAAATAGCTGAAAACGATACGAAGCTGACCGGACAACTAATTCAAACATCTATCGGCGGGCAGACGTGCCGACTTTTCCTGAAGATCGACGCGGTCGCCAATCCCTTCAGGAAACAAAGTCGAATGACGACCGGTTCGCGACTCGGATGACTTTAATAAAAACGGCACCCGCCACAAAAAAAGCCGGCCGGAACGGGCGGGCAGAGAAAACGCTCTACCTGTCTGGTCCGACCGGCTTTGAAAAGACCGACCAATTCGTTGTCTATTTTGAGCAGTGACGTTGATGCGAAACCTCGACCTGCGTTGCCAACCAGACAACGGTGTCTCATTGATTCTGCGGCCAGTTGCCGCCTGAGTTGTCCACGTCATGGAAGTCAGCCGTGTGAGGTGCCGTCCAGTTGCGTTTCACGTTGGGTCTGGAATCTCGTGACGAAATCCTGCCCTACTCCTTAATCGCCGCATCGTGACACGGAAATCCCCAGCACATCAACGACGATGGATGCGAGTATGTGCCCATGTGAGTTTGAATTCAAACCCACCGAGCCTTGTGGCGAGAATTCGCGAGTAAGAATCGTGTCCAGCTCAGACGCCAGCTGCGATCACACAGCTGGCGAGAAAAGTCTCGCAATGTGGTTCCGCTCAGGCGTGGAGTTCGACCATGTCGCCTTCGTGGAGAACATGGTCGCGTCCGACCTGCTGCCCGTCGTGCCCTTCCGCCCCCCAAATCTTTGCGAACTTAAGCCGTTCCACAAAATCGTGATGCACGCGTTCGGCCAGAGTCTCGACCGTCGAGCCGGACGGGATCGCGAACGGTTCTTCGTAGACGGCCGTCTTTCCTGGAGTTTTCGTGTAGACCCGAATCAAACCGAGCGAATCGTAAATCGCATTGCGAAGAGCGCCACATGAGCTTCGATTCTGAAGTTCAACATTGATGACGGGGATGTCGCGTGGCCAGGCTTCCTTCAGGAAAGATTCCCGTATTAAGGAGTCTTCATCGTCGGCTCGAGTGACGGCGAGCAGCGTCTGGACTCGCAGTCTTGTGAAATCGTCCTCGTCGTAACCGGTGATTCGACTGAGCAGCGTCTTCCTCGCGTCGAACTGCTGAAACACGTTCATCGTTTCATCTGGAGCGTCGTCCGAGCTTCCGTCAAACGCGAGCACAACGAGGTCGGCCGTTCGAACATAGTTAACAAGGTACGGCTCGATTGGCGTCTGGCTGACGGGCGGAGTATCGACCAACTGAATTAGAACGTCGTTGCACGACATCATCGCCGGGAACGGTTCGCGAGTCGTAAAGGGATAGTCAGCAACTTCGGGAGCAGCGTTGGTCAACTCTGCGACGATCCGCGACTTGCCGGAGTTCGGCGCGCCGATCACAACGACAGTGCCAGCACCCTGCCGCGGAATTCGAAACGTTCGGCCTTGTTTCGGAGCATCGCGCTCAGCTTGGACTTCCGCTCGAGCCTCTTTAATCCTCGCTCGAATGGCTGCCTGAAGATGATCGGTCCCTTTGTGTTTCGGGATGACCTGCAGCATGACTTCAAGGCGTCGCAGGCGTTCTTCGCTGGTCTGCGCACGGCGATACGCTTCTTCCGCGAGGTAGTACTTGATGGTTAGATTTGCAGCCATCTGCCTTGTTAACCTGCCAACGTAAGAACAGCCACCGTGCGAATGCTTGCACGGTGGCTGCTGGAATCTAAATCGCGTTTCGAATCGAGAGTCTACGACGCACTGTGCCCGAAGGTTTCCGTTGAAGCAGATGCACACGCACGAGCGTACTCAGGTGGAAGTTCATCTGCGAGCAGTTCGCCACCACGCAGGAAGTTGTAAAGTTCTCCGTAGTGCTTCGTTTCGTTGGACGAGATGCGGTGCATGACGTGCCACGGTCGCAAGTCCTCGGCCGAGTCCAGTCCGAGTGCTCCGATCATCTCTGCGAGACTATTGATCGTTTCGTGATGATAACTGGCGACTCGGTTTGCTTTGTCAGTCGGATCCAGACCAGCCATCAGATGTTTCATCTGCGTCGCGACGCCGACCGGGCAGTGGTTGCTGTTGCACTTGAGTGCCTGGATGCAGCCAATGGCCATCATCATGGAACGAGCGCTGTAACAGGCGTCGGCTCCGATCGCCAGACGTTTGAGCATCCCGAACCCTGAGGTCACCTTTCCGCTGGCAATAATCTTGACTTTGTCTCGCAGCGAGTAACCCGTCAGAGCGTTGTGCACAAAGATCAGACCTTCGACAAGCGGTGCACCAATGTGGTTAGAAAATTCCAGCGGTGCAGCACCCGTTCCACCTTCGCCACCGTCGACAACGATGAAGTCTGGGGCGATTTCCATCTCAACCATGGCCTTGCAGATCGCCAGGAACTCTCGTCGTTTCCCGACGCACAGTTTGAAACCAACTGGCTTACCGCCACTGAGGTCTCGCAGTTTTTTAACAAACTCCAGTAGTTCACGTGGCGTCGAAAATTCATTGTGCGTTGGCGGCGAAAGTACATCTTTGCCCATCGGTACGCCACGAATTTTTGAGATTTCAGGAGTCACTTTTGCAGCTGGCAGGATACCGCCGTGCCCTGGCTTAGCTCCTTGCGAAAGCTTGATCTCGATCATTTTGACATTCGGGATCGCCGCTTTCTCTTTGAAGATCTCAGGCGAGAATTTCCCGTCTTCTCCGCGGCAGGCGAAGTAGCCGGTACCGACCTGCCAGATGAGATCTCCGCCGCCGTCAAGATGGTAAGGGCTCAGGCCACCTTCACCCGTGTTGTGGGCAAAGTTGTCCTTCTTAGCGCCTCGGCTGAGTGCGAGAATCGCGTTCATGCTAAGCGAGCCAAAACTCATGGCCGAGATGTTCAGCAGGCTGCACGAATATGGCTGCTTGCAGTCCGGGCCACCGATCGTCACTCGCATATTGCTGGAATCAATATGCTTGGCGGCGAGTGAGTGATTCACCCATTCGTAGCCCGGCTCGTAAACGTCCAGCTTCGTTCCGAAAGGCGTCGTGTCACGAACGTTCTTGGCTCGTTGGTAAACCAGTGAACGATCCTCGCGGTCAAACGGGACCCCTTCTTTGTCGCTTTCGATGAAGTACTGATAAATCTCGGGGCGAACGAGCTCGAGGAAATATCGAGCATGTCCCAGCACGGGATAGTTGCGGCGGATCGCCTGCTGCGGCTGAGTCATGTCGATGAAGCCGAGAATGATCATCGGCCCCAGCACGACCCACGGCCACAACGCGTGAGGGCTATAGTCGCAAAAGGCGAAAGCCGCGACTCCGATCACGACTAAAGCGGCAACACCCCAAACGAAAATAGCTCGGAAGTTTGTTTCTACGAACTCGGCGATACGCATGTGCGAAGTCTTTCGTGAAAGGGGACTTGTCGGTGTTCAGCCCGGCGTTGAGAGGAGCTCGAACTCGTCCTGCAATTGAATTTCAAATTATGTCAGAAGTGACGTTGGTGAACTGTCGCGTCGGAAAAATTGCGGGGATTCCGCAGCTGGAAATGAGGTTGCTGGCAGCCGTTCTGCCAACAGAGTTTCGGTAGCGTCTCAAACTGTTTCCTTTTGAGCAACTCATCGGAATCCGTCGAAGCGTCGCGCCATGAGATTTGGCCTGGGCGGCGTTTCAGGGTTTTCGCCTTTCTGCGGAAGTGATCGCAGGCTGAGACGCAGTTCAAAGTCAGAATGGGTGAGATGAAGTCGGTCTGCAAACCGGCCTGAAATTGGTACATCCGCCATAAACATCGCTATCCGGGAAAAACTCAGCATTGAAATATCGAGAGAATTCATAGTTCTTAAAGGGGCAACGGCGTGGATCAGGATTATCGTCGGCACGTGACAGAGTTGTCTCGCGATGCCGTCCTATGTTCAAGAAGGGAAATCTCAAACTATTTCGGAACGTGCCGGTCCGGCGCGTAAATCTGCCAATGACCGACCAGCCAGCCGATCAGATCAACCTTCAATCCGATGCACTGGCCGTTCGGCCGAGCGGCACTGGTAAGGATGTTCTCACCCGAAAGCCACAGCGGCAGCACATTCTGACCGTTGCCGTCGAAGACTGGTTTCAGGTCGGCTCGTTCGGTCGACTAATCGAACAGGAGCAGTGGTACCGCTTCGAGACCAGAATCGAACGAAACACTCAGCGGACGTTTGAACTGCTCGACGAGTACGACGCGAAGGCCACGTTCTTCGTGCTCGGCTGGGTGGCCGAACAGATGCCGGAGCTGGTTGCCGAAATCACTGCCCGCGGGCACGAAGTCGCCAGCCTGGGCTACCACCATCGCACGATCAAAGGCGTGTCACGTGACGAGTTTCGCGAAGACCTGCTGCGAGCTCAGGAAGCCATCGAATCGGCATCCGGCCAGAAGTTGCTGGGTTATCGAATCGCCGATCAGTGGCTGGGACCGAAAGATTTGTGGGTCCTCGACGTTCTGTCGGAAGAGGGCTACGCCTACGACTCCAGCGTGCTGCCGATGTTCAACCGGTTCTCCGACGAAGCGTACCGCCGCTTCGTGCATCGCCAGTCGACACCGTTTGGCAGCATCCTCGAAGTGCCCCCCTCGTCGACTCGCTTTATGGGCTGCTGCCTGCCGATCGCCGGCGGAAACTGGTTTCGACAACTGCCTCATACTCTGCTGAAAAAGGCCGTGAAGAACTGGGACGAAAAAAACGCCGACCCGTTCGTCATGTATTTTCATATATGGGAGCTTGATCCCGACCAACCTCGCATCTCCGCCGCAGACCGACTTTCAAAGATCCGGCACTACCGAAATCTCGACAAGATGCAGTGGGTGCTGGAAGATCATCTGGCGAAGTACAGTTTCGGTAGCGTGGCTGATCGACTGGGATTGGAAACGCCGGCTGTGGATCGGGTCAAGGGGCAAGGGTCGAGAGTCGAGGGCTGCGTCGGGAATGGCTCCCCGACGACAAGTTCAAAACCGGTATCACTCGTCCCTCGCCCCTCCACCCTCGTCCCCGTCTCCATCGTCATCCCTTGCTACAACGAAGAAGCGTCGCTGCCGTACCTCGGTCGAACGCTCGACAAACTCGAAGCGGAACTTTCCGACCGCTACGAACCGCAGTTCATTCTCGTGGACGACCGAAGCGCTGACAGCGCGTGGGAGATCATGCAGTCGGTGTTCGGTTCAAAACCGAATTTCAAACTGGTCAGGCACGAAGAGAACAGTGGAGTCTCCGCAGCAATCCTTACGGGAATTCGAAGTTCCGATACCGAACTCGTCTGCTCGATGGACTGCGACTGTTCTTACGACCCGCTTGAGTTCAGTCGAATGCTGCCGCTGATGACGGACGACGTCGACCTCGTCACCGCGTCGCCATACCACCCGGAAGGCCGCGTGAAGAACGTTCCCGGCTGGCGACTTCTGCTCTCGAAAGGCCTGTCGACGATTTACCGAATCGTCCTGCCGCAGAAGCTGCACACCTGGACGAGCTGCTTCCGAGTTTACCGAAAATCCGCCATCGAAAAGCTCAGCCTTCACGAAGCCGGCTTTCTCGGCACGGCCGAACTGGTCGGGCAACTCAGCCTGAACGGTTCGAAGATCGTCGAGCATCCAGCCACGCTGGAAGTCCGCATCTTCGGCGAGTCGAAAATGAAAACGTTCCACACGATCGCTGGCCACCTGCGACTGGTGCAGCAACTCGTCAAACAACGCTGGGGCGGAACATCGAACATTCAACATCGAACACCGAATATCGAAGTTGCCACTTCTCACGTCGTGTCCGGCACGGCCGAAACAGCAATTGCTCAATCCAAAGTTGCTGACTCCGACCATCAAACTCCTATCGCCAAACCCGAAAAGCAAGGCTCAAGAACCATGTCCGATAACCAAATCCAACTTCCATCTGATCAGAACGCAACCGGCCGAACTCTTGGCGCGGAAGAACTCGAAAACGTGGCCGCCGCACTTCGCAGCGGAACGTTGACCAGCACAAAGGGCACCTTCGTCAAACAGTTCGAAGAGAACTTTGCTTCGCAACTGGGTTCACGATTCGGGCACGCCTGTTCGAGCGGCACGGCGGCCATCCACACAGCCATCGCCGCGATCAACCCTGAGCCCGGCGACGAGATCATCACAACATCGATCACCGACATGGGCGCGCTGACTCCGATCATTTACCAGGGTGCGATCCCCGTCTTCGCCGACGTCGATCCGAAAACTTACAACGTCACCGCAAAGACGATCGAAGCACGCATCAGCGAGAAAACCAAGGCGATCATCGTCACGCACCTGTTCGGCAACCCGTGCGAGATGCGAGCGATCATGGAAGTCGCCAACGCTCACAACTTGCCAGTCATCGAAGATTGTGCTCAGGCGTTCCTGACCAGCTACAACGATGACTACGTCGGCACGCTCGGAACCATCGGCTGTTTCAGCCTTCAGCAGGGCAAACACATCACCACCGGCGAAGGCGGAGTCGTTGTGTCGGACGACGAAGAACTCGCCCGGCGAATGTTCCTCTTCATTAACAAAGCCTGGGGATACGGCGACGCCAACGCTGACCACTACTTCGTCGCCCCCAACTACCGCATGAGCGAACTGCAGGGCGCGGTCGCTCTGGCTCAGCTTGGAAAACTCGAAGGGGTTGTCGACAGCCGAGTCCGAACCGCCGACGCATTGACAAGCCAGCTCCGAGGCCTGGCCGGAGTCGCAACTCCAGCCGTCACCGACGGAGCCGTCCACACCTACTGGAAGTACTGCCTGCGAGTTGACGAGTCTGTTATCGAAGGCGGAGCTGTCGGGCTGGGAGCAAAGCTCCGCGAAAAAGGCATCGCCTGCGCCCCGCGTTACATCCAGAAGCCGGCGTTCTCGTGTCAGGTCTTCCGAGATCAGGTTACGTTCGGAGAAAGCCGCTGGCCCTTCACACTCGCCCGCCCGGAAGCCGTCGACTACGACGAGTCACTCTTCCCCGGCACGTACGAATCCCTACGAGACGTCCTGGTTCTGCCGTGGAACGAAGTCTACAGCCAGGAACACATCGACTACATCGCCGAAGCCGTCCGGTCAGCGGGGGAAGAACTGGCCCGGTCTGCCACGGAAACGCCCTCATTGAAGATCTGAGCCCGTGATGCGAATCGCCAACGCTTGCTATTGAGCTAACAGTAAGAAGGTTCAGGCCCGACTATGAAAAAAATGTCGCGCGGCGATACATGTTTCTATGGCTTCATTGCGATTATTGGGGCAGCGGCAGGGCTGTACCTCGCAGAACCGCCCCGTGGAGACGTCGCGGCAGGGGTCGGCGGAAAAGACATCCCGCGTCGCATCACGACTCGGACAGTCCCGATGATGGTTGCAAATTTGAAACCAGGCATGGTTGTCACTATTCATGATCTGGGGCAAGGGCCGTGGCCAGCGAATGAAATCGTTGGCGACATTCTCCTGGGAGAACAGGCAATCATTGGACGAGTTGTCAGAACGGAGATCAAAGCGGCGTATCCAATTCGCGCGAGTTCGTTGTACCGCCTTGGCGAATACTCGAAAGAGTACGTCGGCGTTCCGTAAATCCGTGCCTGAGACCTCTACGTCTCCGCGACTCCGCGCGAGACTGTTCACTGCTCAGTCCTTCAGAAATGTTTCCTCATGCTGATCGTTATTCGCCATTTGATTATTGCTTCGACGATCCTGCTGGGAGCCGCCAGTTCGGTCTTCGGGAGCGATGTGAAGATCGAATATCTGGGGCATATCAAAGTCCCGAAGGTTCCGTACGAGGACCAGGTTTACGAAGACGGCAAACACTTCGGTTACTCGCGAGGCACGTTCTGCTACATCCCGGAGCGTGACTCGTTTCTCATGATCGGGCATCCGTACTCGCAGAAGTTTGCCGAGCTGTCGAATCCCGGCACCGGCGAACGAGCAAAGATCGTCAAAGACTTCTTTGACCCGACAATGGGAGCGCACGCCGAACAGGAACGGGAAACCGATTCGCAGATTCATCTGCAGGCGTTGCTTTACGATCGAGGCCGCATCTATCTCTCGGGTGAAAAGTGGTACAACGTCACGGGGACTCATGTCCGAACGCACGGTTCGTTTTCGGCCAACATCGACATTCCGGAATTCTCCGGGTTCTGGCGAGTCGGAAGTCGATCGGGCCAGGTCACCGGTTACTACATGGCTCGCATTCCGGATGAGTTTGTCGAAAACGGCAACTGGCTGCTGACCGGTGGCAGCGTTTCGTGGCGAGGCGGCAGTAGCGCCGGCCCGTGCGCAATCCTCGCAAACCCAGACGGAGCGACCACTGGCTCGCGTATCCCGTCTTCTGAACTGCTCACCTACCGAGCCAACCACGATGCCGAACGCCGACTCGATCTCGGCAATCCGCTGCACAAAGGCGTGTCAATATTTCCTGGCAGCGTCGATGGCTGGATGGGTAACAACTATGTCGGAGGAGCCGCTGTTGTCGGCGATCGTCTGATCTTCTTTGGGCGACAGGGTAAAGGCTACGACTTCTACGGACCGAACAACGAGTACACAGACCTCACCGGCGGACTGGAAGATCCGTACGGCGGCAAGGGCTACAAATGCGGACCGTACGAAGCCGTCATGTGGATCTACAATCTGAACGCTCTCAAAAATGGCGACCGTTCCGTCGTCCGGATGACATTCCCCTGGGCCGTCAGTCCGCGTGGCCATGCCGACCTGCGCAACGTCAGCGTGCATGACGACACTCTTTACATTTCCGAAGCCGCCGGAGAAATGTGGGGCGACGAGCCGCTACCGATTATCCACGAGTTGCGAATTCGCTAACGTCGACGTAGCCGAAGTGGGAACACTTCGGGACAGTCGATACCGAACTCTTGCGAGTCCGACTACGTTACTTTGCGAGTTCAGGGCGTTACCTGAGTGTCTTTTGAAGGTTGCCTCGCAAGGATTGTGCCGTGATCCCCGAAGTGATGTCCCGCGACGAAGTTCGCGACGTCGACCGACGTGCCATTGAAGAATTTGGTCTCCCCGGCGTCGTCCTGATGGAGAATGCTGGCCGAGGCTGCGTTGACTGGCTGGCAGAACTCGGAGTTTCAGGACGAGTCGTCATCTGCGCCGGAAAAGGCAACAACGGCGGCGACGGCTTCGTGATTGCCCGGCATCTTGAAAACCGCGGACTCGATGTCAAAGTGCTGCTGTTCGCCAATCCTGAAACGCTTCAGGGCGACGCGAAAATCAACTACGAAATCATCGAGCGAGCGGGAACTCCGATCCGAGTCGTTGCCGATTCCCAATCAAAGGACGACTTTGAAGCAGTCGTTAACGAGGAACTTGCCAGCGCCGACTGGATCATCGACGCGTTGCTCGGCACGGGAACCAAAGGCTCACTGCGAGAGCCGTTTTCAGCAATCATCAACGCGATCAATCGAACATCGGCCCGCACATTGGCGATCGACCTGCCCAGCGGCCAAGATTGCGACACCGGACTGACGGTTGATCCTGCAAACCCGATTGCTGTTAAGGCGGAATTCACCGCAACGTTTGTCGCTCGGAAACTTGGATTTGAGAATCCAGCCTCGTCGGCCTTCACCGGCGAAGTCCGAGTCATCGACATCGGCGTTCCGCATTCGATGTTCAGTTAAGATTGAGTTTTGCCAACTCTCGCTCTCGACACTCAGCCCTAGACTCTCGCCCCTTCCCAGCCATGCTGATCGAAATCGAAAACCTGACCAAAACATTCGGCAGCCGGGCCGCACTGGACGATGTCAGTATGACGATGGATCCTGGCCAGATCGTCGCAATGCTCGGTCCAAACGGAGCAGGTAAGACAACGCTGTTGCGATGTCTCGCCGGTATCAGCCAGGCCGGTCGCGGCCGGCTTGTTTACGACGGCGAGGTTTTCCGTCGAGACCGAATCGACCTGCGCAAACGATTTCATTTCGTCCCGGACTTTCCGTTCGTGTATGCGGAAGCGACGGTCCTGCAGCACCTTTCGATGATTTTGAAAGCGTATCTGTCAGAAGATGATCCGGTTGAAGAGACGGTCATCGAACTACTCGAAGAGTTCGAAATCCTGCCGCTAATCGATTCGCAGGTCAGCAAGCTGTCGCGAGGGCAGACCTACAAAGTCGCCCTCACCGCGCTGATGGCCGTCGATCCGGACGTTTGGATTCTCGACGAACCGTTCGCCTCTGGAATGGACCCCCACGGCATCGCGGCTTTTCGACGACACGCTCACGAAGCGGCCAAACGAGGCCGCACAATCATCTACTCAACTCAGCTTCTGGAACTCGCCGAGGCCTTCTCCGACCGAGTCTGCATCATGGCGGAAGGAAAAGTCCACGCCTTCGACGAAATGGCTCACCTCCGCAGCACAACGTCGGCAGCCGACGGCTTCATCCTGGAAGAACTCTTCGACCGCCTCCGTGAAATGCCTGAGTAAACGATGGCCGTTGGCAATCTGCTGTCAACTTGAGCCGAATGTGGCCAGATCTCCGTCTTGACGCGTTTTCTCTGATCTGCGACAAGCCTCGTCCCATCCAAGTTCGTCGCCATTTTCTTCGGCGGCTTCACGTCCTCTGGCCACTTTCGGCCAACCAAATCATCACACCACAACAACCACTGAATCGCCAGACCCGTTCTTGCGAATTCGTCGCGTGATCGCACTGTGTTCCTCGTTGAACGTACGGCGAAACCGGGACCAATCAGTGTTTTTGCTGCGAATTACTTTGCAATAACCTCGAAATCGAGTGTTCCGATGAACCTCAGACTGACTGAAACCGAACAACGTCTGGCCGCACTTGCCTGCCTCGCGCTTCCGCTCATGTTTTCTGGCTGTGCCAACATGGTCGAAAGCCGAACAATTGCCGCATTCAGCGAAGCTTTGCAGGAAGAAGATGTCGACTCGTTGCGCGACGTCACGTCCAGCAGGTTTGAAGAAAAGTCGCTCCGGCACGAGGAGTCAGTCAAAGATTTTTCCGTCATTCGCATGCCCAAAGGTGACATCGAGATCGTCGATGTCGACGTGATCAACGACAACGAAAAACGCGTCACTGGCCAGATTGGAAAATCGAAATCACGACGTCTGCGATATCGCCTCGTCCGTGACGAGAAAACCGGCAAGTGGGTCGTCGACGACGTCTACATCAAGAAACAGAAGAACGGCGTTTCGTCGACACGAGCAGTCACCGAGTTGATGGACCTCGTCACGACGGTGCGAGAATTCATCGAAGCGTGGGACAGCGGTTCTCGGAGCGAAATCCTGCGCATGGCTGATCCGGAATTCGGCACGCTGCTGGGTTCACTCCCTGATGAATACCTGTTGCGACTGGCGAAGCAGGCGATCGGCGACCGTGCCGAATCGAAAGTTCGCCCGGAAGCCCAGATGGACGAAGACATCGCTCTGGTAAAACTTCCCGGCAAGTCGGGTCAGATGATCATCTCGTTTACAAAGGTTCGAGATCAGTGGCTGATCAGCGACCTGGCTGTCGAGTCTCGTAAAGACAAAGACCACATTTCGTCGGTTAAGCAAATGGCGACTGTGCTGCGGTCCGCGTCAGTCTTTCTGAACTCGTACTCAACCGGCGACAAGAAGAAGTTGAAGACTGTCGCCATGAAATCGTTCTTTGAGAACAGTCTGGAACCGGCGATTTTGAGCACTGTTCAACTTCCGACGGCGACTCAGGCGGCATCGACGTACCAGGTTAAGCTGCAAAGCGGCTTTGCTGATTTCATGGTCGCGACGGATGACGAACTCGTGAAGCTGAGTCTCTCGAAGGTCGAAGGCGAAGACTCCAGTACGGCCGCGAAGTATCTGGTTGACGACGTGACCATATACGAAATTGATGGCAACCAGGAAAAGCGACTGTCGGCGTTGTTTCTCTCTCACGCGATGGTCGAGCTGTACGCCGAGGCGTTGTCCCTGCGCGAGTTGCAAACCGTGAAAATGATGTCGACGGCCGATTTCAAACAGCGAGTCTGGCAGCGGATCGATGAGCCGCTGATGATGCAGTTGCCGATGCCCGAAATCGAAAACGCGAAGCCGAAAATCCTGACGACAGTCTTCATGGGAGCCGTCACCGAAGTCACGGTTCGCCAGGGTTCGAGGGCGTTGGTCTACGTTTTACAGGACAGAGACGGCGAGCTACTGGTGAAAGATGTTCTGCTGCCAGTCTCCGGCCGGCCAAATTCACTGTGCAAAACACTGGAGACTATGGTTCCGGTTATTCAGTTTGCAAACTCGCTTTCACAACGGAACATCGAAGCGTTGCAGCAACTCTCGTCACGAGACCTGAATCGAAAAGTCTGGCATAAGGCGAAGCAGCTTCCGTCGATCGGCCTGAGGTTGCACGAACACTTCGCCGTCCCGCTGATGTCACTCGACATGAACGACGACCTGGCGATCGTTGGGCTGGGCGATGACCAGTACGGTGCGCGAGTTCGGCTGGTTCGCGAAGGCGAGCGATTCGTTGTCGACGATGTGAAGCTGGTCGCCGGCTCGGAGATCAAACAACGCATCGACCTCAAAGAAGCAATGCAGTTTGAGCTGTCTCGATTCCGCGGTTAGAGCCCGCTTTGGCGTTGATGTCCTGACGCCGCACAAGTTCAACGACGAGGCGGTGGCGGAAGAAAGATGACTCGCTCTGACGGAGTCGGCTGAAGACGCTGCGGCTGCACCTGAGGCATCTGTTGCGGCCTGGACGGCTGAGCGTAAGCCCCTGGGATGACTCGCCAGTTTCTCTGCTGTTGCGGCTGTCGCTGAGGCACAGCCTGCCAATGTGTTGCCGGTTGGAATTGCTGCACTGGCTGTAGTTGTTGCTGCTGCGGAAGCTGTTGCGGAGCAGTCGAATATTGCCTGATCACTGGTTGGGCCTGTGCATGCTGCACTGCTGAAAACTGTGGAACAGCTTGCCTTGGTGCGACCTGCTGCGGGACCGACTGATAATTTGGCATTTGGTACGTTGCAGCCGGCCCCGGAATAACGGATGGCACCGGCGTTGGGGGCTGCCTTCGCAGTGACGGCTCTGGCGTCGAGGGCGTCAGCGGTGCTGTTGCTGGACTCGGTGTTGCTTCCGGGGTTCGGGCGTCTGGCAACAAAGAACCAGCAGCCCCACCAAAGTTACTACCTGATCGTACGGGGTCCGGAAGACTCAAAGTCGTTCCCGCTGACCCGGGCGGCACATCGATGGTGACGCTGGTCGCCCGCCGTGGCGGAAGCGTGATCCCCGTTCCTGGTAAGCCAGAACTCGGTGCCGGTTGCGTTAATGGTTGTGGCAGCTTCGTCGTCGGAGTCGGAAACCCTTGCGATGATCGAGGCGGGTCAAGCGGAACACTACCGCCAGGCGTGACCTGAGGCAGCGGTGCGGTCGGCAAAGGTCGACTCGGCACAGGCGAGAAACCAGGACTGGAATACGGATTTGCGTTGAGGCTCGGCAGTTCCGGGTTCGTTCTGACGGCTCGCGGAAAAGGATTTGCGGCGGGCGGTTGCGGCGCAGCAAACGGATGTGAAATCGACGGGGGCTGTGCAGACGACGAGGAATCTTTCCGAACCGGCTCGGGGGTCACCGGCGTCATCAGAATTGGAGCCGGCGAGCTATCGCTCGAACCTGGTAAGCTGTGAATCGAATCGGGCTGCGCTGGTAAAACTGTCGCTCCAGGCGGCGTCCAGCTTTCAGGAACCGGTGAAACGTTCGAGGATGAGGATGACCGGCCGCTGCTGTACCCTGGCTGGCAACCGCGCAGGATTGTCGGTTCAGAGTTTCTGCACGAGCCGCCCGAACAGCCAGCTCCGCAGTTCTGGTCGCACGTTCCCCACGGTTGCCAGGCTGTTGAGAAGTATCCGAAGTCGCAGTCGCAGGCGGGCATCCGTTTTTCGATCTCATCGCGATCTTTGTCGGTGTGTTTATCAAACAAGTCGCCCAGCAATCCAGCATTGCACTGAGACAGCGCTGCCAGTCCGGCGGCGGCCGATGTAATAAGCAGTCCTGTTTTTCTGACAGTCCGTCGCATGTCTTCTCTGTCCTCTCTCTCGCTGGCCCGAATCGAGACGAACTGGTTTCGCGATTTAAAAATCTTGTACCGGAATCAGTGTGTTAAAAGTTGTTGGCAACTTAGCGTCGAGGCGCCGTCGGATTGGACGAGAACCAGGTCCCTCGATTTCCGAAGAACACTCGATGCCCCGATTGCGGAACGAGCGACGGATAGACTCCGGGCGGCAATGTGGCAGGTGGATTCGGTCGAAATCCCTGCAGACTTCCACTGCCCGTATTCAGATGGCTCATAAAACGAACTCGATGTCCGGTTGACTGAAGCGGCGGAGCAAACTGAGTCTGCTGAGTCGAGTTGATCTGCCGCTGGACCTGATTGAAGTTTGACTGAAATTGCTCGTTGGCTGTGCGAAACTGTTGCTCGGGTCGGACGAGTCCGTAGTAGTTTTGAAGAGTCGAATTGCCTCGACGAAGCAAGTTCAGATACGGACTGAACGTTGGCTGTCCGGCCGCTCCGATTGCTCCCGGACGGCCATACTGACTGAAACTTCGTGTCTGGCCGTACGGAAGCTGTGCCTGGGCGTTGCCCGCGACAAGCCAGAACCCCAGTCCAATGAACATTGTTACGTGTTTCATGCCAGCCCTCGCCGCCGCTTCTTGATTCGAAGTTCACAGGGTGCGTCTTGACGCACCATTTCAGTTTTCACCTGTGGTGCATCGAGACGCACCCTACTTTGAATGCTCACGTTAGAACCCACCACCGCCGCCGTTCAGACCCTGGTGGCCGAACTGGATACTTCGGAAAGTTCCATGACCAAGCAGAACGAATCCGGCAATTCGTTCGAGCGGTGCAGTGATCCTGGCAATCATCGTGTCGAACGTGACGAGTCGATCGGCCTGAACGTAGAGCCGGTCGCCTGGCAGCAATTGGTAGTTCGTTTTCGATTGACCGCCTCGAACGATACCGTTCCAGTCGACTTTCAGAATCTGCTCGTAGCCGACTTCCGGGGGAGCCGGGCGAGCGATCCAGATGTCTTTTTTCGAAGCAACCACCGGCAGGCCGTTGATCTGCGACAGTGCGTCCAACACGGTTTCGTTACCGGTGCATGGGAAGCGGAAGACCTGCTCGCCCGCACCGCCGCCGTCCGTCACGATGTAAAACACTTTGCTGTTGTAAGCCAGAACGTCGATGTACACCTCGGGCTGATTCATGTGTCCGGCGAGGTGCCGTTGAATGGCCTGCCTGGCTGAGCTGAGCGTCGATCCGGCAACGTAGACCGAACCGTAAATCCCCAATGAAACAGTTCCGTCAGGCCGAACAAGATGCTCGCCAGTAACTGGCTGATCTGCCTGGTCAGTTGATCGAGACAGGAGGACCTGAGGCGTGACAAGCGTCTGTTGAAGATGTAATTCGATCAGTCGGCGAGCTTCAGGAAGCGTCAAACCTCGAACCGGCACGGCACCATATTCGGGACCGAAGTTGATCGTTCCGTCCGGCTGAACTCGATACGTATCGTCGATCTGCTTGAACGCTCGCGAGACTGGATCGTCGAACGTGTCGACAGGAAGTGTGTTGCCGACTCGGACGTTCAACAATTCGCCGGGACGAATCTTTGCGTTGGGCAGTTTCTGTCCGCCGCTGACTTCGATCAGCAGAATATCCGGCGGCTCGACAACGTAGTCAGGCAGAGAAACTTTCTTCAGCTCGCGAGGAATCTCGTAGTTGCACTGCTGGCAGCCCGAGTCGCAGCTTCCGTTGCAGTCCGCAGTCGAACACGCAGAACCGCTCCACTGATCCTGCCCGTACATCGAGCCATCCGTGGGGCAAGACTCGCAGGCCATCCCCGAGAATTCGGAAGCACCGAGATCAACAGCCGGTTCGCCGAGTGAGCATTCGTCGCTGAGGCACACGTCGGATGACTGATGCATCATAACCGTCTGATTTTGCCGGTGGGCGTTGCAGCCGATGCTCGCCGCACAGAGCACGATGCAACTAAGCAGCGAAGTCGTGACAAGCAGGCCGCGGCCCGACCGCAAATTGGAATCCGTTCCCGAACGCATGAGTTCTCCGCCTTGTTGACAGGAGCCCTGATCTACGAGCCGCAGCTCGATCGACGCGGTCGGGACATTCCATTGCCACAACACGCACCTGACGTCGCATAGACGCTGAGAGTCAGATCGACCGCGTAGGGGAATTCACTTTGCGACAGTCGTGCGGGATGCGCTCGGGATGTCTGAGTCGTGCCCGTCGTACGCATGATCCGGGTTCGCCCGGTCACGGAAAACTGGTAAGCAGCGAAAACCTTGCGGCCTGGCGACTGGCTCGCGCGTTAAGCTGCGAACTCTACCAGGACTTTTCGATCTTCCTGGCTTTGGACTCTCAACTATCAACAAGCAACTCTCAAAAATCAGCCGAGTGGGCCTGTAAGCCGGGTTTTGTCGAGAGCGATCATTTCTCTGGGATGCCGATTGCTCGACACCTCAAGCAGCCTACCCGAAGGTCTTTGGGAGCCGGACAAGCCCCCGCCGCACAAGTGCGACATCCTTCTGCTCGGCCTTGCTCCGGGTGGGGTTTACCAGGCCAGCCGAGTCACCCCGACTGCCGGTGCGCTCTTACCGCACCATTTCACCCTTACCTGATCCCGCCTGACCGAAGCCAGACAGGCCATCGGCGGTATCTTTTCTGCGGCACTTTCCCTGATCTCACGACCGGTCGGCGTTACCGACCACCCTGCCCTGCGGAGCCCGGACTTTCCTCCCTTTCGAGCCACTCGGAAATCCGAAGACAACCGAAAACTCAAAACAGCGATCACTCAGCCCACTCGGCTGAAACGGAAGTCTCGCCGTTTTGAAGCTTGAGAGGAAGCGTGGGCGTACCGAGTGTTGGCTCGGCGATTCTTGAAGAATTAGCTTTGACCACCCCCGCCTTAGTCGCTGCGATCACCAAAACGGCCAACAACGAAGAAGATTGTGAGGTCGTACGGCACAGATGTCTTCAGAGGCGAAGTTCAATTCACCTTCGCCGGCTGGGTCTGACGAATGGCCGGTAATATATATGCCGCCGCGCACCACAAGCTTGTACAAGCATTTTTTGTTGGTGAGCTTTACGTCAATCCAGTGAAGGTCCATTGCGACTGAGTGCCCCAGTCGGGACCGGAACTGCACGGGAATTTCGATTCTTGCCACGAGCGGACCGGATTCATAGATGTTGGCTCAGCCCCAGAACTTCTCGCCGTGGAAGTTGCACGGTGCTTTCGTCTCGACCTTGATGTCGCCCTCGACCTTGCACTGGCAGGCGAGTCGCATTTCGTCTTCGTGGCCGACGTAAGCGAAGAAGGCTTCAGGGTTTCCACCAAACTTGGTTGTGAAGTTCTCGATCAGGCCCGGTTTAGAGACGTTGGTCTTGCCTTCTTTGACATAGACCCGGCACGAACCGCACATACCGAAACCCTGACAGTTAAACACTTTATGGACGCCCTTATAGAGCTCCACGCCTGCCTTGCGGGCGGCTGTCCGAAGGTTTGCACCCTCTGGAACGTCGATGGTTTTTTTCTCTTTGACGAACGTGACCTTCGGCATGGTCCGCAGCCTTCGATGCGAGTTCTGATGCCGGAAACGTCCGGACATTCGTTGATTGACCAGCCGGAATAAATAATCTTCCGGCAACGGAGCGACGAATGGTACGCCGGGCGCTTTCGAGTTTCCAGACAACCTTTCAGGTTCCGAATTCTGAGAAGCCAGCATCCGAATCAACGCCGGTCAGGGACGCTTACGTTTCAATTTTCTGGCCTACCGAGCGACGTGTGGAAGGATTTCTGTAGCGGAAGTCGCAAGACTTCCGGATCGAAGATCCTGCCAGAACCCCCGAATTCTTGCGAATCCGGCTACACATACGGCATTACCGAAAGTTGACAATTGAGCCAGCCACGGTCGCTCTACATCCACGTCCCGTTTTGTGCCCACCGCTGCGGGTACTGCGATTTCACGCTGGTTGCCGGCAAAGATCATCTCGCCGAGAAGTATCTCGATGCGCTGACTCTGGAAATCGATCGAGAACTGCAACGAATCGACAAATCCGATTCCGCCGCACATCCGAACCCCGAACTCGACACCGTCTTCTTTGGAGGCGGCACGCCGACGCAGCTTTCCGCTCAGCAACTCGAACGGCTTTGCGAGATCGTGCATGACCGTTTTCAACTCACGGCAGAAACAGAATTCAGCGTCGAGGCCAACCCGGCACGCATGACCGACGATCGGATCGCCGTACTCTCGGACGCCGGCGTGAACCGAATCAGCCTGGGCGTGCAGTCGTTTGACGATGCCACGTTGACGATGCTTGAACGCGATCACCGCCGAGCCGACGTCTTCGACTGCGTCGACCGCATTCGCAAACGCATCGAAAACATTTCGCTTGATCTGATCTTCGCCGTACCCGGTCAGTCGCTGGCACTGTGGGAGTCGACCCTGCAAACGGCGATCGACCTTTCGCCGACGCACCTGTCGACGTACGGCCTGACATTCGAAAAAGGAACAGCCTTCTGGACGCGACGTGAGAAAGGCGAACTTCCACAAGCAGCCGAGGACCTCGAGCGGCAAATGTACGAAGTCGCGATGAGCAAACTCGCCGCTCACGATTTTGATCAATACGAAATCTCCAGCTTCGCTCGCCCCGGATTCCGCTGCCGACACAACCAGATTTACTGGAGCGGTAAAACGTACTTCGGCTTCGGCCCGGGCGCAGCCAGCCTGATGAACAACGAACGCCGACAGAACCACCGCAGCGTCACGACCTGGATCAACAAAGTTCTCGCCGGAGAATCAGCCATCGGCGAAGTCGAAGAACTCGATCCAAAATCCTTCGCCCGCGAGTTGCTGGTTCTCAGCCTTCGTACCAACGACGGCGTAACGAGAAAAACATTCCACGAACAGACTGGCTTCGACATCGCCAACCTCGCCGGAGAATCGATCAACCGCTTGATGGATCAAGGGCTGATTCAAGAGGTCGACTCGACCATCCGTCTCACGTACGAAGGACGGTTTCTCGCAGACACAGTCGCTGGCGAACTTCTGTAACTGACTGATGCTGCCTGCAACACCAGCGATTGGTTACCGGTCTGTTTGCCGAGAGGATCGGCGAGCGAAAAATCTTTCGGCCATCGCCAGAAACAACAGCAAGGCCAGAGCAACCAGTGGGCGAATTTCGGACCAGACCGCAGCGTTGAAGAGCTGAGTCGGCAGAGGCAACTCAGCGTGGTGCTGATGCGTGTTCGGGTGATGCTGCACCGATTGAGCGACAGCGTGACCACCAGTTTCTTCGGTCGCCAGAATTTCAGATGGCAGCACGTCTCGGCCAGAGAGTTCGGACGCAATCATTCGAAGCATGACTGCGCTAAGCCACTCCACGTTGTACTCTGATGCGTGGGGAGCGGCGTGAGGCAGTCCGACTCCCGAATGATCTGTCAAAAACAGGTACTGCCCCATCGTCATGAACGCCGCCGTGCGAAGTGCGAACTCGGCTTCGTCACGAGTTCCGCTGCCGGCGACGGGAAAAATCGTGACCTCGTGCTGCCGCAACTTCTGTATGGCGTCGATCGTTCGGTCCATGTGCCGATGGTGAGGCGGAGCGTCGCCGACCAGAAACATCACCCGTGCCGTGTTGCGGCTTCGCCATGACAACTCACCAGCCTGCTCAAGCGCGGCGTGCATGGCTTCCGGATAATCGCCTCCGCCGCTGGCGTGCTGGTCGTTCAGTTTTTGCTGAAACTCAGTCAGCGAATCAGTGAAGTCAAAGTTGCGAGTGACGTACCGGTCGCCATTGTCTCGATAAAGGATCAGTGCGAACCGCTGATCGATACCGGGAAAGAGTCGTTCTACCCGCGCGGCAATGTTTGAGATTTCGAGTTTAAGATATTCCAGCTCGTCCCCCATGCTGCCCGTTGTGTCGATGACCAGGGCAAGGTCGAGTTGCTGAGGCATCGTCGATGGTTCGTGCCCAATGACGAATTCCCACCATGCAGCGGGTTCCTGAAGGTCTTCCTGCCTGACACACGGCTCGCCGCCGGGATTCTGAATCTCGATGTCCCATGAATCATCGTGCCGATCCCCGTCGATCGCCGGCAGAAAATGCGTCCGGCCGTCAGAGCCAGTCCGCAATGAGGCAACGACTTCACCGGCACCGGCCGCGACTACCCTCGGCTGATACTTGAGCTGGATGTCGTTCTGTGAATTGGCCGGGCGAAAGACTCGGACGATCGCATCCTGCACGGGCTTGCCTTCGGAGTTGCGAACCATGATCTCGATGCGTCTTCCATCCCAGTCAGACAGCGACTGCGACAACACTCTCGATCCGGAACGCCGAACGTCGGCAACGTACCTTCTAAATTCGTCGTCGTCCTTCACATCGTTAAGCGATCCCGCAGTCAGAATCCGCTGAGGCTGAATGTTGGCTGGCGGAATCTCACACCGAGCAACCGTGTCACCCGGAACGTAGTCGAGTTCCGACTCTGCAAACCGCGATTCAACTCCGTCTGCCTTCTCATCGCCGACGGGCCTGGGGGCGTCATCTAATGCGGTGGCCGGCGGAGCCAATTGAAACGCCGCATCCTGCGATGCCTGCTTGCCGCAGCCCGAGAAAAACAACAGGGCGATAACACTCAATCCGAATCCAGCGTTGAGTCTCAATGTGGCAGCCATTGCGAGTCTCCGAGTTCTTGAGGAACGTCGCTTACGAGATGCGTCACCGTCGCCGAATATTCCCGATTTGTGGTGAGAAGATTCATTATGCCGAGGCGTAAAAAACGGCGCGGCATGTTCGGGACACACCGCACCGTTTTCGGAATTCCGTCAGACAGAGTCTGACCTACTTGACCGCCGGCTTTTCCGTGGCAGGTTTTTCTTCACCGCTACGAGGCTTAGCCGCTTCGACTGCAGGCTTATCTTCAACTGGTGGCACAATGGCTTCCGCCCAGATGTACCAGTTCGGGTAGACGTAGACCCAATTGCCTGGCGGCAAATCTTTGTGACCAGAATACTCGGTGCCGTCCCAGTGACCGTAGTCGTTGAACGCTCCGAATCGCTGGAAGTCGTCTCGAACTTCGATCTTCTTCACGAGGCGGCGATACTTGCCGCTGACCGATGCTTTGACACGAGCTTCGGTCGCTCCCAACTCGCCCGGGCGAGTTGTCGTTCCCTGGCTGGTTCGAGGCTGCGGCCCGGCCTGTTGACCAGTGATCCGCATGGCTCGTTGGACAAGCTGGATGAACTCCATTCGCTGAGCATCGCTGCCGTCGCCCTGTGCTCCTTGAGCGGACTCCAGAGCTTCAGCGAAGCCCCAGTTGCCTCGGTACTTTGAACCTCGCAGGTTCATTCCGAAGGAAGCGACCGACGCGGCAAACATCAGGTCATCGCTGACCGGTGCTACCTGCTGGCCAATGATCAGTGTGTCCTTAACCGGGTACTCCTGAGCGACCGCCTCACTGACTTCTTCGTCTGGCTTCTTAAACCGAAGCTTGACGGTCAACAATTCTTCACCGACAGGCTGAAGTACTGCAACATCGGCAGGAGCGTCGACAGGGTCTGCCCCCGCTTCTTCCGCAGCCGGTTTCTTTGCAGCAGCCTGGTATTTCAATCCGTCGACTTCCGGCTCTGACAGCAGAACCTGCTTCGGAATGATTTCGTACAGAGCCGTCACCGTGTGGCCCGATCCGATTTCGCCCGCGTCTTTGGTGTCGTCCGTAAAGTCCTGAGCTGCCAGCTTTCGGTTTTCGTAACCGATCAGCCGATAAGCTCCGACGGTGGCCGGATTGAACTCAACCTGCAACTTCACATCTTTGGCAACGGTGTAGAGCGTGCCAACCAGTTCGTCCTGAAAGACCTTCTTCGCTTCGTTCAGGTTGTCGATGTAGCCGTAGTGGCCGTTGCCTTTGTCGGCGAGTTTTTCCAGCTTGGCATCTTTCAGGTTACCCATGCCGAACCCGAACACGCTGAGGAACACTCCACTGGCGGCTTTCTCCTGAATCAGCTCGACCAGGTCGCCATCGCTGCTCTTGCCGACGTTGAAGTCGCCATCCGAGCACAGGATGACGCGGTTCGATCCGCCCTGAAAGTAGTGACGGTTGGCTTCGTCATAAGCCATCCGAATGCCGCCTTCGCCGTTGGTCGATCCACCAGCTCGCAGACCGTTGATCGCGTTCAAAATTTCCTGCTTCTTCGATCCCAGAGTCGACTGCAATCGCACGCCGGCGTTGCTGGCGTAAGTCACGATCGACACTCGGTCGTCTTCGGTCATTTCTTCAACGAGCAACCTCATCGACTGCTGCGCGAGCGGCAGTTTGTTGGAAGCTCGCATCGACCCGGAAACGTCCAGCAGGAAGACGAGATTCGTCGGTGGACGCTGAGCCTTTTCGATCGTCTTTGCTTTCAAACCGACCATCGCCAGACGATGACTCGACTGCCACGGGCACATCGCCAGTTCAGTCTTCACCGAAAACGGTTCGTCGCCTTCCGGCTCCGGATAGTTGTACTTGAAGTAGTTGACCAGCTCTTCGATACGTACCGAATCTGCTGGCGGAAGCTGATCACGATTCAGGAAGCGTCTCATGTTGGCATAGCTGGCGGTATCGACGTCGACCGAAATCGTCGACAGCGATTTTTCCTTATCGCCGATCACCGGCACGATGAAATCGTTTTCGACGATCGGAGCGTAATACTCGTTGCCGAAGTTTAATGACCGCCGCATTCTTAGTTCCGGCATTTTCTCCTGACTGGACCGAGCGAGACTCAGGCCATCGGAATATTTCTGAAGCTGTTCCTGAAGATCGCGGCCTTCCAAACCGAATCCACGTCGATAGCCTCTTCTGGTCGCTCCGCTATCGATCGCAGCCAGTTGAGTCTGTTTCTGTCTTTCAACAATCTGCTTAGACAGCTCAGCCAATTGTTCCGTCTCTGCCCCTGAAATCAGAGCTTCGTCCCGATCGCGCACTTGCTCAAGGACGACTGCTTCCGTAGTCGGGGCTGGCGCACCTGCAATCAACTTTTTCTGACGAACCGAACGCTCTTCGAGAAACAAAACACGTTTCTTCGACTCAACCTCGCTTGGCACGAGAGCTACTGAGCGGTCTGACACTCGCAAACCTGCGGAATTTCCTCCGCGACTCGGCGACGTCTTAACAACCTGCCCAGGCACCGGAGCGGCAGCACTCGCCGGTTCTGGTGAATCCACAACGGCACCGCCCAACCCCGATCCTTTCAGGCCACGCTTGCTCTTATCGACCAAGTATGGATTAGCCAAATCGCCGGGCGCAACCAACGCTCGGTTTCTGACAATGGTTTCCCGTGTGTGAGGATCGGCTGGCTGAGACTTCCCTGTCTGCGCTCCCGAAACCTGCGGCCCGTTGACTGATTTCTCGCCTGCCGAACCGGCAACTTGATTAGCAAACTTGACGTTGGCCTCAGTACGTTTACCTGGAGCTGCTGTTGGCTGAGTAGTTTTGGGCGAACCATCACCACTTTGCGGCGAGTTGCTCGACAAGTCGGCGTAGAAAGAGCGTTCCTTTGCATCGTTCTTCGGAGCTGACGTCGGGTTGCCGGAACGCGCAGCTGCACCACCGCCACCAACCTGTCCCTGTCGACTGCCGTCCGATCGTGGCCGCGAGCCAGTATCAGCGATCAGCCGCTGTGCCGTCTGGGAACCGTCGGAATCTTTCAACTGGGACGCTCGGTCAAAGCCTGTCGAGTTCTTGCCGGGTGCTGTCGGAGCCGGCAGCCCACCGTCGCGTTTCGCAAAACCACTTTCATTGCGACCTTCAGTCGACGTTGAACGAGTGTTCGAATTTCCGGAATGTGCAGGCTGGCTTTCAGGAGCCAGGTCACTGAGTACCCTTCCTGCGTCTGCTTCCAACTGACCACTGCTCAATTCTGCGTACGCTTGAGAGGTCGACAACTCATCGTCAGCTGGATTCAATCGGGCAGTAAGCACGGCGACATCTAATGACTCCAATCTGTCGTCGAATTCAGCCGACTCTTCACTTTCCGCAAACACTCCGCTCACCGAATTCAAGGCGGCAGGTCCCCGTGCGGTGGTCGCCGCAATCTCGTCGCCGGCCATCTTCGCGTTATGGCGGGCGCTTTGCATTGCAGGCAGTACTAGAGCAGCCAGAACTCCCAAAGCTGCGACACTCAGGAAGGAACCGAGGAACATCCCAGATCGCGGCCGCTTTGTTGTCGATTCAGTCGATTTTGCCAAGGCAACAGCCCCGTCACTACCGCCAGTAAGCTGTTCTTCGACAGCGGCTCGCTGCTCGGCGGTCAGTTCTGGAGTCGGCTCGGAGGCCAGTCCTTCTTTGAGCACGCCGATCGTTTCTTCGATTTCCTTCACGACTGCCTGAGCTTCCGGAGAAGTTTCAAGCAACTGTTCAATTGCTGCTCGGTCGCTGTCGTCGATCTCGCCGAGCACGAAGGCTGTCAGGCGAGGATCTTCAGGGGTGAATGCTGGATTCGTCATTTCGAATCTCCCGGTGGGAGGAAGGTTGTAAGAGAGGGAGCGGGTGACGGGGTGACTCAGGTGACAAGGTGAGCGGGTGATAGTTTCAAATCCTCACCCACTCACCGAGTCACCCCATCACCAAATCACGCCAGTTCGACCTGCATCAGTTCACGCAGCCGTTTCAGGCCGACGTGAAGCAGGAAGCCGACGTTGGAAACCGTCAGGCCAGTGATTTCCGAAATCTCGCGATAACTGAGCTCGTTTTGAAACTTCAGCCGAATGACGTCCTGCTGGTTGTCGGGCAGGCGGTCGAGCTGCTGAAGGACTCGGGCCATCGAGTCTTTCTGTTCGGCCGCGGCGCCCGGTGCGTCGTCTCCGGCAGATGAGGTTCGCTGATCAAGGGCGGTGGTCGTCGTCATCCGACGCTCCTTTCGCTGAACGTCCAGAGCTCTGTTTCGGCAGACGGTGAACAGCCACTGAGAAAGATGGCCCTCCACTTCAGCTCGATCCTGCCGGCAGAGCTTGAGAAATGTTTCCTGCACGACGTCGCGAGCCAGCTCCAGCTCACCGGTGATTCGCTGCGCATAACGAACCAGCGGCCCTTCAAACTTGAGAAGAGCCTCCCGGACCCACTCGGACTGGCTGACCTGCCCGTTGTTCATCATCGTCCCCGGACTTTCATGTCCCCGTTCAGGCGACCGCCGCTTCCCGCAACTCTCCGCGAAAAACAGCCGTGCCGCTGAGTCGTGCTGCCTCAATGACGAGCCAGCAACCGACGTCTTAGTACGAATTTGCCAGAATCTGAGAAACGCTCGACCGGTGAATTATTCCAGTTTTCTCAGACAGACCGACCAAATGAAAGTCGCGTTTCTCTTCAAATTTGTCCTGCAGCATCCGAATTCGTGGAAAGGACCACCCGAACAATTGTGTCGTTGCGAGACTACAGACATGGACTTTGGCGATCGCGTTCTGTGACTCCTGGTTTGTCGACCGGCATGAACGCGGTCTGCGGAGTCAGCGGCTGACCGGTTTTCGAACGATCCGGCCACGTTCAACATGATGCCCAACGACAGACATTTGGTCAGGACGGTCGATTGGGCCGCGCGGTCCGGAGTTCTATACTCCCGCCGGTCGGCTCCTGACCGATTGACCATCGCCCAACGCAATTCTCACATTGATAGACCGTCTCATGGCTCGACGCGGAACCGGCTCGGCAACCAAGACAACAGAAGCGGACAATAAAAAGAATACGGCGGCCGTCAAAAAAATTGCGGCAAAGAAGCCTCGTAAAGCGAAGGCCAGCTCTGAGTCGCAGGAGATCGTCATCCGTGGCGCGCGGGAGCATAACCTGCGCGATGTTTCGCTGAAGCTGCCGAAGAACAAGCTGATCGTCATGACTGGCGTCAGCGGTTCGGGAAAGAGTTCGCTGGCGTTCGACACGCTCTACGCGGAAGGTCAGCGGCGGTATGTCGAATCGTTGTCCAGCTACGCGCGGCAGTTTCTCGGTCAAATGCCGAAGCCGGAAGTCGATGCGATCACTGGTCTGGCTCCGTCGATTTCGATCCAGCAGAAAACGAGCGGTCGCAACCCTCGCAGCACCGTTGGCACGATTACGGAAATTTACGACTACCTGAGGGTTCTGTTCGCTCGGGTCGGAACGCAAAGCTGTTATCAATGCGGCAACCCGGTCACGGCACAGTCGGTCGAGCAGATCATCGACACGATTGCCCGTTATGAAGACGGGACGAAGTTCCAGCTTCTCGCGCCGATTATCCAGGGACAAAAGGGCGAGTACCGCGACCTGTTCGACGACCTGTTGAAACAGGGCTTTGTCCGGGCACGAGTCGACGGCGAGATCGTGCAACTGTCGGAAGACCTGAAGCTCGATCGACAAATGCGGCACTACATCGAGGTGGTCATCGACCGACTGGTCGCAGGCAAAGCTTTACGTGCGCGTCTGGCGGAATCCGTCGAGCAGGCATTGAAGCTGGGCGAAGGCAGCCTGCTGGTTGTGGTCGAGGGACAAGGGAAGCGAGACAAAGACGGCGGCGCAGAACCTCTCAACTCTCAGCAATCAACTATCAACTTAGGTGCGGAGCAACTCTTCAGTTCGCACTACGCCTGTACCGACTGCGGTATCAGCTTCGAGCCACCGTCGCCGCAGCTCTTCAGCTTCAACAGTCCGCAGGGAATGTGCCATGAGTGCAACGGGCTGGGCGAGCGATTTGAGTTTGTCGTCGAATCGCTCGTGCAGGATGAAAAGAAGTCGCTGTGGAACGGTTGCCTCGCTTTGCTGGGAGCGATCAAAGGAATCGGCAGATGGCGGCGGCACATCTACAAAGGTGTCGGAGGAGCGATCGAAACAGACCTCGGTCTCAAAGATGGCAGCTTCCTGAAAACGCCTTGGAAGGATCTTCCCGACAAGCAGAGGCAACTGTTTCTGTACGGGTTGGGCGAACGGCATATCACTTACGAATGGGGATACCGAGGCGGCACGTGGAAACACGGCGGCACGTTCGAAGGGTTCATTCCAGAGCTGCTCGAAGGCTACCGCAAAACGAATAATCCGATGCGGCGACGGCAGCTCGAAAAGCACATGCGATTTGTGAAGTGCACGAGTTGCCACGGCAGCAGACTTAATCGCCAGGCCGCCGCCGTCACTCTCACCACGACCAGCCCGGATTACCTCAGCGGCGCCGGAGCGTTCAGCAAAACAACTGCCGCAAAGAAGAAAAGTAAGAGTCGTAAAAAGTCCGACAACCAACGGCCCGCGACGCTGAATATTTCACAAGTCTGCGCGTTGGATATCCAATCCGCCTGGCAGTTTTTCGAATCGCTCGACCTGTCCGAAACGCAGCAGTACATCGCGGGCGAGGCTCTGAAAGAGATCCGCGGCCGATCCGGATTTCTTCTTCGATGCGGACTGAATTATCTCACGCTCGAACGAACGGCTCCGACACTTTCCGGCGGCGAGAGTCAGCGCATCCGTCTCGCAGGACAGATAGGCTGCGGTCTGGTCGACGTTGTTTACATTCTCGATGAGCCGTCGATCGGTCTGCACCCTCGCGACAACAAGATGTTGCTCGACAGTCTTTGCGATCTGCGAGATCAGGGCAACACCGTGATCGTCGTCGAGCATGACGAAGAGACGATGGAAGCGGCCGATCACATCGTCGACTTCGGACCGGGGCCGGGTGTGCGCGGCGGCGAGGTTGTTGTTGAAGGTTCGGTCATCGACGTCAAGAAATCGAAAAAGAGTGTCACGGGGCAGTTCCTCTCCGGCCGACGCAAAATCCAAGTTCCAGCGGAACGACGTCCGGGGAACGGCGAGCTGATCACCATCACCGGCGCGACTCATCACAATCTTCAGGACGTCAACGTCGAATTCCCACTCGGCTGTTTCATCTGCGTGACCGGCGCGAGCGGTTCCGGCAAGAGTTCGCTGGTCAACGACATCCTCTGGCAGACCCTCAACCGAGACATCAACAAGGGCAAAGGCCAGCCTGGCGACCACGAATCAGTCACCGGCATCGAAAATGTCGACAAGGCCATCGACATTGACCAGTCGCCGATCGGTCGCACACCGCGTTCCAACCCGGCGACATACGTCAAACTTTTCGACCTGATCCGAGACCTTTACGCAAAGCTGCCCGAAGCAAAGATTCGCGGATACAAACCCGGACGGTTCAGCTTCAACGTGAGCGGCGGACGTTGCGAAGCCTGCGAAGGTCACGGTGCCAACAAGCTGGAAATGGATTTTCTGGCCGACATCTGGGTGACCTGCCCGGTCTGCACTGGCGAGCGTTTTCATCATGAAACACTCGAAGTTCGCTTCAAAGGCAAGAACATTGCCGAAGTCCTCAACATGGACGTCCAGGAAGCGTTGGAACATTTTGAGAACGTTCCAAAGATTCACAGACTGCTGCAGACTCTGCACGACGTCGGCCTTGATTATCTGAAGCTTGGTCAGCCGTCGCCCACTCTGTCCGGCGGCGAAGCTCAGCGCATCAAACTTGCCCGAGAACTCGGCAAGCGATCAACCGGACAGACGATCTATTTGCTCGACGAACCGACCACCGGTCTGCACTTCGCCGATGTCGAAAAGCTGCTCGAAGTTCTGCACGGCTTTGTCGAGAAGGGCAACACGGTCCTCGTCGTTGAACACAGCGTCGATGTCATCAAGACCGCCGACTGGGTCATTGACGTTGGACCGGAAGGCGGCTCCGGTGGCGGCACGATCGTCTGCGCGGGAACTCCCGAAGCTGTGGCGAGCAACCTGGATTCTCATACCGGAACGGCACTGGCACCGGTTCTGGGGATCAAACGTCGAAAGAAGCGAGGCAACATCGGGCAGGATGAAGATACTTTGCGATGGCAGAAAGACACGACTCGGCTTTCGTCGTCAACGTCGCGGCAGCAGATCACGGTTCGAGGAGCCGCGCAGCACAACCTTCAGAACATCGATCTGGAACTGCCTCGCGAAAAGATGAACGTCTTCTGCGGACCAAGCGGCAGCGGCAAGACTTCGCTGGCGATGGACACGCTCTACGCCGAGGGTCAGCGGCGGTATGTGGAATCGCTGTCTGCGTATGCGAGGCAGTTTCTCGGGCAGATGCCGAAGCCTCGTGTCGAGCATATTCACGGGCTGCAGCCGTCAATCGCGATCGAGCAGAAAAGCGTCGGTGCGACGCCGCGATCGACCGTCGGAACCGTCACCGAGATCTACGACTACCTTCGCATTCTGTGGTGCCGATTGGGGACTCAGCATTGTCCGGCATGTCAGATTCCGGTCAACACTCAGACAACGGACGAAGTCATCGCTCGACTGCTTTCTCTGGAAGAAGGCACGAAGCTGCTGCTGCTCGCTCCGCAGGAAATCCGAGTCGGACAGGCTTACGAACGGTTGTGGGACAATCTTCGCGAGCAAGGCTTCGCGCGGGTTCGAGTCGACGGCACAACTCACCGCCTGGAAGACGTCCCGGAGATCGACCGAAAACGCAAGCACAACGTCGAAGTCGTCGTTGACCGAATCATCGTGAAGAAGCGACAGCGTTCTCGGATTGCCGATTCTGTCGAGATCGCACTGGGAATTGGACAGGGCGTAATGCGGACGGCTCTGGTTGACGACGGACGCGACGAGACCGACTGGGCGATCGAATCCTACAGCCTGTTCCGAGCGTGCGAAGAATGCGGTCGAAGTTTCGAAGAGCTGATCCCGAACAATTTTTCCTTTAACAGTCCATTGGGATGGTGTCAGGAATGCGAAGGGCTGGGCATTCAGCAAGGCACGGACCTGAACGTTCTGCTGGACGATCCGCATCGCTCACTTCAGGATGCCGCGGTCGCCGTTTGGCCCGACCCGGCCAGCAGCTCGGTCTTCCTGGCGATGCTTCAGGCTATGTCGAAAAACATCGGCATCTCGCTGGACGTTCCGTTCGCTCAACTTGACCCGATTCATCGTCGCACCGTTTTGTACGGCACTGGTGATCGATGGTTCGAGGTCGAAACCACAAAACAATCGCCCGGCTTCCGTTTTCAATACAAAGGCCTGTTCCCCGCCGTCGAAGAAGCGTCGCGAGTTTCTTACCAACATCGGCGACATCTCGCATCGCTGGTCGGCGACATCCCCTGTTCAACCTGTGACGGAGCGAGAACCCGAGACGACGCGGCGAACATTCGGTTTCAGGGAAAGACACTGCAACAAGTTTGCGAGACTCCGCTCGGGCAGGCTCTGGACATCCTGAAGAAGATCCGACTAACCGGCGACGACAAGCGAGTCGCCGGTGACCTGCTGGAAGAAGCTCGCGGCCGGATGTCATTCCTCGTCGACGTCGGGCTGGACTATCTCACTCTGCAACGATCGTTGCCGACATTGTCCGGCGGCGAGACTCAGCGCATCCGATTGGCTGGTCAAATCGGTCGAGCGTTAACTGGAGTTCTGTACGTCCTCGACGAACCAACCATCGGCCTGCACCCTCGCGACAACGCACGGCTGCTGACTGCCCTGCACCGCCTGCGGGATCTTGGTAACACGATGATCCTTGTTGAGCATGACCGGGAAGTCATCGCGTCGGCCGATCGAGTCTTCGACTTCGGCCCCGGAGCCGGCCGCTTTGGCGGAACGATCACTGAGCAAGGAACTCCGAAACAACTGGCCTCGCGAAAGAAATCACTCACAGGAGAATACCTCGGCGACAAACGTCAAATTCTGATTCCGGAAATGAGACGGATGCCGGTCGTAGGTCAGGCTCCGCTTCACGAAGTCACGAGCGAAGGTCCGGCCGCAAGAAGCACAAAAAGACGCAAGAAAGCAACGAAGAAAACTGCTGCGAAGAAGGCATTGCGGAAAGCAGATGGCGGTTCGGGCGAATTACTTCGTCAGACAAATCCTAGCCTACGGAATGACACGCCCGGCGGTGGCTGGTTAGAACTACTCGGAGCGCGACTCAATAACCTGCGTGATGTCGATCTGCGGATGCCGCTAGGCACGTTCACTGTCGTCACGGGTGTGTCCGGCTCTGGAAAGAGTTCACTGATTGAGGACACGCTGGCGAAGGCTCTGGTGAAGCATTTTCATCGAGCCAACGAACAACCCGGCCCGTACGAAAAGCTCAACGGGCTGGGGCTTGTTAATAAGGCCATCGTCGTCGACCAGGCTCCGCTTGGTAGTACGCCGAAATCGAACCCCGGCACTTACACGGGAGTATTTGACCACATTCGCGAGCTGTTCTGCCGGCTGCCGGATTCAAAGGTTCGTGGATATCGTCCGGGACGATTCAGTTTCAATCGGCCGGGTGGACGTTGCGACGCATGCGAGGGTGACGGTCAGAAGAAGATCGAAATGCACTTCCTGCCCGACGTCTGGGTCGAATGCGACGAGTGTCGCGGTGAGCGTTACAACCGCGAAACGCTTTCCGTGAAGTATCGAGGTCACTCGATCGCCGACGTGCTGAACCTGTCGATCGGGCAGTGCCTGGAACTCTTCGAAAATATCCCGAAGATCCGCAAGACGATGTCGACGCTTTGCGCGATCGGACTCGACTATCTGACCCTCGGTCAATCGGCGACGACCTTGTCCGGCGGCGAAGCTCAGCGCGTGAAACTGGCAGCCGAACTCGCTCGACCGAACACGGGCAAGACCGTTTACATTCTTGACGAGCCAACAACCGGGCTCCACTTCGACGATATCGACAAGCTGCTCAAAGTGCTGAACAGCCTGGTCGAAGCGGGCAACACGGTGATCGTGATTGAGCACAACCTCGACGTTATCAAAACTGCCGACTGGGTCGTCGATCTCGGTCCGGAAGCGGGCATCGGCGGAGGCTGGATCGTTGCGGAAGGCACTCCTGAGAATCTGGTCGAAGGCCTGAAGGGAGAGGTCTCAGCGACAAAGGACGATGGCAAACGACGAAGGTCGCACACGGCAGAACAACTTGTAAATATTCTGGCGACTGGGCGGCGAGGAACTCGCGAGGTCTTTGACGCCGCCGCAGAGGGCAAGAAACGCGAAGGCGACCTGACGATGGCTCAGGTCGGCAAAGACGCAAAAATGCCGTGGGAAGTCGACGGTCGAAAATGGCACACCCGCGACCGCATCGCTCACTCGGGCAAACCTTGCCAATGGGAAGGTAACGCCTTGGAGATGATTGTTGAGCAACTGACATCCGACACGCCGGAAACTGATGCGAAGCCTTCTACGACGAAAAAGAAGAAGATGGCCCGCAAGAAGAAACCGGCCGCCACGTCCGCTCTGATGAGCGGAAGCGATCTTCTTAAAGCTCAGGAAGCAGCTTCAAGCGGAGACGGCGATGCCCTTGGCTCTGAGTCCTCGCCACTCAACCTGAAGACCATCTGGAATGATTCCTCGACCGTCGAAATCACCGGCGATGACAAACGGCTGGGCTGGTTCGTGCACGCGCTGACTCGCGACGAATGGCTGTTGAAACTTTACTTCCGAGTCCAACGCGGCTGCTTCGACCAGAAAGAACTCGCCGCAAGTCTCAACCTGCGAAACGTGGATGACATCAACGAACTGCCAATCTACGGTCGGTCCGACCGCGTTCGGGTGAAGAATAAGCCAGCCGGTTACCAGGAAGTTCTCATCACGGTTCACTGGCTGAGCGAAATCGATACTCCGGAGTTTCGTGATTTCCTAGCCGCCGCCCGAGCCTCATACATTGACCGCGTGGCCGCGACGTCGACCGATGTGAAGGACGTCGCCCCTTGGAAAGTGCTCGGCCGGAAATGGCATTTAATGCAGAAGGGATTTCCTGCCGAGAAGCGTCCAAAGTGGAAGAAAGAGGTCCTGGAAAATCTGCTCGGAGTCTTCGACAAGGTCATCCCCGACGGTGACGTCGTCTGGAACGAGCGAGCTTACGTGCGGTACCGTCAGTCCGGCAGCAAAGACGACTGGGCGGTCATCTGTACGAAACGCCGAGTCGGCATCGATCTTGTGATCACGCCACGAGATGAATCAGTCGGAGCAGGCAGCGTCGCCGGTATCGTCACAGAACACGAGGCGGTCGTCGGTAAAAAAGGCAAACCAGCAATCCGATTGCGCTTCGACAAATTGGCTCAGGTGAAGTCGCCGAAAGTTCGAGCCTTTCTTAAGAAGTGTTTGTAGGTCAGGCTGTGCCTGACGAAGTTTGACATCAGTTCTCGAACCACGAATGGACACTAATTAACACGAATTCTGTCGGAGGATATTCGTGTTTCTTCGTGTCCATTCGTGGTTCAACCTCTTGCCTTCACGAACGAACAATGCCTGAACTTCCAGAAGTTGAAACGATGGTTCGCGGCATTCGTTCTTCCGTTGAAGGGCGAACGATTGCTTCAGTGCGCGCCTGCCCGTGCGAGTGCCGGCCGATGTCAATCGAGCCGTCACTTGAGGACATCGACCTGAGAGTCCGAGGGCAGAAGATTGTCTCGGTGCGGCGCCGTGCGAAACGAGTTCTCATGGAACTTGAGAGCGAAGACACGTTCGTGATCGAGCCTCGTATGACTGGCCTGATGCTGTTGGATGAGCCGCCCAGCGAAGCTCACCTGCGTGTCGAGTGGCGACTCAAAGGGGCCAGCGGAACGAAGCGACTCTGGTTCTGGGACCGGCGAGGTCTCGGCACAATCCGCCTGCTTGATCCAGAGCAACGTAAGGAAGTGCTTGGTCCAACGAGGCTCGGTCCAGACGCCCTGGAAATTTCGGAAGAAGAATGGCAAGCGATTTGTGCCCGCACGACGAGCGTCATCAAGGTGGCCCTGCTCGATCAGAAAAAGGTGTCGGGAATCGGAAATCTGTACGCGAGCGAGATTCTGCATCAGTCACGAATTTCGCCGGAGACTCGGGCCTGCGACCTCAAACGGCCACAAATTCAACGCATGGCAGAAGCGACAACCGAGATTCTTAATACGGCGATTCGGTATGAGGGTTCGACTTTAAGCGACGGAACGTACAGAAACGCTCTCAACAAGTCCGGCGGCTATCAGAATGCGCATCGCGTCTACGATCGCGAGGGGCAGGCCTGTCTGACGTGTGAGCGTGGGACGATCGTGCGAATCGTGCAGGGGCAACGTTCCACGTTTTTCTGCCGCGTCTGCCAGCGAAAACCTCGTCGCAAATGAGATAGTGAAGCGGAGGAAAGTCGCCGCGATTTTGCTGGCAACGTTTTCTCGTTAAGGTCCGGGCTGTACTCGGCCACTTAACAGTCGGCGTTTTCTGGCAGCTTTGATCCAACGGAAATTCCCGTGCGAAAACTCTCTCTTGAGGCCGGCAGGCGGTACCTCGTTCGATTTTCTCCGAAGCGAGTGCCGCATGTTTTTGCGGATGTGCTTGTGATCGGTGGAGGCATTGCCGGTCTGCGCGCCGCGATGGAAGTTAATCCTTCGCTCCAGACGGTCATCGTGACCAAGGACGAAGTCAAACTCTCCAACAGCGCGTGGGCTCAGGGTGGAATCGCCGGAGTACTGGACCCACTCGACGATGTCGCCAGCCACGCGGCAGATACCATCGCAGCCGGAAAGGGACTTTGCGACGAGGCTGTCGTGAACACCGTCGTGCGAGAAGCAGCCGACCGGATTCGCGAGCTCGTCGCGCTGGGAACTCAGTTCGACAAGGAAGACGGCGAGATCGCTTTAACACGCGAGGGCGGTCACAGTCACCCCCGCGTCGCACACGCTCTGGGTGATGCCACTGGCAAAGAAATCATGCGAGCGATGATCGAAACGATCCGCTTGCGGGAAAGTTGCAGCATCTGGGAAAGCACTTTCACCATCGACCTGCTGACTCACGAAGGCCGTTGCGTCGGAGCGATCGTCTGGAACGCCAAACATGGTAAGACGATCATCTGGGCCAAGCAGGTCGTGCTGGCGACCGGCGGTGCAGGACGGCTTTTCCGTGAGACAACCAACCCACCGATTGCGACGGCGGACGGACACGCCATCGCCGCTCGCGCGGGGGCTGAACTTCGCGACATGGAGTTCATGCAGTTTCACCCAACGGTCCTCTACATCGCCGGCAGCGCGCGACATTTGATTTCAGAGGCGGTTCGCGGCGAAGGTGCCCATCTGCTCGATTGTCGCGGACATCGATTCATGCCGGACTACGACTCCGCCGCCGAACTCGCACCGCGCGACGTCGTCAGCCAGGCAATCACCAAACAGATGGCAGTCACTCAGCACCCCTGTGTGTACCTGGACCTTTCTCACCTGGACGAGCGACTGGTCGCCACGAGGTTTCCGCATATCACAAAAGTCTGCGCGAGATTCGGCCTGGAACTTTCTCGAGATCGGATTCCGGTCCGACCGGGTGCTCACTACATGATCGGTGGCCTGGCCGTCGACCTTAACGGCGTGTCGACCTTGCCAGGATTACTTGCTGCGGGCGAGGTTTCCGCGTCTGGTCTTCACGGAGCCAACCGGCTTGGTTCGAACAGCCTGCTGGAAGGGTTGGTCGTCGGTCGTCAGGCCGGGCTTCTCGCATCGCAACACGCCTTAGAAATCGAAGATTCATTCCAGGCATTGCCGCTAAATTCAGACTGGCCGCAACCGGAACCTGACGATGAAGAGCTCAACATTTCCGACATCGAGAACTCATTGAATTCGCTGATGTGGCGAAACGTCGGCATCAGCCGTCACGAAGACGGCCTCCAGCAGGCGATCACTCAGCTTGAGTTCTGGGAGCGTTACGTCTCACAACGCGAGTTCTCTTCGATCGAGGGTTGGGAGCTTCAGAACCAGCTCCTTGTAGCAAGGCTGATGGCCACCGCCGCTCTGGAACGCCGCGAAAGCCGAGGCGTCCACGCACGCAGCGACTTCCCGGAAACTTACGATGAATTCGCCAGCCATTGCCACGTTGCAATCGATTCGGCGGGTTGATGCGTTGTCCGTATGACTCATGCAAAGAAAAGCTTGCGGTTCAGGGTGCGCGTTTTCGATTGAGAATCGCATCGAGATACGCTGGATAGTTAGCTTTGGCCGATCCTTTGGTCAAGCTGTCGCCAAAGCACACAACTTTCGAAGTTGGCAGGCCCACAGCGTCAATCTTCCTGGCAATCAACTGAGCGAGCAGCTCGTAGCCGCGTGGCGTCAGATGAACGCCGTCCTTCACGCCACTATTGGCAACATTCCGAATGACACTTTCTTTCTGGTTGTCGGCGATTTTTTCGCGCAGCAGATGCCCATGAAAATCGACAAGAGGAACGCTCCGCTCTTTTGAAATGTCGAGCAGGATCGATCGAACTTCCGCCATGCGTTCATGCGGAGACTGGTCGTCAAATTTCCGAGGATCATGCCGAGTGAAAAGTAGCTCCGGAATGCAAGGCGGCGGAGTCACCAACAGCACTTTCGCTCCACCCCTCCGGATACGATCGACGAGCGTTTCGACATTCTTCTGGTAATTTTTCACATCCACAAAGCCGCCAGAATTCAGTCGATCATTCGTCCCGACCATGACCACAACGGTAGTCGGCCTGCGAGCCAGCACGTCCTTGCCCAGCCGCCCAAGCAACGCCGAACTCCGATTGCCGCCGACGCCCGCATTAATGACCTCTGCGGTCACGGTGACGTTTTGGTCAACTTGTGACTGGCTGAACCACTCGCGAAGGGCTTTTCGTTCCGGGCGATTTTCGAGGACCCAGGTGTCCGTGTGGGGAACACCTTTCAGTGGGGCGAAGGTGAAGTTTCCGGCGGGGTAAGCTTCCTTGAGGTACGTTTGCGTGGCCTCGGTGCTGTTTTCCTGGCTGATGAATTGAGGCCGGTTTCCGAGACGTGCAAGTCGCTCAGCAGCAGCGGCTCGGTCGCTGTTGGCGTAGCCCCATTTCCGGACACCGTCGTAATGGCTGTGGCAGATGAAGCCTCGCCAGAGGGAGGCGATTTCGTCGTCGTGCAGGCCGATGAAGTTGCAGGCAATGGCTCCTCGTGAGAAACCGGCGATGAAGACGTTGTCGGAGTCTCCGCCGTACTCGTTGCAGATTCGTTTCACCGTGTGTTTGCAGTACGTGACCGTCGCGTCGACATCGCCCCACCAGGTTTCTTGATTCCGCATCTCCTGCTGATTCACGTAGGGCATGCAGACCCAGATGACTCCTTTTCCGCCGGTGACTCCGTAGCCAAGGCTGCTGCCCTCGACGGTTCCGAGACTCGTCCGCCACTTGTTGCCAGCATATTCGACGATGACCGGGTACTTTCGATCTGGCTTCCAATCAGTCGGCAGGTACAGCGTGTGGTAGACCTTGCTGCCTTCGTAGTCCTGGTTGAATTGCCGTACTCGTGCGCCCGGCGAAGGAGCTTCGTCCGTAACTGCCGGCACGATCAAATCCGTAATGACATCGTCGTCAGTGCGCCCCGTCAGCGGAATGCTGATCAAGAGAATTATTGCAGGCAACAACGTTCTGAATCGGTGCATCGCTGTACTCCTCTTTCGCGACAGTCCGCAGACAATCATAAGTGGCCAGCGGCATTTTCCAGACATCACCTGTCCCCCACGGGGGAGAGGTGACCATGAATTCCAATGTAGCGTTGTCCAATTTGTCAGTACCGTCTTGCCTCGTCACAAGTCATAGTTTGCATGACCAGCCTTAAATCATCGCGTCTGGACGCCGCTACTGACAGCGGGACAGACAGAATCCTCCGCAACTTCGCTGCGGAATAGCAGTTCAAACTGAGGCTCATTTCGTTGAACAATCCGAAGATCATGTCGCTCGGCGAGGTCCTTTGGGATCTGTTTCCGCACGGAGAACAATTTGGTGGAGCGCCGGCAAACTTTGCCTGCCATGCTGCGATCCTCGGCGCTGATACGTCGATGGTCAGCGCTGTCGGTGTCGACCCTCACGGCCGTTCGGCGATCGACATCCTACGAAAGTACGGCGTCGACGTAAGCTTGATGCAGACGTGCCCTGATGCAGCGACCGGCACAGTCGGCATCGAGCTCGATGAAAAAGGAAAGCCGACCTTCACGATTCATGAAGACTCTGCATGGGACCGGCTTGCCTGGAACGATGCACTTGGAGCAAAGACCGCAATAGTCGACGCCATCTACTTCGGCACGCTCGGGCAACGTTCGCAGGTTGCTCGAACCACAATCAGGCAGGCGTTGAGAGCCAACTCGAACGTCCCACGCATTCTCGACATCAATTTACGTCCGCCGTTCTTCGATGCGACGTTGATTCGTGAATCGATCGAACTGGCCAGCATTCTGAAACTCAGCGACGAGGAACTGGCGACGGTCAATGATGCGTGCGGAGTCCCGTCCGACGGCAGTTCTTTGATTCAGACTGACCAACTTCTTCAGCTTCTTGAACAGACGAATCTGGATATGGTCATCATGACTCGCGGAGCTGAAGGAGCCGTGCTGGCAACTTCAGACGGGATCGTGGAGCAGCCCGGAATTTCAGCGACCGTTGTTGACACCGTCGGCGCTGGCGATTCCTTCACCGCAGCGTTTTTGCTCGGACTGCTGCGTGGCGAGTCTCACGAGGATAATCTGCAAAACGCCTGCGTTGTCGCGGCCGGTGTGTGCGCTCACGCCGGGGCCGTGCCGGATCGAGGTTCTATCGGAGAATCACCATGACGACTGACGACGGCCCACTGGCCACAGCGAAAGCTCAACTTCACCAGCTCGAGCAGGAACTATCGCACCGTCTGGAAGAGACTGACCAATCGGACAGTCGACCTAAGATGGACAGTGCAGTCGGCCGCCTCACTTTCATGGACGAGTATCAGCAACACCAGATGGCGGAACACGGTCGCCGAAATGCTGAGTCTCAATTGGCACGCGTGAGAGCTGCATTGGTCCGCGTTGAGGATGGCACGTACGGAAAGTGTGCCCGATGTGGTATCGATATTCCGCCGGAACGGCTGGAATACATGCCCGAAGCCCCGTTCTGCATCCAGTGCCAGGGATGAATCGCAATCGGCATCCACTCGTCAAATCCGACATTCACAAGTCGAGAGTGCTCTCGGAAGACAGGTTTGTGACATTGAATTACGATCGCACAAAGACAGCAGCCTGTCGTGAAATAGTGAGTACGACGCTGCCGATTGCCTGACCGAACTTCACGTGGATCGCGAAAAACTAAGCTCACCGTTGATCCGCATCCCAACAAACAAAGAATCGAAACCATGCCACGAATCAACAACGACTTAAAATGTGCAGGAACGATTGCATTCGTTGTAGTGGCCTTGCTCACTCCGGACAGTCATGCGATTGCTCAAACAGACTTCATCCCGAAGGCCCATCACCCAAACATCGCCGGCATCACTCTGTTTGCCGAAAACCCTGACATCGTGACGCCGGTTGGAGTCGCCGTCGCGCCCGACGGTCGTGTCTTCGTTCAGGAAAATCATACACACAAACGCAACTCGGATTACGACGGTCCCAAGACGGATCGAATCCTCGTCTTTGAAGATACAGACGGCGATGGCAATGCCGACAAACGGTCAGTCTTTTACGAAGGCCATGTCTTCAGCACGGATCTGATGTTTGGTCCCGACGGCCATCTTTACGTCAGCACACGATGGTTTGTCGGTCGCTTCCGTGACGCAGTCTCCTTGCAAAAAGCCGACGGCGAGCCCGAGAAACTGGTTAACTGCGAAACCGACGGTAACTATCCGCACAACGGTGTCGGCGGGTTGGCGATTGATCCCGAAAACCCGAACTGGCTGGCGTTTGGCTTCGGTGAAAACCTGGGTGCGGACTACGCCTTTGTCGGAACCGACGGTACCAGACTGAGTGGCGGTGGCGAGGGCGGCTCTACCTATCGATGTCGCACTGACGGCAGCCAGTTGGAGCGTCTGAGTACTGGCCACTGGAATGCATTCGGTATGACGTACGATCTGGCTGGCAATCTTTTTTCGACAGACAACGACCCCAACAGTACGCCTCCGAATCGACTTCTACACGTCGTTCCGGGTGCTGACTTTGGCTATGAATATCGCTACGGACGATCGGGGCGGCATCCTCTGGTGAGTTGGTACGGCGAGATCCCAGGTACGCTGGGCATGATTGGACCACTTGGTGAGGCCGCCTGTGGAGTAACAACCTACGGCCAAGGGAATTTGCTATCCGCATCGTGGACTGACAATCGAATCGACATTCACCCGTTGAAGCCGAAGGGAGCGTCGTTCGTCGCGGAGCGAGAGCAGTTCATCAGTGGTCCCGACGATTTCCGGCCGGTTCACTTTTCTTACTCGGCCAATGGCAAATATCTCTATTTCACCGACTGGGTAAAACTCTCCTACCCGGTACATGGTCATGGCCGGATTTGGCGAGTTGAATTCAAGCAGCCAGTTCGTCTCGCCCCCACGCCACGTGAACCGAAAGCGGTGCTCTCTCCACAGGCGGCAATCGAGGCGCTCGGTGACGCCGATCCATACGTCCGCACGGAAGCCATTCACGTCCTGACTGAGAATCCTGAAATCCTCAAATCCTACGACTGGAAATCCAACACCAGCGCCGTCGCCCGCGCTCACTGTGCAGTGGCCTTGAAGCGGCTGTCTCCACAAGGGCAAGCAGACATCATCCCGTCGCTGCTGAGCGACGCATCCGAAGACGTTCGCTACACCGGCATTAAATGGATCGCCGACGAAGGCCTGTCTCAGTACCGACCGAATCTTGAGCAACTGTTGAACCGTGCCGACACAACTCGCCGCAGTCTGCCGGCCGTGATCGCCGCGCTCGATAAAATCAGTGGAGCATCGAAAGGTGAATTCTCGCCGAGCGACACAATGCTCAAGCTGGCAACCGACGACAGCCGACCTGCTGCACTGCGAGCACTGGCCCTGCAAAGTGTGCACGTCGATCATAAGTCTCTGACGGTACAGACTCTCGCCGAGTTGGCTGACTCAAAGGACCTTGCGATTCAGCGCGAAGCCATTCGCTCGTTAACGCTTCACCCGAATGCAAAACGTGGCCCCATGCTTGGCAGGCTGGCCTCGGACACGTCGGTTGATCCGAATCTGAGAGCCGACGCAATTGCCGGCCTCGCTGAGTTCTCTTCCGATCATGCAGTGATGCTGGAGCAGCTCGCCAAAGATAAAAATTCGAGAATTTCAACCGAAGCTCACCGCACTCTCATTGAGGCTGGACTGCTTACACGGAAACTTCAGGCCAAGCCACCAGCCACCGACATCGCAGCTTGGGAACGATCTCTTCCCGACGTGTCCGCAAAGGCTGATACAGCCGCTGGTCGTCGATTGTTCTTTCGGTCGAAACTCGGCGGCTGCTCCAAATGTCACGCGATGAACGGCCGCGGTAACGACATTGGCCCGGACCTGACCTCAATCCATCGGCAAAGCAAAATCGATCGGAAGCGTCTGTTGCAGCACATCGTGACCCCCAGCGCCGATCTCGCTCCGTATTACCGGCCGCAACTGCTCATCACCTCGGACGGAAAGGTTCGCACCGGCTTCATCATCGGCAGAGAAGGCGGTTCGCAGGGTTACATAGGCACCGACGGAAAAGTCTTCTACGTCAAGAAAAGCGACGTCGAAGAACGCCGAGAACTCACAACGTCCATCATGCCGACCGGGTTGCTCGACAAGATGTCCGTCGAAGAAATCCGCGACCTCACCGCTTACCTGCTGAAGGGCGGCGAATAATCGATCACTGGTGTCGGCGAGAAATCTGTGGACAGACTCTCCATAGCCGGACGGCGACGTCCAGCATCATCGTCATTCAATTGGCGATATCGAGAAACTGGTTCACTCGCTGTTCGATGATGTCGAGGCTGCGGTTCCAGAACTCCGGCTGGCGGAGATCGTAACCAAACGAAGATTCGACAGCGGCCTCCGCATCCTGGCAGCCAGTCGCGATCAGAAAGTCACTGAACTGCTTCGGAAAATCGGTCGACCCTTTGGCCAGAGAATAAGTACCAAGAGAGAGCAGATAACCGAAGGTGTAGGGAAAGTTGTAGAACGGCCAGTCCGTGATGTAGAAGTGGAGCTTCGAGATCCAGAAGTTTGGATTCCAACCGTCTTCAACCAACGCGTCACAGTACGCTTCCTGCTGAGCTGACTTCATAAGTTCGGAGAGCCTGTCGACACCAACTTCGCCGCTCGCGCGTTCGTTGTGGAAGTTGTTTTCGAAGATGAATCTCGCGTGGATGTTCATCAGGAACGCGACCGAGTCACCGAGCATTCCGTCGAGGATCTCTAGCTTCTCCTGCTTCGTCGACGCCGCAGCAAGTCGGCTTTCACCCAGGACAGACTCGGCAAACGTGGATGCTGTTTCCGCCAGATTCATCGGATAGTCACGTAGAAAGGCTGGTTGATCTCGCAGGACCCAGGTGTGATACGCATGGCCGAGTTCGTGCGCGAGTGTCGACATGCTGTCGTTGCTCTGCGTAAACGTCATGAAGATGCGTGACTGCTTCCGAGTTGGAATATCCGTGCAGAAACCTCCTTGCCGCTTACCGGGCCGATCCTCAACTTCGATCCAATTTTCAGCAATCGCCATTCTGGCGAAGTCACCTAGTTCCGGACTGAATTCCGAGAATGCGTTGACAGTCAGATCGCACGCCTCGTCGTAGGACAATGCCGAGGATGCAGAGTTGCCACTTGAGGGCAGCGGAGCCTGTTGGTCGAACCACGACAGCCGCTCCACGCCGAGCAGTTCCGCTTTTTTCTTCAGATAGTCAACGACGCAGGATTCTCGCCGTGTGATGGCACTCCACATTGTGTCGAGCGTTTCTCGCGTCATGTGATTCTGATTGAGCGGCGCGGCAAGATGATCAACTCCCAGCCGGCGATACTTCGAGAGCCTGCTGCCTGCGATGTGGTTGATGGCTTCGGCGCAGGGCTCGGAAATGCTGGACCATGCTTTGTCGGCAGCAAAGTAGTTGTTTTCGCGGATCGTGCGTTCCGGCATGTCGAACTGCACCTGGCCCGGCGAGCGTTCGACAATTTCGCCCCGATCCTGAATCTGAATCCGCAGTCCGCCCGACAACCGATCATAGACTCGTCCCCAGGCATGCAGACCGTCGACGTCCAGTTCGGCAGCGAGAAGTTCCTGTTCCTTCGGCAGACGCAAGGACGCGTTCCGTCGGCAAAGCTGTAGGAAGTAAACGTTTTCTTCAAGCGACTTTGCAGAAGAAATAAACGTCGCGAACGTTTCGTCATCAGCCGCTTGAAAGATAAATTCAATGTTTGTCGCAATCTGAGATCGCAACGGACTCAGCGCCGACAACTCACCTTCGTACTGCTGAAAGGTCTTGTTTGCTGCGTCGGCCGCTGCATGGCAACCAACAAACGCGTTGATCGCTGAGAACTCGGCGTGAGCCGCTGCATGTCTCTTCAGGAACTCCGCCCACGTGTCAACTGTTTCTGCAGTGGTGCTTACAGACGGAAGAGTCTCGGACAGTTCGGCAAGCTGCGACAACTCAAACTTGAGCTGATCGATTGCCGATCGAAATTCAGTCGACTCCGGATGCGGATAGAGCGAGTCGAGTTCCCAGTTCACGGGATATTGATCAGTCATTATAGAACCTGCGGTTAGTGCAGTTGGCAGTGCCCAGGGGATGAACTTCGAGCAGCAAACGGATTTCGATCACGTTCTGAACCAACTATCCGTATTGCCGTGCAAGGTCACGAATGTAGTCCAAAGCTTCGTCAAGATCACACACGATTGCACCAGGCTGTCTGCCGTTATGATCGCAGTCTTCAAGAATCATCAAATCCTCGTAGTCTGGTGACTCCTTAAGACGTCTGTGCGCTCGGTGCCCGATCGTCCGGTCTCGCACAAGATGAGCTTCCATGTGATGCTCAATAAACCAGGCGGTCCGTTCGGAAATGTGACCATCCAGCGCTTCGAGTCCGCCAGCGACGTGATCACTCGGATCGACACCTTTGCCGACGTCATGCAGCAACGCCGCGAGCAGAAACTCCTCGTCGTACGGGAGCTCGTCGCGAGCAAGTTCAAAGACCTGCAGGCTGTGATAAAGCACGTCGCCTTCCGGGTGGTACTTCTTAGACTGTTCGTAACCATCCAGCGGCAGAAGCAGCGATCGGTAAACTTGAAATCGATCGACCGAATCTTCTGCTGATTCCAGTTCCTCGGCGAGGTCGATTCCAGAATACTCGTCGCACAAAAACTGTTCGTATTCTGGCAAGGTCGCACGTTCCATCGCCTTACCGGTGATTGAACTTTTGAAAACGTAACTCGCTTTGTCCGATGGGTAGAGGGTCAATTCGATTGGGTATTCATCCCGAACGTGAATGTGCGTGAAGACTCGTTCCTCACCATTCTTGCGAACCTGCTTGAACTCCAGGTCATATTCCATGCACTCGAGATCGAGTGTTGCCGTTACGGCGTCGGTGCTGGAAACAAAGCAGTGGATGTCGATATCGGAGCCTTGCCGCACATGTCCGGTGAGTGTGCTGCCGATGATCTTCGGCTTGCAGTGCTTGAGCAGGTGCATCATCCGCAAAGCCTGGATGCGCATGTCTTTAAGCTTGTCGAAGCGTGAATTGCCTTCGAAGAGCCACGCCATCCGCTGAATTTCATCGCGAATTTCGGCGTTGCTGGGGATGTCTGACGGCTTCACCCAACCGTGGCAGAGTCGCTTTCCAGCTTTCATCTTTGCTCGGAAGTACTCGGTCTCACGCCGTTCGTACATCATTCGAGCCGCTTCGACGATAATCATTCGTCGCAGTTTTTCATTTGCCATTCATAAAGCCCGTCGCATGCGGGCCAGCAGCGGGTTGTGATCGTCAGACCGAGACTTCGCTTGCCGTTCGATCAATCATCTGGGGAACTGGCGGCAATCCATCTTGGTTCGAACATCCGAAACCGGGATCACCCAAAAGAGAAGGCCCGGGATCGTAACGATCGGCCGGGCCTTGTCTACTGCATTTTTCAGTTGACGCGGAGAACTGTCTGATCAAAAACCAGCGACGATTGAATCGAAGTCAAACACAAACGCATCGTCGATCGATTCCGCCCCACTGACCGTATCTGCATCATCGTCGGCTTCGCCGTTACCAATTCCTGTGGCAGTGTCCGTTCCGCTTCCGGCGTCGACAGTGTCGTCTCCGTCTTCACCGAGCAATGTGTCGTTACCAGCTTCGCCAAGCAACGTGTCGTTGCCTGAACCGCCAAGCAGGATGTCATCAGCATCGCCACCAAGAACACTGTCATTGCCGGCGGCTCCGTCAGCCGTGTCATTACCGCCCAGTCCGAACAGTTTGTCGTCTCCGTCGCCGCCAGAGAGCACGTCATCATTTGAGCCACCGATCAGAGTGTCACCACCACCGTTGCCGATGAGCGTTGTTGCTCCGCTGAAGCCACTGGCGTCAATGTTTGTTCCGAGATCGCCACCGATCAGAACGGCTTCCTCGATGCTGCTGAGCGTGTCAGCTCCTCGGCCAGTAACCAGCGTGTCGGTCAGGATTTGCTCAAGGTCGACTGTCTGCTGAATCTGGTCGGTGCCGTCTCCGCCGTCCAGAGAATCACTCTGGCTGCCGCCGATCAAAGTGTCGTCTCCGCCACCACCCTGAAGCGTGATGGCAAAGTCAAAGCCTGAAGCGTCAATCTTGTTCGGTCCGTCGCCGCCGATCAGCTCAAGCTCGGTGAACGTGCCTTTCAGATTGTCGTTCCCCAGACCGCTGATGGTCGCGGCCTGCCCGTTGCTGGAGACCGTAATATCTCCAGAGAAGCCTTCTTCACGCAGGACGGTGCGTTGGTTGCCGCCGACGATACGGTCGTTGCCTTCGCCGCCGCTGATCGTATCAATTCCCGAATTACCGAGGATCGTGTCTCGACCATTGCCACCGACAAGCAGGTCGCTGCTTCCGCCACCGAGGAGCCGGTCATTGCCGTCGCCGCCGAAGACCTGGTCGCGACCACCTCGACCGTTCAGGAAGTCGTTCTGAGCCGAGCCGATGATCGTGTCCCGACCGCCGCTCCCGATAATTGTCACTCGGCCAAGCGTGTAGGTCGAAGCGTCAACTCGGGCACCGGTTGGGTCGTCGATTTCGATCTGTAGTGAATCGACACTGTCCAGGAAGTCGCCGCCTGGGCCAAACACGCCAAGGTCGGTCACGGCGACGTTGCCTCGGACCCTGATGATGGCTCGGTCAGTGCCGGCACCGCCGATAAGACTGTCGGCGTTACGGGTTCCGATCAAAGTGTCATCGCCGCCAGCACCGTCCAAAGTCACGTTGCCGAGGTAGCCTGAAGCGTCGAGCCGGTTTCCGGACGAGCCACCGATCAGCTCGACAGTCGTGTAAGTTCCGGTGATCAGATCGGTCCCCAGGCCTTCGAGGATAATCGCATCGCCGCTTGATCGAATGGTGAGGTCGACGTTTCCTTCTTCACGAAGTGATGAGGTTCCCGCACCACCTTCGATCGTGTCGTCGCCTGCTCCACCGCCTACAGAGTCCGTACCACCTTGCCCTTTGATTCGGTCAGCACCGTCGCCACCGAAGAGATTGTCGGCACCACCGCCGCCCAGCAGAGTGTCGTTGTCAGCGTCGCCGCCCAGGGTGTCATTTCCTGCCCGGCCGTTGACAACATCGTTGCCCGCTCCGCCATTCATGACATCGTTGAATGACGAACCAACCAGGATGTCGTTGCCAGCGTCACCGTTAATGATCACCGTCTGTGAATTCACGTTTGACGAATCGTTCGGAACGAGTGAATCATCCGCGGACGTGAACGAGACAGTGTCATCTCCGTCACCAGCGTTGATCGTCAGCGATGTCGTTGGGACGACGAACGTCGTAGCTTCAAACGTTGTGCTGTTGCTGATAAGGCTCATCATCCCATCAGATGAAGAACCAGCATCTTCCAGTGAAGCGTCATCGTTAGTCGCCGGCAGATTGAAAATAATGTCTGTAGCCGTTCCGTCGTTCGTGATTGGCTCCAGCCCGGTGAAGTTGATCGTCGTGTCGTCAACACCATCATTCAGAGTGATGGTGCCGTCGTTAGCGTTCGTGTAGTCGTAGGTGTGCGTTGTGAAAGTAGCCCCAACGTTGTCGAGCGTGACGGTGTCGTTGCCTGCCGCACCACCATTGATCGTGATCCCGCCGGAAGGCGTAATCAGAGGATTCACAGGCGGAACTGGATTTCCGTTCGCAAAGTTGACGGAAACCGTGTCGTCTCCGTCGAGGCCGTTGATCGTGATCGTTGTCACGGAACTAATGGAGCGGCGGAAGAATTCGACAATCGTGTTGGTCGCATCTCGCACGACATAAGAACCCGCATCGACGATCAGTTCCACGTTGTCGTTACCGGCGGTCAGGTTGACGATTGACGGTGCTGCAACAGCCTCGTCGTCAGTTATGTTGCCGGTTGCTGACGTTGGCGGGTCGAGATTGTATTCGACGCTGTTGTCGTTAAGCGTCAGAATGACAGATTCATCAGGAAGAAGAACAGTGCCTTCGGTCAGCACGTCATCGACCGGAGTGATTCGAATTTCCGCAGTAGTCGTCCCAGCCATGATAACGGCTGTGCCAGATGCTGCATTGAATGTAGCAGCACCCGAGACTGTGTAGTCATCAGTAAACGTGGCTGTACCTGATACGTCAAACGCGATGGTCACATTACTTGCAGGAGCTGATGCGGCTGTGATCGTGTAGACGAGGTCCGTCCCACTCTCTTCACCGACCGTTGATGGTGCGACAGCAATACTGACCCGAATGGCGTCGTTGTCTACGATCGTGCCTGTTGCAGTGTCAGTCAGGTCGATCGACCGAGTCCCGATGGAAGTAACAGTACTGAGTGATGCCTGGAACGTTTCATCGTTTTCGGCGGTCGCGTCGTCAGTAATTGCAACCGTCGTCATAACCGACGTCGTGTTAGCAGACAGCGTGACGACGTCTGAGTCGTTGTCGAAGTCGCCCAGCGTGCCACCTGAAGTTCCTGTCGCCGTTCCGTCGGCATAAGAAACTCCGATGTCAATCGGAATATCGATAAGACTGTCCGTGGTGATCACGAAGGTCAGCGTGCCGTCGGCTTCGTTCACGGTTACGTCTTCAATCGTGAAGACCGCGGTGTCGTCATCGGTGATCGTTGCGGTCGATGAAGCACCCGTGGTGATCGCTGCGTCCTGAACGGCAGTGGTGTTTGTGACGTCACCCAGAGTCACGCTGAACTGCTCGTTGTCTTCGACGATGTCGTCACCCTTGATCGTCACCGTCACCGACTGAGTCTCGCCCACCGTTCCGGCGAAAGTCAGGCTGGTCGTGTCCAGCGTGAAGTCGGCAGTTCCGTCAGTGCTGATGTCGGCAGCACTGATGGCCACGTCGAATCCGCCTTCCACCGCTTTGTCCAGGGTCACCGTGAACGTCACCGTTTGATCGGCGTCCGTTTCGGTGATTGTTGGAGTATTGATCGAAAGCGTCGCGGTGTCGTCATCGGTGATCGTTGCGGTCGATGAAGCACCCGTGGTGATCGCTGCGTCCTGAACGGCAGTGGTGTTTGTGACGTCACCCAGAGTCACGCTGAACTGCTCGTTGTCTTCGACGATGTCGTCACCCTTGATCGTCACCGTCACCGACTGAGTCTCGCCCACCGTTCCGGCGAAAGTCAGGCTGGTCGTGTCCAGCGTGAAGTCGGCAGTTCCTTCAGTGCTGATGTCGGCAGCACTGATGGCCACGTCGAATCCGCCTTCCACCGCTTTGTCCAGGGTCACCGTGAACGTCACCGTTTGATTGGCGTCCGTTTCGGTGATTGTTGGAGTATTGATCGAAAGCGTCGCGGTGTCGTCATCGGTGATCGTTGCGGTCGATGAAGCACCCGTGGTGATCGCTGCGTCCTGAACGGCAGTGGTGTTTGTGACGTCACCCAGAGTCACGCTGAACTGCTCGTTGTCTTCGACGATGTCGTCACCCTTGATCGTCACCGTCACCGACTGAGTCTCGCCCACCGTTCCGGCGAAAGTCAGGCTGGTCGTGTCCAGCGTGAAGTCGGCAGTTCCGTCAGTGCTGATGTCGGCAGCACTGATGGCCACGTCGAATCCGCCTTCCACCGCTTTGTCCAGGGTCACCGTGAACGTCACCGTTTGATCGGCGTCCGTTTCGGTGATTGTTGGAGTATTGATCGAAAGCGTCGCGGTGTCGTCATCGGTGATCGTTGCGGTCGATGAAGCACCCGTGGTGATCGCTGCGTCCTGAACGGCAGTGGTGTTTGTGACGTCACCCAGAGTCACGCTGAACTGCTCGTTGTCTTCGACGATGTCGTCACCCTTGATCGTCACCGTCACCGACTGAGTCTCGCCCACCGTTCCGGCGAAAGTCAGGCTGGTCGTGTCCAGCGTGAAGTCGGCAGTTCCGTCAGTGCTGATGTCGGCAGCACTGATGGCCACGTCGAATCCGCCTTCCACCGCTTTGTCCAGGGTCACCGTGAACGTCACCGTTTGATCGGCGTCCGTTTCGGTGATTGTTGGAGTATTGATCGAAAGCGTCGCGGTGTCGTCATCGGTGATCGTTGCGGTCGATGAAGCACCCGTGGTGATCGCTGCGTCCTGAACGGCAGTGGTGTTTGTGACGTCACCCAGAGTCACGCTGAACTGCTCGTTGTCTTCGACGATGTCGTCACCCTTGATCGTCACCGTCACCGACTGAGTCTCGCCCACCGTTCCGGCGAAAGTCAGGCTGGTCGTGTCCAGCGTGAAGTCGGCAGTTCCGTCAGTGCTGATGTCGGCAGCACTGATGGCCACGTCGAATCCGCCTTCCACCGCTTTGTCCAGGGTCACCGTGAACGTCACCGTTTGATCGGCGTCCGTTTCGGTGATTGTTGGAGTATTGATCGAAAGCGTCGCGGTGTCGTCATCGGTGATCGTTGCGGTCGATGAAGCACCCGTGGTGATCGCTGCGTCCTGAACGGCAGTGGTGTTTGTGACGTCACCCAGAGTCACGCTGAACTGCTCGTTGTCTTCGACGATGTCGTCACCCTTGATCGTCACCGTCACCGACTGAGTCTCGCCCACCGTTCCGGCGAAAGTCAGGCTGGTCGTGTCCAGCGTGAAGTCGGCAGTTCCGTCAGTGCTGATGTCGGCAGCACTGATGGCCACGTCGAATCCGCCTTCCACCGCTTTGTCCAGGGTCACCGTGAACGTCACCGTTTGATCGGCGTCCGTTTCGGTGATTGTTGGAGTATTGATCGAAAGCGTCGCGGTGTCGTCATCGGTGATCGTTGCGGTCGATGAAGCACCCGTGGTGATCGCTGCGTCCTGAACGGCAGTGGTGTTTGTGACGTCACCCAGAGTCACGCTGAACTGCTCGTTGTCTTCGACGATGTCGTCACCCTTGATCGTCACCGTCACCGACTGAGTCTCGCCCACCGTTCCGGCGAAAGTCAGGCTGGTCGTGTCCAGCGTGAAGTCGGCAGTTCCGTCAGTGCTGATGTCGGCAGCACTGATGGCCACGTCGAATCCGCCTTCCACCGCTTTGTCCAGGGTCACCGTGAACGTCACCGTTTGATCGGCGTCCGTTTCGGTGATTGTTGGAGTATTGATCGAAAGCGTCGCGGTGTCGTCATCGGTGATCGTTGCAACTCCAGCGGTTGTCCCTAATGCCGCCTGACCATCCAGACTCGAATTCAGGTTCCGGAGTGTCAAGTTGACTGTCTCGTTCGCTTCAACGATCTCGTCGCTAGTGGGGAAAACACTGACATTCGCCGTCGTTCCGTCGCCATCGCCAGCGTTGAAAGTCACTGTCTGAGTCGTGAGAGCAGCGTAGTCGGTACCACTGACTGCGGTTCCGCCACCACCATCAACAACGTCTGCCGTCAGGGTAACACCGGTCGCCAGCGTTGCCGTCCCACCTGCTCCATCACTTGTCGTCAGTGTAACGGCCACATTCTGCGAGCCGCTTTCTTCCGCCACGCTGGTTGCGGCAGCAATTGACAGTGTTGCTGTGTCGTTGTCGTCAATCGTTCCCGAGTCAGAAGATTGCGTGTCGATGTTGTAGTTGACGCCGGCCTGCAAAGTCGCAGTTACACCTTCATTACCTTCAATCAATGCATCGTTAGTTGGCGTGAGCGTCAGTTGGTTGAGATTAATTCCTACCCCCAGAGTGATGGTCCCGGTGCCGTCCCCTGAGTTGTAGGTTACTCCTGTTCCTGATGCGGCATAGTCGTCAGCAAGGTCTGCGGTCCCTGACAGCAGGAAATTCACGACCAACGCCGTATTCTGGTCTCCGGCGACACGAGCAAAATCAAAGACCAGTGTGCCGGAAGCCTCGTCAGCAGTTGCAGTTGAAGCGGTCAGAGACACTCGTGGTGTGTCGTTGTCTGCAATTGTGACCGTGCCTGAAGTTGTTCCCAGTGATGCCTGGCTATTCAGATTTGTATTCAGATTCTGCAATGTCAGGTTGATGATCTCGTCGGCTTCAAGATCAGTGTCACTGGTCACGGCGACGCTGATGTTATCGACCGCAGCGTCACCGGCACCGGCGTTGAACGTCACCGTCTGAGTTCCCAAAGCCGTGTAGTCTGTGCCGCTCGTCGCCGTTCCGCCACCGGCATCTACGACGTCGGCAGTCAAAGCGGTGGCCAAAGTTGCTGTGCCACCCGCACCGTCGCTGGTTGTCAGAGTGACGGCGACGTTTTGTGTACCGCCCTCTTCTGTAACATCGGTGTTCGCCGCGATTGAAATAGTCGCCGTGTCGTTGTCGTCGATCGTCACGACACCGGCGGTATTACCCAGAGCTGCCTGGCCATCGACTGTTGAGCTAAGATTCTGCAACGTCAGGTCGACGGTTTCATTGCCTTCGACCAGCGTGTCGTTGACTGGAGCAACCGTGACGTTCTGCGTCGAGTCGGTTGCGCCAGCGTTGAACGTCACGGTCTGAGTCGACAGAGCCGCGAAATCCGTCACGCTTGTTGCTGAACCTGTCGTTGCGTCAACGACGTCAGCGCTTAGAGAAACTCCGGTGGCCAGGGTTGCCGAGCCACCCGCTCCATCACTGGTCACAAGAGTCACGGCCACATTCTGCGAACCGCCCTCTTCGGTGATGGTCGTCGCAGCAGCGACGGCGATCGTCGCTGTGTCATTGTCGTCGATCGTGACCGTGCTTGATGTGTTTCCCAGAGAGGCCTGGCCATCAAGAGTCGAGCTCAGGTTCTGAAGAGTCAGACCAATGGTCTCGTTGCCCTCGATAAGCGCGTCGTTGGTCGGTGTAATGTTGATCGTCGAAGTCGCGCCGTTACCGTCGCCAGCGTTAAATGTCACCATTTGCGTCGCCAGAGCACCATAGTCGGTGCCGCTGGTGGCAGACCCGCTGGCGGCGTCAATGACGTCGGCGGTCAGTGTGATACCAGTAGCCAGTGTGGCTGTTCCGCCAGCTCCGTCGCTGGTCGTCAATGTCACATCGACAGTCTGTGTGCCGCCTTCTTCGGTGATACTGGGAGTTGCTGCGATGGCCAGCATTGCCGTGTCGTTGTCGTTGATGGTTCCCGAATCTGACGACTGAGTATCGATGTTGTAGTTCGCACCCGACGTGACCGTAACACCGACAGTCTCATCACCTTCAACAAGAGTGTCGTTGGTTGGCGTGACCGTTAACTGAGCAAGGTTGACTCCGTTGCCGAGTTCAATTGTCCCAGTACCTGCCCCCGCGTTGAACGTGACATTCGGGCCTGACACCGTGTAATCTGCCGTTGCGTCGGTCGTTCCGGAGACCGAAAAGTTGACAGTCAATACGGCAGTGGCTGAGCCTGACTCACGAACGAAGTCAAAGATCAAAGCACCGCTGGCTTCATCAGCGGTAGCCGTCGACGTTGTCACTGAGACGCGAGGCGTGTCGTCATCAGTAATGGTGACAACACTGGCGGTCGTGCCGAGCGCAGCTTGCCCGTCAAGCGTTGTATTCAGAGTCTGTAGTGTTAGATTGATTGACTCGTCGGCTTCAAGATCGCCATCGTCAAGTACATCGACGCTGACGTTGTCAACGGTCCCGTTGCCGGCACCCACATTGAATGTCACGCCTTGAGTGCCGAATGCTGTGTAGTCCGTACCACTTGATGCTGATCCGCCGCCAGCATCGACTACGTCCGCCGTCAATGCCGTCGCCAGCGTGGCTGTTCCGCCGGCACCATCGCTTGTAGTTAGCGTTACGGCGACGTTCTGAGCACCGCCGGCCTCTGTGACATCGACGGTCGGAGCGATAGAAATTGTCGCGGTATCATTGTCGTCAATTGTGACTGTGCTGGCTGTGTTCCCCAGCGCGGCCTGACCGTCAAGAGTTGCGTTCAGATTCTGCAGTGTCAGATCGATGGTTTCGTTGCCTTCGACAAGCGTGTCATTCGTCGGAGTGACACTCGCGTTGGCTACCGTGCCGTCGCCGTCACCCGGGTTGAAGGTCACAGTCTGTGTCGGCAGTGCACCAAAGTCAGTACCACTGGTTGCGCTTCCGGTGGTGGCATCAATGACGTCGGCGGTCAACGTAACGCCCGGGGCAAGTGTCGCCGTTCCGCCGCTTCCGTCACTCGTCGTCAGAGTCACTGCGATGTTCTGAGCACCGCCTTCCTCTGTGACCGTAGAAGCAGCACCGATTGCGATCGTCGCTGTGTCGTTATCGACGATAGAAATTGCTGAGGCAGTCGTGCCTAACGACGCACTTCCATTCAGTGTGGTGTTCAAATTCTGAAGAGTCAGATTGACTGATTCATCACCTTCAACGAGGGTGTCATTAGCCAACGTGAGCACGGCGTTCCGTGTCGTGCCGTCACCCGATCCTGGAGCAAACGAAACAGCCTGCGTGCCGAATGTCGTGTAGTCTGAACCGCTCGTCGCATTTCCTGTCGTTGCGTCAACGACATCTGCAGTCAGCGTAACTCCCGGTGCCAAAGTGGCCGTTCCACCGCTTCCGTCACTCGTCGTCAAAGTTACCACAACATTGTTGGCACCAGATTCCTCATTGAAGGTCCCGGTGGAGGCGATCGACAGGCTGGCCGAGTCGTTGTCAGTGATGGTGGCCGTAACTTCTGAAGTTCCGATGGCAACGACCGCACCTGTCGTGCTGGCGGGATTCGACAGGTCGGTGGAAAAGGTTTCGTCACCTTCCACAAGAGTATCGTCAACCGCCCCGAGGGTGATGACAAGGTCGGTCATTGACGTCCCGCCAACACCGCCGGTGTAAGTGAGGACGCCATTAACATCGATCGCGAGCATACCGTCACCGGCATAGGCTGCCACTGCATTCCCGATTGCCGTATCCGGGTCGTCGTAGTCAGCGCTTGTTGTCGTGATATCGGTAACGTCGATTTCAACCTGAGCAGTCTCATTCTCCTGCAGAGTCCCGGCAAGACTCACCGTAACACTGCCACTATTGCCTTCTGTCACGGGAGAACCGCTCAGTGCCAGCGACCATGTGGCAGTGTCGTTATCAAGAATGTTGATCGAATCCGAAGTGCTCGTTCCAAGGACAACACCTGACGCAGGACTCGTAATTGAATCCAGAGTAACGATGACGGTCTCGGTACCTTCAACGGTTCCGTCATCCAATACAGGCACGGAGATTGTGGTAGAAGTCTGCCCAGCCGTGATCGTCGCTGTCCCTGAAAGTGCCGTGTAGTCGACACCAGAACTTGCAGTCCCTGTAACCGAATATGCGACTACTGTGTCGACTCCAGTAATGGCGGTCTGCGATACGGTGAAGACACCATTCGTTGGTGATGCAGCCTCAGCACCGTCGGTTGTACCAGCAACGCCGACTGAAGTAATGGGGTTGAGGATGAGACTTTGCCCAGCGAATTCAAAGTTTCCTCCGCCTTTGACCTGACTGACAACCTGGCTGACAAAATTCAACCGCGTCGATGAATTAAATCCGGCGTCAACGGTAAACGTCGCATCGAAGAGTTTGAAACCAGCCTGTGCCGTCGCTGCTGATCCGGGAAAATCGGCAAATCCAGCGAAAGAACCAACCGTAAACTGGAGCAGCGAATCTGTATCGGCACCACCCGGCATCGTGTCATCATTTTGAAGCCCTGACTGCACTTCGCCGGTTTGTGCCATATTCGTGACAAAGAAACCCTCGCTGGGCAGGAATCCCTCTGTCGTCACATTCGTAAAACCATCAGCTTGACCATCCATGGGAGCAGTATCAGTGGTATCAAATGTGAGTTCCGTAGAATCGAAATGGAACGTCACATTAAAATTTGAGCCGCCAGCCAATTGAAGATCATCAGCAGTTCCAAGAGCCGATGCTGTCCCGTCAAATGTTTGATAGAAGACGGGAATCGTGATCACGTCTCCTGGTGAGACTGACATCTCCACCGCTGTATTTGACGTCGACGTCGCAAAAGGTGTGAGGTGCTGCGCTGCCAGCAAGGTTCGATCTTCCAAACATTCTGTATGCCGGTGAAGTCCTGGCATTCCGGGACTTTGCGCGAAACGATCTCGCGACCGCCGTGATCGAAACTGCGACCTTTGAGAGACGTTTGTCAGATAGTTGCGAAATAGATTCAGAAGCATGGCAGTTCTGCCTCGTTCGTTAATGTGTGACTCATTGTGGAGTATGAGTTAAAACGACACATTCGCCGGGATGCGGACGGTCGTTCCAGTTGTCCGTGGTAGCGAAACTGAGTCGACGTTGCACGACTTGTATCGCTTGTCACTCAAAAATCAGCGCTACAAGAGTAGATTTAAGGAGACGTCAATTTGATTAGTTATGAATGCTTGATCGGATTCGTCATCCGTGAAGGTTGCATCAGAAGATGCATCGGCTAAATCGTCACGATGCGCGGCTTCAGAAGCAGGACTTTCGTCACCAACTACCAAAGGTGACGGAGGTAGCGCCGCGAACGACGGAATTTCCGGTGGTGACGATTCTGAAGGTGTCTCTGCTGGCCGGATCGGGAAGGCTGGACGTGCCGAAGGCGGCGGCGGAATGACATTCACGTTGGTAGTAATCTGTGCGGCAGTCAAAGAACTGTTGTTGCCTCGGTTCGCTTCAACCGCACTCGGTGGAAATAACCCTCTCACCAGCGCAATCAGAATCCCATCTGTGAAGTCCTGATTCCCGTCATCATTAACGTCAAGAAGGGCTTCAGTTGCTAATGCCGTCACGTTTGTCGTGATTTCGGCAGAAGTCAGGGAGCTATTGTTTCCACGGTTCGCCTCGACTGCACTTGGCGGGAACAACCCTCGGACCAATGCGATAAGGATTCCATCAGTAAAGTCGAAATTGCCGTCTTCGTTTACATCTCCATCAACGGTAATGGCTGACTGAATCTTGACAGTGGCTCCATCCTGCGTGAACACTTCGAACGTCGTGCTGTTGATCGTTTCGTCAGTCCCTTGAGTCCAACCAGCGCCTATGTTGATGGTGTCGTCTGAGTCTCGAAGGACGGTCAGTGTGTGTGCGTCATTCGTTGCGAATGGTGACGAGCTGGCAGATGTGGTGCCGGCGCCGGTTATCGCAATCACAGTTGCCAGATCGAGAGTCAGCGTTTGAGTTGCGGCATCTTCGAGATCGATGACTTCGATGTCGTTGATGCGGTTACCCGGAATCGTCGTCAGATCGAGCGTTGCGCCGCTGAATGATGCATCGCCAGTCAGAGTGTCGACTCCGGTCCCGCCGTCGAATCGTGGCACGCTGGAGAAGTTGGTAAGGTTTGCGGCGAGAATGTCGTCGCCCGAGCCGCCTATCAAGACGTCAGAACCACCGTCGGCATTCAGTGTGTCGTTGCCGCGTCCGCCGACGAGAATGTCCGCCGCGCTGTTCCCCTGCGTCGCCGTTAGCGTTCCTGCCGCTGCGCCGTCAATTTGCTGTCGCCCATTGCCAAGTTCACCATCTCCCGCGTTGCCATCGTTCAGATCAAAGTCTTCTCCGAAGAAGAAAGTAACTGTTCCTCTCGGATCGCGAGGTTCTCCGATGAGCACTTCGTCGAAACCGTCGCCGTCGAGGTCGCCGGCAATCGCGACTGTCTGGCCAGCATAGTTGCCGCTGGTCCCTTTCAGCGCAAATCCATTGACACCATCTAGTGCATCGAGGTTAGCAGGCTCAGCGATGCTGCCCTTACCAAAGACGACATAAGCGGCTCCGTTATAGGCATCAATAGAGGGCGAACTGGCCGTAGTTGTTGGTGCCCCGACGACTACATCGTCAAACCCGTCTCCATTGACGTCTCCATTGATGCTGACCGACGTTCCGGCGACATCGTAAGCAGCTCCGCCTCTCAGGACGAAACCGTTGGAACCGGTCAATGACTCCAGTGCAAGTGTGCCACCGGTGCCAAGATTCGTCTTTCCGAACACGACGTAGGCTCGTCCCGCGGCCGTGCCGTATCCGTATCCGTCGCCAGGAGCCCCGATTACCAGGTCGTCAATGCCGTCGCCGTTAACATCGCCACCACTGCCAACAGAACTGCCGGTCCTGGCCTGTTCATTAACCAGACCGGTCGCCGCGAAGCCAGTACTACTGCTTCCATTCAGGGATGTCGCTTGAATCGTCGGCGTACCGCTGAAGCTGGAGCGGCCAAAAATGACGTAAACTTCCCCGTCGTATTCTTCCGCGACATTCCGGTATTTGTTTTGGCCTGGAGCACCAACGACCAGGTCATCGAAGCCGTCGCCGTTGACATCTCCCTCAAGACTCACCGCAGCACCAATGTATGCCAGCCGGCTATCATACCCTCGCGCCGAATCGGTGAAGGTGAAGCCCGTTGTGCCATTCAGATCGGAGACATCGAGGTTCGCGAAACCGTTCTCTTTCCCAAAGACGACGTATGCGGCCCCCATGACGGTCGAAGCAACGACGGTTTGCGGTGCACCGAAGACAACATCATCGAAGCCATCGCCGTTGATGTCACCGCCGGTGGAAATCGAATCTCGCGTATTGAAGGTGCTGTTCTTGAAGCCCGTCAGCCGGAAACCTACTGAGTCACTCGCTCCCTGATCGATGCTGCTGAGCTCGACGTCCGTGTTGTTTGCTTTTCCGAAGATCACATACGAAGACGACAGAGAGACCTGATCTTCGGTGTACCTTGAGTAGTTGGGACTCGCGACAACGAGATCGTCAAAACCATCACCATTGATGTCTCCACCACCAGACACGGCAGTTCCGGTATCGCTGCGGTCACTGCCAAGAATCCTGAACCCGTCGGATGCTTGAAGGTTGTTGAGGTCCGGCGGAGGGCTGAATCCCGTTGACTTACCGAACAGGACATACGCAACGCCAGACGCGGTGTCGACGAAATTTCCGCCCATGTCTAAAGCGTCGTCGTTCTGATAATAGGCCCCGATAATCACATCGCCGAAGCCATCACCGTTGACATCGCCTGCCGCGCGAATCGAGTTGCCGAAGCCATCAGCGTGTGGAGCGGGCTCGCCGTCGACTTGAAATCCAGTGGCCCCGGAAACGTCGGTCAAAAGAATGTCTGCTGCACTGAGCAGAGTCCTTTTCTCGAGCGTCTCAGGCTGGCTCGAAATATCTGCACTGTTAGCGACACTCGCCCCCTGACGACGAGTTGGCCGAGACGGCGCGCAGAGACTAGATCCTGAGGCACTCAGAAATTTCAGCCAGTCGGTCAGCAGCATGATTTATGACTCCAAACGACACACATCCAAGGTGTAGTTTCTTGCGGCCCGGTCGGTCGCTACTCGAAATCTTTGCGGAGTTGAGCGACTTCTGCTCCAAACCGCTGAGGTTGCTGATTCAATGTTGTGACATTCAGTTTTGAATCAGATAAACATTTCGACGCAGATTCGATACTCATAACGATGTCTGAAACTTAATTCGCACATTGGTGCGAAATGAGTTGGACGGTCGAAACGCCGGAAGGTTCCCGAATCTATGAATCAGGACAAATCCGTCTCATCGTTAGAAGTTGTGTCTCATTCACGACAGCCTGAATCGCAGTCGACTAACGACTGGCCTCAGACAATGTGCGTAACGCAGCCGCGTCCATGCACAATAAAGAACTGCAAAATCCATCTTGATGCAGTTTCGTTAGCAGCCCAGATACATCATGCGACTTGAGTGCTAACAACTCCGGCCCGGCATTCATTGCCGAACGGTCTACTTCAGTGTTCGGTCTCGCCAGGGAAGGCGGTGACCATACCTGAGTTTAATCATTCTGCTGCCGGAGCAGCTTGTCCGATCGTGCTCACAATTCTCCATCCGGCCCGATCGAAAGTGTTCGCCGAATTTCGTCCGTCTTGAATCCGATCATCATTGGCCGGACTGCTCCAGGTAACGCAATGACGTCGTAAAGTTCTTCAACAATTCCTTCGATTCTCAGCCAGTGAACAATGTCTCCGGAACGAAGATCGATGATCTGCAACCCGCATCTGGCATCCGCGTCTCGCTTCGTCAATTCTTCGTCGAGTGCCAGTCCCGAAAATGTCTTGTTATGTCGCGGTCGCGATAGTCCAACGATCGCATAATCACCGACAAACGCCATACCCCGCTGATAGCCAGGGCAGAACGTTACCGGTTCAAATTTTCGCTTTTCGAAATCGATGTACCCGAAGTACCCGTTACCAGAATCCAGCACCCAAAGGCGATTCTGATACCACCTTGGCGAATGCGGCATCGACAGCCCTTCAACCACAATTTCATTTGTTTCAACGTCAACAATGCACCCGCCATCGCGCCTGCGATCCCGCCATCCATCATTTACATCTGATTGACTAACCGCTGAGACCCATTTGGGACGACCGTCCTTCATGGCCATTCCGTTCAGATGGCATCGATCTTCCGCTGCAAGACGACTTATGAACGGCGGCTTCCACAGCGGTCGAAAGCTGTGAGTGTCGCTCATCGTTGACAGGCAACCGAACAACGTATTCACAAATACGACGCGGCCGCTTGATTCGACGGCAACATCGTGAACATCAATGTCTCCCGTGGTGTAGCCGATTTGGGGAACGTACAGCCTGTCGTACCCGTCTGCCGACTGTCCCGGTTCGAGAGCGTTTTCAAACCTCCAAAGCTGGTAAAGAGAACTCATCCAGAGCGTTTGCCCGTCGTTGTCCGAGCAAAGCCCCATGCATCTATTAAACGTACGTTCGAAGACCGACAGCTTGTCCCCAGGCTTAACGCCGATCAGGAACACCTTGCCGGTTTGATAAGTGGTGAATCCGAGACTGACCTTATTGTCAGCCATCCAGTTTGTAAGTTGTCGTGACCCGCTGATTTCGAGTCGAGGTTCCGCCGCTGGCTCCTTGCCGGCCGCAACCTGAGATTCGGTTGTCATAACATATATCTTGTGAGAGGACCGTGAGTGGCACGGGTAAACTCAAGGAGAACTCCATCCGACCAGAGCTGTTCGCCCGGCCTGACCTCTCCTTCCCGGAACGCGTTCCGAACAGCAGTAACTGCGGCACGTAATCGTCCGAAACCGTGAACATACTCACTCGTTTCAGGTCATACGTCGTTCGTACTCGCCCCTATCTTCCGTAATCGGTCCCCACGCTAGTGAGTGGCCATACCCGTTGCAATTCAATTGTGAAAGCGTGCGGGTTCCACCGCCGCCCGCGGTATTGCCGGCTCATGACAATTGATCCATCAGTCAGGTGCAGCCATTCCCGTGCGTCTTGTCAGCACCGCCGCAACGACTATGAAAGTCTCGATAATCCATCTCATCGGCTTCATGCGGACTCACGAGGAACGTCGTCCGCACAGCATCAACGCATCAGACGATGCATTCTCGCATCGACATTCGTACAGCAGGATGCCTGTGACGGATCAAGCCGCGAATCACCAGTCATAACGACTGATTGTATTTGACAGGAAAGTCAGGCCAGAGCTGCTGAACACGACAAGCCCCGGGCGGCAACACTACCCGTCGGCAGACGCCCAATATCGAATGTCGTTGATCTGTCTTTGCCCGGTGAGCAGGTCGGTGCGGCTCCAACCGTGGCAAACATTCCCGATTGCGGTGCCCCGGACGTCTGTCACTTTTGAGTCGCAAAGAGCGATCTGACGCAAGAACTTTGTCTTTCGGTGTTTCATAGGGCCGTTTGAATTGCATCGAGCAGGGGCCCCCTGCCAACATGCCCGAACTAACCATTCGCGGCTTTGACGGAATCATCATGTACGACCGACTTGTCCTGCTCAGCGGGCGCGCCCATCGCGAGCTTGCTGTAGAAATTGCCCAGCACCTGGGTCTCGACCTTGGAGCCGTTCAGTTGGCTGATTTCCCCGACGGAGAAATCAGCTGCAAACTGGACGAGAACATCCGAGGCCGAGATGTCTTTCTGATTCAGCCGACCGGCCCACCGGTTGACAAGAATCTGATGGAACTGCTGATCATGATCGACGCTTGCGCGAGAGCCAGCGCCGAACGCATCACGGCGGTCATTCCGTACTACGGATATGCTCGACAGGACCGGAAAGATTCAGGCCGAGTTCCGATCACGGCCAAGCTTGTGGCCAACCTCATTACGAAAGCCGGCGCAGACCGAGTAGTAACGATCGACCTCCACGCCGCGCAGATTCAGGGCTTCTTCGACGTGCCGGTCGACCATCTTTACGCAGCCGGCACGACGGACGAGTATTTCCGCTCGCTGAAAATTCCGCCGGAAGACCTGGTCATTGTCAGCCCCGACGAAGGCAGTATTAAGAGGTCGCTGAAGCACGTTTCGAATCTCGGCGGTCAATTCGCGATTGTCGACAAACGTCGTTCCAGCGCCACTGAGACTCGGCAGGCCAACATTATTGGCGGTCCGATCGAAGGCAAAGTGGCGTTGCTGTTTGACGATATGATCTCGACGGCCGGCTCAATCGTCGGTGCGGCGCAGGTTGCCAAAGATCTGGGTGCTCGAGAAATCTACGTCAGCGCAACTCACGCGGTGTTCTGCGGGCCGGCGATTGAGAAACTAAGCAACGCTCCGATCACCGAAGTTGTCGTCACCAACACATTGCCGATCACTCCTGATCGACAGTTCGACAATCTACGAGTCGTCTCCATCGCTCCGCTGCTTGGCGAAGCGATTCGCAGAATTCACCGAGCTGAATCTGTCAGCGGACTGTTTTCCTGAGCGGGTTATCTGGACCGGCCCGGAAAAAAGACATTCCGAACGTCCGGTAGCCGGCACATCGGAACCAACCAGACACGAATAAATGCATGCAAGAACGGACCGACAAAGCTCGCCCGTTTCACCTCAGCGAGCCGCTTCGCGCGATCACTGAAGCTGCATGTTCACGTCCAGGTCTGACTCTGGCAGTAACGGCGTTGTCGGCAATCGCCGCCGTCGTGATCACCGTTGTCTTCATCGAGTTCCGGACACAGCGTTCAGACTTGATCGATCCGACCGCCGACTTTCACCAGCGTTGGACCAGCTTCACCGAATCGTTTGGCGACAGCTCTGACCTGGTCGTCGTCGCCGAGAGTCAGCGTCCAGACGCCATCAAAGCGGTAATGGAGGACCTTGGGAACCGACTGGCTGCAGAGCCGGAGCTGTTCGATCAGGTACTCTTCAAAGTTGAGACAGGCAGCCTGAAGCGAAAGGGACTGCAATACCTAAGCCCGGCCCAGCTTGAGCAGGGCCTGAAGCATCTTGAAGAGTTCCGACCAATCCTCAACGGCGGCTGGAACCGTCTGCGGCTAGACCTGTTCGCAACGTCGCTCCTGTTTCAGGTCAACGACTTGTCACGAAAACTCGCGGCAGATTCTGAAGCATCCGCAGCCGCAGTCCCTTTAACTCAACAGGAGACTGCGAACGCCGAACGAAAGCTGACCGACATTCTGAGCCAGACCGAACGGCTGGCAGCGAGCATCGATCACTTCGCAACACGAGGCAAGTTCATCAGCCCCTGGCCGCAGGTACTTTCCGTCGACCCGAAACTCCAACGTGAAAGTGGCGACGTTGTTTACTTGATGAATGAAGCCGGAACGATCGGATTTCTGAAAGCTCGCCCCGTTCAACTCGAAGGTGACTTCAACGGTGCGACGAAGTCGATTGATCGACTCCGGGCGTTAATTGCCAACGTCCGTCCGCAGCACCCGGAAGTTCACATCGGTCTGACAGGAATTCCGGTGCTTGAGAATGACGAAATGCGGCGTTCTCAGAGCGACATGATTCGCGCGTCGATTCTGTCATTCGTGTTTGTGGGCTTCCTTCTGCTGGTCGGATTTCGTGGCTGGAAGCATCCGTTTCTGGCAATGGCAATGCTTGCGGTCGGAATGTGCTGGACCTTTGGCTTCACCACTTTAGCGATCGGCCATCTCAACATTCTGTCGGTGTCATTTGCCGCGATCCTGATCGGCCTGGGAATCGACTTCGCGATCCATTACCTCGCCCGCTATCTCGAACTGAGGCATCACGGCGATGAACTCGGGCCAGCCTTGTCGTCCAGTTCGGCAAGTGTCGGCGTTGGAATCGTCACCGCCGCGGTCACCACATCGCTCGCTTTCTACTGCGCATCCTTTACGGAGTTTCTGGGCGTCGCAGAACTCGGACTGATTGCCGGCAGCGGAGTTCTGATCTGCACCGCAGCCACATTCCTCGTGCTTCCAGCCCTCGTGACCGTCGCTGATCGAGGATTGAAACATCAGGCACTGCCGACTCCGTTTCAGGGCGACGCATTTCGGATGGCTATCCATCGGTTCCCAACTCTCGTAGCCATCGTGTCTCTGGTGGCAATTGCGGCGGTAGGCCGTCAAGGAATCGCGATTCAAGATGGTCGTCTGCAATCTGCAGTTGGCTACGACTACAACCTGCTGAATCTGCAGGCCGACGGACTGGAGTCTGTTGAAATTCAACGTCGCATCTTTGACAGAAGCAGCGAGGGCAATCGCGCAGGAAAAGGCTCGCTGCTCTTTGCCGTTTCTGTGGCGAGGAACGCACGAGAAGCCCGGCGACTCAAAGGTGAATTTGAAAAGCTGGCATCAGTCGACCATGTCGAAGAACTTGCCACCCGGTTACCAAACTTTCCCCCCGAGCAAACGCAGTTGTTGATCCAGGGTTTCAATGCTCAACTCGCGCGATTGCCGACCGAGATGCCACCTCCACCGGTGATCAATCCAAATTTGGTCGGTCGGATGTTCGAGCAACTTTTGACTCGAACGAACGAAATGGATCGCCCGCAAGCAAAAGCGACAGCGGCATCGATCGATCGTTTACTGGACACGCTGGACCCATTTGAACTGGAAGAACAGCTAACAATTCTTTCCGAGTACCAGCAACGACTCACGGCATCGTTGCTCACTCAAATGACGTTGCTGGCAGAGTCTGCGGATCCAAATCCGGTCACGATCAAAGACCTTCCTTCGGCATTGGCGTCGCGGTTTGTCAGCAGCGACGGTCGATGGCTGCTGCAGGTCTATCCGAAAGAACCGATCTGGGATATCGATCCTCTGCGAAGTTTTGTCAACGACGTCAGAACGGTTGACCCCGAAGTCACTGGCACACCATTACAGAATTACGAAGCGTCGCAGCAGATCATGCAAAGTTATCAGCACGCCGCGGTCTATGCACTCGTCGTTGTTACCTTCGTGCTGCTGGTCAATTTTCTGGGACCAGATGGAGCCCTCAAGACGCTGCTTCCAGCTTTGATCATTACTGGCTGCGTGGCGGTTGCTCAGTATTCACGAACAGAAGACATCAACTGGTGGATCGTGCTCGGATCGTTCATGAGCCTGATGCTGTCGATTTCGTTTGTGCTGAATTTTCGCAGTGTCCTCTTCACAGTGCTCGCTTTGGTGCCGCCGGTGCTGGGCGGTTTGCTTTCCTACGGAGTTCTGGCGTCGCTGGGCATCAGCTTTAATCCTGCAAACCTGATTCTGCTTCCGTTAATCCTTGGCATCGGAGTCGACGACGGAGTCCACGTGCTGCACGACTTCCATTCGCAGCCCAACTCTTACCGACTTTCGCCGAGCACAATGAATGCGATCGTGCTGACATCCCTCACGTCAATGATCGGCTTCGGCAGCATGATGATCGCCGCCCACCGAGGCCTCTACAGCGTCGGCCTTGTGCTCGTCATTGGGGTTGGAAGCTGCCTGTTCGTCTCGCTGGTTCCGCTGCCGGCCATCCTGACGATTCTTCGACGGATAAGTACGAGTCGTCGCGAGCCACGGTGAAAACTTTAACCGATATCAACCGACGTCAGCTGGTGCACAAAGTGCATTCATTCGGCGCGGGCTGTGTCGAGTTGATCCTCGACCCAGCGAGTCGCGATGCGAGTCGCGGCTTCGGCGATTGTTGGTGCCGATTCTGTCTTCAGCCAGACATGGCCGAATGAACCTGCAGGGATTCTGGCGGCGACGTCAGCGGGAAGGTCGATGACGGCGGTGACTCGCGGGTCGGTCAGAACGAGTTCCGCACGTGACTCTGAATCAGCATTCGCTTTCACGGCCAACGGGCCACCGGCTGGGGCAGTCAGCGATTCGTGGAGCGGCGTTCGAGTCGCTCCGGGCAGGATGCGGCGGACGGTGCCTGTGGTCATTCCGACGGAACGAAGTCGGACATCGATCGAGGTTTTGCCATCCGTCTGCTTCGATACTGTTTCCAACCAGCGAGCATCGTTCTGAGAAATGCTGACTCGCAGCTCCTTGCGAGAGTCGTCGCCGATTGCGACCAATTCTGTCCCTGGCTGAGCGTACGTGCCTTCGGCCCAGACGAGCGAGCGAGACATGACTCGGCCGGCGACTGGAGCTCGCACCGTCAGCGAGTCGGCCTGTTGCTGTTTCTCCGTCAGTCGCTTCTGCAACGACGCGTGATTCTCCGTTTCCACTTGAGCGGAAGCCGTTTCGCGATTACGGATGAACTGACTCCGTCGGATGTCGGACTGCTGAATCGCCACTCGAATGTCGGCGACTTCGTTCGCCAGTTCTTCGTTTTCAAGTTCGATCAGCAGTTGTCCCTGCGAAACCTGTTCACCATCGGCGACGTGAATCTTGCGTACGAACCCCGGAGTCTCGGCCCGGACAACGGCCAGGTCCTGGTGATCGAGAATTCCCGGTGCCGTTGCTCCCGCCGGCCACGGAGTCAAAAACAGGAACGCTCCCAATAGTGCAGCGGTGGCAGCCCCCAGCACGACTGCTCGCAGCGACTTTTGCGGATCGAGTCGTGCAAGGTTCCAGAGTTTTCGGATCAGTTGAAGAATCGGCCGACCGAACCACAGCAGAACTCCAGCCGCCGCGACAACAATCCCGGCTCCGTGAAACATCACCGACGCTGAAATCAGCAAGCCAACACAAATCAGCATCCGCCAGACGAACGCTGCCGCGCCGTAGCAGGCGGTCAACAACGCGTCCTGCCGAGAACTTCCCACGCTGTCGGTCTTTGCACCGAAGAAAACGCGGTTTGCGATTCTCTGAAGATGCAGCGTGCTGTCTGTGTAAAGGTTGGGTCGATCCAGTAGGTCGGAGAGTACGTAATACCCGTCGAACTTCATCAGCGGGTTGGCGTTGAAGACGATGGTTGTAACGCTCGCCGACCAGATCAGATTGACCAGATGATGTGATAGCAACGGCGAATCGGTCACCGTCCAGGCAATCGCAGCCAGCGAGGCCACCGTCAGTTCGACATAGATGCCTGCGGCAGCCGTCTGAATGCGTTGCCATCTGGATGGAAAACTCAGTGACGACGTCACGTCGACGTAAGCGACCGGCGCGAGCAGAATGAAAATCATCCCCGAGTCACGGACTTCTCCACCGTGTCGTCGGCAGGCGACTGCATGCGACAGTTCGTGAATGATCTTCAAAAACAGCCAGGCAACTCCCAGCCATAGCCAGTTGGATCGATGCAGAACCGTTGACCAGGAAGATTCGAACCGAGTCCAGTTGCTGGCAATCGCGATCGCCGCCGCCAACCAGATCAACATCGAAGCGACGATAGCCGCCCATGAATGCAGCCACGACGTCAGCGGCAACAGCTTGCTGATCAACCCGTCAGGTTTCCCGAACGGAAGTTTCAACCAGAACGGATTGAGACGTTCGACAAGTGTTGTCTTGCGACGACCGTTTGAAGCAGGACTCGTTGGCTTGCCCGTGGCGAGTGATTCTGTGAGCTCCGCCAGTTCATTTTCAAGTAGCCAGACGACGATCGACGTTGCCTGGTCTTCCGAAAAAGCGTCTGGCCCAAATCGGCGAGCAGTCAGACTGACAGCTTCGCCGATCGTCGTCTCGCCATCGAGCAGCGAAATAAACGCATACTCGGTCACCCCGATGCGAAAGTAACGGCCGGAGTGGCGAGCCTCGATCTGATACCACTCTTTCCAACGACCTCTTCGCGGGATGAAGATCAGTTCTGCTCGCAGGCAGATTCTGCTGTGGAGTAACTCGCGGGTTGACGAATCGAGCGTTGGCTGAGGCACGCTACCACCCCATCCAGAACAGAAACGCTTCGCTGGGTCGGTGAAAAACAATCCAGCCCATCGGCTCGAAGCCGCTGTCGATGCTGGCGTGACCGTGCATCCCTGGTAGCAAGCGACCGTCCGGATTGGCGAACTCAACCTCGCCAATAAAGACGTGTTCGTCGTCTTTCATCTCGGAGCGCGGATGAATCCGGATAAGTTCTCCGGTCAACGATTGGCCGCGGACACCTTCCAGAGAAACGCTGACTTCCTGCCCGACATTCACGTGAGCGATGTCGGTTTCCGGAATTGCGATCTCAACAACCATTCGATCAATCGGGGCGATTTCAAACATCGTGTCGCCCGTCACCAGCGGAACTCCCTCAGAGCGTTTGAGATCTCCATCAATAACCAGTCCAGCGATGGGGCTGCGAATTTCAAGATTCTCACTGCGATGAGTCAGCAGCCGCTGACGAAGTTTCAAACGCTCCATTTCGTAGCGAGCTAACTGAGCGTCGGCAATGTCCTGATTGGCGAGGTGTGTATCTCGCTCCTTGGACGCGCGATGGTGTTCCGCGTCGGCGCCGGCCAGTTCCAGATTGATCTCGCGATCGTCCATGCGTGCCAGCAGTTGGTTCGCCTCAACCACGTCCCCCGGTTCGACAAGTGTCTTATCCAGCGTGCCGTCAAACGGAGCAGCGATGAAACGGCGTGTCACCGGCTGAAGTTCGCAGTTTCCACTGACGTTGTGCGGGATCGGAATCGCGCAAAGTCCAGCCATGATCGCCATCCCGAAAGCGACTGTGCGTTTTGGAGAGCCGCCGAGTTTCCTAACGAGTCCGTCGAGCGAACGTTTCCAGGCAGGACGTTCCGCTCGTTTCACAAGGTTCAGCGTTTCAGCGAGCCGATACTCACAAGCTCGAAGAAATTGCCGCATCGCAGGCGTCGAGATGAACCTGCTATCCCCGAGAAATAGCCACGCTCCGAAGACTGAGCCGTCGCGGTTTCGCAGCGGTGCACCGATGACGCATTCAGCCACGCCTTCGTCAACCAGTCGACGATGTGTCAACAACCCCGTTCGAAGCGTCTCTACTTCTGGAGGCCACACAGATTCTTCATCGCGAATGACGATCTCATCGAAAGCGGCTTCGATCGCAGACTTTGTGTCCGCTGCCAGCGACGTTCGGCGATCACCGGAGTGCGAGCGCAGACGGCAACTGTCGGATTCGGATGCCAGCGTTCCGATGGCGACCTGCGGGCACGCCGTGTGACGAGACATTTCGTCGACCAGAATCTGGCAGGCTTCGTCGAAGTTCTTTGCTTTTTCAAGCCGTGCTGCCAGGTCGATGATGGCCGAGGCCGCTCCGAGCTCTTGCTCGGCGGCAACGCGACTTCGATTCGTCAACGAATGTCCCAGAATCAGCGCTGCCAGTTCGACCTGGCCGGCCAGCCATGCTGGAGACTCGCGGCCGATACGAAACGCTCCAACGAGACAACCGCCCGAAACCGGCTCGGCTTGAACAGGCGAAGCAATAACAATCCAGGAAGAGCCGTCGCGAGACACTCCGCAAGTTTCGGTGACACGAGAAGTTGCCGCACGCACGGCGGTTTCCGCAAGCTCCTGTTGAAGTTGAGGACTTTCATCGGCCTTAAACATTTCGGGCTTATCGCTGAGTCCGCGCTGATTTCGTTCGAACCAGGCGAGGCATTCAAGCTGACCTGCTCGCTGCAAGACTTCCGCCATTCTGGTCAACGACGGTGTGTCATCATCTGACTCGGCGAGGCAATGCGGCAGTTGCCGAAGGACGGTTAGAAAATGCGCAGCGGCAGCCCCCGAGCCGTTCCCCTGTTGAGGAATCGCGTCGACGATGAACTCCGAGAATCCCGATGCGCCGCTCTGAAGCGAGCCGGGACTTCCGGCCGCCGTGCTTGGCTGCTGAGAAACAGGTGTGCTGCCGCGTTCGCTCATTGCTACTGGCGTGCTCCCGAGCGAAGTCCCTCAGCGAGGTTTTCCTTCGCGTTTGCAGAGGCGAAGAAACATTTGGCACCGCTGCGAATTCGGTAGCCTGGATTCGGCAGTTCGACCTTCACCCGGACTGTTTGACTATCCGCGTTAATGACCGGCGAAACGAGTTCGACCTGGCCGTTGACTGGCTTGGCAACGCCATCCACCCTGACAGAAATTGTCTGACCTTTGCGGAGTGACTTCACATCGGCAATCGGAACAGGGAATGTGGCTCTCAGTGGATTAAGCTGAACGATGGTCAGTACGACCGGATCGGCGGGCGAAACGTACTCGCCGATGTCGCGGTACAGCTCGGTGACGACTCCGTCGATCGGAGATCTGACCGTGCGGAGAGCAAGCTGCAGGCGGATTCGCTCGTACTCAAGACGTTTGATCTCAAGCTGCTCTCGGACCTGCAGAACTCGTGCTTCCGCAACTTCGAATTCGAGTGTTGCCCGATTCACTTCTTCCTCGCTCGCGTTTTCGTTCTGACGAAGTTCCTGGAGCTTTCGCAGCCGTTCAGAGCGAAGCTTCAATTCGGACTCGGCCGACTTCAGGCCACTGACCGAATCACGATGGGCACGAGCGATTTCCACACCGGCTTTCAGGACTTCCTGATTCAAGTCGGCGAGTGCTTGATCTTTCTCAACAGGATCGCCTTCCTCGACATTCAGGCCAATGACAATTCCGGACTCCGCCGCGGCGAGATTTATCGTGCGGTACGGTTCTGTGAAACTCTGAATGTCGTCCGCCACGCAGCGACTGCTGACAAGAGCGAGCCCCAATATCACAGCCGCAAGGCTTCTGCTTTGACTCAACATCGCCAGCAAGCGCTGCATCGAGCTTATTCTGTTCATGACGCTTCTCCACTAATTCGAGACATGACGACATCCCGGCGAGCATCGTCGAGAAACAAGGCTCGTCGCTGCAAAAACTGAGCGCGTTCTGCCTGCAACTGAACCTTGCGGACTGACGATGACATGTCGGCCGACACTTCGCCTTTGTTGGTTTTTGATTTGGTGATCGTCCTGGATAGCCATTCGCCGTGATGAGTGAGCAAATCGTCGTCGGCTGCCAGGAAGAAGGCCGCAGAACCAGGTTCTCCCTGCCTGGCGGCACGACCGACTAACTGCCGATCGATTCGGTTGGAGTCGTGATGCTCCGTCGCCAGCACACACAAACCACCGCGTTCAAGACTTTCCGGCGTGAGATGAATGTCCGTGCCGCGGCCGGCAATGTTTGTCGAGATGGTCACTGCTCCGGCTTCGCCAGCGCGCGAAATGATCTCGGCCTCGTCCGCGTCCTGTTTTCCGTTCAGGACTTCGTAAGGGACCGACAGCTCATCCAGTCGCTCGGCAAGTGCTTCGCTCTTTGCTATCGAACGTGTTCCGGCCAGAACGGGTTGTCCTGCATCGTTGAGCTGCTTGATCTGCCCGGCGATGACGGACCATTTCGCGTCAGCGCTGGCGAACACTCGCTCTGGATGCATTGCTCGCTGGCTGGACTTCCGCAACGGAATTCTTGAAACAGCGAGTCGGTAGAATTCCGAAAACTCCTGTTCGCTGCCAGTGGCCGTTCCGGTCATGCCGCACAAAGTCGGGTACAGCCGAAAGAATCGTTGCTTCGTAATGCGAGCCAGGCCTTGTTTCTCGCCAGTAATCGGGACGTTTTCACGAGCTTCGATTGCCTGGTGAAGTCCGTCCCGCCAGGTCCGATCTTCAAACAGGCGGCCGGTAGATTGATCGACGATAACGACTTCTTCGTCACGCACGACATACTGCACGTCACGACGAAAAAGTGTGCGAGCACGAATCGCCTGCTCGACGTAGGTGTTCCAGGGGCGGAGCAGGCACTTCAAAGGAGCACTGTCTGTCGCTTCCCAGACACGCGTCTTGCCGGCATCTGTCAGGTTGATGGAGCCCTGCCCTGAGTCGACATGAAAGTCGTGTCCTTCCAGCAGATCGTTGGCCAGATTCAACGCCGCAAGGTGAGCTGCCGCGTCTGTTGCGAGGCCGTCCGGTTGGCCACTCAGCAGCAGTGGAGACCCGGCATCGTCGATCAGAACGTTGTCGATTTCGTCGACGATCGCGACTGCAAGTCCGCGTTGGAGAGTCGGCTGCAGAACCTGTTCGTGACCTCGAAGAAGTCCCAGAAGATCCTCACCAAGTCGCGTTTCAGGTTTCTGCCGAAGCGTGATCTGGTCACGCAGATAATCGAATCCAAATTCGGCACCGGCGCCGTAGGTAATGTCGCAGCGGTAGGCAGCCGCTTTGTCGGCGGGTTCCTGCTGCGAACTAATGTCTGCACATGACGTATCGAGAAACTCGAACAACGGCTGTAATTGTTCACAGTCACGCTGCGAGAGATATTCATTAGAAGTGTTGACGTGAACTCCGCGGCCGGCCAGCGAATGAATGAAAGCTGGAATGGCGGCCGCAAATGTCTTCCCCTCTCCCGTTGCCATTTCAGCAACAGAACCGCGTGCCATCGCCATGCCGGCCAGAAGCTGCACATCGTAAAGACCGTGGCCAAGGGTTTGTCGAGCGGCCACACAAACAAGGCCACACGCTTCTGTCAAAGCTCCAGCGGACAACCAGTCGGGATTGCGTTGAAAGCGGCGTGCCCGCAGTTCGTCTGCTCGATCTCTCAGCTCGCGCTGGCCGGCATTCGCAAGTTCGGCTTCCAGCCGGCGGATGGCTGCAACGAGCGCACGATCAGATCGAGCCGAACTTGCGGCCGTTCGAACCTGTCGACTCTTCGTTGCAAATCCGATCATGCTTGTGTGCTGAATCCAGAGGTGATTGTTCGGCCACAGCCGAAGCAGGTGCGCAAATCCCAAATGATGAGCTATCGGGCTGCGTTTAGAGTTGCGATCTGGCCGGCACTGTCAAAGGGGCTGGTCCCGGCAATGGAATGATTGACGGTTGGCTCAGCGAGCTTTCGGATGATTGAGGCGTTCCAGTCTTTGGAGCGGCCAACGTTTGAGCTTTCGGAAGTACCGGCATGGGAGGAGTCAGCTTTGCATTTGCCGGACGTGGCGATGGCAGCGCTGGACGCTGGCCAACTGGGCGGGGCAGTGGTTTTGGCTGAGCAAGACCGCGCGGTGCCGGAGTCATGAATGAGACCGGTGAGTTTCCGCAGTCGCAGCTCAACAGAATCCCGGATGCTCGCTTCAGACGAACTACCGAGAGAACGTATGCGACTTGGGCTTCGACGAAATCCTGTTCTTCCACCGCGACGCGTTCTTGAGCGTCGAGCAAATCTTCCAGCAGGAAACTCGTCGTCTGGTCATTGCCGGGCAACAGACGCCAGCGTTCCAGCAGATAGTTGGCTTCGGTGTCCGCAGCGATCATCGACTGGAAGCGGCTGAGCATTTCCTGGTACGACGTTTCGAATTCTCGAACAGCCAGTTCAACTTGAGACATGCTGGATTCAACGGAGGCTTCAAACTCTTTCAGAGTCTTTGCCACTTCCCACTCGCGTTTGGCGTATCGTGCTTTAGCGGCTCGATTGCCAAGCGGATACTGAAGCATCATGCCAACCGTGTAGCCTGGTCGACCGTCTCGAAACTGGTTTGTCCAGGCAGTGTCGATCTGACTCTTACCTCGCAGCCCCGCAACGTAAGTCCCAACGACGAAGTCAAGCTTTGGTAGAAGTTCATTCTTCGATACTTCGAGACGAACTGCTGTCTCTTTCATTTGCGAAATGGCACGCCGAACGTCCGGGCGGTTCTGCAACGCGGTTTCCACCGACCCTCGCATCGACACCGTCAGGTATTCTGACATCGGAGCTTCAACCGGAAGCAGCTCAACCACAGTGCTGTGTTTCAAGCCGGGCGAGTTCACCAGCAACCGAAGCCGTGATTCCGAATTGCGAACTTCCATGTCAGCTCGTGCAATTTCCGACCGCCGACTGGCAATTGCCGCGCGGGCACGCAGCACTTGTCGCCTGACTGAGTCGATGCCCTGCCGGGCCGTAAGTTTTTGCTCAACTTCAATCGCCCTCCGAAGCAGACGTTCTTTCTGCAGGCGGATGGCGCGGGCTCGATAGAGATTCCAGTAGGTCGTGTAAACTTCCAGCAGATGATCCTGCAGGCTGTCCTGCAAGTCATCTTCCGAAATCTGATGATCCAGCATCGCCAGAATCGTGCGACTCTCGTTGTACGTCTGCCCCGCCCCTCGAAGTAGTGGCTGAGTGAAGTTCAATTCGAGCCGCGACGTTCCCTGATCGCGAGGAGTGAAGAACGTTGAGTTGTTGTCCTGCAAACCAAAACTTTGCGTGACGTCCAGCGTTCCGCCCTGGGCCATGCGTTTTTCAACACCCAGTCGGCTGCTGAAGTTTCGGTCTTCAAAGCGATCTGAGTTGTCACCAGTCGTCAACGAGTTTCCAATCGGGTCGTTGCTGTCGTCAAACCTTGTTTCAAGGAATGTCTGCCAGTCGAACTCGGCCGCTTCTTCGAGAATCTGAGTTTCACGAATGATCGGATCGATGCGGAAGGCAGTCACCTGCGGCGAGTGCTCGATCGCTTCCAGGATGAGCGATTCGACATTGACGGGACGAGTCGACGGAGCCGCCCGCAACGGTTTGTTGATGACCTCTTCCCACCACGGAGCGTAGTCTCGCGGCAACTCGACAAGCTGGCCTTCGCTGATAGGCAGCGGTGATCGCTCCGGATAGTTGGTTGCTCTCGCGACGTAAGGATTGATCAAAGATTCTGCCGGAACTCGACTGACGTCCTCGCAGTCCGGACAGGCATCGAAACTGACTCGCTGAATCGACTGAACCGGTCGGTTCTGAGGCCCAGACCATTGCCCTACGGTTACGTAGTTGCGAGGCGTCACGGACTCGGCATATGCCTGAATAACTCGGTTGTCGGCGCCAGCGTGTCCCGCCTTCAGGAGGTTCTGCGATTGCTCTGGTGAAGGTGTCGGTGCCGGAAGGTTTGCAAGCGATGACGAACTGGCAGGAGCAGGCGTCGCAACTGGCGAGTGCGCTGGCGTCGCGGCGACCGAACCACTTGCCGGCAACGATGAAAGATTCGCGAATGGATCCGTCATCCGATTTAGCGAGTTCTGCGGCTGTGTAATCTCGAAATCGTTTGCAATTGCTGGCTGATTCAGCGGTTGAGCTGGCGCGTAAGATGATCCCGACGTCGTCTGCTGTGAATGTTGCGGTTGAAAGTTTGATCCGTTGTTCGAAGTGCCGCCAAAGGCAAGTGCCGGGTTCAGCAGATCGTTTGACGTCGGACCGTGGCCGGCCGGCACCTGGAATTGCGGCGTCCGTTGCTGCTCGACGGCGAAGTCTGGGCTCTGATTGAACGCGTCAACCGAAGTGTTCGTTGGAAACTGCTCGACAGGTGCAACAACCGATTGCGATGCCGTCGACGTTGCCGCGGGAGTCGGCCAGTTAGCTGGTGCGTTAGGATTCACCCCTTGAGATGTTCCGGTGTTGACCGCTGCGGCGGATGATCGCCGGTAAGGCCAGTCGTCAACTCGAGGTTTGTTTTGAGAATTGGGCGGTGCTGGTGAGGCAGGCTCTTGCGTGGACCATGTCTGCGTCGCGTGTCCTGATCCGCTGGTAGATTTCCTGTGGAACGGCCACGCCTCGGGTTCCTGATAGCCGCGTTGCTGCTGGCTTTGGTCGACGGAGGGGACACCTGCGGGGGCTGTCACAAAGTTACCGACAGCACCAAATCTGGATTGAGCAACTCGCTCGGCAGGTGGTCGGCGATCAAAGTTCTCGATCCGCTGCTGTCGCGGTGGCAGTGCCTGTTGTCTCTGCGTTTGGTACGGCGGCTGAGGTTGCACCGAGCTCCGAGTCGCAACTCCCGAGTTTGTTACGTTCGTGGCAGCAGGCGACGCAACGCGCATTGGGATGACTGGAACCGATGCGGGTTCGCCACTCTGGTCCGTCGTCCGCCGTTCAGGAGCCGGTTTGGGCTTTCGCGGAATCCGTACAGCACCGACCGCCAGGCACAGCATGCCTGTCGAAACCAGAGCGACCCAGATTGTCGTGGTGCGAAACTTCATTGCCCGGTGAATTCCGATTCGGTTGAGTCCTGAGTGGCCGACGAGTTGACGGTTCCAGGCTCAGAGGCCGTCGCCACAACAGGCGACGCGCATCCTATGAACGGTCTCTGGTCTGATCGGCAACGGAGGTATTTGCTCGCCAGCCGTTCGAGACCGCAGAATCAATAAATCCGGAAAACCCTGGCAGCCCGGCTCGAATTGGCTGATCCGAACAATCGTCGAATTCGGCAACCTGGACCGAATTATCCATAGGGCTTGCAAGTTACCTAATCGTACTTTTGCGACATCGCACAGTTCGGATGTGGGTATTTCGAGGGGAATGACCGCTGATTTGCGGCCCGAGTCGGGAATCAGCGCAGAATTGCAAGTCGTTTAATTCTGCGCAGACTTCCTTTTGTGACAGGCTCCGATGCGGCTGCACTCCTTCCATCAGAAAGCGCGATTGTAGGCTGCGGCGGCGATCGACCAGCTTCGCAACGTGCTCGCGAAGTCGGCCGACGGAACTGTCACGCACCTGCTGGATCTGAGCGAACTGGAAGATCGGATTCTGCTGAGTGCAAGCCCCGCAGCCGTGATGGTCGATTCGGTCCCGGCGGCAGAGTCGGCTGAAGTCGCCTCGCCACTGGACGCACGGTCCGACGGTCTGTTCCAGACGGCTCCGGTAGCAACGCCTCAAACTGCAACGGCTGACCGATCCACCGTTCCGGAAGAACAGGCATTACGACTGGACGACCTGACATCCACGATCGATTTGAAATTCGATCGACTCGAGTCAGATTTCGAATCGACCGCGCCAATCGAACAAGCTGCGACCGAAGTAATCTTCGTTGATAGGGATGCCGCCGATTTTGAAGAATTGGTTGCGGACCTGCAGACTCAGCGCGACGCCGGACGACCGATCGACTTCTTCATCCTGGATTCGCACAGCGACGGTGTTGATCAGATTGCCGAGACGCTGGAGCGATACTCGGACCTCGACGCCGTCCACATTGTGAGCCACGGAGAAAGCGGTGCGGTAAAGCTGGGTGGAACGTGGCTGCGAATCGGTTCGCTGGACGGCTACGCCGGCGCGATCGCTGGCTGGGGAAACGCCTTCAGCTCGGACGGTGACCTGCTGTTTTACGGGTGCGATCTGGCTTCGAACACTCGCGGCGAGATGCTGGTTCACTCGGTCGCCGCGCTGACCGGAGCCGACGTCGCGGCCAGCACGGACGATACCGGGCATGCAACGTTCGGTGGCGACTGGGAACTGGAATACGAAACCGGTCGTATAGAATCAGACGTCGTTTTCACCGCGCAGACTCAGCAGGAGTGGGTTGGCAAGTTGGCCGTCATCAATGTCACAACGACGGACGATGTCGTTGACAGCGGCGATGGCCTGACATCTCTGCGCGAAGCGATCATTCAATCAAACATGGGCTCGGGCGGCGACACGATCAGCCTGTCGGCCGGCACGTACACACTGGCGATCGGCGGGACGGGCGAAAACGACTCGGACACAGGTGACCTCGACATTAAGCAGGACGTCACGATCGTCGGAGCCGGCCAGCACCTGACAATCATCAATGCCAACGGCATCGATCGCGTTTTCGAAGTTCGCGACAATTCGAACTTTACGATTGAAGATTTTACAGTGGCTGGTGGTTCAACTGCTTCAGGGCTGGACGGTGCCGGAGTCCAGGCTCTGGATGCAGGATCGTTCACGGCCACTCGGGTGATTTTCACGGGGAATGCGTCGGGGCGAGAGGGCGGAGCCATTCATGCAGGCAACGATCCGGTCACACTGACGAACGTAGCAATCCTTGGAAACTCGGCTGTCACGTCGGGCGGCGGGCTTCGAGCCGAAGGCGTGACGATGCTGACTCGCGTTACCGTAAGTGGAAACGCGGCCGGCGACGGGGCAGGGATTTATCAAACCGGCGGCGGCTCGAACTTTTCATTGGTCAACGTGACGATCAGCGGCAACGTGGCGGCGGGCGAAGGCGGTGGAGTCTGGACGGACCGCGTGGGAACCGTCACTAATTCAACCATCGCCTACAACATGGCGAACGACGGAGCCGGGCTCTACATCCACGGTTCAAACGGAAACGTCTCGCTGCGTAATTCGATTCTGGGAAGCAACACACAGTTCGACTCGCAGGCAGACAACGTTTCGACAAACAACGGCGGCACGCTGACGTCGCTCGGGTTCAACATTGACAGCGATGGGACGGCAGGACTGAGCGGCACGGGCGACCAGTCGAATGTTGATCCGCAAATCAATCCGACTTTGTCGCTCAACGGTGGCACAACCGAGACTCACGCCTTGCAGGCAGGCAGCCCGGCCATCAATGCCGGAACGACAACCGGGGCTCCGACAACCGATCAACGAGGAGTGACCCGCGATTCCAATCCGGACATCGGAGCGTTCGAGGCCGAGGCCACTCTGCTCACTGCAACGTCTGAGTTCCGCGTCAACGGCACGGCGAATAACACTCAGGAAACCAGTGGCGAAGACCGAGGCAGCACGCGAGCGGTCGCGATTGCTCCGAACGGTGAATACGTCGTCGTCTGGTCGTCCGATCAGAGCTCTGGCAGCGACGGAAACGGCTTCGGCGTGCGGATGCAGCGGTTCGACGCGGCGGGCAATCCAATCGGCAGCGAACGCCAGGTCAACGAAACGACGACCAACAATCAGTATCACGCGACCGTGGCTGTCGACGATTCAGGACGCGGAGTCGTTGCGTGGACCAACGACGTCAGTGGACCTGGCGTCCGCGCCAGACGCTTTAACGCTGACGGCACATTCAACGGCAGCGAATTTACCGTCAACACGACCACCAGCGGTGACCAGGACAACTCCGCCGTCGCGATGGACGCTACCGGAAATTTCGTTGTTGTGTGGGAAGGCAATGGCCCGGGCGACAGCTCAGGAATCTTTGCTCAGCGCTTTAATTCAAGCGGCTCAAAACAGGGGGCCGAATTCCGAGTCAACAGTTCGACAAGCGGCGGTCAGAGTGAACCGTCGGTCGCGATGAATGCGTCGGGCCAGTTTGTCGTCGTGTGGGACGATAGTAGCGGTGTTCACACCAGAACCTACGAAGCCGACGGCACGGGCGGCAGCGGTTCGCAGTTCAACGTGGATAGCGGCTCCTCTGCCGGACAGGCCGATGTTGCCATTGATGATTCAGGGCGAGCTTACGTTGTCTGGCGGGAAACCAGTGGTCTGTTCGGACGCGGTGTCTACCGCCGTGCGTTTGATTTCGGCGGCTCGGCGTTGACTGGTGCCGACACAGTGAACTCGCAGATTCTCGGCGATCAGGCCAACCCTTCCATCGACGTTGACGCATCCGGTAACCACATCGTTGCCTGGGAAGGGGCGGGGTTTGTTGATTCTTCTGGAGTGATGTATCAGAAGTACGATTCCAGCTTCACGAAGATTGGCGGCGAGACCGCAGTCAACCAGACGACGTCGGGCACACAGGACAAGGTGTCGTTAACGATGCTCGACTCCGACAATTTCGTCGTTGTCTGGTCCGGGCAAGGTCCTGGCGATTCGTCAGGAGTTTTTGCCAGACAGTTTGGTACAGCCACGCCACCGAACTCGACTCCGACTGCCAACGCCGGAGGACCTTACACGATTGACGAAGGTGGTAACGTCAATCTGAACGGCAGCGTATCGAGCGACCCGGACACTGATCTGCTGACGTTTGCCTGGGACCTGGACAACGACGGCAACTTTGGAGAACTCGGCGAGCCGACGACTGAAACTCGGTCTGTCGATTGGGCCACTCTGCAAACTTACGGCATCGATGACGACGGCGTTTACACGATCGGTCTGAAAGTCGACGACGGCCGAGGCGGCATCAACACCACAACCACGACACTGACGGTCAACAATGTCGCGCCAACAATCAGCACGACGGGAACAGGATCGGTAACCGCTGGCGGCAGCTACACACTGAACCTGTCGGCGATGGATCCGGGCGAAGACACAATCACCAGTTGGACAATCAACTGGGGCGACGGCAGCATCGAAACATTCGCGGGCAATCCGGCATCGGTGGCTCACACCTATGCGAACGCAGGTTTTACATACAACGTCCTGGCGTCGGCGACGGATGAAGACGGCACGTTTCTGCAGAACGAATTAATTGTCGCTGCGTATTCCGCCGACAGTGTATTTCGTTTTGCCGCGACAACGGGATCGTTCCTTCAGGAGTTTGCTACGTCCGAAGGGCTGAACGACCCGATTGACGCCATCGTCGGCCCGGATGGAAACCTCTACGTCAGCGGTGAAACATCGCAGGACATTCTTCGATACAACGCAACAACGGGCGCATTCATCGACATGTTCGTGCCTGCTGGCACTGCCGGGCTTCTCGGTGCCGATGGGCTGGCGTTTGGAGCTGACGGCAACCTTTACGTTGCAGACTACTTTAACGGTCGAATCATGCGGTTCGCTGGCGGAACAGGGGCGTACATTGACGACTTCGTCACTGCCGGCAGCGGAGGGCTCGTCAATCCAAACGGGCTGATATTTGGTCCGGACGGCAACCTCTACGTCAACAGCTACACCGCCAGCAATGTACTCCGATTTGATGGTTCGACTGGAGCGTTCATCGACCAGTTTGTCGCGGCCGGTTCTGGAGGTCTCGACGCTGCAGAAGAGATGGTATTTGGCCCCGATGGCAACCTTTACGTCGCCAGTTTGAACACGGACAACGTGCTTCGCTATGACGGCACGACTGGAACGTTTATCGACGAATTCGTTTCATCGGGAAGCGGAGGTCTTGACCGAAGTTCAGGGTTGGCATTCGGCCCCGACGGGAATCTCTACGTCGCCGATCATCAAAACGCAGCCATCCACCGATACGATGGCACGACCGGCGGATTTATCGATCTGTACGTTGCTCCGGGAGAAGGTGGACTGATCGGACCGGCGTTCATCGAATTTTTGCCTGAGCATCAGGTAACGGTCGTCGAACCACCGAACAACGATCCAATCGCCAACGCGGGCGGCCCTTACGTCATCAACGAAGGAGGCCCAGTAAGTCTAAGTGGTGCTGCTTCGGGCGATCCAGATTCCGATCCGCTGACATTCGCCTGGGATCTCGACAACGACGGAAATTTTGGTGAAGCCGGCGAACCGGCAATTGAAAGTCCGAACGTCGCTTGGGCGACGCTGCTCACCTTCGGAATCGCGGACGATGGCGTTTTCACGATCGGGTTGCAGGTCGATGATGGAAACGGCGGAGTGGCCACCACAACAACGACGTTGACGGTCAACAATGTGATCCCGACCGGCAACGCGGATTCCGGACCAGCGTTCACGACGAATGAGGGAAACGCGTTTACAAGCGATGACGCAACGGCCAACGACACTGACCCCGCCGGAATCAACGACCCATTGACAATCACCAGTGTCGACAACACGGGAACAACCGGACTGGTGACGATTAACGATGACAACAAATCGTTCGACTACGACCCGAACGGTCAATTCGAAACCCTGGGCGCAGGGCAAAGTACGACAGACACGTTCACGTACACCGTGAGTGACGACGACGGTGGTACTGCAACGGGCATCCCGGTCACAGTCACGATTGATGGAGTGAACGATCAGCCGACAGACATTTCTCTGGACAACACAAGTGTCGCTGAGAACGCTGTGGGGGCGGTCATCGGAATCCTCACGACAACGGACGTCGACTTCGGCGACAATCACACCTACAGCGTGAGCGATTCGCGATTCGAGATCGTGGCCAGTCAACTGAAACTGAAGACCGGCCAGAGCCTGGACTTTGAAACCGAACCGACCGTTGCTCTAACGATTACGACTACCGATTCGGGAACGGCTTCGTTCGATAAGCCGTTTGTCATTTCTGTATCCGATGTGAACGAGGCTCCGAGTGTTTCGCTCAGCCAGACGTCCGACTCGCTAGCTGAAAATGCTGATACATCATCGGCCATCGTACTCGCTTCGGTTTCCGTGACAGACGACGCGCTGGGCAATAACTCACTGACGTTGTCCGGAACGGATGCCGCGAGTTTCGAAATTGTCGGAGGCAATCTCCGATTAAAGGCAGGCACGCCGCTCGACTTTGAGACTCAACAAAGCTACGCAGTGACGGTCGAAGTGAACGACCCACTCGTCGGGTCTACCCCAGACGATTCGGCGAACTTCGCGTTGACGATCACCGACATCGACGAATCTCCTGTTGTGACGACTGCTGGCGGAACGGCTGCGTTCATGGAAGACGCCGGAGCAGTTTCTGTAGATTCGGCAGTGACCGTTTCTGATCCGGAGAACGCTGACCTAGTCGGAGCAGAAATTCGGTTCGACTCCGGATTCGTGGCCGGGCAGGATGACCTGCTGTTTACGAATCAGTCTGGCATCTCGGGAAGCTACAACGCGACGTCAGGAATCCTCACTCTGTCCGGTACGGCTTCGGTTCCCGCCTACGAAACCGCACTGCGAAGCGTGGCTTATTCCAACTCCAGTCAGAATCCGAACATCGGCAACCGGGTTCTCCGCTTCACGGTCAACGATGGCGCAAACGTTGCCACGGCGACGCGAACACTGACCGTCACTGCTCAGGATGACTCAGCAAACGTCGTAACCGGCGGTCCGTATTCCGTGCCGGAAGGCGGCAATGTGTCTCTGGATGGTTCGGCATCGAACGACGTCGACAATTTCATCGTCGAATACGCCTGGGACTTCAACTACGACGGTGTCACGTTCTCCGCAGACGCGAGTGGCAGTACGACCAACTATTCGGCGGCAACGATCGACGGTCCGGATACACGCACGGTGGCGTTGAGAGTTCGCAGCGACAACGGAGTCTTCGCCCTCGCGACGACGACGGTCACGATTTCGAACGTCGCTCCTACGACGAATGCTGATTCGGGTCTGGGATTCACAACTGACGAGGACTCAACCTTTGTCACCGGAAACGTTCCGAGCAATGACAGTGACCCAGGCCCCGAGTCGTTGACAGTTTCAAGCTTCGACACAACCGGCACGGTTGGGGAGGTCATCGATCGCGGAGACGGCACGTTTACTTATGCCCCGAATGGTCAATTCGAAAGTCTCGCACCGGGGCAGTCGGCAAACGACACGTTCACCTACACAGTGACCGACGGCAATGCTTCAAACTCGGAGACGGTCACGATTTTGATTAACGGAGCGAACGACGCCCCGGTTGCAGCCGATCAGAACGTCAATGTTGGCGAAAACGCACCCCTCAACACACTTGTTGCAACCGCGACGGCTACTGATGTCGATGCTGGTGATTCGGTTTCGTGGACGATCATCGGCGGAAACACAAACGGAGCGTTCTCGATCAACAGCACATCGGGAGAGGTTCGCGTTGCAAAGCCGCTGGAACTTAACTTCGAAACAAATCCAAATTACGCACTGACAGTGCGTGCCGCAGACGGAAACGGCGGAGTCGACACGGCAACCATCGCGATTTCGCTGAATGATCTGAATGAGGCTCCGACCGCTAGCAACGCAGCGTTCAACGTTCCAGAGAATTCGCCGTTCGGGACAAGTGTCGGAGTTGTTGCCGGCTCGGACCCCGATTCGGGTGACGCGATTGCCTGGTCGATTCTTAGCGGCAATACGAGTGGCGTTTTTGCGATTAACTCATCGACTGGCGAAGTGACTGTCGCCAACACTTCAATTCTGGATTTCGAAACGACGCCGTCGTTCAATCTGGTCGTCGAAGCTCGGGATGGCGGCGGGCTTGTCGACACGGCAAATGTTTCTGTGGGCGTTACCAATCAGAACGAAACTCCGACGGCGATTAACGTTAACTTTGGACTTCCGGAAAACTTTCCCAACGGTGCAGTCGTTGGTTCTGTTCCCGCGACCGATCCCGACGCTGGCGACCCGCTGACCTGGGCGATCGTCGGAGGAAACACGGCGGGAGCCTTTGTGATCAACCCGGCCAATGGTCAGCTTACGGTTGCGAATTCAGCGGCGTTGAATTTCGAAACGACGCCGACGTTTAACCTGGCTGTCAGAGTTCAGGACGCTGGCGGAGCGTTTGACACGGCTGCGGAGACGATTTCACTGGCCGATCAGAACGAAGCTCCTACTGCCAACAACGCAGTCTTCTCAGTCGACGAGGATGCGGGGTCTGGAACGAGCGTGGGAATCATCACCGGCTCGGATCCAGACGCAGGCGACACGCGAATCTGGTCGATTCTGAGTGGAAACACAAACGGAGCATTCGTGCTGAAGGCCGCGACCGGCGAGTTGTCCGTGGCAGGTCCATCGACATTGGATTTCGAAACGACTCCGACTTACACACTGAACGTGCAGCTCCAGGATGCCGACGGGCTGACGAATTCCGCAGTCGTCGTCGTGAACGTGTCCAACGTCAACGAAGCACCGACAACGACCGGTTTGCCAAACGTCACGGTGAATGAAGACTCAACCGATGTCGTCATTAATCTGAAAACGGCGTTCAGCGACGTCGAGACCCCGTCCGCGGCATTGTCCTACTCAATTGTTGGGAACTCGAACTCTGCATTGTTCAGTGGAACGCCGATCGTTGGCGGCAATCTGGTTCTGAAGTTTGCCCCGAATGCAAACGGAAACGCGATCGTCGCCGTGCGGGCGACTGACCCACAAGGGGCGTTCGTTACGACCGCGTTCAACGTTGTAGTGGCCCCGGTGTCGGACGCTCCAACGAGCACCCCTGATTCGTACGTCATCTTCGGAGAACAACTGACCGTGCCACCTGCCGGGGGCGTGTTGGCGAACGATTCCGATCCGGACGGCGACGCAATTTCGGCGTTGCTGGTTTCAGGGCCGGCGAACGGCTCGCTGGTTCTGCTGTCAAACGGCGGATTCACTTACACACCGGACGCCGAATTCACTGGTATCGACACATTCGTCTATGAGCCATTCGATGGGACATCAACCGGTCCACAACGAACGGTCGTTCTGAATGTCACCAAGGCAATCGCTCCGCCACCTCCGTCATCGAGCGAGGCGGCCGCTGAATCGAGTGAGTCAAGCGAAGCCGCATCAGCTTCTGAAAGTGAGACTGCCGATCAAACGGCGGAAACAACGGCCGAGCCTCCGCTTTCCGTGACTGCCTCTGCAGGTTCAACTCCCGAAGTAGAAACAGCTCAGGCTGAGGCTTCTCCCGAAGCCACGTCGTCGGACGAAGATGCCGAGGAAGAATTCGCTGGTGCGTACAGCGTTTCTGGCACGGACGGTGATTTCTTCGGCGACGGAACGCAGCGATTAGAACTTCGAGACGCGACCAGCGTAAATGTGAGGACATTGGCTCCCACAAATTCAAACGCTTCATCGACTGAATCCAGTGAGCGTTTCCGAAACAGTCTGCGGTTCGATGGCGAAGACTTGAGCTACCTGGTCAGCACGGAATTCATCCAGGACCTCGAACAAGTCGAAGACAGTTTTGAATTCGACGGAACGGTACCTGAATGGGCAACCGGCACGGCGGTCGCGACGACGGCGAGCATCTCGGTGGGATACATCATGTGGATGCTGCGTGGCGGTTACGTGTTGGCAAGCGTGCTTTCGACCATGCCCGTCTGGCAGAACATTGACCCGTTGCCAGTCCTCGCGGCTTTGGACGCAGCCGATGCTGACGATGACGACTCGCTTGAGACAATGATCGACCGAGCTTCCGATGAAGCCGATGATTCAGAGAACTCAGACGCTGACAAAACAGCCTCTGACGCTGAGCGGAAAGATGAGATCGTATGAAACTCCCAGCACTCTCAACTCGATTCCGAATTGTCGTTGGCCTGGCCAGTCTGCTTGTGAGCGTGATGCTCGGAGCAATGGCGTTGGATCTCGTACCGGATCGTCGCACCGCTGTGATGGAGGGACGCAATCAGCTTTGCGAGTCGATCGCGGTCAACAGTTCCGTCCTGGTAAACCGTGGAGACATCCGGCGCATCCAGGCAATCCTGACGGTGCTGGTTTCACGTCACGATGAAATCCTGTCAGCCGGAATTCGCAAAGTCGACGGAGAACTGGTTGTCGACGTGGGTGACCACACGGACGCATGGCAGGATCAGGTTCTCGATCATTCAACGGATTCTCAGGTCTATGTCCCGCTTCAGAATGCCGGCGGCAAGTGGGGAAGTCTTGAAATTCGATTCACGCCGATGCATGGCGATTTGTGGTTCGAGATTGCTCACAACCCGTGGGTACGACTGATTGGTTTCGTGACGAGCCTGTGTCTGCTGAGCTGGTATTTGTATCTCGGGAAAATTCTGGAGCAGCTCAATCCTTCGAAGGCTGTGCCAGGCCGAGTTCGAGAAACACTCGATACGCTCGCGGAAGGTCTGCTGGCGATTGATCGGAAAGGCCGCATTGCACTCTGCAATCAAGCCTTCGCGATCACCCTTGGCGAGGAACCCGAAAAGCTCGTCGGTCGCAAAGTGGTCGAACTTCCCTGGCAGCAGGAAACAACGCTGTCGCTTGAACCAGGTACGTTTCCGTGGGAACGAATTCTGTCAGGCGAGCAGACGCTTGCACAAGCAACGTTGAAGCTACTTGCCAGCGACGGAACCGTTCGGATTTACCAGGTGAACTGCGCTCCGGTCGTTGGCAAGGAGACTCAGGTTCGCGGCGTGTTCTGCTGCTTTGAAGACATCACCGAACTGGAAGCTCAGAAAGTCGAACTTGCAGAATCACGAGCGCACGCCGAAGCAGCCAACCAGGCAAAGAGCGAATTTCTCGCCAACATGAGTCACGAAATCCGCACGCCGATGAATGCCATTCTCGGCTTTACAGAAGTGTTGCGCCGAGGAATGTACGACGACCCGGCTCAGCAAACCGAATATCTGGAAACGATTCACTCCAGCGGTCAGCATTTGCTTCGACTGATCAATGACATTCTGGACTTGTCAAAAGTTGAAGCCGGTCGACTCGAAGTCGAACGATTGGCATGCTGCCCGCACCAGTTGCTACTTGAAGTCGTGACAGTTCTGAAAGTCAAAGCCGACGAGAAACAGCTAAGACTCGACTGTCAGACTCCAGGCGGGCTGCCAGAAGTGATCGAAACTGACCCTGGCCGAGTTCGGCAAATCCTCACCAACGTCATCGGCAACGCTCTTAAGTTTACGGAACGCGGCGGTGTGTCTGTGGTGGCGAAGATGCTTTGCGGAAATACGACCAGGCTTCAGATTGACATTATCGATACCGGGGTCGGAATGTCTGAAGAAGCTCAACAGAAGATCTTCGATCCATTCAGCCAGGCCGACAGTTCAATCACACGGCGTTTCGGTGGAACGGGGCTGGGCCTGACAATCAGTAAGAGCTTTGCCGAGTCGCTAGGTGGCGACCTGACGGTGACCAGCGTCGCTGGCGAAGGAAGCACCTTCACGGTTGTCATCGATGCCGGACAGATCGATCCCGATGCCAGAATTCTCGACATCTCCGACTTTGAGACAGAGTCCAAAGAAGCTCGCAAAATTGAACGAGGCAAACGCTACAAATTCAACGGATCGCGAATCCTGCTTGTCGACGACGGCGATGCCAACCGACAGCTTATTCAGCTCGTCCTTCAGCGAAACGGACTACTTGTCGAGACGGCCGTCAACGGCCAACTGGCTGTCGATAAAGCGACGGCGTCCGACTACGACGTCATTCTGATGGACATGCAGATGCCGGTCATGGATGGCTACACCGCGACACGCACTCTGCGCGAAGGCGGGCTTGAAATTCCGATTGTCGCTCTCACTGCAAACGCCATGCGTGGTGACGAAGAGAAATGTCTTGCCGCTGGCTGTACCGGATTCCTGACAAAACCAGTTGATCTGGACGAAGTGCTCGGTTACCTCGCCGAACTGCTTGGAGCTAAAGAATGCGAACATGATCAACTCGAAGACTTCTCTGCCGATCAGCCATCGACACCAGCAATCGCTTTTGCCGCATCCGACATCGCGACTCCTCAAGAAAAGGCATCACCGATTGCGATGCCCGTTGAGCCTGATCCAAAGAACCAGGCGGAATCTTCAAACGAATCGAAGTCTCTGGACTCCGTACTCAGCCAGGTTGAACCATCCGAGGCCGGCGACCCGTACGACACATCTAGAATCTTTCCGCCAGAGCTGACAGTGAATCCTCAGTCACCTGGTGGTTTAAGGAAACCAATTACCTCCGAACTGCCGTTCGATGATCCAGAGTTTCGCGAGATCATTCTTGGCTTCATCGACAAACTTGGATCCGAAGTGGAGCAACTGCAGATTGCGTGGCAGAACCGAGACCTCGAAGCCGTCGGCCGCATCGCTCACTGGCTTAAAGGAGCAGCCGGCACGATGGGTTTCCGCGACTTCACCGAGCCTGGACTCAGGCTGATGAATCTGGCTCGTGACGAACAGATCAACCAGATCGAGCCGGCTATCCGTGAACTGGTCGCAATGGTTGCGGCGATCGAAGTGCCTGAGCCGGTGTAGAACGCGACTACGAACCAGGCTGAAGTCTAAATCTGTCAGCGTTTGAAAAGTGGCCGTGCAAATGGACTTACCCGGCAAGGGATTTCTCTGAAATCGCATAAACCCGCCATTTTGCAACGCCCGCAGAGTCCGGAAATACCAGGTTAAGCGTGGAGTCGCGTAACTTTCCTGACTCACGACTCACTTAACAAAGCAAGAAGTAAACCGCGGACGGGCCGTCCGGAGTAAGAGATGATTGATACAGTCAATAATGTGGATTTGGATGAAGCGCTCAGTGATCTTCAGCCGGAAACATCTTCATCCGCTGCAGACAAATCGCCATCCGACTCACAGAGCAACACGCGCGTCGCCAATGATCAGACGCGAAAAGCAGGAATCATGATTGTCGACGACGAGTCGTACAATGTGCTCGTCGTGCGAAAGTTTCTGCAACACGCTGGCTACGAAAACTTCGTTACCACGACCGAATCACCGCAAGCCATCGACTTGATGAAACGCGATCTTCCGGATGTCGTACTGCTTGACATCATGATGCCCGACGTCAGCGGGATCGACATTCTGCGAGTGATGAAGATCACCCCAGAGCTTTCGACAATTCCCGTCATCATTCTGACAGCTTCGCCAGACCCGGCGTTAAAGACGCAGGCTTTGGAACTGGGCGCAACGGACTTTCTCGCCAAACCAGTCGATCCAAGTGAACTTGTCCTGCGAGTCAGGAACGTCCTTGCGGCCAAGTCGAACTTTGACATGCTGGCGAGATATTCGGTCGATCTTGAACGACAGGTTCAGGAGCGAACACGGGCGCTCGAAGCATCGCGACGTCACATTATTTTCTGCCTGGCTCGCGCGTCCGAGTTTCGTGACAACGACACCGGCCATCACGTCATTCGAGTTGGCAAATACGCCGGTGCGATCGCTCGCGAACTCGGGTATTCACCGTCGCAGGTAGAAGGACTTGAGCAGGCCGCTCAGCTTCACGACGTCGGCAAGATCGGAATTCCCGACGAAATCCTGCATAAGCCGGGGAAGCTAAGCCCGGACCAGTACAACTTCATTAAAAAGCACACCGGATTTGGCAAGCAAATCATCGAATGTATGTCGGAAGGTGAATGGCAGAATCTCAAGGGACATACCAAACTGGGCGGCAAATTGCTGGCCGTGAAAAGCGAACCGATCATGCGAATGGCGTCACGAATCGCGTTGACGCATCATGAGTGGTGGAATGGCGAAGGGTATCCACTGGGACTTGCCGGAGAAGATATTCCCATCGAAGGGCGCATCACTGCTGTTGCTGACGTGTTCGACGCTCTGAGTTGCAAACGGCCCTACAAGAAGCCGTTCCCTCGTCAAAAGTGCTTCGACATGCTCGAAGAGAAACGAGGCACGCAGTTCGACGGACGTGTCCTCGACGCATTCTTTTCGTGCAAGGACGAGATCATCGACATCCAGATTCGTTACGCCGATCTTGAGCAGACCAACTACGCCGACCCGAACTAGCTGTAGGCGGCTGCCTAGAGCCCGCTGACCTACTTCGATTCAGTCTGCACCTTCAGATTCCAACTCTCGTCGAAGAAGTCGGCAGCAACAATCTTTCCAGGCCAGAGTGAATCTGGTGGCGTGCGAAGATCAACCACCGCCCAATCCGGTAGCTTGGGAACCTGTCTCGCATTGTTGAGATACGCAAACTCGCGATACGTAAATCCGCTGTTGAGCACGACGTAACGTTCCGGGTTAAGCGGATTCGGAAAGATCATGACCGGAGCATGATGCGCGGCGTCAAATGTTCGCTTGCCAACTCGGACGGTGTCGTCAGTCCAACCGATCGGCAGCTTGCCGATAATCTTCGCGAGTATCGAATTGCTGGTTGGATCGCCGAACAAAATCAGGTTGCTCGACGCGATGTCTTTCTCTGAAATCGCGAAGTCATCTTTCACGATGGCGTCGCCGCGAAACTGCTTCCGCCATTGTTCGACGGTGTGCTGTAATTCGGACGTCGTCCATTTCTGAACGGCTTCGTGTTTCGCCGTGCCGGTCGGCCGTACAACGATGAACGAGTCCATGAAGGCATCGTCGATCGGTCCTTGCAGATTGTGGCGTTTGACGAGCGATCCTTCTTCTATCGGCGCCGGTCCGAGTTTCCACTTGTCCCCGTCGAGATGAAATTCCGCATGGACGGATCGATCCGTGCCGACAGGAATCTTATGTCCCAGAACGTGCAATGGTCGGGCTGGCGAAAACGGGCCAAGCCCCGGCTCGATATCGATGCGAAACGCCGTGACGTTTTTAGATTTTACAATGATTCGATGGTCAGCCTGATTCGAAAATCCGAACGCTGGAGCCAGCATGGCGGTGACACGGGCCGGTTCCCAGTGCGACTTCATCCCGGTCACGGTGAGCCAGTGCGTCCGGTTGTACTTCAGAGTCCAGGTCACGAATCGAATTTCGTGAGGCAGCCGGTTGCGACCAGCCTTCGCCAGACTGGTCAGCCGTGATTCAATTTCGCGAAGAGAGTCTGGATGAATCGTGTGCTTGGTCTTCGGCCCGATCAGATGCGTGAGAGAGATCTCTTCCTTCGCCAGAGCCTCTTCCATGATATCGGCAGCCTGCTTCTGAATGTCCAACTCTCCGCTGTAGGCAACGGTCGGAAGCTGATTCAGATTGATCGCCCAATCCGTACAGTCATAAAGATGCCAGAGCGTTTTCTGGTACCAGGTCGGGTTCAGCGTTTCCTTCTGAAAGAACTTCAGGAACTCTGGAGTCTCGGAGAATCCCGCGCCGGGGATTCGCCGCGAAAAACATGTCTGGGTAATGGACGGCCATCTGCCAGCAGCCAGCTCCGCCCATCGAGAAGCCTCGGACGGCGATCCGATCTTCGTCGACTCGGTAGTTCTTCTTTGCATGTTCCAGCCCTTCCAGAACGTCGACCTCGCCAGCGAATTTAAAAGCGTTGCTGTACCGCCCGTAAGAATGCAGCACGATCGTATCTTTGGGAGCAACCCGGCCGACCTGTTTCATTCGCTGATTGATGAACGCTGATTCCGACGTCCGTTCCCCTCGCCCATGAAACCAGAGATCCAGTCGGTAGTTGGCTTTGCCAGTTCCATCATACGAATCCGGAATCACAAGCCCGTACGGCTGCACGGTCTGATCGATCTTCGAGCGGAAACCGCGAACGACAAGCCCCTTCTGAGTCACCCAGTCGGCCTCGCCTTTGACGAGCTGCTCAGCTCGCCGCTGGCCTTCTGCGAGAACTGACTTCGCATTCTTGACGTCTCCTGGCGAAAAGAATTCGCGATACTCCAGCCCCTGATGAACCGCTCGCGAGAAGATTTCAACGTCGGGCAATAGTGCATTGACCCGATTCTGGTCGGCATGTTTCGTTAGCCGAATCTGCCCGATCAGCGTATCGAGCTTCTTCAGCCCGTCCTCAAGCTCTTTACGGTCCTCTTCGGGAACTTCGATACCCAACGGCGGCACCGATCGTACGTTGTCAGGAATATTGTCAGCCGGCCCGTCGGCAAAGCCAGCGATCGGTGCCAGAACGGATAACACGGCGAAAACAAAACAGCAGGCGAAATTAGTACGCATCGGCTCTTCCCGGTGAATGTTCGACGGTGTATTTGCTCCGTGCTCCGAGCAAACGTTTCAGCAATGCCTCACGACAAGCCGCCGTTACAGCGAGAGACAATCTAATGTCCGAACGGCAAAAAGGTAAGAAAGTACGCCGTCATCAGCCTGAGTTGAGTATGACAAGCACAGCGTCGGCAGACTGAAAGTTACCTCTTGCGGCTTCGCCGCACAGGTTGCGTAACGACGGCACCTACTTAACGATTGCCGCGCCCCAGCCGTCGAACTCAATCCCGGCCTCTTCAGCCAAGGCATGGTGAGAGAGTGACTCATCGACGATCAGAGACAGGTCTAGAACCAGCTTTCTGGCAAGCACAATTTTCCCTGACGATATGTCAATCTTGCCCACCGGATCATAACCACGGTCCTGAAGAGCTGTGGCCACGCGTGACAATCCGTCAGGACTGCCGACAAACACAAACTCAAGAGAATGTTCTTTTTCGGGATCGCTGCCATTTTCGATCAGTGAATCAATGACGCTACGGTCAGCCATCAGAATCTGATCTTCGACACGAGGCCGAATGCAATCCTCGTAGAATCCCCAGCCATCATGCTCCGAAACATCAATTTCGTAGTCCTTGTGCTGCATAATCCATAGCCCAACTGGTGGCCGAAACGAGTCCCAATCATGAAGCTGAAATACAACTTCGCGGACACCGTTGTATGTCAGGCGTGCAACGAGCCGACACCTCACGTTGTCTTTTTGAAGCTGTGCCACCAGCGCATCTTCCATTTCCCAGAGAAGTTCGCTTTCCGGGGAAACAGGTCCTCCCGCATCGTTGGGAGTGCGAATTGGAATCATAACGCGAGCACAAAACTGCAATTCTTCAGGCGGTTCCTCACGAGCCAAAGCAGCATCGAATGAGACAAACATCATGACACCGTCCCAGGGAGGTGGGATAGGAATTCCATTCGTCGTGTACGATTCTTGTCTCTGATGTCATGGGACTTCCGGACTCTTGTCGGCGTCGTTCTGGTGGGACCTGGATGTGCCAAGACGTACTCTACGTCACTGATCAACACATCCCCAATGGTGGCACTGGTTACTCGCAACCAGTGTCGCGAAGCGACAAGAGCTTTCCGGCCGATTTGGCAGCCAACTCAGAGATACCTCTTGCGGCTACGCCGCACAGGTTGCAAGCAACCTGTGCCACCCTTCTAACCTGAAATCAACTTGCGTCACCTGTGACGAAACCTCGCAACCCGCCGGTCGTCTCAACTTTAAGGCCAATGGCTTCGGCAACAATGAGAATGAATACACATGCATTGCCGAGGTCTGAGTAACGCAACGTAAAACGCCCGCGTTGAGTTTGTGGACTTGCATCGTTCAATTGAATCTCGAAATGTCCGTTTCGCAATTTGACAGACTTAATGTCGTCTTTCTTGAAAACTTCTCTCGTTTTCTTTCCACAGACTTCCAGCGACTGCGGAAGAACGACAAGGAATCCAAAGTCGCGAAGAACAAATTCGATGCGATTCCGATCTTTCCACTGATTTCTTAAGTGTTCCAAGACTATCGCTGTCCAACTTTGCTCAACTGCATGCAGCAGTCGACGAGTGGACCGGGTGCGTTTCGTGAAGTCGAGCCATGTGTATTCGGCGAATAACTCAAATAGTTTCGACTGATCTTCACGATACCACTCCAAACGCCGCCGTCTGTCGTGCTTCTTGACGACATGCTCTGAGAACAGAACTCGTGCCTCGTCATACACGAATAACTCAAAGAAATTTGATGTCGGTTGCCCTTGTTGCCACCTGACTATCGCAACTCCCAGTTTTCCGAGATAACTGCATTCGTACTGGGCGTTTGCAAAAAAGCCGTAGTCGATAATGCTAATCGGCAGCAGCGTCACAAAGGCGAGCAAGAGCAACGTGAGAATCGAAACCGATGGCAACAAGAATGACGTGGTAACGACGGCGACGACGCATACCACCATCACTCGCTTCCAGAAACTTCGTTCTGTAAGACCATTGTGCCTCTCCCGACATGAAGTTTCAGCTGAGATCAAATCTCCGATCTCCGTTGGCGGCTGACTATGAAACTCCCAAGTGCTTGGAATCGGATTCCCGTCGTGAGTCGTAATCGAATTCTGTGGGTGTCCAGCTACACATTTTTCACATTCCATCGAGTTTCTCGGTGACTCAGGAGCGTACCTCCCCGTGCAGATTGAATGCTACTTCGTCATTCTGTTCCGATAATCTGCAGTTAGACAATCACCTGCAACTACGCAAAAAAGCCCGGTCGTTGGTACGACCGAGCTTTCTTATTGAGCTTGTGATTCGGAACGAATCGTTAGTCGATGTTGCGTTCCCGAATCCAGTCGGTATGGAACTTTTCGCCACGTGGCTTGTCGGTGCGTTCGTAGGTATGAGCACCGAAGTAATCGCGTTGAGCCTGCAGCAGATTGGCTGGAAGGGATGCTCGACGGTATCCATCAAAGTAGGTTAAGGCTGCCGAAAACGCAGGAACAGGCAGTCCCAACTGAACGGCCATCGCAACAACTCGGCGCCACGCTGGTTGCGCCTCGTTGACAGCATCTTTGAAAAAGTCGTCGAGCAACAGATTCTCGAGGTCTGGATTCTTATCAAACGCGTTTTTTATGTCCTTAAGGAACACTGAACGAATGATACATCCGCCTCGCCACAGCAACGCGATAGGCCCATTGTTGAGTTTCCAGCCAAACTCTTTAGCAGCAGCATTCAGCTGCACATAGCCCTGAGCGTAACTGACCAGCTTTGATGCATACAGAGCCTGTCGAACGTCGTCGATAAACTGCTGTTTGTTGCCTTCAAATTGCGTGTCCGGCCCCGACAGTACTTCGGATGCTCGAACGCGTTCGTCTTTCTGAGATGATAGACACCGAGCGTACACAGCTTCTGTCACAAGTGTCGTCGGCACCCCCAGTTCCAGAGCATGTTGACACATCCAGCGACCGGTGCCTTTTTGGCCAGCGGTATCCAGAATCAAGTCAACCAGACTATCGCCCGACTCGTCGTCATTTACGGTAAAGATATCGCGAGTGATCTCGATCAGGTAACTATCAAGGTCGCCTTCGTTCCACTCCCTGAAGACTTCGTGCAGTTCCTGATTCGACAGTCCCAGACCATGTTTCAGGATGTAATAGGCTTCACAGATCAACTGCATGTCGCCGTATTCAATTCCGTTGTGCACCATCTTGACATAGTGGCCAGCACCAGCTTCACCCACCCAGTCACAACAGGGGATGTCTTTGTTTTCGCCAACCTTTGCACTGATTTTCTGCAGGATGTCTTTAACAAACGGCCATGCTTCCGGATGACCACCGGGCATGATGCTTGGGCCCTTCAGTGCCCCTTCTTCGCCGCCGGAAACACCGGTTCCAATGAATCGAAATCCTTCGGCGGCCAGTTCTTCATGACGACGATTTGTGTCAACATAGTCGGCGTTGCCACCGTCAATGATTATATCACCTTTGTCGAGCAGTGGTTTCAGCTGGTTGATCACAGCATCACAAGGGCCACCGGCCTGCACCATGATCATAACGCGGCGAGGTGACTCCAGGCTATCAACGAAATCTTTCAGCTGCGCATAGCCGTGAATCCGATCGACAGTACCTTCTTCGACAACACCTTCCGGTCGACCACCAAGCCCATCGATAAACTCAGTCATCTTTGGAGTCGTGCGATTGTAAACGGCAACGTTGAATCCTTTGTTGGCCATGTTCATAACCAGATTTTGACCCATGACAGCCAGGCCAATCAAACCGATATCATGCTTTGACATATCTACGCTCTAAGTCTGTATATGGCCGACTCTGTCGGCATGAGTTGAAGATGATCAGAATTGCCAACCCTGCAAATGCCGGATGTCAGCGTTGAATTCGAGCCGACCCGCCGGCAGCGAAGTCTTCGACCTGGGAAATCGTAGCCATCGTGGTATCGCCCGGGAAGGTTGTCAGTAGCGCTCCGTGAGCCCAACCCAGATTCAATGCGGTTTGTAGGATCCTTGCCGCTGAGTAGACCGTAAATCAGTCCGGAAGCAAAACCGTCGCCGCCGCCAACCCGGTCCAATACATCCAGCTGAGCTTCTTTGGCCTGGTAGGTCTTTCCATCAGCCCAAAGAACAGCACTCCAGCGGTGTCGATTGGTCGATTCTACTTCACGCAGAGTCGTCGCCACGGCTTTCACGTTGGGCAATTCCTTTGCTACGCTTTCCATCATTCCAAAGAATGCGGTTGGATCGAGCTTCGACTGCGATTCGACGTCCTGGCCCTTGAGGCCGAGTCCCATCTGCAGATCTTCTTCGTTTCCAACCAGAACGTCACAGTGCTCAACGATACTTCGCAGAGTTTCCTGAGCCTTATCGAGTCCGCCACTTATCGCCCATAGTTTACCGCGATAGTTGAGATCGAAAGATGTAATGGCTCCGGCGGCTTTCGCTGCTTTCATGCCTTCGATAATAACTTCAGGAGTTGTCGCCGACAGAGCTGCAAAGATCCCACCACTGTGGAACCAGCGAACGCCACCGGCGAAGATTTCTTCCCAGTTGAAATCACCGGCTTTCAGCAATCCGGCGGCTTCGTTGCTGCGATTGTAGAACACAACAGGAGCACGCACTCCGCAGCCCTGGTCGCTGTAAACGGTTGCCATATTGGGGCCGCGAACACCGTCATGCTCGAAACGCTTGTAAAACGACTTCACACCCATTGCTCGAACACGCTCTTGAATCAGCTGACCCAATGGGTTATCAACCATCGCGGTGGCGATACCTGTACTGAGCTGAAAACAGTCGGCCAGGTTCGCTGCACAGTTGAATTCCCCACCACTGACGTGCACCGATAGCTGGTTTGCCTTGCGAAACGGAATTCGACCAGGATCGAGCCGATTTACCATTGCTCCGAGTGCGAGAAAGTCGAGGCCACCTTCGGCGGGAATAGTCAGCATGATGTTTCCTTTGAGAGTCTGAGTTCGTTTCGAATTTGTTCTGTTGATCGAACAGGCCCCTGGCGAGCGCGAGGGGAATTTAGAGTCGTTCTGAAAAACTTGCGTGGTTGTTGCAAATCATTCGTTGAGGTCTACGGATATTGTTTTGTGGTGGCAGACCAGCCACGCTGGAGGTTTCGCGAACGGAATCCGTACGCGGTTAGTTTGCGGTGTCGCCGACAGCAGCCCTGCTGGTCGGTGGCAGTGCGTCCGCGAGTTGCCAGAAGAGCACAACTATCTGGCGGGCATAGACTTAGGAGTCTGTGCGGTGCTGGCGATTGGCCAACGGGACGCGGATTTGAGGCGGATAATACAGTTTTCGCATGCAATTAAAAAGTTGGCCACTTAAACGCTGAATCGGAGCCGACTCGGCACTCCGGAAGCCTGCGTGCTACGCCCCCCGCCACCGGCAACCGTAGTCGAGCGAACTCAAGCGGCTTCCTCTGCTTCATCGTCATCCTCTTCTTCGTCCTCGTACTCCTCATCATCTTCGTCCCACTCGCCATCCTCGTCTATATCTTCCTCGGTGGCGTCTTCATCCTCGTCGAGTTCCGATTCCGATTCGTCAGCGACATCTTCTGACTCTTCGTCGGTCTCGTCTTCCGAAGCTTCCACAACTTCTGTTTCGTCAAAAATCTGAGGAGTCACTTCGCCGTCCGCCTCTTCGACTTCCGGCCGGTTCATCCTGTCGACGAAGTGTGTCGGCCATCGCAGATCGTCGAGACTTCCGAAGCCGTACTCTTCCAGAAACTGCCGCGTCGTTCCGTAAAGATACGGGCCCGACCGAGCGAGTCATCTTCTCCGGTGATGCGGATCAAACCTCGATCCATTAACTGACGCAGCATTTCCGACGCCTGAACGCCTCGGATCTTGTCAACGTCCGCGCGAGTCACTGGCTGGCGATACGCAACGATCGAAAGTGTTTCGAGCATCGGTGGTGAGAGTTTTGATCGAGCCTGGCGATTGTGCAGCCGATCAAGCCACATCGAAAACTGCGGGCGAGTCATCATGCGAACGCCAGTCGCGACTTTCTCGATGCGGAAAGCTGCTCCACCTCGATCGAGTTTCTGATTCAGCTCCTGGACCAGCTCACGAGCCTCTTTCGCGTCAGCCAGTGTTGCAAACTGAGAAATCTTTCGGAACGACAACGCTCCGTCAGCCACTAGCAAAACGGCTTCCAGTCGAGCGAGCTTACGACTTCGACGCGTTGGATGGTCACTCTGCCCGTCGCCTGAAGCACCACCAGATTCTTTATTTGCCGAGCGAATCTGGAACGACCACCGCCAGCCAGACGCTTCGTTCTGCGTAGAAGCACCGACGAGGTATCCGGTTTGCTCGGACAATTGACCTGTGAAATTGTGTCCGAGCTGACCACGTTGCACAGCACCGGTCGCCGCAGACAGGTGGCTAGAGCGGTCATTGATGCAGGTTCCAGTTCTCGACCTGCGCGAGCACGTCGGCTACCCGCAACCAATGGGTCGATCGACTCCGCTTCGAATCGTCGCGAGATACGAGGATCGTCAATCGACGTCACGAGACAGACAAACCGGTAACCATTCTGGCTGGAGTCTGGAGTCAGTCGGAAAGTACGAATGCCATGCTCATTCAACCGATCGACTGCCTGCTGCCAGGTCAGCGTCTCAGTTTGTGCCGAACGTGCTGGATGAGAATCTGTAGAATTGTCACGACCACTGTCCATCAATCGTGAATAGCGTCCCGCGACGCTGCGAACATCTTCAGAAGAATCGTTCGCCATTCGACGATCAGAGGTTTGTGACGACACCGCCTGAGGCGGAATGGCGGCCTGACCGGAAAACGACGGTTCGTTTTGCGGGGGTAGAATTGGTCGAGCCTCGGCTGGGTGAAGTCGCATCCGATGGCTTTGCGTTTCGAACACGATCCTCAGGCGGCGTTGCGGTAGAAGTCGTACGAAAGCTGACTTCAGTCCTTGTGCTCGTTGAACCGCCCACGGGATCTCGCCACGAGCGCCGGCGACGTTCCAGCTCACTCGACGAAGCGTTGGCCACAACGCCGCCGGACTGGGTTTCTGCCAGGCTGATCGCTGGCGTCATACGGCTGGAACAGATCGATCGATGCCGGCTTACTCGTCGAGACGTCTCGGATGAGCAAGGCGTCAGACTGGCCGACTCGACGTTCGAGAATTTGTCCCGAAGCCAAGGTCTCTGACGTCCTCGCCGACGGCGATGCAGACACCGGAAAGAACTGTGGAATTCCAAAAATGGCCATCATTGGCACGGCCGTCATTGGAATCAGCATGAGCAAAGTCTTGAACAGACTCTGGATACGACGCATTCCGCCTCCCTGTGGAATATCGCATGGTCAGTCGCCCGGGCTCCTGTTTCACTGTTGTCCCTCCCTGAACAACAATGCCGAACGATCCGAAGATGATACGTGACATCGTGAAAATGCCACAATTCCAGTTCCGCGATCCGTCGAGAAGCTAACCATGCACGTAATTGTTAAGGCACGGCCTGCAATTTCAGTGCGGGTTGATCGCGACCAGAGCCAGTCCTACACTGAAGTTTCTGCCTGATTCTGCTGCGATACCGGCTACGGAATTCGTGCTTTCCGGCAGAAGATTCAGGCCGAAATCTAAGATCTCTGATACCTGCGGCATTCTGAACTGCTGACGTGCCGCTGGGTCAAACAACTCATTGCCAGGATGTGCTGCTATGACTTCTTCAATGTCTCGCCCCAGCAGGTTTGTCGGATTTGGATCGCAAAAACTGCCAGCCATTGTGGCCGCCCTCGCAATGATGGCTTTCGGCTTGAGCACAAACGTGGCAGTGTCGCAGGACGACGCAAAACAGAAGGCTGAAGGAGTTCCCGGAGTCGTCACCGCTGCCGACGGCTGGGACATTCACTATACGTACTGGGAGTCCCCGATGGGGAAAGAAGCTCCGGTCGTCATTCTGCTTCACGGCAAGGGTCAGGCTCGGTTGATCTGGAAGGCTCTGCCACTGGCAAAAGAGCTGGCAAAAAAACAGTTCGCGGTAATCGCCGTCGATCTTCGAAAGCACGGCGAGTCGAAAGCTCCCGAAAACGCTTCCGTCCAGGCGAAAAGTGAAAAACTCAGCAAGTTTGATTACGAGGGAATGGTTCTCGGCGACCTGGAAGCCATCAAAAAATTCCTTTATGCCGAACACCAGGCTCAGCGGCTGAACATGCGAAAGCTCGGCGTCGTGGCCATCGATATGAGTGCCGCCATTGCTCTGAACTGGACACAGTATGATTGGTCAAAGACGCCCTTCGACGATGCTCCAACCTTTGCCGCAAGAACGCCACGTGGCCAGGACGTGCAGGCTCTTGCCCTCGTTTCACCAGTCGACTCCCTGAGCGGTGTGGGCACGATTAAGGCCACTCGCTTTCTTCGCCCAACAGGTATTTCTGTCCTGCTGATGTCGTCGAAAAAAGTGTCGTCCGATACGCGAACAGCCACCAAGATGTACTCGCAGCTCGGAGGCTCGCAGCAGGATCCGAAGAACAAGCGCATCTTCAACATTGGCTCAGACATCAAGTTGACTGGTTCCAATCTGCTCGCTCGCCAACCTCAACTTCAGGCGGGAATCCAGAAGTTTCTGGAAGACCACGTCATGAAGCATGTCGCTCCGTGGAAGGATCGAAAGTCGCGGCTTGAATAAGCTGCTTGTTGAGTGACGGCCCAGAACGTCGCCAACACAAGCTCGTCGCAACGCGCGAGCCACACTGACCAACGCCAAACATTGGAAAGGAGTCCAGTCGATGAGCGATGCTGTAGCGATCGTACTTGCCGCCGGAAAAGGCACTCGGATGAAATCCGACCTGCCGAAAGTTCTGCACGAAGTGTGCGGTCAGTCAATGGTCGAACACGTCTTTGACGCAGTCCGTGGTGCAGGAGTCACGCGGATCATCTGCGTGATCGGCCACAAAGCAGACCTGATGCGCGAACGACTCGGTCAACATTCCGATGTCGAATTCGTTCTGCAGGAAGAGCAAAACGGCACCGGGCACGCTGTCCAGATGGCCGCACCGCCGCTTGAGGGGTACGAAGGACCGGTACTCGTACTGGCAGGCGACACTCCGTTGCTTCGTGCCGAATCGTTGAAAGGACTGCTCGACGAACTGACCAGCAACCAGGCGGTCTCTGTCGTAGGCTCAGCAGTCACCGACAACAATCAAGGACTCGGCCGAATCGTTCGCGACACCGACGGAGCTTTCACCAGCATCGTCGAAGAAAAAGACGCCACGGAGGAACAGCGAGCGATCAAAGAAATCAACACCGGCTGCTACGCGTTCGATGCAAAGTCGCTGTTCGAATCTCTGGCCGAAGTCAAACCGCTGAACACGCAGGGCGAGTACTACCTGACCGACTGCCCCGAGATTCTGCTCAAGCAAGGCAAGAAGTCACTTGCCGCCGCAAAGCTGGACATCGACGAAGCAATGGGCGTCAACACGCAGGACCAGTTGGCCGCCGTCGCTGACGTCATCAATGCGCGAGCAGCGTCATAGCAAGTTTGCCCGTCATCGAAGCTCGACCCGTAAAACGAGAAAGGCGTCGCGAACCGAAATTCGCGACGCCTTCTCTTTTAACAACAGACAAGTGCGGGCCAGTACTTGCGTTGCTGTCGGGGGAACTCTCTAAGCGACTGCCGTGCCAGACGCTCTCAAAATTTTGAAGAAACTCGTATCCGACATCGATGAGCCGCTTCTAAAGCCATTTTCAGCTAAATATTAATCTGCCAATGCCATGACGGAATCCCGCCGAGCGATCTAGTGTGCGAATCCGAGCAGTTGCAGAATAATGCACGGTCTCTGGCGTGGTTCAATTTTGAAACCAGCGTCCGCGTCCAGCAGGTCATCAAACGTTGGTGCCTTGGACCGAGCATCTGCTTTCTACAAACAACCGCACAACCGTCTCAGCCGCCAGCATCGGCAGGCATCAGCAGCACACTGTCGCCGTCATTGAGCGACGTGCTCAGATCACGAGTGAACGCCGCTGCGTTGATGTTGAGCAGCCAGTCAGGCGAGAGTTCGCCATTATCAATGCAAAGCTCTGTGAGGCTCGGAAGCTGTTCCTGAAGCCGCACGAGTAATTCTCGCAGACAACCTGCGTCGAGCGTGACGTCCGCGACACCCGCGCGGCTGCGAGCAACTCCAAAGAATTCCACAGAAATTGAAGGCAAAGTCAGACCGCTCTTGAGTTGAGGAACGCGTTCCAGTCGTAAAGTTACAGCAGATCAATCTTTGCGGGGGACAAGCCGAATATTTCGCAAATCGATCAACGCTTGAACCGGCGGCGACCTCGTGAACACAACCAGCCGCGATGCCCCTGCCGGAATAGTCAGCGTGCCGACATTCCAGGTCGAGTATCGGTCCCAGCGGTTGGTCGATGGCACTCGCCCTTCCAGCGTCTGCCCGGCCACCGATAGAACCAGCTTGTTTCCGGCAGAGCTCCGGTGGCAGGCAAAGTCGAATACGACATCGAATGAGTAATCATCTTGCCCTTCAGGCAATTCCAGAGTCCAGGAAGCATGGTCGTTTTCATTCAGCCACATGCCCAGATTCCGAAAGTGTTCCTCGACGATCAGACTTGGACCAAACACCGCCGCCGCGGAAGCGGGCAGCACGATTGAACCATCATCGCCTGGCTCCACGACCGCTGGACTATTGAAAGGCAATTCCTTTGGCGTCTGTCCGGAACGTTGAACAAAGGCGATAACGTCCGCGATGTCCTGCTTCGAGAGGTCTTTCTCCAGGCCTTCGGGCATCAGCGATCGTTGCGAACTGATTAATTGATCAAGATCTTTGCGAAGCAGAACGTGCTCCTTCCCATCGGTCGAAACCAGTGTCACGCTGTTACCAGATTCGCTGAGCAGCATTCCCGACACCGACTTTCCGGCGTTAGTCACCGCGGTATAGCTGAGAAACTTCGCCTCGACGGCTCGGTTTGGATCAAGAATCGCGGTCAGTAACGCTCCGCTCGTTCGATCTTTCAAAGCAGTCAGATCTGCACCGATCGACTTCCCGATCCCACGCAATCGATGACAGCTCGAACAACGCTTCTCGAAGAGAACTCGGCCACGAGCGTCGTCACCACTCAGGCTCAAAGCAGGCTCAAAACCTTCAACGATCGCCTGACGATCCGACGCCGCCGAAGTGTCAAACAGCTTCGCGGCTCGCTCACGAATTTGAGCATCCCGGTGCGTCACAAGCCGCTCCCGCTGAGCAGCGGATAACTGGTTACTTGCTGGCTGCCCGCCAGAAAGTGCGTCCAGCAGCAACACCACCCAGTCATTACGATCGAGCAGCGAATCAATAATCTGCCCACGAACGGTTGGAGTCAGAATCGCCCAGCGCGACAACAGCAATGCAGGAGCTTGCGAACTGTTCGACTGTCCAAGAATTTCAATGATCGTCGCCTGGATCGACGGCGAGTTCTGCGCGTTTAGCGATTCGCTCAACCAACCGGGAGGCTTTGTCGCGAGAGCTCCCGCAGCTGATAAAAATTGGATTGCGTCAATTCGGTCTGAGTCGTCATAGGACGCATCATCGAAAATAGAAAACGCTCGTTTGACTGCTTCAGCCATGCGAAGCTCAGCATATTTTTGCCACGATTTCGACGTTTTGAGACGAGTCCATGCGCCCTCGCTTTTACGGATCTCGACCAGAAGTTCAGTAACAGGCTTAAGCGCCCCGGCAGGGCTGCCTTTTTGAGCGTTAATAAACCGCAGGGCCACTTGCTGAGCGACACTCTCAAGCTGATCAAACGCGACGGCCTGCCCGACAAGTCTTGTGGTCAGGTCGGGGTGTGCTCCTTTGTCGTCGGTGCCAAATGTGGTCAAAACGGCATCAATGTTCGATGCACGTAAAGAGCTGAAGACTGCTGCCGTTAATTCGCGATCATCTGGAAACTGAGACGCCAGGAATGCCAGCGGTCGCGCCGATGATTTTGGCTCAATCTGACCAAGCGAATACGCGAATTGGATTTGCAACGCTCGATCAGCTTTTTTGAATTTGATAAGACGCAGAAACCCCGCTGTGGCAGTTTGCCATCGCTTTGTTTCCTCTGCGGAATCAGTCGGTCCCAACGCGGCTGCAAGTAATCGTACAGCATGCCGTTGCACTGCCGGATGTGCGTCGTTCAGTGCCGTTTCGGCATAAGAATATTGAGCAGGCTCATCCACCGCGGCCAGCGTGCATAATGCATGAAGACGAGTAACGGGAAGCGGGCTCTCTTTCACGAGTTTCGCAATCGTTGTTCGATTGAAATCTTCCGCCGAACGATGCACGAGAGTTCGTTGAACGGTGTCTCGCCACCACCCATTCGGGCTGGACAGGCGGTCGACCAATTCTGGCGGAGTGATGTCGTTCCAATCGTTTTTGAACCAATTGCGTTGCCCCCCGGTTGCCTCGGAAGATGCTCCCACGGCGTCATCATTGGCGACTCCGCAGCAGGCCGTGTTTTCGTCGCGGACGATGCGGTAGATGCGGCCCATGTTGTTGCCGGCTTGCAGGTTGAGCTTGTTCTGCCACTCGGGCGGAATCCATTCGGGGTGTTCGATGACGAAGCGGTACATGTCTGCCACCCAGAGTGCACCGTCCGGCCCGGTTCGGATCATGACGGGGCGGAACCAGGAATCGCTTGATGCCAGAAATTCTGATGACTTCTCATTGGCCGATCGCCGAGCTGTAAAGACGCCGTCCTTTTCAGAGAGGATTCTTCGAGACACCAGGTTGTGAACCGGTTCGCAGACGAATGCGTCTCCAGCGAACTCTTCGCCGAGCAACAAGTCGCGATAGATCATCGCGCTGCAGGCCGAGGTAAATCGGTTGGCTCGGTCATGATCGTTGAACCGTTCCAGTGTCTTGCTGATCGGAAAGACCCGCGATGCACCTGGTGGATCGAAAATTTCACGACGAGGGTCTCCCGCTGCGGCATGCGGGTTTCGGCGGATGTACCGATCGTCGAGCGTGTAGTGCCACATCGGCCGGGAATTGTTCCCACCGAACCAGTTGCCCCAGTCGTCGCGGCAGCGACCGAACTGACTTTGCCCTGATACCGTATCGATCAATCCATAATCCGGCTGAATCCGCACATCGCGGCCGCGGATGTTGACCGACCGGCCTGGGCCAGTCACTTCATGCACCGGGTCAAACGGGTCGCGATCGACCATTCGGAATTTGGATTCGTCGTCGAACAATTCTCCGTCGCCAACTTTGTCGACGACTCTGACTTCGCCACCGCTGTCGCCATTCGCAACGTACAACCAATTATCCAGGCCGTACCGCAGCCCGTTGACTCGATGCTGCTGGTTGCCCTCGGCAAAGCCGTCGTACAACGTTTTTCGAACGTCGGCTTTCAGGTCGCCGTCCGTATCTTCGGCGTAAAAAATCGTCGGAGCGTCGGTCACGATAACTCCGTTCCGCCATCGATGAATTCCCATCGGAAAATTCAGGCCGTCCAGAAACACCGTCGCCTTGTCGTACTTGCCGTCGTTGTCCACGTCTTCCAGAACTCGAACTTCGCCGCCGGAAGCGGGCTTTCCGTCGGCATCGGTGGCCCCGTTCGGATACCCGCCCATCTGGACAACCCACAGCCGGCCCTGAACGTCCCATTCAAACGCGACCGGATCTTGTATCAGTGGCTCGGCCGCGACGAGTTCAGCTTTCAGCCCTGGAGAAAGTTGAATCGTCGCCAGAGATTCTTCGGGAGTCTTCGAAAGCGGAAACGCGTCTGCGCTCGTATCCGGATCAGCTTTCTTCAGCGGCGACACCGCTCCCCGCTCGATCTTCACAGGCCGCAGCAGCTTCTCGATCGAAACACGATGCATCATGTCTGGCAAGTCAGCGGTGAACTCGTTCTGCCAGCAAAGGTGTCCGGAGTGAAAAAAGAAACCGTTGTCGCTGCCGTCTTCGCGAATGACCATTGGCAGCGATTTTGTGGATTTCCGTTCGACATTCAGCAGCGGTCGCGTCCAACCCCATCCGAATTTTTCAAATAAGGCAATTGTCGTCCCTTCAGACGTGGATGCGATCAAATCATCGTTTCCATCGCCATCCAGATCGTGGAACCGAAACAGATCAGGATCAATGCCAGCAGCCGGAACGACTGATCCACTGGGCCAGGGGAATACCATTTGCCGCCACGTCGGCGGTCCGGTTGGTTTTTTCACAGGACTGCCGGGACGAACTTGTGCAACCGGCGTCATAGGCTGAAACAGTTGCACGTCGGTTTTCGCTGGAGAACTCAGTGAACCATCGATCGCCACCGCCCGCCAGGTCACGATTGCCTCACAGAGACCATCGTGGTCGATATCCCGAAAGCGCCACGTTCGAGTCGCCGGCGATCGAACGACAGCGACTGCCTTATCATCTCGCTCGACGGGCATTTCACGCACCGTCTGCGAAAACCTGATGAGCTGCTGCAGATATTCGTCATCCAGCCATTTACGACCGTCGAAATACCAGGCGTGTTCGGGAACACCCTCCGTCACAACTTCTTTGTTGAGACCTGGACCGTCCAGCGTCTCTGACAGGATACTAACCGAGCCATCATCGCGAACTCTCGTAAAGTGCGTTCCTTCACCGATCAGAACCGGAAATGCCGACTCGGCCCATGATTGCGACAGCGGTCTCCAGACACGAGTCAACCGACGATTTGACGTTCCAATGACGACGTCCATGAATCCGTCGTTGTTTGCATCGAGGATCCTCACGCCATTATCGCTGCCGTCTTCCGCCCGAAGTGGCTGCCCTGCCAGCAAGTTTTCATTGAGCCGGTCGTGCGCTTCTCGAAAGTTCAGAAACTTCACTTTCTTTCCGTGCTTTGCGACAGCGTGGTCGATCAGCTCGACAACCTGCTCGGCTTTGATCCATCCGTGTGGGTGAAAGACGAGATTGAAAACGCCCTTCTTCATGACGGTAATATCGAGGGCAGTCTTCATGTCCTCGACCGTTTTCGGATTGTTCGGCTGTTGCAGATGCTGAGCTTCCCAGTCGCTGGGGACCATGCAGGGAAACTCCCAGCACAGACCGTTGATCACGTACGGGTAAGGATAATTCTCGATCCAGTTAACAAAGTTGTCCTGAGCGATGCCGTTTCGCTTCATCCCTTTCAGAATGTACTTTCGAAACTTCTCGCGGCCATCAGCATCGAGCAGCAACTCCTTCGGAATGTCGGGGTCGGCCGACGTGTACATGCTGAAAACCGATGACGACAGGCTGAGGTAGTTTCCCTGCTCAGTCGTCCGGTTGAAAATCTCCGAGAAGAACCGCGGACTCACAGTGTTCAGCGAGTCGCAACACGGCGTCCTGAAAGCAACCGGCTTGTTGCCCGGAATTTGACCGAGCAGATCAACGCAACGATCGTACGTCGACTTTGCTTTTGCCAGATCACCGCCCTGCAGAATCGGACACGGATGGTCGACGGTGTGAACGTCGATGCTCAGCCCTTCGTCGAGCCACGTCTGGAGCTGCGGATCGTCCGGCTTCACGTTGCACGTCATGATGCTAACGGGGGCTCGTCCGTCGATCTGCTTTAAGCGTTGCAGAATCGGCCGTAGATACGCCTCGTACTTCGCCGTGTCCCGCATATCGTCAATGGCCAGCACGACGACGGCATCAACGCCTTCCTCGCCCACCCACTGCGGAGTGGTCAGCTTCGGAAAGTTCGTGTGCGGGTACCACGGATTATTCTCGTGAAGATAGCTGAGATCGGCAGCGACGAGCGCCACCGGAAAACTCAACAGCGCAGCAACAGTCGTAAACAGACGAAACATCAGCCTGCCTCCGCTTAAGACATCGCCGGCCGTCGACACCAACGGCAACGAACCGGCGGAACAGGACTCGCGAAACTACGCGAGGTAAGAATCAAACACGCGAACCCGCTTCCAGTTGGCTTTGTTTTCTTCGATGTATGCCAGATGCCGCTCGTGCGTCTGGTAAACGTCGTGAGCGGCTTTATTTTCAAACACAACGTGCAGCGAGACGCTGTAATCGTGATCGTTGACCGGTCGAGTGAACTCGTCGCCGACGATTCCGACGGAGAAGTAAACCGTGCCGTCGTGGCCGGACAGGTATTTCGTGGCGGCTTCACACAATGCCTGACGAGCCTCTGCCGAGTCGTCGATCAGGTCAAAGCAAACGATATGAGCAAGCTGGCGATCTGAGTTGTCAGTCATTGGTTCCTCTGAATTCTCTTCCAAAAGTTCAAACGTGAATTTTCTCAGGCCGTCGATCCAGCCTGTTTCGCAGCTTTGATGCCGCCAAGCCGTATGTTGGACGCCCTTCCGTCGCAGGGCAAGCGGCTCGGAAGCCGGCAGAACTTCCCGCAACTTGTTCCAGCCCCGTGCGAAGGTATACTCGCCGCTTTCTCACACACGCTGGCTCGATTTCGAGGCGTAAGCTGGCGTCGAACACTCAATCTCTGCAGGAAAGTTGCCGCCGTGCTCGTCGAAATGGAGCTGTCGCGGATTATCATCAGCGAAATCAACGACCAGCAGGTTGTCTACCTGCGAGAAGTCGGCGGTGAGCGTTCGTTTCCGATTCTGATCGGAATCTTCGAAGCGACCAGCATCAATCGACGGCTGACCGCTCCGTCACCACCACGACCGCTGACTCACGACCTGCTCAAGAGCGTGGTCACCGAACTCGGTGCCGAGCTGCAGGACATCGTCGTCACCAGCATGGTCGACCATACTTACTACGCGGTGTTGCGAGTCAAAACCGCCGACGGCGAGATGATCGAAGTCGACAGCCGCCCCAGCGACGCGATCGCCTTGGCAGTCCACCACGATCCCGTGCTGCCGATTTTTGTGGACGACTCCGTGCTGCAAACCGTCGCCTGAGCGACTCCACTTTCGACGCGAAGCCTTTTGCGACTCCTTTGAGGAAGCAGCGAAAAATGATCCTCGAAGGCATCGTTACCACGCAGAACTCAGCCGGCGATGTGAACGTTGCACCGATGGGACCGATCGTTGACGACTCAATGGAGTCCTTCGTCCTGCGTCCCTTCCAAACGTCGACGACGTATAAGAACCTGAAGGGCCACCCGTTCGGAGTTCTGCACGTTGTTGACGACGTTTTACTGCTAGCAAAAGCCGCGATCAGCCGGTTGGAAGAAACTCCTGAAACTTTCCAGGCAATCACGATTCCCGGCCGCGTGCTGAAGTCCGCCTGCCGGTGGTACGAGTTCAAGGTCGAGTCGCTCGACGACTCGGAGGAACGAACAAGAATCGAAGCGCAAGTCGTTCACGCTGGTCGGCTGCGAGACTTCTTTGGCTTCAATCGAGCGAAGCATGCGGTACTCGAAGCAGCCATCCTCGCGACGCGAATTCACATTCTTCCGCCGGACGAAGTCTGCGCTCAGATCGACGCGCTCAGGTCGCCTGTCGACAAGACGGCCGGTCGCGACGAACGTGCGGCATTCCAGCTTATCGACGACTACGTTCAGTCTTCGCTCAACGGAGGCGAAGGACGATGAGCAACGGCCGACGAGTCACGGTATCAACAGGTTCGCGACTGCACTTAGGATTACTGACACACCGTCCGAAATCCGGTCGTGAATTCGGCGGACTGGGAGTGATGATTGATTCTCCCGGCTGGACGGTTTCTGCATCCGCGAGCGACTCACCGACGGCTTCAACCGAGGATCGAATCGTCGTCGCCGATTCCGCAGCCGCTGCCAATCCCGAAGCTGCACAACGAGTTCGCTCGTTTCTCAAACGTTTTCGCCAGGGCCGAGAAACCAGCGTTCTTTCACTCGACATCAACGTGTCCAAAGCAATTCCTTCCCATCGCGGACTCGGCTCCGGAACACAACTGGCACTGGCGACAGCTCGTGCCATCGATGTCACCCTTAACGATGAGCATGTTTCAACATCCGGACTCGCGGAAGTGACCGGGCGCGGCCTGCGATCTGCCGTTGGTACGTGGGGATTCGAGTCAGGCGGATTGATCGTTGACGGTGGAAAACTCGAATCCGATGCCGTTGGTTCGCTGGCAGCTCGACTGGATTTCCCTGCGGATTGGCGGTTCGTGTTGATCTCGCCCCAAAGCTTCTCTGGCCTGTCCGGCGACGACGAGATCACCGCATTCCGAGACCTGCCGGGAATGCCACAATCGACAACAGACGCACTCTGTCGATTGACCGTTATGGAGATCCTTCCGGCCGTTCAAAATCAAGACTTCGATAAAGTCTCTGTGGCATTCGAGGAATACGGCCATCGAGCTGGCGAATACTTCGCCCCGGCTCAAGGTGGAGTATTCGTCGATCCGCGAATGGAAGATTTCGGTCGGTTGCTCGCTGAAAACGGAATCGAAGGATTTGCTCAAACGTCCTGGGGACCGACCTGTGCGGCGCTGTGTCGCGATGACGAAATGGCCCATCAGGCTGTTGAAATCGTCAAGTCCTCAGCGGAAGCCAGTCACTATCAATTCGCAGTCGCACACCCTTTGAACTGCGGAGCAAAGGTGGAGATCAGCGATCGTTAAAGCAACTGATTTACTGCCAGTAGTTCCGGTCGAGCGTTCGGTAGTTGATTGCTTCGCTGAGGTGCGCGGCTGAAATCTGATCGGCGTTTTCTAGATCGGCGATCGTCCGGCTGACTCGCAGAATCTTGTCGTGAGCTCGTGCTGAGAGTCCCATTTCTTCCATGGCTGTCTTCAGCAGATTTTCGGCGTCGGACTCGAGTTTGCAGTAGGTCCGAATCTGCTTCGGAGACATTCGGCCATTGACCATCGCTGGTTGACCTTCGAATCGCCGAGTCTGCATTTCCCGCGCGACCACGACATCGCCTCGCATTTTTGCGCTGTCAGTTCCCGACGTCTTGTTGGACAGTTCTCGAAACGGCACGTTGGGAACCTCGACGTGAATGTCGATGCGGTCAAGCAGCGGTCCGCTGATCCGACCGATATACCGCTCAACCTGCATCGGGCTGCAATTGCAGCCGCGTTTGGGATCTCCCCTGAAGCCACAAGGACAAGGATTCATCGCCGCCACAAGCATGAGGTTTGCCGGAAATGTCACGCTGCCCATCGCCCGAGAAATCGTCACACATGCTTCCTCCAGCGGCTGCCGCATGACTTCCAGAGTTCGCCGGTTGAATTCGGGCAGTTCATCGAGAAACAGGATCCCGTTGTGCGCGAGGCTGATTTCGCCCGGCGCGGGAATGCTGCCTCCGCCGACAAGTCCTGCTTCGCTGATTGTGTGATGCGGCGATCGAAACGGTCGAGTTGCCATCAACGCCTGCTCGCGTTCCAGCCTTCCAACAGCACTCCAGATTCGCGTCGTTTCCAGACTCTCTTCCGGATGTAGCCGTGGCAGGATTGTCGCGAGCCTTCGCGCAAGAAGTGTCTTGCCCGTGCCGGGCGAACCAATCATCAGGAGATGGTGCATCCCAGCGGCGGCGACAGAAACCGCTCGCTTGGCATTTTCCTGACCTTTGACATCGGCATAGTCGACTTCGTAACGATCCAGTTCTTCGATCGCGTCTTCCCAACTGAACGCCAGAGGGTCGATCGGAATCTGCTCGGCGAAGTACCCAACAGCTTCCGTCAAACTTCCGACGGGAATGACTTCAAGTCCTTCGACGACGGCAGCTTCTCGACCATTCTCAACAGGAACGACGATTCCTTGCATCCCCTTATCGCGAGCGGCGATCGCCATCGAGAGCACACCCTTAACCGGCCGAACCGTTCCATCAAGCGCGAGTTCGCCGACCGACGAATACCGAGACAGCCGATCGGAATTCAGTTGATCGCTCGCCGCCAGCATGCCCAGTGAAATCGGCAGGTCAAACGAAGCGGCGTCCTTCGGCAAGTCGGCCGGGGACAGATTGATCACGATTCGGTCGATCGGTCGCGTGTACCCACTGTTAACCAGCGCGCGTTCGATGCGGTGAACGCTCTCTTTCACTGCCGCTTCAGCGAGACCAACCAGAGTGGTCCTGGGCATCGCGGCCGGAGAGATATCGACCTCAACCTCGACAGCGTGCGCCTCAATTCCGAGCAGCGAATACGTCGACAGTTTTCCCAGCATGAGCCCGCCATTCCGATTCGGAACGGCGGATGCGCCGTCCATTCGAGACTGAAGCAGCCGGCAAGGATAAAACGCTCACGCCATCGAGTAGCGCCCCCGTCCGGTCAAACGCACAGTTCACGCCAGAACAGGCAGCATGTCAACCCGTTGACAACATCTGTTTTTCATCTTCGCAAAACAGGAAATGCACGAGTACTGTCTGGAAGCCGTCAATCGATTGCCTACCGAGGCGATTTAGGCGTTTCGTCGTGGAATTCCGCCCAGCGATCCCAGGCGTAGCACCACTCCATCCACATTCGCAGCAGCGACCAGAGCAGCCGCATTTTCGCGACGCCGTCGTTCGAAATGGCCTTTGCAGCTTCCGCAGATGAACTGACTTCCTGACGTAAGCCCCAACGTTCGGCGAGAAGTCTCGCGACGGCGTCGGACGTCAGATTGGGCTCGACAGCTTCGTCGGTGAGACCCGCACCGTTGGCCAGAACGAAAAGCTCGAACAGCCGACCACGATACGGCTCCATTTCCAGCGGCTTCGTGTTGGCCTCGGCTTCGTCCACGACTTCCTGCAGGCGCGACGCAACATGCTCGATCAACGAGGCCTGTGAGATTGGAGTGTCCAGCTTTACGTTCTCAGTCACAGCACGGTTCCCGGATTCGGAGCATTGAGTCAGCAGCCCGGCATCCTACGACTTTCGAAACACGTTTCAAACATGTGAGGCTCCGTCAGACGTTCGTTTCAGGAACTGATCTGAAACTTTCGGAACAATCCGAACACATGACATGCTCTAGGCCCGTACAAACTCGATATTGCCCGATTTCGTCTGGATCTGATACGAGGCTCCTCGCTGCCGGTCTCCTCCTCAAACCCGGACGGGACAATGTTCTTTCGAATCAACTCCGCCATGACAGCGATTCTGCTGTTTCTGGCCCTAAACACAATCACTGTAAAAGCTTCCGACTGGAAGCCTTCGGGCAAGCCTGCATCGTCGATCACTCAAGTCGTTTTTGAGGAGCCGGCGGCCGGACCAGACTTTGCGCCGGAGGAAGCTTCATTCAAGCCCCCGCTCCTGCCGCCAATTCCTGATGATGAAGCAACGGCTGATGAGTCGGATGCAGCTACGGCGGCTGAAGCCCCCACCGAAGTTACGGACTCGGAAGACGTCCCGAATTTCGAGCCGGAAGAGTCTTTGCCAACAGAGGCTGCCGCCAGCGATGAAAATAGCAGCAACGTCGAGGCCGACGAACCCCCAGCCGACAAGCCAGACAACAAGCCCGGTGACAAACCAGGAAAAGCGAAACTGAAAGTGCTGGACGAGACCGAGGAAGCCGACGAGCTGTTGAGCCCCGCGGATTGGTTTGGGCGATGGAACAGGTCGTCACTCGACTGGGTACTACGCAACGGTGACAACGGGATCGGCTTTTTAAGTCTGACCGGCGACGCACCGTCCTGGAACTTCGACCTCGACTCAGGCAAGGAAGGTCTGGAGACCGACTTCGGAACCGGCATCCATTTCGTCGACGGACCGGGACATATCGGAAGCGACCTCCCGCCGCGACTGTTCGACATCTTCTGGAATACTCGCTTCAAAGCCGAAACTGACTACGGATTCGGCATCGACGCCAACTTTAAAATAGGCCTGTTCACCGACTTCGAGGACAGCGTCCGCGAAGGCTGGCGATTTCCTGGTCGAGTCCTTGCGTATGCAGACCTTTGGACCGCGGAGAACACTGGTCGATTCGTTGGCGGTTTTGAATACCTCGATCTTGAGCAAACCGAACTGCTTCCAGCGGGTGGGATCATCTTTGAACCAAATCCCGACACAAAAGTGGATCTCTATTTCCCACGACCACAGATTCGGTTCCGAACCGATCACGATGAAGACAAGGATCAATGGCTGTACTTCCGCGGCGAGTACCACGGTTCTGCCTGGGCCATCGAACGAACGGCGGGCAACGCCGACGTCGTCTCACTGACTGAGTACCGTGCAACAATCGGCCTGGAAACCATCCCGACCGACAAAGAAGAGTCGTCTTCGTTCTTCGAAGTTGGCTTCCTCTTCAACCGCGACCTCGAATACCGATCCGGAGTCGGCAACTTCCAACCCGACGACACCATCGTGCTTCGATTGGGCAGCCGTTATTAGAATTCGCCAGCTACGAGGCGTTTGTGTTACCCGTCGTCGGATTACGCAAAGTCGCCAAGACGCAAAGGTTTCAATGTTTGCCCTTTGCGCCTTTGCGTGAGTTCCTGTTCGAGCGGGACATCGCTGCTCAGAACCCGATGGTCAAGCAAGAATCCGATCCTGAACCTTTCCGTGAACGTCGGTCAGGCGGAAGTCGCGGCCTTGGAATCGGATCGTCAGTTGCTTGTGGTCGATGCCGAGTAGATGCAGCATCGTGGCGTGCATGTCGTGGACGCTGACGACGTCTTCAACAGCGTTGTAACCGAGTTCGTCGGTCGCTCCGTACGTCATTCCGCCTTTGACTCCGCCACCAGCCATCCACATCGAGTAACCCTTGATATGGTGATCTCGGCCGCTGCCCTGTGCCATCGGAGTCCGACCGAACTCGCTCGCCCAGATGATCAGCGTGTCTTTCAGCATGTCGCGCTGTTTCAAATCTTTGATCAGCGCGGCTGTCCCCTGATCGCAAAGCTTGGCCGTTCCGGCCGATGCGTTCTTGATACCGCCGTGATGATCCCAGCCCCGATGGTAGAGCTGAATAAACCGCACGCCGCGTTCAGCCAACCGCCGAGCGAGCAAACAGTTTGAAGCGTACGTGCCGTCAGCGCCTTTGGTTCCGTACGACTCAAGCGTCTCTTTCGATTCGTCGGAGAAGTCCATGAGCTGCGGCACGCTGGTCTGCATGCGGAATGCAAGTTCGTACTGCGCAATCCGAGTTGCGATCTCAGGGTCATCGACTGTTTCGTTGCGGATACTGTTAAGTTGCTGAACAGCGTTGACAGCTTCGCGTTGCTGTTCGACCGAAATCCCTGGCGGATTCTTCACGTACAAAACCGGGTCGCCCTGCGAGTGAAACTGCACTCCCTGAAAACGGCTTTGCAGAAATCCACTGTGCCACTGCCGCGCGGCGATCGGCTGATTCTGTCCGCCGCCGACTGAAGTCATTACCACAAAGCCTGGCAGATTGTCGGCTTCTGCACCGAGCCCGTACAGCAGCCACGAACCCATCGAAGGTCGTCCGCTGATCGACGTTCCAGTATTCATGAAAGTGTGGGCGGGATCGTGATTGATGGCTTCTGTTTTCAACGACCGAATGATGCACATCTCGTCGGCGACTTCAGCGAGGTGCGGAAAGATCGACGCCATCTCGATGCCGGACTCGCCACACTTCTGAAACGGATGCTGAGGAGCCATGCACTTGAGCTGCTTCCCCTGCAACTGCGCAATCGGCTGCCCCTTCGTATACGAATCGGGCATCGGCTTGCCGTCCATTTCGGCAAGCTTCGGCTTATTGTCGAACGTTTCCAGATGCGAACTTCCTCCGGCCATGCAAAGGAAAATCACTCGTTTCGCCTTCTGAGGAGCGTGCAGCTTCTTGATCGCTCCCGCCCAGCGATCCACTTGCTTGTCGGGTGTAGCCGATTGAGCAACCGACTGCTCCAGCATCGACGCCAGAGCGTACGCGCCAAGCCCCTGCGAGGTTCGACCAAGAAACGCACGACGAGCGAGTGATTCGTTAAACATCTCAGTCATCCTGTTTATGTAAAGCTGCCATCGAAAGGCGACGGCTGAACTGTCTGGTGAGTTAGCCAAGCAGATCGTAAACAACCTCGCCGGTTGGAACGAGTCGGTGCGGGCGGTTGAGCTGGTCAGGGATGAAACTGTCGTGCCGGATTCCCAGGCAATGATAAATTGACGAAACAATGTCGCCCGGAATCAGAGCGTCACGAGCCGGGAATGCTCCGGTCTTGTCACTCGATCCGTAGATCAAACCTTCCTTGAATCCGCCACCAATCAATTGAAGGCTGTAGCAATAGTTCCAGTGATCGCGGCCGGCGCTGTTTCCGTTGACCTTTGGCGTGCGGCCAAAGTCGCCCATGATCGCGACGACCGTGCGTTCGAGCATGCCTCGGTCTGCGAGGTCGCCGACAAGGCCCACCACGCCAGCATCGAGTTGCGGCAGCAACGTATTCTTCAATTTGACAAAGTTACTGCTGTGCGAGTCCCAAGTGGCGTTGGCGTCGGGAGCCCACGACAGCGTGACGAGTCGCGTGCCAGCTTCCAGCAACCGACGAGCCAGCAGCAGACTCTGCCCGTAAATGTTTCTTCCGTAAGAATCGCGCAGCGAATCCGGTTCCGACGAAATTTGAAACGCCTGCTGCGCGGCCGGCGAAGTCAGCAGGTCGATCGCTCGATTCTGCAGACCGGTCATCCCCTTCGATTCGATCCGCGCGGCAACCTGAGTATCTAATCCGTCAAACAAGGCTCGCCGTGCCTGCAGTCGCTCTGCCGAGACACCAGTCTGCAGCGTCAGCTCGGGAATCGAAAAGTCAGCCGCGTTGGGATCTTTCAGAACGAACAGTGGATCGTGATGCCGTCCCATGAAGCCTGCGAAAAATCCCGGCTGCGGAGGCCCCTTTGCCCCTTCCTTTGTGATGTACGGCAGAACGACGTGCGAAACCGCGTTCTGCTTCGGCGGGCGAATCATGCTGGCGACCGAGCCAAGTGTTGGATAATCGGTCTGCTTCGCCCCGCCGCCGATTTCGCCACGATCGTGCCCGGTCATCGCTGCGTAAACTGCGGCAGCGTGAGCGTTGTTCACTCCGTGATGCATCGACCGAACAATGGTCGACCGATGGGCGAGCTTAGCCATCCGGGGAAGGTGTTCGGACATCTGATAGCCAGCCAGCGACGTCGAGATCGGCTTGAACTCGCCGCGGATTCCTTCGCTCTCGTTGGGCTTCATATCCCACATATCGAGGTGCGATGGTCCTCCGTTTAAGAAGATCACGATGCAGGCATCGGCACTCGCGTTCAGCCCCGTAGCCGGTGCATTTTCTTCAGCCTGCAACAGCCGCGGCAGTGTGACGCCCATCAGGCCCAGACTGCCGACCTGCAACATCTCCCGCCGGGACGCCTGTTGAGAATGAATGTCCAAGGATTTCATGTTTCGCAATCTCTGATTCTGAATCGGAGAGTCGTATTCAGGAGGCAAACCCAAAATGGCGTGCGTGGAAGTCAGCCCATCTTATGAAACTGAGTCGCGAAATACGCCGGCAAGTTGCTTTCATTCCAGATCAGCTCAACGAGCTACCGCATCCTTAGCGATCTGCCGGAACTTCGCCTCGGCACGATCGTAAGCGGCTCGTGCCGCCGGGCGTTCTTTTTCTGAGATCCTCTTGCTGCGAAACTTCCACAATTGATCGATGACATCGAGACACCAGCGAGCGCTGTTTGCCGATGCTCGGATCGGCTTTCCTTCGACAATGACGTTAACCGGGTTTGTGTGAAGCTGTGGAAAGTGTCTGAGCGCTACCCAACTGCTTTGTAGAATGTTTACAGGAAATTCAATGTCGTGTGACTGTCCGTCGGCTGGTACGTCGACTGAAGCAACAGCTTCTCCGTTGACGACGATTTCGACCTTCCGCTTTCCGCCGTTGACATAGTCCATCGATCTTGGAGCGTGCAGGTTGACTGTGTCTCCGACAATCCTTCGCCCCGCAGACGGCATGACATTTCCGTACGCGACTCCGATCGGAGTTGCCGGTGCGAAGGAAACCGTCGCTTTCACTTTGACCTTGCCGCGTTCCTGTAACTTTACGTTGCCAAAACCAGGTCGCTGACTGTCGACCGAGAAATCCAACGCGTGAGCAAAGCCGTCCGACACGTACGATTTCCCGGCGGCGATGCCGTTGCACCAGTCGCCAAAGTCAAGATGTCCGACCTTGCCAAGTTGCACATAGACTCGGCCCTGCCCGACTCGGCGACTGCTCATGCAGGGAAAGTCTGTTTCACCGCTCAGCTTGATCGGAAATCCGCAATTCATCAGGTGGTACCAGGTATTCCATTCCGGAATTCTCGCGGTGTCCATCGCGCTGATGAAATCGCAAACGCCCTCGGCAGTGCTGACGCAAATTTCCAACGCCCCGCCGCCGTTCATGAACGGAATCGCTGTGTTGGGGAGTTCGTTGGCGGCGCGTTCGACACTGCGAGACAGTTCTGCAAACGTCAGTTGCTGGTTGCCGTCGGTGTCGATCTTTGCGAACGGCTCGGGCATCAACACGGACTGGATCTCTTTTTCATCCAGTCCTTCGCTGGCATCTTCGTCCCACGTTTCCAGCAGCCGCTTGCCTTCGTAGCCGGGATTCACCTGTAACGCCGAGTGTGGATAACCGGTAACGCCGCCTTGATCTTTACACCATTTCAGCACGGGCACCGTCCACGTCGGCCAACCCCGATCTTTTGAGCCATCAGATCCTGGATAGGTCTGATTCTTCAGGTTGAGCAGACACACATGCCCGAGAGACGCTGATCCGAATCCGCTGATCTCGAGGTCGTACTTCAGCAGCGTTGTCGACTCGCTGACCGCATCCGCTTTCGGGCTGAAGTAGTTTCTTTGAAAGTCGAAACACGGCCCCCAGGTCAGCACGCAACCGACGTTCAAGCCTTCGCCTTTGACTTGCAGAAACATGTCCTGCGGACTCACGCCCTTCGTTGGCGAGTCGTAGTGCGAACACCCTGCCCCATGAATGTGATGATCACCGCTGTAGAATCCGCTGACCATCGGATCGACCCAGCGATTCATTCTCAGTTCAACCGGCGGATCATTGGCGTCCTTCACCACAATCTTCTTCTGCTGAACGCGGTATTCGGGGCCGCGAGAAAAGTGAACGATGAACTCACCTGGCGGCAACAGCACGACGTCCCCATGCCGACGATAAATCTGCGGTTGGAAGAAGAAGTCAGGGGCCAGCCGTTTGGCCTGCGATGGATAAATCCGACCGAACTTGTCGCGAATGATCAGTCGACCGACGGTGGGTTGGCCATCGACGTCATGGATCGCCAGCTTGACCGGCACCGCTGGCTTCACGTCAAACAGGATCGGCACTTCACCTCGGAATCCAATATCCTGCGTGCCTGTTCCGACATCGAACTCCAGAGTCGCCTCTCGCTTGCCGGACTCGCTGGAGTAAACCAGCACGATGGCATACTCGACTTCCAGTCCGCTGAGCTGCCTGGTCATCGGCGGTCGTTGAAACATTTCGACCGACAGAAACTGGTCAGTCTTACCATCCGTGTTCTCACTCTTGTTGAGTTCCGTCTGTGCTTGTCGCTGAAGAATCGCTTCCGCCGCTCCGGAATAAACAGCTCCTCCCTGAGGACTGCGAACTCGCAGTTGGTTAGCGACGGTGCTGTGGTTGACGACTTTGATCAGCAGCGGAGTAAATCCGCCCTGCTGAATCGTTGCCGCTCCCGGCCCGCGCTCGACCTTCACACGAACTTCAGGATTCAACGAGACCGCAGCGACTACTTGCGGATCAAGCAGTTTCTGAATCGCCTTGTCGTCGCGTTCCTTCTGTGCGGCCGCCAGCTTGCCTGAAAGCGATTCGGGCAAAGGCTGCCCAAGAAAGTCCAGTGCCTCGACAAGTCGAGCAACATTCGCTGCGAGCGGCTGCCCTTCGACAGGCTCGTAGCGAAGCTCTGCAGCACCGAGTTGATCGCACTTCGTTGAGACTGCCAGCAGAAGCACAGCAACCAGTAGATAACGCATCGGCGTAACTTTCGGTCGTTACAACAATATCTTGAACAGGAGTCAGCAGAGAAAGCAGAGACGACTTTCGAATCTTGACTCTGTTCTCTCTGTTTTCTCCAGTTCAGATACTGGAGTTATGGATGGAGAACGAATCGACGGTCAAACCTCGGGAAGCGTCCACGGCTTGCGGTATTCCGGACGTGTTCGCAGGGCGTTGGCATCGGGATCGTTTTCGAAGGTTTCTGTCTTCGCGTCGAAGGTCAATTGACGGCCGACTCGCGCGGCGATGTTACCCGAGTGGCAAAGAACTGACGCTGGGTGTCCGACAGTTTCCAGATCGCACGCGGGTTTGTCTCGCGACTTGATGCAGTCAATGAAGTTCTGAACGTGGGGGCCTTCGAAGCTGTCGCCCTTCACTTCCTTGATCAGTTTGTTTCGAGCCGTGTAGGCACTCCAGCCTGTGTTGCCGATGATGATGTAGCCTTTGTCGCCGTAGACGGCCGCTCCTTCAGAATTCTGATGGAACGAGTACGGCGCCCAGATACGCATTTCGTAGGTCAGAAGTTTGCGATGCTCACCGGAGTGATATTCGTAGTTGACCTGCAGCGTGTCGGGGAATTCCTGAGCATCGTCGAAGTACCACTTGCCGCCCGACGCCTGAATCTTGCGCGGCATGCCGGGAAGTGGATCTCCTTGAGCTTCGCACGCTGCTGACAACGCGGCGACGGCCATGTCGAGACGATGCACTCCGTCGTTGCCCAGGTCGCCCGTTCCGTAGTCGTAGAACCATCGCCAACGTCCGTGGAATCGGTTGCGGTTGAAAGGTCGCTTCGGAGCTGCTCCCAACCAGAAGTCGTAATCGATCCCTGCCGGCGGATCGCTGTCAGGTGGAAAACCAATCGGCCCCTGCTTGGTGCTTTCCCAGGCTTTGGCAACCATGCACCGACCGAGTGCTCCAGTCCGGATGAATTCCAGAGCCGACTTCATGCGGTCTGTCGAGCGATGCTGCGAGCCCATCTGCACCACGCGTTTGTGCTTCTTCAGAGCAGTGACCATTGTCTGGCCCTCGACGATGTTGTGGCCGTCCGGCTTTTCGACATAGACATCGATGCCCGCCTGGCAGGCCATGATCGTCGGGATCGCGTGCCAGTGATCGGGCGTGCCGACGACCAGGGCGTCGAGTTTGTAATCGTCAATCAGCCGCCGAAAGTCTTTCTCAGCAGCCGGCTTTGTCCCCTGCCGTTTTGTGACCTCGGCAATGGCTTTGTCACGTTTGGCCGAGTCAAGATCGGCGATCGCGACGATCTCGGCGTTCGGGTTCGACGCGAAGGTGCAGTTCAGCGAGTAGGCTCGTCCGCCACCGCCGACCACGCCGACTCGAAGTCGCTCACTGGCAGCCGCTTTGGCCACTTGATGCCCGGCAAGAACCGTCGCTGCCGCAGCCGTCGACGATGAACTCTTCAGAAACTCACGACGATCCATGATGACTCTCCGTCTTCTGGTTCGATCAGGAAATCCGCTCAGCATGCTGCTGGGCAGTCCGTAATGGTTTCCTGGAACGAGCCGTCCGGCAAGCCATCACGGTCTTCATGTCTGGACCAGTCGATCCGACTGTCACTTTTCGGCACGAAACGGGCTTCGGGCAGGACCGGCCATCCGTCACGCGTAGGAGAACGCTGACGATCACGGAATCTCTGCCGATCTGCTCGTCAGTTTCGGATTCCCGGTTGCGAATGGACCTCCGGGTTATCGCCGACCGCCTTCAATTCCGAGTTGAGAGATACGGTTCACTCTGGTGAATCTGCGCGAAGAGTGTGCATCTAATGAGAATCTCGCATGGGTAAACCTGATCTGAAAACAAAGACTCGTCTGGCGATCGGCGAGTTGCTGGATCGTGTGCTGGGCAGCGTTGCGCCCCGACATCCGGCAACTCCGTCACGAGCCCTCGACCTGTCAGAACTGGAAGAACGCATTCTGCTGAGTGCGTCTCCGATGCTGGCCGTCGCCGAAATGGCCGAGCCCGCCCCTGCTGAAGCAATGGCTGAAGAATCAGCCTTGATGACAACGGAAGCGGCTCCTTCGCCAAATTCAGACAGCTCAACCTCGCAGCAATCGAACACGAACCTCTCCACCAACCCGTCGCAGAACGTCAGCCACGAAGTCGTCTTTCTTGATACGAGCGTTGAGGACTACCAGCAACTGCTCAACGATCTGTGGAGCAACGACGACCCGAGTCGCGAGATCGAAGTCGTGCTGCTGTCCGGAACTCGCGACGGGATCGACCAGATCTCGGAGGCGCTGGCCAGTCGAAATGATTTAGACGCAATTCACATTGTCTCGCACGGTACAGATGCCGCGGTCAAGTTGGGCTCGACGTGGCTGACACAGGACAACCTTGCCGGGTACGTTGGTGAGATTGCGCGATGGGGAGATTCGCTTTCAACCGACGCAGACCTCTTGTTCTACGGTTGTGATCTGGCGGCCACTTCCGATGGGCAGAGTCTGATCGACTCGCTGGCAACGCTGACCGGGGCCGACGTCGCGGCCAGTGATAACGACACTGGACATGCCATCTTTGACGCTGACTGGGACCTGGAGTACGCAACCGGGCAGATCGAAACTCAGATCGCTTTCAGTCAGGCCACCCAGGACGGCTGGGGCCACATCATGAACGTGGCGGTCGAGGCAACATCAACGGGAACCATCGCGAAAGATAATTTGAGCGGCACGATTTCACACACGACTTCCGGTTCGAACCGTCTGATGCTGGTCGGCATCTCGTTTGGACAGGACCATGATGAGTCGATCGCATCTGTTACCTACAACGGTGCGAATCTGACGTTGGTAGGCACACGAGACAACGGTGACTCATCAAAGTCTCGCGTCGAGATCTGGTCACTGCTGGCCCCCGATATCGGCACGCATGATGTTGTCGTCAATGTCAGTGACGATGGTCATGATGGCGTTGCGATTGGAGTAATGACGTTCACGAACGTTGACCAGGGAACCCCACTCGGAACTTTCGCGTCAGCCCAGGGTGATTCTTCGACGGCTTCTGCAACGGTTGGTTCCGCGTCCGGAGAGTTGGTTTTTGGAGTTGTTGCAATCGATAACAGCAGCAATCTAGCCCTCACACCCGGCAGCGGGCAGGCGGAGCAGTGGGACTTGTTTGCTGACGACAAAGGTAACGGTGGTGGCTCAACCGAATCCGGTGCGGCCAGTGTGACGACGTCCTGGACGTGGGGCAGCAGTGACAAGTGGGTCGTCGGCGGCGTGTCGATCAAACCTGCGGCAAACGGTTCAACGAGCACGAGCTTTCGGAATGGCGACAGCAACGGTTACAGCAGCACCGTCGATACGTTTCTCGATGCCGGAGAACCAACAACAGATAAGGGAAGCGACGTCGACGTTGCCGTTGACCTCGATGATGGAGCCGGTGACGCCACGGTGCAGGGGCTGATTCGTTTCGACAGCATTTTTGGAAGCGCGGCTGATCAGATTCCTTCTGGCGCTACGATTACATCGGCACAGTTAAGGCTGAATGTAAATAACCCGAGCATTGGCTCTGCCACCATTGGCCTGCATCAGATGCTGGTGAACTGGACGGATAGTTCAACATGGAACTCGCTGAGCTCTGGTGTTTCGACCAATGGTGTTGAAGCGGCATCCGCAGCGGATGCGACGATCTCCGATCCCACTGCGACCGGGAGTGTCACCGTTTCCGGTCTTGAATCGACAGTGCAGGCCTGGCTTGATGGTGATTCAGAAAACTACGGTTGGGTGATTGTTTCTGATAGCGACAACGGCTGGGACTTCGACAGCAGCGACAGCCTGACAGCGGGCCTGCGTCCGCAACTACTGGTCAGTTACATCCCGAACACCGCCCCCGTCTTGAATGACACAGTGGTGACGTTGAACTCCGTGGCCGAAGATACCGGAGCGCCGAGTGGCGCAGTCGGCACGCTGATTTCGACTCTTGTCGATCTCGACGCACCAGCCGGCGGCCAGGACAACGTAACCGACGACGACACCGGGGCTGCCACCGGCCTCGCGATCACTGCTGCCGATACGACAAACGGCACGTGGCACTACTCGATCAACGGCGGCAGCAACTGGAACGCCCTAGGGACCGTCAGCACTACCAACGCGCTGCTGCTGGCAGCCGACGCCGACACACGCATCTACTTTCAGGGCAATTCGGATTACAACGGCACGATCGCCAACGCGATTACGTTCCACGCCTGGGATCAGACCAGCGGCACCAACGGTGGAACGGCCGACGTGAGCACCAGCAACCCGACCGTTCTCGACCAGTTCAGTACGGTTGCCTATACCAGTAATGATGGCACGACCAACTGGACGTCGAACTGGACCGAATCCGACGACGATGGCGCCGCAGCGACGGGTAACATTCGAGTCGAGGGCGACGAACTCCGTCTCGACAATCTGGACGGTGGTAGTTTCGAGAGTATCACCCGGTCATTCGATCTCGCCAATGCCTCGGCCGCAAATCTGACGTTTGATTTTGGCGGTTATGTTTTTTCCGGAACAGACAATTTCGCCATCGACATCTCGAATGACGGAGGTTCGAACTGGGTTGAACTCGAAGAAATCTCCTATGTGTCCTCACCGGGCGAGAACATTTCGGGAAATCGCGACTATGACCTGACGAGTTTCGTCTCGTTGACTACCGACATGGCGGTGCGTTTCCGCGTTTCGTCGGGTTTCGCGGGAGCCGGCCAACACGTCGCCTTCGACAACATTCAAGTTGCCTCGACCGTTGACCGCACTGGAGGGGCGACTGCCTTCAGCAACGCAACTGACACCGCATCGATCACCGTCACACCGGTCAACGACGACCCTGTAGCGACAATCGTGCCGATAACCTACGGCTTCTCTGAAGACTCGTCGGCACTGACGCTCTCGGGCCTTAACGTTTCGGACGTAGATGCTGACTCCGGCGATGTGGAAGTCTCGCTGTCGGTCAATGACGGTGACCTCACCCTGGTAACGGCGACCGGGCTGTCCTTCACAGGCGGAGCAAATGGCAGTTCGTCAATCACCGTCACCGGGACGTTGACGGACCTCAATAACGCTCTGGACACACTGACCTATCAGCCGGACCTCAACTATTTCGGCTCGGACACATTCACGCTGACGATCGATGACCAGGGCAATACCGGCGGCGGTGATCTTACGGATTTCGATACTGCTGGCATCACGGTGAGTGCTGTCAACGACGATCCTGAAAATGGCGGCAGTTTGCCAACCGATATTGCCGTCGCAGAGGACGTGAGCAGCAATGTGGACCTGTCGGCTGTTGATTTCAGCGACGTGGATGCAGACAGCGGCACACTGACCGTCACCCTGACAACCAGTACCGGAGGGCAGCTGTCTGCATCCTCTTTTGCGGGAGTTTCAGTCAACGGCACGGCCACAGCAAGGACATTCACTGGCACCCTTACAAATCTCAACAACTACTTCGACGATGCGACACGTATCAAGTATCTGCATGGGACAGCAAACACTGCAGGTGACAACGCCGACTTGCTGACGGTCATCATTAATGACAATGGCAATACCGGAACCGGCGGCGGATTGGACCAGGTGCTCGGAACGGTGAATGTCGACATCACCGCTGACAACGACGCTCCCACGATCAGTGCGATTGCTGATCAGACTCCGAACGAAGACACAGCGACGGGAGATATCGCGTTCACGGTCAGTGATGTCGAGACCGCGGCAGGTTCTCTGGTGGTGACGGCGACCAGCGATGACCAGACGCTCGTCCCCGATGCCAACATCACGCTGGGAGGTTCGGGAGCGAACCGCACGATCAACGTTCTCCCCGGCACCAACCAGAACGGCGGCCCGGCCACGATCACGGTCTCGGTCTTTGACGGAACGGACACCACACAGACCACCTTCGACGTCACGGTGAGTGCTGACAACGACGCTCCCACGATCAGTGCCATCGCCGATCAGACTCCGAACGAAGACACAGCGACGGGAAACATCGCCTTCACCATCAGTGATGTCGAAACCGCCGCCGGTTCGCTGATCGTCACCGCCACCAGCGATGATCAGACGATCGTCCCCGATGCCAACATCACGCTGGGAGGTTCGGGAGCGAACCGCACCATCAACATCCTCCCCGGAACCAACCAGAACGGAGGCCCGGCAACGATCACCGTCTCGGTCTTTGACGGAACGGACACCACACAGACCACCTTCGACGTCACGGTGAGTGCTGACAACGACGCTCCCACGATCAGTGCCATCGCCGATCAGACTCCGAACGAAGACACGGCGACGGGAAACATCGCCTTCACCATCGGTGATGTCGAAACCGCCGCCGGTTCGCTGATCGTCACCGCCACCAGCGATGACCAGACGCTCGTCCCCGATGCCAACATCACGCTGGGAGGTTCCGGAGCCAGCCGCACCATCAACATCCTCCCCGGAACCAACCAGAACGGAGGCCCGGCAACGATCACGGTCTCGGTCTTTGACGGAACGGACACAACCCAGACAACGTTCGACGTGACGGTGAGCGCCGACAACGACGCTCCCACGATCAGTGCCATCGCCGATCAGACGCCGAACGAAGACACGGCGACGGGAAACATCGCCTTCACCATCAGTGATGTCGAAACCGCCGCCGGTTCGCTGATCGTCACCGCCACCAGCGATGACCAGACGCTCGTCCCCGATGCCAACATCACGCTGGGAGGTTCGGGAGCGAACCGCACGATCAACGTTCTCCCCGGCACCAACCAGAACGGCGGCCCGGCCACGATCACGGTCTCGGTCTCGGTCTTTGACGGAACGGACACCACACAGACCACCTTCGACGTCACGGTGAGTGCTGACAACGACGCTCCCACGATCAGTGCCATCGCCGATCAGACTCCGAACGAAGACACAGCGACGGGAAACATCGCCTTCACCATCAGTGATGTCGAAACCGCCGCCGGTTCGCTGATCGTCACCGCCACCAGCGATGACCAGACGCTCGTCCCCGATGCCAACATCACGCTGGGAGGTTCGGGAGCGAACCGCACCATCAACATCCTCCCCGGAACCAACCAGAACGGAGGCCCGGCAACGATCACCGTCTCGGTCTTTGACGGAACGGACACCACACAGACCACCTTCGACGTCACGGTGAGTGCTGACAACGACGCTCCCACGATCAGTGCCATCGCCGATCAGACTCCGAACGAAGACACGGCGACGGGAAACATCGCCTTCACCATCGGTGATGTCGAAACCGCCGCCGGTTCGCTGATCGTCACCGCCACCAGCGATGACCAGACGCTCGTCCCCGATGCCAACATCACGCTGGGAGGTTCCGGAGCCAGCCGCACCATCAACATCCTCCCCGGAACCAACCAGAACGGAGGCCCGGCAACGATCACAGTCTCGGTCTTCGACGGAACGGACACCACACAGACCACCTTCGACGTCACGGTGAGTGCTGACAACGACGCTCCCACGATCTCGGCGATTGCTGACCAGACGCCGAATGAAGACACGGCGACGGGCGACATCGCGTTCACGGTCAGTGATGTGGAAACAGCGGCGGGTTCGTTGACCGTGACGCCGACGAGTGACGATCAGACGATCGTCCCAGACGGAAACATCACGCTGGGTGGCTCGGGAGCGAACCGCACGATCAACATTCTGCCGGGTTCGAATCAAAACGGCGGCCCGGCGACGATCACGGTGTCGGTGTTCGACGGAACGGACACGACCCAGACGACGTTCGACGTCACGGTCACGGCCGTCAACGACGCTCCGGTGTTCGACCCATCCGGTTTGACGACGTTTAACACGATCACGGAAGATCAAATCAATAACGCCGGTCAGACGGTTGCGTCGGTTATTGCCAGTGTCGGCGGCGATCGTATTACGGATGTCGACTCTGGCGATCCGGAAGGTATCGCGATTATCGCGGCTGCGGAAACAAATGGTACCTTGGAGTACTCCCTCAACGGCGGGACGAATTGGAATGCCTTGGATTCCGTAGCGACTAACAACGCTTTGCTGCTTCGGGAAACGGACCTCATCCGCTTCAATCCAGACGGAAAGAACGGCGGTACGTCGGCAATTTCGTTCCATGCCTGGGACCAGTCATCAGGAACGGCCGGAAATAAAGTCGACGCGACCACAACCGGCGATTCGTCAGCGTTCAGTGTCGGGTTCGAGGGAGTCCTGATAACTGTCACGGACGTGAATGACAATCCGAGCGGTGCGGGATCACTGACCACCACAAGCCTGAACGACAACGACGGGGCGACGAATCTGTTCGGCGGACTAAGCGTCACAGACGTCGACACCGGCGAAGCCGATCTGTCGCTGACGATCACGCTGGCGACTCCTTCGGCGGGGACGCTCTCCGGCGGCGGCTTCACCGAGACCGCCCCGAGCACCGGCATCTACACGGTCAGCGGTTTGACGACGGCGACGGCGGACACAGCTCTGGACAACGTGCAGTTCACGCCGACCGACAACACAGGACCATCCGGTACGTTTAATACCGACATGAGCGTGACCGCGAACGACCAAGGCGGCGGCGGAGAACAAACCGTTCTCGCAGCAACAATCGTCACCGTCACCCGCGTCAACGACGCGCCGGTCGCTGATCTCAATGGGGCAGACGGAGCGGGCGCTGACTACTCGACAACATTTAACGAGGGCAATACACCGGTCAGCGTGGCGGACACAGACGCGACCATCTCTGACGCGGACGACTCTACCTTTCAAAACCTTGGAGTCAATCTCAGCGGATTCGTAGACGGCACCAGCGAAGAAATTCACATTAACGGCGAAATCTTCACCTATTCTGTAAGCAAGATAACAACGACCACTGTCGGCACGACGTTGTTCAATCTCGACTTCGATGGTACGGGTTTCACGATTGCTGACGACGGTGGCGGAACGATTCCAGAAGCCGACATTCAGGCTCTGCTGCGAATCGTTTCGTACGAAAATACTTCGCTGAACCCAACAGCAGGGAACCGCACATTCAACATCATTCCGCAAGATTCCATCAGTCTGAATGGAACGGCAGCGGTCAGCATGGTCTCTGTCAGTGGAGTCAACACTCGGCCAACGTTGACCGCGTTTGCAGGATCAGTCGACACAACTCTGGAAGACACCGAAGTCGAAGTTACTTTTGCCGAACTCGCCACGCAGGGAAACGAGTCAGATCCTGATGGAACGGTGACGGCGTTCATCGTCAAGAGTGTTCTGACAGGAACGTTAAAAATCGGCCTCACCGCTGGCACAGCCACCGCGTACTCGGCCGGATCCAACAATGTCATCGACGCCACGCGAAACGCGTACTGGACGCCGACTCTCAATTCAAACGGCACAGGAAACGCCTTTACCGTTGTGGCCAGAGACAACCTCGGCCTGGAATCAATCGGCAACATCGCTGTCCCGGTTGAGGTCACGCCGGTCAACGACGCGCCGACCATCACGGCAATCGCTGATCAGACTCCGAATGAAGACACGGCGACGGGAGCGATCGCGTTTACAGTCGGCGATGTCGAAACCGCTGCCGGATCACTGACCGTCACCGCGACCAGCAGCGATCAAACGCTCGTCCCGGACGTAAACATCACGCTGGGCGGCTCGGGAGCAAGCCGCACGATCAACGTCCTGCCCGGAACCAACCAGAACGGTGGACCCGCGACAATCACTGTGTCTGTCTTCGACGGCACCGAGACGACTCAAACGACGTTCGACGTGACAGTCTCGGCCGACAACGACGCGCCGACCATCACGGTGATCGCCGATCAAACTCCGAATGAAGACACAGCGACGGGAGCGATCGCGTTTACAGTCGGCGATGCCGAAACCGCTGCCGGATCACTGATCGTCACCGCGACCAGCAACGATCAAACGCTCGTCCCGGACGCAAACATCACGCTCGGCGGATCGGGAGCCAGCCGCACTATCAACGTGCTGCCCGGCACCAACCAGAACGGCGGCCCCGCGACCATTACCGTGTCGGTCTTCGACGGAACCGAAACAACTCAAACGACGTTTGACGTGACCGTCACAGCGGTCAACGATGCACCAGTGGCTTCAATTTCTCTAAGCGGTTACGGCGTCGATGAAGACGACTCACAGCGTATTCTCACGGGAGTCAGCGTTTCGGATGTCGACGCCGACGGTAACGACGTTGCTGTCACAGTTTCGGTTGATGATGGCGACTTGACAGTCACGACAACGACAGGGCTCACGTTTACAGCCGGAGCAAACGGCAGTTCAGCATTTACTGCCGAAGGAACGATCTCCGAACTGAACGCCGCGCTCGGCACGTTGCGATACCAACCCGATCCCAACTTCAACGGCACCGACACGTTCACACTGTTTGTCGATGACCTTGGCAACTCAGGTGGCGGATCGCTGACGTCGATGGACTCGGTGCCGATTACCGTCACAGCGGAAAACGATGCTCCGCTCCTCGACCTCGATGCCGACGACAGCTCTTTGACAACTGGCAATGACTTCAATCAGAGCTTCGAAGAAGGCGCAGGCCCCGTCAGTCTGGTCGATGCCGACGCCACGCTGTCCGATATCGATTCCGCAAATCTGGCCAGCATCACGGTCTCACTGACGAACCGGCTCGATCCGGCATCGAAGGAAGAATTATCAGCAGACACCTCGGGGACATTACTCGCGGCAGCCTGGGACTCCGGAACGGACACTCTGACGATCGACGGATCGGGGACAATCGCCGCTTACCTCACAGTGCTAAACACGGTTGCGTACGACAATACCGCCAACAATCCGGATGCAACGACGCGGACGATCACCTTTGTCGCCAATGACGGAACCAGTAACAGCCTGGTTGCGACAACGACGTTGACATTCTCAGCAGTCAATGACGCTCCGGTCATCAATTCGGATGGTGGAGCCGGAACCGCAGCCGTCAGCGTCGCCGAGAACGTGGCGGAAGTGACGACGGTGGCGTCCACCGATGTTGATGGCGGCACGCCGGTTTATTCGATCAGCGGCGGTGCAGACTCAACAAAATTCAGCATCGATAACGGCACTGGGATTCTCAAGTTTGTGTCGGCTCCCGATTTTGAATCGCCAACCGACACAGACAGCGACAACGACTACGAAGTGACTGTCCAGGTCAGCGACCAGAACGGCGGATTCGACACGCAGACCATCACGGTCACCGTCACCGCAGAAAACGACAATGATCCGGTCATCACATCGGATGGTGGCGGAGCATCCTTTGCTGTCGACGTCGCTGAGAATTCAACTGCCGTCACCACAGTCACGGCCACGGATGCCGATCTGCCCGCTCAAACGTTGAGCTACTCAATCAGCGGCGGAGCCGACTCGACGAAGTTCAACATCGACAGCGACTCCGGAGTGCTGACCTTCGCGACCGCTCCTGACTTCGACTCTCCGTCCGACACCGATGGCGACAACGAGTACGAAGTGACCGTCGAAGTCAGCGACGGAGCCGGCCGAACGGACTCGCAGGACATCACGGTCAGCGTGACCGACCTCAACGACACGACTCCGATCGTGGACGGCGGGCAGTCATTCTTCGTGATCGAATCCGCCACCGACGCAACGTCTCTCGGAAACGTCACAGCTACCGATCCGGATACCGTGGGCAGCCTCCAGAACTGGACGATCGTCAGCGGTAACACCAGCAGTGCCTTCGCGATCGACTCGGCAAGCGGCGAACTAACGGTGAACAACGCTGCGACACTCGATTTCGAAACTCTGCCGACGTTCACTTTGACCGTCCGAGTCAGCGACGGTAGCAACACGTCCGCCGATCAGACCGTGACGGTCAACGTGACGAATGCCAACGACGCTCCGTTAGTTTCGGCTCCAGCCAGCGACTCGGTGGATGTGGGCGAGACGCTCACATTTGCGGCAGCCAACGGAAACGCGATCACGGTCAGTGACGTCGAGGAATCGGAATTAAGAATTCAATTGTCGGTCGACGACGGAACCCTGACGCTTTCTGGCGATACTGGGCTTGTGTTTTCTGGTTGGGACGGGAACTGCCGACGCCACGATGACCTTTGAAGGAAGTATCGCCAGCATTAATGCGGCACTGGACGGTCTGGAACACATTCACGGTGACAACCACGATGGCATCTGCACCGTAACGATCGAGGCAACCGACTTCTCAGCGACCGGACCTGGTGGACCGATCACGAGCACCGACATGGTCGTCATCAACGTTCTGATGCCGGCAGGGCCTCCGATTTCCGGCGACGCCTTTCTGCAGGGTAACTTCCTGGAAGTCGGGTTCGGCGAAGACGGCATCCTGGGTTCACAGGGAATTGCACCGATTGGGTTCAACAGTGCAGGAGCGATTCTCGGCGTCGAGGTCGACCATGACCGTGATGGCTTTTCTACTGGTCAGGTTGACGGCGATTTCATTCTTCCCGGCACGCCGGAAGAGGCGTTCGGAGTTTCCGTGGGAGGCACAACGACCTTCAACAGCAACTCGTCCAGTCAGGCAATTTCCGGCTCGCTGAGCAATTTTCAGGACACTGGCACCAGGCAATCGCTCGATTTCAATGGCACGGCAAACGGTTTGCAGATCGACGCGACGCACTCGGTTGGCATAAACAACCAGTTCATGGATGTTACTGTAACGCTGACAAACTCAACTGGCTCGACAATTTCCGACGTCTACTACTTCCGAAACGTTGACCCGGACAACAATTTTGATACTTCCGGAACGTTCCCAACGACAAACACGATCGTCTCGCAAGGTGATGATGGATCAGCACAGGCCTACGTGACGGCTAGTCAGGCCGATGGTTCGCTGCTTGGGTTACTTGGTTTCGGCGAGAATGCTCGTGTTACGTATGGCGGATTCACCAACCGTGACCCAATCGCCATTTGGGATGGTTCCGGAGGCCTCAGTCAGGCCGGTACTTCGACAGCGGACGAAGCCGTCTCGCTAGCCTTTAAGTTTGACTCCATCGGAGCCGGAGAATCAGTCACTCTGAACTATCGATACGTGTTTGGAGAAACTCAGGCACCGGTCCTGGATCTCGACCCGGACGGCAGCACTGGAGCGGCAGCCCGAAACGTCAACTCCTCGTACGCAGAGAACGACGGGGCGATCGCCATCGTCGACACCGACGCAACGATCTTCGACGGCGACAGTACGAACCTGACGGGACTTACTGTCCAAATCACGAACGATCTCGACGGCGCCGCGGAGTCACTTTCAGCCGACACGACTGGCACGTCCATCGTCGCGACAGCCTACAACTCGACAACCGGCGTGCTTTCGCTGAGCGGGGCAGACACTGTCGCGAATTACCGCCAGGTTCTAAGAACGATTTCCTATACCAACACTTCGGAGACGCCAGACACGACAACTCGGCAGATCAATTTCTCCACGACGGACGGAACATTCACCAGCAACACGGCCCGAGCGTTTGTGTCCGTCACGGCAACGAATGACCTGCCGGTGATTGACTCTGACGGCGGCGCTGACTCAGCCGCCGTTTCCGTCGCAGAAAACTCGACAGAGGTCACCACCGTCACCTCAACCGACCTTGATCTGGACGCGCCGAGTTACTCAATCACCGGCGGCGCGGACTCAACGAAGTTCAATATCGACAGCGACTCCGGTGAGTTGACGTTCGCAGCAGCTCCAGACTTTGAGAATGCTACGGACTCTGACCACGACAATCAGTACGAAGTCACCGTAACCGTCAGCGATGGACAGGGCGGCACGGACTCCCAGGATATTTCAGTGACGGTGAACGCCGTTAACGACAACCAGCCGGTCATCACATCGAACGGCGGCGGAGAAACGGCAACCATCGACGTCGCCGAAAACTCAACCGCCGTCACAACAGTCACGGCCACTGATGCAGACCTGCCTGCTCAGGATCTGGACTACACAATCAGTGGCGGAGCGGACGCGGCGAGATTCGACATCGACGCCGCTTCGGGCGAATTGACGTTTGCAGCATCTCCGAACTTCGAGGCCGCAACCGATTCCGGAAGCAACAATACTTACGAAGTCATCGTCCGAGTCAGCGACGGAATCAGCTTCTTCGATCTGCAGACAATCACGGTCAGCGTTACGGACGTCGACGAATTTGACGTATCGCCAATCAGCGACGCAGACGGTGGTGCAGACTCCGTGAACGAAAATGCGTCAGACGGCGTCAGTGTTGGAATTCGAGCATCCGCCACCGACGACGACGGAACGAGCAACACCGTCACCTACTCGCTGGACAATGACTCGAATGGCGAATTCTTCATCGAGACTTCCGCAGGCGACGTGAAAGTTGCCGGACCGATCGATCGCGAGGCAGGAGCAACTCGAACAATCGTCGTTCGAGCGACCAGTGAAGATGGCTCTTTCACAACGAAAAGTTTCACGATCGCAATCAACGATGTGAACGAGTTCGACATTACGGCCATCAGTGATTCAGACGGCGAAGCGGATAACGTTGACGAAAACGCAGCAGCGGACACCACGGTTGGCATCACAGCCACGGCCAGTGACGCCGACGCGACCACCAACGGAATCACGTACTCGCTGGACGACGATTCGAACGGCGAGTTCGCGATCGACAGCTCTTCTGGCGAAGTCGAAGTCGCAGGCCCGATCGATCGTGAAACGGGAGCCACTCGAACAATCACCGTACGAGCAGTTTCAGAAGATGGCAGCTTCTCGACCAGAGACTTCACAATCGCCATCAACGATCTGGATGAATTTGACGTTTCCGCGATAACCGACGCCGATGGTGGTTCCGACAATGCCAACGAGAATGCGTCGGTTGGAGTCAGTGTTGGCATCCGAGCATCAGCCGTCGATGACGATGCCACAAACAACGAAATAACCTACTCGCTTGACGATGACTCGAACGGAGAATTCTTCATTGAAGGCTCCGCTGGCGATGTCAAAGTTGCCGGACCGATCGACCGGGAGGCCGGGCCGACTCGAACAATCACGGTGCGAGCGACCAGTGAAGACGGCTCCTTCACGACCAAAGACTTCACGATCGTCATCAACGATCTGAACGACAACGCACCGACAATCGATCCCGATCAGTCATTCAGCGTGTCGGAGTTTGCGGTCAATGGCGACAACGTTGGAACGGTCACCGCCACCGACCAGGACACCGTCGGTCTGATTCAGAACTGGTCGATCGCAAACGGAAACAGCGACGGCATCTTTGAAATTGATGGGGCATCGGGAGAGATTCGAGTAGTCGACAATGATCTCCTTAATTTCGAAACGACTGCGACATACCTGCTTGGCTTGCGGGTTGAAGATGGCGCAAACGTTTCCTCGACGCAGACAGTGACCATCAGCGTCGTTGATGAGAATGACGTCCCCGTCCTGGATGTAAATGCCGGCACTTCGGTTGTCGAAGGCGGCAGCGTCTTGATTACGTCAACGGAACTATCCGTCAGCGACGAGGACGAACTCCCAGAGGAAATAACGTACTCAATCATTGACGCACCGACGGCAGGCCGACTGGAACTCGTCGACGACCCCGGAATCGCGATCAGCACATTCACGCAGGCTGACATTGATAACAGCCAGGTCCGCTTCGTTCATGACGGGTCAGAAGCTGACGATAGCTTCACATTTACGATCAGCGACGGAAGCGGAGGGACGATCGGCACGACACTGTTTTCGATTGCGAATCTTCGAGTGAACGACGCTCCGGTCAATACAACGCCAGCGGCTCAGACAGTTGATGAAGACTTGCCGCTCGTGTTCTCAACCCCGGGCGGAAACTCGATCGCCGTGAGCGACGTAGATCTGAACGGAGGCATGATTGGTGTTCGTCTGGTAGCGACAAACGGAACGCTGACGCTTTCCTCAACAACTGGGCTGGTCTTTGCAAACGGAGACGGCGACCAGAATCTCAGCATGGTATTTGCCGGGACACTTGCCGATGTCAATTCGGCGTTGGACGGCCTGAGGTTTGATCCAGCTGCAGATTTCAACGGTGCTGCCAGCATCCGAATCGTGTCGCGAGACATGGGAGCAAGCGGAAGCGGCGGCGAGCAACTTGACGACGACACGATCAACATCGAGGTCGTGCCCGTCAACGACAACCCGATTTCAACCGATGACGAATACTCGACCAGTGAAGACAATTCACTGACAGTTTCCGCAGCAAACGGACTTCTCTCCAACGATTCCGATATCGATGGCGACGACCTTGTAGTAACGCTCGGCACCGGAACGGCCAATGGCACCTTGTCGCTGAACGCCGACGGTTCGTTCGTCTACACACCCAACGCCGACTTCAACGGCACCGACGCGTTCACTTATCAAGCGACCGATGGCAGCTTGGTCAGCGAAATTCAAACGGTCACTTTGACTGTCACTTCAGTCAACGACGCATCTGTCTCGATCGACGATGAATTTACGGTCGACCAACTCAGTGTGTTGAAGGTTCGACCTGCCGACGGCGTCCTGGTGAACGACCTCGATGTTGAAGCCGACGGACTGCAGGCGATTCTGGTCGATGGCCCTCAGAACGGAAAACTCGTGCTGAATGCCGACGGATCACTTACCTACACTCCGAATGCGACGTTCTTCGGAGAGGACACATTTACTTACCAGGCGTTTGATGGCACCGATGATGGGTCAATCGCCACGGTTCGAATCGACGTCCTGCAAACGGTGACTTCCGGCGGTGACGGCGGAGACAGCGACATTGTTGTTGAGAAAGAGGCTGAAACGAGCGACGGTGACGAAGCCGTCGATGGCGATAACGGAACAACTGACGCAGGGCCGGACGCCGCGGTTGACGACACCGGTGAAGTTTCGACGGAGAGCACATTAACGGCTCCTCCGACCGTCAACGCAAATGAGGACACCGGAAGCACGACGGCCACTACTGATCCGCAAGCGGAAGTTGAAGAAGGATCGGCCAACGGCTCAGGCAACGAGCAACCACTCTTCGAAGCGGCCTTCCGAATCGACGAACGCGGCGAACTCCGCGACCGGCTGACAGGCAGAATTATTGAAGACGCCGGAGTCGTCGTGTTCACGTCAACCGACGTCGGCTCGATGGTCTACGTTCTGGAACAAACTGGATTCTGGACAGAGCTCGACACATTCGAGCAGGACGTGCAGAACTCAATTCTGCAAGAAGGCGAATGGGAAGAACTGGTCGTTGAGACGACAACTGTCGCGGGAACAACTCTGACCGTCGGCTACATCGTATGGTTGCTGCGAAGCGGCTCCGTTGTCTTTGGACTCGTTTCCTCGCTGCCGGCGTGGACGATGATGGACCCGCTTCCCGTCCTTCAAAGCGGCCTCGAAGGCCTCGACGAAACGGACAATACCGACGACGATTCGCTGCAGGGAATTCTGCAGGCTCACCACGACGGAATGGAACTCCCTGCTGAATCATTTGAAAGTTGAAAACACTGACTCCGTGCCAGCAATACTCGGCTGGGACGATTAAATACACAACTGGCAACATGTGAATCTAATGTCGAAGAAACATCGGCAGCGGACCATGTCGCCAATTACGTTTGCAGCCTGGATTGAATCATGAAGTACCTGCTTCAGAAAATGCCGATCACCGTCAAGCTGGCATTCTGCGTCGTAAGTTTGATCGGCAGTGAGTTGATGGTCGCGCGCACGTTGGGGTTGATCGAAAATCACGAGGCGATCGTGATGAATGGTCGATCTGATCTTTGCGAAGCGGTCGCCATTCACTTCTCGCTGCTCGCGATGCGCGAAGACGTCGGCACAATGCAGAAGTGTCTGCACGCGATTTCCGTTCGCAACAAGATGATCGAGTCAATCGCCGTTCGACGAGCGTCCAAAGAACTGCTTGTCGAAGTCGGAAACCACGCTCAACACTGGACTCCCCCGGAAAATGGCCGTTCGACGGCGACTTCGATGATCGTGCCAATCTCGTCGCAGAGCGAGCGTTGGGGATCTGTCGAAGTACAGTTTAAACAATCTGCGGCATCGCAATGGGGGCCGTGGCTGTCCGACCCGTTTGTACGATTGATGATTTACATGACCGTCGTGAGCGCCATCGTTTTCTACCTGTTCTTCGTCAAAGTTCTGCGACAACTCAATCCCGCAAAAGTCATTCCTGGCCATGTTAGATCGGCACTCGACACACTGACTGAAGGACTCTTAATTCTGGATTCGCACGAAAACATCGTGCTTGCAAACGAATCGTTCGGCCACATGGTTGGTCGCTCGCCTGACGCAGTCATCGGAATGAAAGTTTCCAGCTTGTCGTGGCAGCAGCGTCGCAATTCGGACTCGTCAGAAGATGAGTCTCTCCCGTGGCAGCTCGCTTTCAGAAATCGTGAATCTGCAACCGGCGCCCTCTTCGACTTCGAAGTCAGCGACGCCGAACACCGAACGCTCGTCGTCAATGCCTCGCCAATCTTCGGACCGAAAGGCGGAGTGCAGGGTGTCATGACGAGTATCGAAGACGTCACCCCGCTCGAACGCAAAAAACGTGAACTCAGTATGACGCTCGATCAGCTTCGAACGAAGTCAGAACAGATTCGTCAGCAGAATGAAGAACTCGAAAAACTGGCCACGACTGATCCGTTAACCGAGTGCTTGAATCGGCGATCATTTTTTACCTACTTCGAGGAGCACTGGGCGCGAGCTGTCGAAGGCAAACTGCCAATCTCGGGAATCATGGTCGACATCGACTTCTTCAAGTCAATCAACGACGACCACGGTCACTCAGTCGGCGACGACGTTCTGCGAGGGATTGCCGCGACGCTGCGGGATTCAGTGCGACTCGGCGATCTGGTTTGTCGGTACGGTGGCGAAGAATTCTGCATCCTGCTTCCTCATACGGATATCGATGCGGCAACGGCGATCGGCGAGAAAATTCGGGCCGCAGTTGCAGCAACAAAGTTTCCTCAACTTTCGATCACCGCGAGTCTCGGAGTTTCATCGATCACACTCGGCCCCAAAGAGCCGCACGACATGCTCGATCAGGCTGACAAGTGCCTGTACGTCGCCAAGCGGAACGGTCGAAACCAGGTCGTTCGGTTCGACCAGATTCCAGAAGACACCGTGGTCGATGAGTCTGCGGTGTCTCGAATGAAGCCCGAAGAATCCGGTTTCGAATCTGACGGCACGACACAAGTGCCATACCGAGCCGTCGCCGCTCTGTTGTCGACGCTCGCGTATCGACATTCAGAAACGGCGGGGCACAGTCGGCGAGTTGCCGACCTTTGCCTGATGGCTGCCGAAGGACTGCTCACTCCGAAAGACACTTACACACTCGAAATCGCCGCTTTGCTGCACGACATTGGTAAAATCGGAGTGCCCGATGCCATCCTGCTGAAGAACGGTCCGTTGTCACTCGACGAATGGGAAGTCATGCGGCAACACGATCGCATCGGTGTGGAAATCGTGCGAGCTTCTTTCGACTGCGAACCCGTTACTTCGATCGTCGAGTGCTACCGTGCTCACTTCGGCGGGACTCGAAATCGCCCCGGTCTACCATCCGGTGAAGCGATTCCAGTCGGAGCCAGAGTGCTTGCCATCGCCGACGCATACGACGCGATGACGACCGATCGGCCTTACCGAAAAGCACTTTCACAGGAAGAAGCATTCGACGAATTGCGACAGTGCGGGAATACTCAGTTTGATCCGCAAATTGTCGAACGCTTCATCGCGATGGTTCTGGCCAGCGCACGACCAGAGCAGGCCAAAGATTCGACCGCGTCTCTATCGCGAGATTCGGCACTCGGGATTGGCCAGCACATTGAACGTCTAATCAACGCGTTAGAGACGCAGGATTTTGACGGCATGAATGCAATGGCAACACGACTGCACTCAATTGCTGAACAGGATGGCTTGCCACTGTTTGCCGAACGTGCCGAACGACTGCGCGACGTCATTACGTCCGACGGCGAATTGCTCGACATTCTGGACTCGGCCAACGATCTGATCGAACTTTGCCGTTCGACTCAGTCAGCCTGGCTGCGAACTGACGAATCAGTAACGGTTGCTCGATAGCAGAAAGAAGACTTGCTCAAAAATCGGCACTCTTCGGCACTCGCGGAAACGGGATGCAGTCTCGAATGTTCTGCATTCCGGTCATGAGTTGGATCAGGCGTTCAAAGCCGAGTCCAAATCCTGAATGCGGCACCGTTCCGTAGCGACGAAGATCAACGTACCACCAGTATTCTTCCGGCTCGAGCCCGCACTCTTTCATGCGTGATTCCAGCACATCCAGCCGTTCTTCACGCTGACTGCCGCCAATGATTTCTCCGATGCGCGGCACCAGGACGTCCATCGCTCGGACGGTTTTTCCGTCATCGTTGCATCGCATGTAAAACGGTTTAATCGTACGCGGGTAATCGAACAGAATGACCGGCTGCTTGAAGTGCTGTTCCGTCAGGAAGCGTTCGTGCTCGGACTGCAAATCGTGGCCCCACTCCACTGGATATTCAAACTTCTGGCCGCTCTTTTGAAGGATGTCGACGGCTTCTGTGTAAGGCAGTCGGATGAATTCGTTTTCCGTAATGTTACGGAGAGTCTCCAAAACTGTCTTGTCGATCCGCAGGTTGAAGAATTCCATGTCCTCCGCGCATCGTTCGAGCACTCGGTTGATGACGTGCTGAACGAACTTCTCAGCAAGGTCCATGTTGTCGGTCAGCTCGTAAAACGGCATCTCCGGTTCGATCATCCAGAACTCTGCCAGATGCCGCGTCGTGTTGGAATTCTCTGCTCTAAACGTCGGACCGAACGTGTAGCAGTCACCCGTCCCGCAAGCAAAGATTTCGGCTTCCAGTTGGCCGCTGACCGTGAGCGCCGCTCGTTTGCCGAAGAAGTCCTGTGCGTAGTCGAGCTTCGTCTGAACTTCGGCGATGCGTTCCAGATTCAACGTCGTCACCGAGAACATCTGCCCGGCGCCTTCGCAGTCGCTGGTCGTGATGACGGGCGTCTGGATGTAATAGAAACCTCGATCCTGAAAGAATTCGTGGACGGCCGCTGACGCCGCATTGCGAACGCGAGTAATCGCGCCAAACGTGTTGGTTCGGGGGCGAAGGTGAGCAATTTCGCGAAGGAATTCGAAGCTGTGCCGCTTCTTCTGCAGCGGGTAGGTGTCTCCGTCGGCCGTGCCGTGGAGAACCAGTTCCGTGGCGTGAAGTTCAACTCGCTGGCCTTTGCCGGGAGAATCTTTCACCTCACCGTTGATCGAAACACAGCTTCCGGTCGTGACATCCTTGATCGAGTCGTAGCCGGGAGTGTCTGCGTCGACGACGACCTGAATGCTGCTGAAGCAGCTTCCATCGTTCAGCTCGACGAATGAAAACCCCTGCTTCGAATCGCGGCGAGTTCGAACCCAGCCTCCGACCTTAACAGTGTCGCCCGGCTGGGCGTCCTTCAGAACCTTTGCGACGTGAGTTCGCACCATAACTTCGCTCCGTCGGTTGGTGATGCGCCGACTCGTGACACGCAACATCCGGTTGCGATCAATCAGCCGCCGGCTCTCAGGATTTCAGCGATTCGACAGCTTCTTCACGAGTCTTGAACAAGTTCCACAAACGGTCAACCTGAGTGACTTCCAGCACGTCCGCACAAGGTCCGGTTGCACCGCAAACGCTCAGCTTGCCGCCGCGAGTAGTCAGCCTTCGCCAGACTCGAAACAACGTGCCGAGAAAAGCCGACCCGAAGAACTTTGTTCGCCCCATATCGACGACAATCATAGGCGGAGCCGCGGACTTGGCGATTTCAAGCAGCTCATTTGCCGCCGCTTCAAGAGCCGGTTCGTCCAGGTTGTCGTACTGCTCACCAAGGACGATGACGGTGACTTCGCCCGACTTCAACACTTCCAGATCAGAATCAGATTGCGCCATGATTTTGCCCAGTCGTTCGGTTGCTGCCCGCTACCGTTATGTACGCGTCATTAAGAATATCAACGTACAATGTCAATGAAGAGTGGCTCGACAGAACATTGGCACGAATGTCGCATCAACGCCAACCAATGCGTTCACAGCTTCGATTGATCAATGACCTCTGAGAACGCCTGAGATTCAGATCGTCGCCGCGAGGTTGAATGCGTCGGTCAGGAGCTGTCCCAACCGAACAACGAATCGAGCAGCGTCTGCACCGTTGATGACTCGATGGTCGTACGACATCGACAGTGGCAACATGAATCGTTCTTCGATCTCACCGTCGCGAATCTGCAATTCTTTGCGGCCGCGCGACATCCCAAGGATGGCGACCTCCGGATAATTCACGATCGGAGTAAACGCCGTTCCGCCGATCCCGCCGAGATTTGTGATCGTGAAGCACGCCCCCTGCATTTCGTCCATCGTGACTTTGCGATCCCGGGCCCTGCCCGCGACATCGGATAGCTCAATGCCGATTTCGGCGACGCTTTTCTGATCGCAGTCTTTGATCACCGGAACGAGCAGACCGTTCGGAGTATCGACCGCACATCCGATGTTGAAGTATTTTCGGTAGACGATTTCGTTCGTCTGCGGATCGAGGCTGGAATTGAACTTCGGAAACTCTTTCAGACAAACGACAGAGGCCTTCATCGCGATGGCGGTCATCGTGACTTTGGGAGCTCCCGTTTTCTTCGCCATATCCGAGTATCGGCGACGCGCGGCTTCCAGATCGGTGATGTCGATGAGGTCGTGCTGAGTCACGTGCGGAATCACGTTCCAGCACATGCTGAGGTTGGCGGCCGCCGATCGCGAGATTTTGTTCATCGGCTCGCGTTCGACCTCGCCCCACTTGCTGAAGTCTGGCAGTGGCGGTGGAGCGTAACCTCCTCCACTTCCACCCGAAGCGACACCGCCACCTTCCATCACTCGTTTGACGTGTGACTTCACGTCTTCCTGCGTGATTCGTCCTCCGGCAGCCGATCCAGAAACGTCGTGAAGATCGACTCCCAACTGGCGAGCCAATCGACGAGTTGCCGGTCCTGCCGGTGCTGGTGCTCGGTCATCCGCTGGAGCGGCACTTGCAACCGGAGCTGGTGCTGCGGCGGCTGGAGCAGCGAGTGCTGCAGGTTGTGGTGCTGGAGCGGCGGCAGGAGCAGCAACGGGTTCGGCTGCCGCAGGAGCTGCCGGTGCTTCTTCGGCTGGAGCCGCGGCTGCGGCGTCCGCTGCTTCAATCGTGAGCAGGACGGCTCCCACTGCCAGAGTGTCGCCAGGACTAGCGTGAATCTTCACGACCTTACCACCGATCGAGCAATCGACATCGGTGGCGGCTTTTTCGGTTTCAACCTCGGCGACGATCGTGCCCGGCTCAATGACGTCTCCGACGGAAACGCTGAGTGCCGCAAGATCGACTTCTGAGATGCCTTCCCCGACGTCCGGGATTTTGAACTCGGCCATGGTTGTCTCTTCTGGTCGTGAGTGGTGATCGATTTATTTTTAAGCGTCATCTGCAGGGGTGCGTCTCGACGCACCGATCAAATTTGCTGTCGTTTGAGTGGTGCGTCAAGACGCACCCTACTTAAGCATAAAGCGGATCGACTTTTTCTGGATCGATCTGCAAGTCGGCGAGCACTTGCGGAAGTCTGGCCGCGTCGAAGTTTCCGTTCTTCGCGAGCGCTGCCAGAGTTGCGTAAGTGACACACTCGGCATCGATTTCGAAGTGACGACGCAGTTGTGGTCGAGTGTCTGATCGCCCGAAGCCGTCGGTCCCCAGGATGACATAATCACCCGGAACCCATTCGCGAATCTGGTCGGCGACCAGGCGAACGTTATCGCTGGACGAAATGAAAGGTCCGTCGATGCCTTCCAGGGTTTGCTCCAGATAGCTCGACTTCGCAGGCTCGGTCGGGTGCAAACGGTTCCAGCGTTGAGCCTGCATGGCTTCGCGGCAAAGTTCGGAGTAGCTGGTGACGCTCCAGACGTCAGTGCCAATTCCGTACTGCGAAGCAAGCATGTCCTGAGCACGCAGAACCTCGTTAAGAATCGTTCCGCTTCCGAACAACTGAGGACGCTGCTTCGCGTTGGCGTCGGAAGATTCTGTGCTTCGCAGTTTGTACATACCACTGAGAATGCCGTCGTGGCTGCCTTCCGGCATCGCCACCATCTGGTAATCCTCGTTGTAAACACTGAGGTAGTAAATCAGCGATTCGTCGTCCTGGTACATCCGCTTCATGCCGTCGCGAATGATGGCGATCAGCTCGTAGCCGTAAGCCGGGTCGTAAGCGACACAGTTCGGAACGGTCGTCGCGATCAGGTGACTGTGTCCGTCTTCGTGTTGCAGACCTTCGCCGTTGAGCGTCGTTCGGCCGGAAGTTCCGCCGAGCAGGAAGCCCTTCGCTCGGGAATCGGCAGCACACCAGATCAGATCGCCGACTCGCTGGAAGCCGAACATCGAATAGAAGATGTACATCGGAATCATGTTGACGCCGAGGTTCGAATACGACGTGCCGGCCGCAATGAACGACGACAACGCTCCCGCTTCGTTGATCCCTTCTTCGAGAATCTGGCCGTCTTTGGCCTCTCGGTAGTACATCAACTGGTTGCGGTCGACCGGCTCGTAAAGTTGTCCCTTGCTGGCGTAAATGCCGCACTGCTTGAAGAGACCTTCCATACCGAAGGTACGAGCTTCGTCTGGAATGATCGGCACGAGACGCTTGCCGATCGACTTGTCTTTCAGAAGGAAACTGAGGAACTGGCCAAAGACACCAGTTGTCGATCCCGACTTATCGACGAGACGCTTATTGTGAAACTCGATGCACGTTTCGAAAGATGGAATCTCTACTTTCTCGTCGGTTGGCCGTCGAGCTGGCAGGAACCCGCCGAGAGCTTCACGTCGCTCGTGGAGATATTTCGATTCGTTGCTTTCGGCCGACGGCTGGTAGAAGTCGATGTCTTCGACGTCTTCGTCGCTGACTGGGATACCGAATCGATTGCGGAATTCCATCAACTCCTGCTCATTCGCCTTCTTGACGTTGTGAGCAACGTTGCGACCTTCACCGGCCTCGCCGAGACCGTATCCCTTGATAGTCTTAGCAAGAATGACCGTCGGCGAGCCCTTGTGATCCATCGCGGCTTTGTAAGCAGCATAGACTTTTTCTGGATCGTGGCCGCCGCGGTTAAGTTTTTCGAGCTGATTGTCAGACAGATGCTCGACCATTTTCTTCAGCTCTGGCGAGTTGAAGAAGTGCTCACGAATGTACGCCCCGGTTTCGACGGAATACTTCTGATACTGACCGTCGACGACTTCGCCCATTCGTCGTACCAAGATGCCGTCCTCATCAGCCTGAAGCAGTTGCTCCCACAGTCCGCCCCAGATGACTTTGATGACGTTCCAGCCGGCGCCTCGGAATGCGGCTTCGAGTTCCTGAATGATCTTGCCGTTGCCTCGAACGGGACCGTCGAGTCGCTGCAGGTTGCAGTTCACGACGAAGGTCAGGTTGTCGAGATTTTCTCGCGATGCCAGCGTGATCGCTCCCAGCGATTCCGGTTCGTCGATTTCGCCGTCGCCCAGGAAAGCCCACACGTTTGATTTGGAAGTGTCCTGCAGGCCGCGATGTTCGAGATAACGCAAAAACCGTGCGTGATAGATCGCGGTGATCGGACCAAGGCCCATCGAGACGGTCGGGAACTGCCAGAAGTCCGGCATCAGCCACGGATGCGGATAAGACGACAGTCCACCACCTCGAGGAATCTCTCGTCGGAAGCGAAGCAGGTTGTCTTCGTTGAGTCGTCCTTCCATGAACGCTCGCGAGTACACGCCCGGCGAAGAATGCCCTTGGAAGTAAACCAGGTCGCCGGTGTGATCGTCTGTTCGAGCGTGGAAGAAGTGGTTGAATCCGACTTCGTAAAGCGTCGCACAGGAAGCGAACGTCGAAATGTGTCCGCCGACTCCGGCGTAGTCCCGATTCGCTCGCACGACCATCGCCATCGCGTTCCAGCGAATGATGCTCTTAATGCGTCGCTCAAGATCGCGATCGCCTGGGTACGGCGGCTGATCCTGAGTCGGAATTGTGTTGATGTAAGGCGTGTTCGCCGTGAACGGCAAATGCACTCCGCACTGGTAGGCCCGCTCCTGAAGCAGCGTCAGCATCTGCTGAACCCGTTCTCGCCCGTACCGATGCAGCAGATCGTCGAGCGAATCGAACCACTCGTCCAGTTCTGCTGGATCAAAGTGAGCAGTGGGATCGACGCCTGTGGCTTGCGTGACGTTTTCAGTCATGAATAGCTCTGAGAACTGTGGGGAGTTTTGTCTGGAAGCCGGAGGTGGGCCGGCAGAATGGGGCGGCCGAATCCGTTCCGTGGCCGAACTTCGCTGAAAGCTTTGAGCGACTGCGACGCCGCCGGGTTCGATCGCCTCTGCCGAATCATTCCATTCTGCAGTGCGGAAAATCGCCGGAAGCTCCTGAAGGGTTGAGGATTATGCCAGTCCGTCCGGACACCGGCAACCAAGCCAGAGAGACTGCGCAGTTATGGCGTTCTGGTCGCTGATTCGTGTGACCCGACCAGCCTCTAAATATGCTGTCTGATCCTCATATTTGCTTGTAAACGTTCGACTGAGTCAATCTGGATTCCTGCCCGTTGCCTTGCGATAAGAATTCGGTCGCGGTACTTTTTGACTAATCAAAAACTCGCCTGATTTGCGGGAAAATGTCATTTTCTGGACGACCTGCGACCCACAAACAGGCTCATGCTTCAACAAATAAACGAAATTCTGTCCACTCGGAGATCTGAGATGCGGCGTCAAACCTGCAGACCACTGACATCGACAGCTCGCTTCGTCGGGCTGAGCGGAATCGCCATTGTGGCGGCACTCGTTTGCGGCTGCTCCGGCTCGAACGATCCAGCACCAACCAACGGCTCGTCCGAAGGAACCGGGACAGTTGGAGCAGCTTCCGGAGGTGGCAAGCTCAACATCGTCACCACAACGGCGATGGTCAACGACATCGTTACAGCCGTCGCTGGCGACCGGGCAACGGTCACGGGCCTGATCAAGGGGACGCAGGATCCTCACATGTTCACAACCGGCCGGAACGACGTGAAAGCCATGCTTAGTGCCGACGCCGTTTTCTACACGGGTCTGATGCTCGAAGGCCGCATGGCTGACGACTTCGCACTGGTCGGCCGCAAAGGCAAGCCGGTCTTCCCCGTCACCGAACGGCTGGATCGAGAAAAACTCCGTGAACCGCCAGAGTTCGAAGGTCACTGGGATCCGCATGTCTGGATGGACGTCGAACTATGGAGTTCATGCGTTGGCAACGTGGCCACAGAACTCGGTGCGTTGGACGCTTCATCAAGCGATGACTACCAGACCCGTGCCGACGAATACCGAAAACAGCTGACCGAACTCGACGGTTACATTCGGAAAGTCATCGCCACCATCCCGAAAGAGCAGCGTTTCCTGGTCACCGCTCACGACGCGTTTGGCTATTTCGCTCAGGCATACGGAATCGAGGTCAAGGCGATCCAGGGAATCTCCACAGACTCGCAGGCCGCAATCTCAGACATCAACTCGCTCGTTGATTTCATCGTCGAAAACAAAGTGCCGGCGATCTTTGTCGAGTCGAGCGTTTCTAAAAAGAACATCGAAGCCGTTATCGAAGGCTGCGAGTCACGCGGCTGGACTCTTAAAGTCGGAGCCGAACTTTACTCCGACGCGATGGGAGCACCAGGAACCTACGAGGGCACTTACATCGGCATGATGGATCACAACGCGACGAAAATCGCGAGAGCCCTCGGCGGCGAAGCTCCGGAAAATGGATGGCAAGGCAAGCTCAGCGATAAGACTGAAGACTAAAGATGGAATCAGCACGTTCCAACCTTGACTCCACGGCCGGCGAGGTCGTCCATCCAGAATGGTCGCCGCTTTCGATTCACGACATGACCGTCGCGTATCATCGTCAGCCGGTTTTGTGGGACATTGACTACGACGCTCCTCCGGGAAAGCTGATCGCGATCGTCGGCCCCAACGGCGCCGGCAAGAGCACGCTCATTAAGGCGGCCTTGAATCTCGTCCCAACGATCTCGGGAAGCGTGGCGGTGTTTGGTGGGCAGTATCGAAAACAGCGAGGCCGCGTGGGCTATGTCCCGCAGCGAAGCTCTGTCGACTGGGACTTTCCGGTCAACGCGTTGGAAGCCGTCACGATGGCGCTGTACCGAAAGATCGGTTGGTTTCGTCCGGTACGAAAGCACCATCGTCAGCTTGCGATGAAAGCGCTCGTGCGAGTCGGCATGCAGGACTTCGCGATGCGGCAGATCAGCCAGCTTTCCGGCGGGCAGCAACAACGAGTCTTCCTGGCCCGAGCCCTCGCCCAGGAAGCCGACCTCTACCTCATGGACGAACCCTTCGCTGGAGTCGACGCGGCCACTGAACGAGCCATCGTCGACGTCCTGCGCGATCTTCAACAGGCGGGCAAAACAGCACTCGTCGTCCACCATGACCTGCAGACCGTCTCCGAATACTTCGACGAAGTCATTCTGTTGAACCTCCGACTGGTCGCCAGCGGCCCGGTTGAAGAAGTCTTCACCACGGAAAACCTGCGAGCCACCTACGGCGGCAAGCTGGCATTGCTCGACCAGGTCGGCCATCGAATGACGATGCGAGGCGAAGGTTGAACGGGATGAACATCGAACGCTCAACATCGAACACTCAACACCGAGCGTTCAAATTCGAAGGAAGAAGTGCGAACTGCCAAACGACACGGTCTCCGCAACTTCTTCGATGCTCAATGTTGAATGTTCGATGTTCGATGTTCCTCGTTCTCCTCTTCCTTCTTGCGTTCATGTTTCCGACTTCGACCTTCGCGGCTGAGTCCAACGACATCATCCGCGTCCTCACCCTGCAGGATTACAACACGCGAGTCGTTCTGCTGGGGACGCTTTTGCTAGGAGTGACCTCGGGAATCGTCGGCACGTTCATGCTGCTCAGACGGCAGACTTTGATCGGCGACGTCGTCAGCCATTCTGCATTGCCGGGCGTTGCCATCGCGTTTCTGATCGGTGAAGCCGTTTCGCCAGGATCAGGACGCTCGTTGCACTGGTTGCTTGCCGGAGCCGCCGCGACAGGATTACTTGCCGTCGTTTGTGTGGGGATCATCCGGCGATACTCGGTCGTCAAACCGGACGCCGCACTGGCGACTGTGCTCGGAGTCTTCTTCGGCTTCGGAGCGGTCCTCTTTAAGACCGTTCAGGAACTTCCGACCGGCAATCAGGCGGGCCTTCAGCAGTTCATCCTGGGTTCCGCGTCGACGATGATCGCATCCGACGTTGCCATCATCGCGAAAGCCACCGCCGTCGTGCTGGTGCTCAGCCTTCTCCTCTTCAAAGAGCTTTCAATCCTGAGCTTCGATGAAGACTTCGCGGCCGCACAGGGCTGGCCGGTCGGCATGCTCGATCTTGGCTTAACTGGCCTCGTCGTCGGCATCACGGTCATCGGCCTGGAAAGCGTCGGCATCCTGATGGTTGCGTTACTGATCACGCCTCCAACGGCAGCGAGATTCTGGACGGACAACTTCGCAAGAATGACACTCGTCGCGGCCGCGATCGGTGGAGCGAGTGCGACCGTTGGTTGCCTGCTGAGTGCGATGGTGCCAAAGCTGGCGGGCGGCCCGACCATCGTGCTTTCCGGTACGGCGTTCTTCGTTCTCAGTATGTTGTTTGGAACTCGCCGAGGAATCGTGCAACGCTGGCTTCGTCACGCTGCCAATCGACGTCGCATCGGACGTGACGATCTGCTGCGCGCGATGTACGAGATCATCGAAGCTCGGCTGGTCTCCGCAGATGACCAGTCAGCAACCGGCAACGGCCTCAACATCAGCCCATCGCTAAGCGGCGGCGAGGCCACTGAAGAAGAGTCGGCATTATTCGCGAAGCAGGCCGTTCAGATTTCGGAGCTGTTCAATCATCGCTCCTGGTCCGCGCGGCGCGTTCGGCAAGTCATTGCGGCGGCCGAGCGTGAAGGTACGGTCCGGATGGATTCAGAGACTGGCTGGAGACTGACAAGCTCCGGTGCCAAAACCGCTCGTCGCGCCGTCCGCAATCACCGATTGTGGGAGATGTACCTGATCTCGCACGCCGAGATCGCTCCCAGCCACGTCGACCGCGATGCTGACGACATCGAACACGTGCTCGGCACAGAAGTCATCGAGCAACTCGAACAACTCCTCGCCAGCCGAGTCCCACCGGCAACCGTTCCACCGAGCCCGCACCCGCTTTGAACGATCGAGCATTTTCGGAGTTCGCTTGCAGTGAGCCGTTGGCCGTAAGGCCTCGGGCCCCCGGCCGCTGACGCGTCGCGGCTCACAGCCATACTTAAGACGAACTCTGAAAATGCTCTAGTCATTAGGTTTGCTCTGCTCACCAGCCAAATCTTGTTTTTCTGAAATGCCACTGAATAAAAGAACCACGGATTACACGGAAAAACACGGATGCCCTGCTGAAGCATCCACAGCCATCCGCGTAAATCTGTGCCCATCCGTGGCGAATTCACAATTGGTGGCTTAGCTTAGCCGCACTGTGAACCTTTGCGTCTTCGCAACTTTGCGTGAAACATCTTCACATCTGAAATAACTCAAGCAACTTCGGAACATCCCCATGAAACGCCTCGGCATCGAATCGCTTATTCTCTTGTTCTGTCTGACCGGTCTGATCTCAGCCGGAGAATATGATCCGCAGCAGGAAGAATGGATCAAGCACTACAAAAAACAGGCCAACGTACCAAATCCAGCAGATCAACTTCTCAACACCGACGCCGAACCGAACATCAAAGACGGCTTCGCCTCGTTGTTTAACGGCAAGGACCTGACAGGCTGGACTCCGAAAGGCGGCACCTGCACGTTCGAAGCGAAGGATGGAATGATCATCGGCACGTGCGTTCCAGGTTCGAACAGCACCTACCTGTCGACCGAGAACGCCGACTTCACAGATTTCGTATTCAGTTGCGACATGAAGTGGAAAGTCGACTGCAACACCGGCGTCATGTTCCGAGCCCAGACAAAACCCGGTAAGAACGACACCGAGACCGTCTTCGGCCCGCAAGCCGAGATGGAAGGTTTCTCGAAAGACCGACACTGGTCAGGCGGCGTCTACGGCCAAAGCTGCGGCGGCTACTTCTACCCGCTCTGGTTGAAAGAGCACAAAGAAGCTCGCGCAGCCGCAAAGGAAGGCGAGTGGAACCGAGTGACCATCTCCGCCAAAGGCAACGTCGTCAAAACGTGGATCAACGGAGTCCCCGCCGCTCACTGGGTCGACGATGGAACCTACCCAAAAGGCTTCTTCGGCCTGCAAATCCACAAGGGGGACAAAGGCGAGGTCCTCTTCAAAAATATTCGGGTCAAAGAACTGAAGAAGTAGCGTTTCGCCGAAAGCCCTCCATCGACTTCCCTGACACATCGCGACAGGAATGACATGAATAAATCGAAGAATTTCAGCGCCCAGCCTAACGGGACAACGCGGCAGTCGATTTCATTGTCACCTCTCCCCCCTTTTGGCGGAGAGGTCGCGGTCTCAGCCGCGGGTGAGGGGGCTGTTACATCTTTGCTCGATCGAATCTCGGACCGTTTCAAAAATAAACCCTCACCCGGCCCTGAGAGGCCGACCTCTCCCGCAAGCGGGAGAGGTGACATCCGCAAACAGCGGCGATGTTTAACTGCGTTTTTCATGATCGTGCTACTGGGTGCTGCCGCCAGCCCCGCTCAATGTGCCGAACGCCCCAACATCATTCTGCTGATGGGCGATGACCACGGCTGGGACGAAACGGGTTACAACGGGCATCCGCACTTGAAGACGCCGGTACTTGATGAAATGGCGGCGGCCGGACTGCGGCTGGATCGGTTTTACTCGGCGCACCCATCGTGCTCACCAACGCGCGGCAGTGTCCTCACCGGTCGGCATCCCAACCGGTACGGAACGTTTTCGCCAGGTTATTCGATCCGACCGGAAGAAGTCACCATCGCCCATTTGATGAGTAAGGCCGGATACTTGTGTGGGCATTTTGGCAAGTGGCATCTTGGTCCGGTCAAAGCCGAGTCGCCAACCAATCCGGGAGCGATGGGGTTTGACGAGTGGCTGTCGCATGACAATTTCTTCGAGCTGAATCCGGTGTTCTCTCGCAACGGAAGCAAGCCTCAGAAGTTCGAAGGTGAAAGCTCCGAAATCGTCATTGCTGAAACGATCAAGTTCCTGGCGACGGCTCAGCAAAAGAAGCAGCCATTCTTTACAGTCGTCTGGTTCGGGTCACCTCATGAACCCTACAGCGGCCTGGAAAAGGATCTCGCGTTGTACGACGACTTGCCCGCCGAGTATTCGAAGAAGCAAGTCAGATTGACGTCTAACGAAACCGGCCGCCAAACAAAGCGACCGCTGCGAGACGTCCTGCAGGAACGCTACGCTGAGATCACCGCAATGGACCGTTCGATCGGCCAACTTCGCGACTGGCTGAAGCATGAAGACCTCAAGGACAACACGTTGCTGTGGTACTGCGGCGACAACGGCACTCCGGGTGATGGCATCGTCACCTCGCCCTACCGAGGGCAAAAAGGCAACATGTACGAAGGCGGCATCCGAGTGCCTGGAGTCATCGAATGGCCGGCAAAGATCAGCAAACCTGCCGCCTCGAAAGTGAACTCCGTCACCAGCGACATCCTGCCGACACTTTGCACCCTGACCGGAACGGCAATCCCGAATCGCCCGCTCGACGGCATCAGCCTCTCACCAGTGATCGATGGCAAAATGACCGAGCGACCTGGTCCCATCGGTTTCTGGGCGTACTCCGCAGGCCCCGACGCCAAAAACAAACCATACATCGACGCAAAGTTCCAGGAAGGAACGACGCCTCTCGTGAAGATGATGGGCGACATCTACACCCGCAACTTCAAGAACTTTCACCACCCGGCCATCGTCGACGACGACTTCGCCGGCTCAAGAGTTCTTCTGGGCAACCGCTACAAACTCGTCGTGCAAAGTAAACGCGGCGGCAAACTCAAAAGCGAACTGTTCGACCTCCGCAACGATCCAGCCGAAACGACAAACCTCGTCGACACTCAGCCCGAAGTCGCGTCCGCCATGCAGAAAGAGCTTCGCGATTGGCAGCAGTCCGTTCTGAACAGCCTGACCGCCGCTGACTACAGGTGATCAATTTCGATTTACTACTATCCACGGCAGGCCGCTGACCTAAGCAATCGGAAATTTCAGATCAAGTACCGCATTTGGCATGCGATCAAGAGACGCAGTGAGTTCAATCACAGCCAAATGCTGGAGCATCAGAATGAGTCCATCACCGATACCAGAAGAGGACGGCGATCCCGAAGCCACGGTTTCGGGCGACAGCATTGAGAACCGCGGCGATGGTGTGGACTCTGATCAGACAGTGGCCGATCCGCGATTCTGTCAGGAATCGACCGATCCTGATCAGACGGTTGCTGGATGCATCGATCCTGAAGCGACGACTGCAGCGATTCTGGATTCCGATGAAGACGTTGACGCAACGATTGACGCAGACGTCGATCAATCGATCGAACAGCAGTGGCAGGATACATTCACATCCGAAACCACACCTGAATTGACACTCAAGTGTGATCTCAAACAGACCGCAGCCGACACGTTCGAGTTTTCGCTGAAGTCTCGCGAAGTGAGCAAGGAGGGGGCGACACCGATCCAGAACCCGGACTATGTGCGGGATAAGATGCTCGGCGAAGGCGGCATGGGCGCGGTCTATGCTGCTCGACAGAAGTCGATCGAACGTGATGTCGCCATTAAGGTCCTGAAAGGGCGAGCGGCTCGGCGTGAAAGTTCACGTGACGCATTCGTCGCCGAGGCGATGATCACCGGCGAGCTGGATCATCCCAACATTGTGCCGGTCTACGACCTCGGTCTGGAAGATGCGGACACCCCCTTCTACGTCATGAAGCAGGTGCAGGGTGTCGAGTGGGCCGATCGCATTCGAGAGAATTCGGTCCGCGAGAATCTCGACATTCTGATTCGAGTGGCTAATGCCATCGCATTGGCACATGCACGTGGGATTATTCACCGGGACCTGAAGCCTGCGAACATCATGCTCGGTGAGTTCGGTGAGGTTCTGGTCATGGACTGGGGACTGGCAGTTCCTGCGCCGGACAGTCCGAAACGTAACTCGTATCCGAAGGCACGATTTGGTGGGACGCCCTGTTACATGGCTCCTGAGATGGCAAACGGTCCGGTCGAGAACGTAGACCGCCGCAGTGACATCTACTTGCTGGGGGCCATCCTTTTCCAGATTCTGACAGGAACTACTCCGCATCCGAAGAAGAGGGTGAAAGAGTGTCTGCGTGCAGCGGCGGAGAATGAGATCGCTCCAACGGAAGAGTCCGGCCTGCTAATGAGCATCGCGATGAAGGCCATGTCAACGTCACCGGACGATCGGCATCAGACGGTTGGTGACTTCGAAGCCGCGCTGAAGGAATATTTTACTCACCTGGAAAGCATCTCGCTGGCGGAGCATGGAGCCGAAGATCTTAAGCAAGCCCGTATCTCCGACAGTTACGAAGACTATGCACGAACTGTTTTTGCGTTTGAGCAGGCGTACGAACTCTGGCCTGGCAACGAAGCCGCCCGGACGGGACTGTCGGCCGCGAAACTGTCTTATGCCGAGAGCGCGCTGGCGAAGGGCGAACACGATCTATGTGGGTCCGTGCTGGACATTAACGACCCAGCTCATCAGGAACTACAGCTCGAACTATTCGGAGAGGTTGCCGAAAAACGGCGGCTCGACGAAGAGCAAGCCAGGCGACTCAAACGCATTCAGCAGATTTCGTACGGGTTGATTGCGACCGTCGCCGTGACCGTCGTCATTGCATTTGTCTGGATTAACTCCGCACGTTCGCATGCGGAATTGGCACTTGCCACTGCCGAGACAGAGAAAGACCGGGCTGACCTGAAGGCTGCGGAAGCTGAACTGCAACGAATACGAGCGAATGAAAGCGCAAGCAGGGCGACCATTCGGAAACGGGAGGCTGAAGATCTCCTGACGCAGGTTCAGGTTGAGAAGCAGGCAACCGAAGCGCAGGCTGAGATTAATCGGCGGCAGCTTTACTACGCTCAAATGACATCGTCCGGGTTATCGGCGGAGTCCGATGGTGCGATCGGCCTCATCCGTGATCAGTTGGAGAACTGGTTGCCGGAGCCGGCTCGAGCTGATCTGCGTGGCTGGGAGTGGCGTTTTCTGTCTGCACAGACTCACCGCGCCTTACAGAGCATCGAGCTGTCTGGTCCGGGCTTTTGCGTTGACTGGAGTCCCGATAGAAACCACGTCGCGGTGGGCACGCTGGCAGCCGTCACGATCTACGACGTCACCACTGGTGCGACCATCCGCCAGCTTCAGGGCCACGATCACTTGGTGATGGCCGTGCAGTGGGACCGTATGGGAGACCGACTGGCAAGCGCCAGTTATGACGGGATGGTCATTGTCTGGGATGATCCGCTGGGGGAAGCCTCGAACACGTCGCTGCCGGCACAGAAACGGCAGGTAACTTCGTTGTCATGGAGTCGCGACAACAGAATCCTCGCTGCTCTCGTCGAACGCGAAGGAATCGTACTTTGGGAACCTGAAATGCAGAAAGAGCCGAGATTCTTTTCGGAAGCTCAAGGAATCAATCTGCAGTTCAATCCCAAAAGTGAATTGCTCGCATGCGGAGTTGGGGGCGATGTCCAGCTCTGGAATGTGCCGGACGTTGCAAGTGCCAGTTTGACCCAGGGCCGACGCGCACTTCAGGGGGGTCTGCAAAAGGCAGGTCGACTTGCGCTCGTGCGTGAATTCTACTACTGATGTGCTTTCCGAGACGAGACTGTCGACCGGTTATGGAGAGCCATCAATGCAGGTAGTAACACACGACGATGCTGTTTCGATTCTGGAGTATTTCGATGATCTGGAGGATCCTCGCAGCTCGATCAATCGGCACCATCTGCTGTCAGACCTGATTGTCATCAGCGTGTGCGGAGTGCTCGCAGGCGCGGATGGTCCGAAAGCGATTGGAGTGTGGGCGCGGGCGCACGCGGCGTGGTTGAAGAAGTACCTCGAACTTCCCCACGGCATCCCGTCTCACGACACGATTGGCCGACTGCTGGCGGCGCTGCGGCCAGCCGCCTTTCAAGCATGCTTCGAGCAATGGATTGCAAGTTTGCGTCAACGGGACGCTGGTGGCCTCACTGATGAGGTGATCGCGATTGATGGTAAAGCTTTGCGGCGTTCGCATGACCGGAAAAAAAGTCTCGGACCGTTGTTTCTTGTGAGCGCCTGGTCCGTGCAGCGAGGAATCAGTCTGGGACAGTTGGCGACCGAGGAGAAATCCAACGAAATCACGGCGATTCCCGAGCTGATTGATCAAATCGAGCTGAACAACGCGATCGTGACCATCGATGCGGCGGGCTGCCAGAAGAACATTGCCGCAAAGATTGTTGACAAAGGTGGAGACTACCTGCTGGCTCTGAAAGGAAACCAGGGCACGCTGTATCAGGGGGCGATGGACTGGGTGATCGAGCAAATGGAAAACGACTTTTCCACAACCACCGTTGAGCGGTATGTAGAAACGACGAAAGGTCACGGTCGCGAAGACACGGTGGAGTACTTCCATCTGCCCGTCCCAAAGACGCTGCCTGGTGCGTCACTGTGGAAGGAGTTGAAGACGATTGGCGTGGCCGTTCGAACGAGTCTACAAGGCGGAAAAGAAACCACTGACATTCGCTTCTTTATCTCGTCGCTGAGCTTGGGAGTACGTCGTTTCGCAGCAGCAGGTCGTGGTCACTGGGGAATCGAAAACAGTCTGCACTGGTGCCTGGACGTGACGTTTCGAGAGGATGACAGTCGAGTCCGTGACCGCTTTGCCGCCGACAACCTGGCATGGTTGAAACGTTTCGCGATCAGCCTCCTGAAGCAGCAGAACGACAAGGAAAGCATCGCCATGAGACGACGAATGGCCGGATGGAACGTCGACTACCTGATGCAAGTCCTTGCTATCAAACCCATTTAGTTTGCGTTTACCCTGCAGTTTGACCAGGACGCTAACGGGACAGGACAGCTATATACATAGTGTTACCTGGGACCCATCAGGCGAGTTGATCGCAACCGGTAATGATGCAGGAGTGATCGAGATCTGGAATGCCAGAACAGGAACTCGCGACAAGGAACTGTTGGGACACAACGGGCTCGTAACCGACCTTGCATGGCAGACGGACGGCAGGCTGATCTCTACCAGTTGGGATTATACGATTCGAATATGGAACCCGGAAGCCGGGCAGCAACTCGATACTCTGCGTGGCCACAGCCATGCCGTTCATGAAGCCAAGTGGAGCCCCGACGGAACTCGCATCGCATCCGCGAGCGAGGACGGCTTCGTCAAACTCTGGGATTCGAATCGCTCCGCTGTGACGCAGTTCACTGCAGGACTGGCCGACCATCGCACCAATAGCGGAAGCTCCGTCGCGTGGAATCCGGTGGAACCGGTGGTGGCGACATCGACGGGCGGCGGCGTGAAATTCTGGAGCGGCTCGTCCTGGGATCCGGGAAGAGCGATTCGTGGCGAGGCGGTCTGTTGGAGTCCCGATGGCACACTTGCAGCGTTCAATGACCAATCGCAAATTGCGATCTGGAGCGCCGCAGAAAACTCAATCATCAGGACACTCGCGAATCCAGATCCGCAGGGACGTGATTTCGTGATAAATTGTCTGACATGGTCTCCCGAGAACAATAGCGTGACCATCGTTGGTCATCCGTTCGGATCGAAATTGGGCTCGACAGTGGTCTACGAGTGGAGTCCCGAAAGTGAATCGCCACCGACAAAGTTAATGAACTTGGAGTTTGAACCGCGGACAGCAGCGTGGAGCAACGACGGCAGCCAGCTTGCGGTCGGTACGACCTACGGTCACGTATACATTTGGAACGCAGATGAGGCGACAGTGTCCGACATCGTCGTGCCGGTCGGGACCGAGACCGTCCATGCTGTTTGCTGGAATCCACCGGGGGATCGTCTTGCGGCGGGGTGCATGGACCACTCAGTCAGGATTCTGAATCTTCAGACAATGGAGTTTCAGACATTGCGTGGTCACACGTTTCCTGTGTTGTCTGTCGCCTGGCACCCCGCAGAAAACCGCCTTGCGTCTGGCAGCGGCGACGGGACGGCCAGAGTGTGGGATACGACGACTGGAGAAACGTCAACGGCGTTAACTTTGGACGGCGAAGTACGTGCTGTGGCGTGGCATCGGGATGGTGAGCGTTTGGCTGCACTTTCGGACGAAGGAACTCTGAAGGTCTGGGATGCTGTGTGGCAGAGGGAGCCCGAGTTTAGCGTTCCCAGACCCACAGCGGTGACGGAGCAATTGCTGCGAAATGGAACAAACTGGACGGTCATGAAACCGGACACAATGAAGTCCGCTGGAGGAGCATTGCTGACTCTACAAAAGGACGGTTCGATTCTTGCGTCGGGCACGAATGCTGACGCCGATGTTTACACGTTGGTTCTTGACCAGTTGCCTTCGTCCGTGGCAGCCATCAGGCTGGAAGTGCTCGCCGATCCGAGCCTGCCCGAAAACGGCCCTGGGCGGCATGTTACCGGTAACTTCCAACTTTCGGAGTTCACAGCCCATTTACACTCCGGTGCCGATTCGATCGAAACCACAATCGCAATTGGAAGTGCAGCGGACAGTTATCATTGGACTGGTGAACCAATTATGCATGTTCTTGACAACGACCTTTATACGATCTGGCATGTGTGGGGACAAATCGGCCAGGACCACTCGGCAGTGTTCCAGTTTCGGAATCCGATTAAGCCGGAGACTAACGACCGCCTCGTGCTACGTCTCAAGCACTCGTCGCGTGAGGATGGTATTAACTTGGGCCGATTTCGGCTGTCCGTCCGTGGTGACCTGGATCGTTGAAAAGACGCCGAAGTGAATCACAAACTTGACACTGACCTTCGCCGAGAAGACCGGCGACTGGTCCGCAGCTAGCTGGTACCTGAACCGACTCATCGCCCTCAATCGCGATGACACCGTAGTGACACAGCGGAGCGAAATCGCAGTAACCCATTTCCGCGACAATGGCCTCGCGATACGGACTCTCACTTCAAACGATTGAGAATGCTCAGTTGCCATCCATTGTCTGTCGCCGTCAACGAGATTACAGGTCAAAGCTGCTTGACGACCTCCATACCGCTGATCAGCGACTTGCCCCGTTTTGCTCGCAGGTTAAGCGTTAATGTGCCGTCTATAGTGATGTCGGTAAACTGCCGCACGATTCCAGTCATCGTTGCTTTTGATTTTGAGCGGATGTCAAAGTCAGTCAGCACGGCCTTGCCTTGAACGTAGATCGTCTGAACTCGGTTGCCGGGAGCAACGCTGTCGAGTTCTGTGAAGTAAAGCTTCACGGTGTAGTTGCCAGGTTTCAGGTCGTGAAGGATCAGTTCTTCAAGGCCGTTGACGGCCGACGCGGCGACCCACGGCCAGGCTTCGTCTCCCTTCAACCAGTTGCTGTGCCGGTAGCGGAACGTTGGATTCGCTGGTTTGGTGGTGACTTTGATCTGAGGGGACGGTCCGCCGATGGACGGGTAGTCCAGCCAGAGCGTTCCGTCTCGGGTTTTGCGATCGCCGGGGGCTCCGAAGTTCAGGCCGATGCGTTCGATCGATCCTGGCTTGACCGCTTCGTTGCCCCAGGATGACCACTGCTCGTGAGCTTCGGGCATGGCCACCATCGAGAGCGCAGTCGGCAGCGGGTAACTGCAGGTGCAGCCTTCGTAGAAGTACGGAACGTTTAACAGTCCGCCCGATGGGATGATGCTGTTTGTGCAGCCGCTGCGTGGACCGCTAATGAAGACCGTGCCGCTTTCCAATGTCTTGTCGTAGAACGCTGCCGTACCGCTGCGGAGTGTGTAGAACATTCCGTAGTCCACTCCGCCGTCGCAGCCATACGTTTTTGGGAAGATTCGCGGCTCTTTCAGACCAGTCAGTGGGTTAACTCGTTCGCCGGCGAGAATCGGATCGGGCGGGTTAGGAAGCAGTGCCGTCTTCTGGTCCGGCGCGTGGTAGTAGCTTTTCTGAGGAGTTTTGAGGTCCAGAGGCGGTAACGACTTTCGCAGTGCCGCTTCTTCGCTCTCGTCGAAAACGCGGCCCGTGTAAATGTCGGACAGAACCGGCCGCATCAGCGGGTAGTCGACAGACCAGTCGCCTTTGATCCTCGGCGCGTGCCAGTCCTTCGGCCGGGACACCATGACGCCGTTTTTGAAGAGCGGCTGCGGCGACCTTTTGAAGTGAGCCAGCGTGTCGTCAAACCAGAGAACTCCCAACGGAAACCGAACGAGTGTGTCCTCGCAATGGGCGTAATTGCCTCGGTAATCGGCTGTGCCGGGTAATGCTCCGATTCGGCGAACCAGAACGTTGCCATCCAGTTCGGCAGCCAGAAATCGTCCAGGCTTCTGAGACTGCAAAGCCTCCTTCGACACGAGCTGGCTGCCCGGTTTGCTTCCCAGGGCGGCGACTCCACCGAACGGCCGCAGCGACTGCAACACATTTGGTGAAACGTCCTGAAGCCCGGCAGGCATCTCAGTCGTAATCAGCGTTGCGAGATACTGAGGCAACGAAATCGTTCTCGGATCACCCTGCAGAACCGCTGCTCGCACACCGTACATTCCGGTCGATTGAAGCTGCTTCCGCAGCTGAGCAACTCGATCGGCGTCATCGTCGATGGCGATCACGTGGTAGTTTGATTCTCGGAGCAACGCTCGAAAGAGATCTCCGTCGTTCAGACCGAGAACCACCGCAACTCCGTGAGGACTGGCCGCTTCGGCGACGAGACTTGCTGCCAGCTTTCTACTCTGCGGACTCGTCGGCAATGGCGCTGCGGGCTCGTTCCAGATCGTCACGTTTGCGGGCGTTGTTCCGGATTTGGCAAAACAGTAAATGCTTCCGGCCTGCGTCGACACGAACAGTTTCGCATCGGCCACGATCATCGAGTGGACCTGCCCCTCGATCCCCTTGAGCTTTAACTCGGAAATTGCGTCATCGAATTTCAACGATCGGTCGCCAGGATGAATCGTTCTGCTGGTTCCCGTTTCACCTTCGCCTTTGCGGATCGTGTCTTCGTGCAATTGCTGATTCACAACGTCGTCGAATGTCAGCTTGCCTCGCCGAATCGCTTTCGCAGACTCAGGATCAAGGGCCGCAAACCAGCCACCAGGTACACGCCCGGGAGAGGGCAGTTTGAAATCGATCAGCTTCCCCGTTTCGCGATTCAATCGGGCGGGGTAAGCGGTTGAACATGGGACGATGATTTCATCTTCGTTGACGACGAGATACCCCTGAGGAGCCAGCCCGCCGATAGCCTGAGTGTCGTGCGGCTGCTGGCCGAACATGTAGCCGAGTCGTTCGTTTCGCCAGATTACTTCGCCCGTTGCGATATCCATCGCCAGAACGAAGACACCTTCAAACGGCCACACACCCGCCGCAAAGTAAACTTGCCCATCGGCAACAACCGGGCCACCTCGGACGGGCCAGACGGAAATCAAGCGTCGATTGCCGAGCAACTTCCGATCGTTCGGCGTCGCTCGATGCTTCCATTGAAGTTTGCCTGTCGACAGCTCGACGCAGTAAAGACAACCATCGTCCGATCCGAAGCAAACCGATTCTTCCCACACGGCCGGAGCAAATCTCACAGGACCGTTCGTGCGATAAACCCAAAGTTCTTTTCCAGTCTCAGCGTCAAACGCCGTCACGGAATCAACGCGGGACGAGCCAATCAGCACTTGGCCATCTGCGACCACGGGTTCGTAGCCTGAGTCAAACTGCAACCGCGGGCTGTGAAACGCCGGCTCAATCGCCGGCAGCTTTCGCACCCACTTCAATTCCAGGTTTTCAGGAAGAGATTCCGTCGTCACTCCGGTCCGCCCGGCATCGCTCCGCCACATCGGCCAATCATCCGCTGAGCACACACCCATCGAGCAAACTGCCGCCGCGACGAAGCTGGCGACGAAAGAAAGAGCGAGCAACCATTGTCGTCGTTGAGTCATGAAAGTGATTCCGGTTTTGTGACATTGCCGACTGCATTCCGACTCTGACAGAAGTTGTCCGAACTGAGCCGCCGACAGGCTACCTGATCAAGCCTGACCGGGATACTTTCACGATTTGTTCTGCTATCGTGACTGGTGATTTCAGCGATCGGCTGAACCGTTTCTTGATAATCACCTTGCCTCATTTTTTCTATCAGGCCTCAATATGAAACCGAATCAAATCAATCGACGACAACTGCTTCAGACATCTGCCATCGCGGCTGGAGCCGCCGCGACTTTGAGCTCCACCTCGCGCAGCAGCATGGCGGCCTCGTCAAATCTCAAAATCAAAGAAGGTGACGTCGTCCTGTTTCAGGGTGACTCGATCACCGATGCCCGTCGCGACCGCAGGACGGAAGCTCAGGCGAACCATCCCGGCGGACTTGGTAATGGCTATCCATTCCTGGTGGCAGGTGGGGTGCTGCAGGATCATGCGAAGCTCGGACTGAAAGTCTACAACCGAGGAATCAGCGGCCACAAAGTTCCCGACCTGCAGAAACGCTGGCAGAAAGACACGCTTGATCTGAAGCCAGCCGTGCTGAGCATCCTCGTCGGGGTGAACGACATCTGGCACAAATTCGCAGGACGCTATGACGGCACGGTCGAAGATTACGGCACCGGCTTCACTGCACTGCTCGAGCAAACGAAAGAGGCTCTCCCCGAAACAACGATCGTGGTCTGCGAGCCGTTCGCTCTACGCTGCGGAGCCGTCAAAGACGAATGGTTCCCGGAATTCGACCAGCGGCGAGCCGTCGCCAAAGAAGTCGCCAAAGCGGCTGGTACGTTGTGGGTTCCGTTCCAGACAATGTTCGACGAAGCCATCGCTGCCGGAACAACTCCCAACTACTGGGCAGGAGACGGCGTCCACCCATCGCTTGCCGGCCACGCTCTGATGGCAAAGACCTGGCGAGAAGTCGTGGGAATCTAAGGCACAACGCCCAGAAAACGTGTCCACGATTTCCTGCGGGAAACGGTCTTGTTTCATGCCTGCTGCCGACGTTCCACTGTTGGGGCGTCGGCAGTATTTGGAAGACAGGAAAGCAGATTTCAAGGACAGGCAATGTCGCTGAAGTTTGCAACACGGGATTGATCTCGAATATCAGCGTCTGAACATGTTACGGCGTTACAAATTTCGGGGCGTTCAACGGCAAGGACACTGTCTATGAAATACTTCTTCTTTATCTGTGCGACCATCGCTCTGTTTGTGAGCCCGGTCTCGGCTGCGAAACCGGACACTCAACCTCGCTCACCCGTGGCAGTTGGACATCCAACATTCGTCAGTCCTCACGCATCGCCCATTGCAGTCCGTGACGGCCTTGTCTTTGTTGTTAATACACCGTCCGACACCGTTGACGTCATAAACACCGGCACGCGGAAGATCGTTGCCCGAGTCAACGTCGGTATCGATCCGGTCGGAATCGCCTTGCGGCCCGACGGCAAAGAAGTCTGGGTTTCGAATCACGTTTCCGATTCGGTCAGCGTGATCGACAACGATCCCTCCAGCCCAACCTATTTGAATGTTGTGGCCACGGTTCAGGAGTTTGACCGCAAGGCAAAGTCGACTCGTTTTGACGAACCAGTGGGGATCGCGTTTGCCAGCGACGAAAAAGCGTACGTCGCGCTTTCTTCGGAGAACCAGATAGCGGTCGTTGATGTAGCCACTCGAAAAGTGACAAAGCGTCTGACGATCACTGCTCAGGATCCGCGAGCGATCGTCGTCCGAAACGAACGACTTTACGTCATTCCGTTTGAGTCGAATAACAAAACGCAACTCTCTGGTGGCAACAAGATCGATGGCGACCTCGTGACGTTTAACGCGTGGGAGCACTCAGTTCTGCATAACAATATCCTTTCGCTGGGGCACGTTGTCGACATCGTCAAACATCCGCGAGTGCCTGATCGAGACCTCTACGTCTTCGACACAAAGACCGACGAACTGGTGGAAACTGTCGACACGCTGGGCACTCTGCTTTATGGACTGACGGTTGATTCCAAAGGCCGAGTGTTCATCGCACAGGCGGATGCTCGCAACGATGCCAACGGGCGATCCGGCTCGAAGAAACACGGCCTGAAGGAACTGGAGAATCGAGCCTTTCTGAATCAAATCACGAAGGTCGATTTTGACGGTAGCTCTGCAGGCAAGCCGGAATTCATCAATCTTGAGCCACTGCCCCCCCAACATCCGGCAAATGGCCAGGCACTGGCGACTCCGTTTGCGATTGAAATCAGTGGCGATGATTCGACCCTAATTACGACGGCAGCGGGTTCGGACAAACTGTTTACGATCGACGCGGCGAGCGGCGAAATTCTCGGGCGGGTGGATGTCGGCGCCGTTCCGCGAGGCATCGCTCTTGAGAATTCTAAGAACGGTAGAACAACGCGAGCGTGGGTGCTGAATGCGGTCGCGAATACCGTTTCGCTGGTCGACGTTTCTGATCCGTCCAACCTTCAGGTTCAAGAAACCGTCACGCTGGAAGACCCGACGCATCCGACGGTGAAGCGAGGACGCATTGCGTTTAACACGGCGGCTGCATCGACGACGCAAACTTACTCCTGCGCGAGCTGTCATCCTGATGGCCACACGGATCAACTACTCTGGGTTCTGAAAACGCCGATCGTGACCGGCGGCGATCAGATCATGCCTCGCTCGACGATGCCAATCCGCGGTTTGCGCGACACCGAGCCGTATCACTGGGACGGAATTCCTGGCGACCCGTACGGCGGAAACAACAGCGGCAACATTCACGGTTCGGATCCACCCAACAGCCAGGTCGGAGTTCCCACAACCAGCACCCGGCATCTGATCGACGGCGGACTGGCTGCGACGATGATGATGGTCGGCGACGAATCCATGAACGACGAGGGAAAAGCCGGAGCGTTAACGGCCGCTCAACGAGACGACATGGCGACGTTCCTGCTCAGCGTTCCGTATCCGCCCGCTCAGCGACGAGCCTATGACAACGTCGTTTCAGATCGAGCGGAACAGGGATTCAAACTGTTTCATATCGACGGCGATCTGGATGACAAAGTCCGACCGAACGTTTGCGGCAACTGCCATCGCTTGCCGTTCCTGGTCAGCACGAATACTCCCGGCACAGGCATGGACGCTCCGACCTGGCGAGGTGCTTACGACCGATTTCTGATTCTGCCACAAGGTCGGCTGAACATTATCGACTTCGATTTTTACGCACGAGTTGCGGAACAGGGTATTCCCGAACGCAACGTCTGGCAGTTTTCGTGGGCGGGCCGAAGACGGTTCGCCCCAGTGTGGGAGATGGTTCTGGAAGGTAGCACTGGATTCTCGGGCTCACTCGGTCGGCAGCTGACACTGAACTCCGCATCCGCGACCGACCAACTTTCACGTGACCTGCTGAATGCTCTGGAACTTTCGGCATCCGAAGCCGCCATCATCCTCGAAGGTGACGGAGTCCTGATCGACGATCCCGCCTCTCAGCCCGTGACACTTCGGTTCGATTCCAAACTCGACGACAGTACCTACGTCAGTAGCGGCGACGACGGTCGAGCATTCACCCGCGAAGAACTGTTCGCTCTGGCGACGAATGGACAATTCGTCGGCACGTTCACTGCGAGACATGGTTCGAACGCAGACGTCGATCATCCGCAACCGGCGATCTGGACTCGCGGGCCGATCGAACGTCAGCGAGGACGCCAGCAATTCCCAACGCTGTACGACGGCAACGACCGCATGAAAGTCAGCGGGCGACATATTCACAAAGATGCTTTCGTGGTCGTCGACGGGCGGCGAGTCACTGGGAACGTAGACCTCGAAGACTCCGAGAACGTTGAAATCGCGCTGGCATCGCTGCCGCCAGTCGGCATGCACCTGCTGCAGCTTCAGAATCCGGACGGGCTCTTCAGCAACGACTTCATCTTTCATGTCACGAAGGATGCCGAAGCCGCCGCTGAGTTGAAGCGTCAGGCAGACCGAGCACACCGTGACGTCCGAGAAGTTATGGCAGAGGCCATTGCGAACGGCGACCTGGAACACGTCAAACGAATTCTGAATCGAACCGGGCGGCGCATCAACGAACGGCAACCTTCCAGCGGCTCAACGGCGCTCAGCACTGCGGCATTTCATGACAAGATCGACATCGCGAAGTTGCTCATCCGACGAGGGGCGAACGTCGAGACCACCAACCGCGACGGCAACACACCTTTGCTCGTGGCGGCTTTCATGTGTCGCCGGGAAATGGTGCAGCTGCTACTCGAGAAGGGAGCATCTCCGTTAACCAAAAACGGTCGCGGAGAAACGCCGATCGGCGCAGTGTCGAGCCCATGGACGAAGCAGTTGGCAGCCCTTTACACAGGTATCGACAATATCGTTCCTGAGTTGAAATTCGACCTTGAGCGGATCGAACGCGAGCGACCGAAGATGGCGAAACTGCTGCGTGATCACGTTGAGCAGACAAAGAACGAAAAAGAAGAATAGCGGGTAAACAATCTGCGTGGTTTGCAGTCGGCAAACGACATCTGCGAGACCGCGCAGGTTTGGCGAAAGCAGATTCGTGGCCCACCTTCCCGCCCCGATACGCATTGCAAGGTCGTCGTGTCGCCGCTTTTCTGAACGCACAGACGAATGGATTCTCATGAAATCTGCACTTTGGGCTTCGATTGTTTTCTCATTGATTGCGAACGTGTTTGATGGAACGGTTCGCGCAGACTGGCCTCAGTTTCGCGGAGTGAATTCGTCTGGCATCGCCACCGGCCCCGCGCCGCCCGTTGAGTTTGGTCCTGGCAAAAACGAACTATGGCGAGTTCCAATGGGGGTCGGGCATAGCTCACCCTGCATCGTTGGCGAATCCATCTTTCTGACGACGTATGACGAGAAGCAGAAAAAGCTGGCCGTTGTCTGTCTTGACCGAGCGAATGGCAAAACACGATGGCAGCAGGATGTCCCGACCGATGGCATCGAAAAAGGGCATCCGTCGTTCAATCCCGCCAGCAGCACTCCGGCTTGCGATGGCGAACGCATCGTTGCTTACTTCGGTTCGTACGGATTGATCTGTTTCGACATAGCTGGAACGAAACAGTGGGATGTGAAGATGAAGCTCGCCCGATCTTTCGGTGGGAATGCGACATCGCCGATCATCGTTGGCGACAAGGTCATCCTCTATCGAGGCAACTATGTCGACCACTTTCTGCTGGCCGTTGATAAACGCTCGGGCAAAGAAATCTGGAAGGTCAAACAGAAGGAACGCTTCGGCCCCGACATGGCCAGCACATCGACCCCGATTGTCGCCAGCGACAAGCTGATTGTGCATTCTGCTCGAGCCGTTCAGGCGGTTGAGATTGCGACCGGAAAACAGATCTGGAAGACGGGTTGCTCGACCACTGCAACGAGTACGCCAGTAGTCGCCGGCGACGAAGTGATCGTTGCGACCTGGCACCAAACTGGTGAAGCGTCACAGATTCCGGCGCTGTCGACGTTTGAGAAGCTGCTCGAAGATCGTGACAAAAATAAAGACGGCGTCATTGCCGGGAAAGAATTTCCTCGACTGATGATCTTTCATCGCTCCGAAGGAACGGAAGCTCCTAAGAATGGTTATCCGCTGCGGTTGAACATGGTCGACCGGAACAAAGACGGACAGGTCGATCAGGAAGAATGGGACAAAGCGAAGGCTGCAAGCGACGCTCGACGCGCGTCGCTCGAGAAACACGGGCTACTTGCTATCGACATCAACAGCGAAGGTGAACCGGAAGCTGGTCGAATTCGAAGGCTTTCCGACGATGGAATCCCCGAAGTGCCTTCGCCGCTGGTCCACGGTGAGCACGTTTACTTCGTGAAGAATGGCGGCATCATGTCGTGCCTGGCTCTGAAGACGGGAGAACGCGTCTATCGAATGCGGACGCGCGGCCGAGGCACTCATTACGCCTCGCCGTTGATCGCCGACGGGAAGCTGTTCACGACAGCGGGCGCCGGACAGATCAGCGTGTTGTCGCTCGGGCCGGATCCAGAGATTCTGGCGGTCAACGATATGCAAGACGAAGTTTATGCCACCCCCGCGATCGTCGATGGGACGATATACGTGCGGACGCACTCGTCGCTGTTTGCGTTCCGGCAGGAATGATTCGCTACGGCTAAACGACCAACCTGGTGGGCAGTGCCCACCCTTCGCAGACTCAGACCAGTTCGTGGTATTCGACGATCTGGTTTGATCTGTCGAGCTTTGTGACCAGGCTGGACGACACCGAGTTGACCAATGCTCCGTCGATTTTGTCTTTGTCTGCCGCCATGCCGGCGATCATTGATAGCTCACACAGTCGATTGATCAGGCGCGGGCATCCCTGAGTGTGGGCGTGAATCTGCAGCGTGGCGTCGTTAGTGAAGATCTCGCGGTCGCTGCCGGCCTGTTTCAGCATGTCGGTGATGAACTCGTCGGTTTCGTCGAGCTGGAACGGGGCGAGTTCGACTCGCAGATCGGCGAGTTCGCTGAGAATGCCGCTTAGTCGTGGCAACTCTTTCGACCGAACGGACGTAATGAATGTTGAAAGGCCGGACGCTTCTTCCGCCGTGCAGAACAGACGTTCGAGTAGCGTCAGGCAGGTTGAGTCGGCGCGTTCGAGGTGGTCGAACACGAAGATCGTCTGCGTCTGGGTCATCTGCAGAGAGTGCATCTGGTCGGTGATTTTCCGCCAGAGATTCCAGCGGGATTCCGATTCACTGGGTGCAAGACCGAGCGACAGGGCGAGATTCCAGAGCATCTCGTGCGCGTCCACGCCGAGCAGATTTGTGTAAGCGACGTGCCGCTGCGAACGCTTCACCTGCTCGCATAAAACCTTCAGCGTCAGCGACTTACCGGTTCCGTCAGAGCCGCTGAGCAGTCCGAATCCGCGTTTCTGCTCGATCAGATAGAACAGGCGGGCTAGAGCTTCTTCGTGGATCCCGCTTTCGTGGAACCACTTCGTGCTAAGCCGGTTCGAGAAAGGAGAAGCCGACAGACCCCAGTAGGATTCGTACATTTCCAGTCGCCTCTTGCTGCATCTGGACCGTTAATCGAGAGCGTGGGCGCACGCCGAACACCCGGCGCAATCCACTCAATCGTTACTATCGGCACCGAGGGGCGTGCGAGATGACCGGAAACCTGGGGCCGTCGCTCTTCGGGACGGATCGAGAATTTGATTGCAGGGTTCGTCTTGACGCACCAATCTGCGACCGGCAGCTTCCAAAAACATGGTGCGTCAGGACGCACCCTACGAAACGAAAAAACGCCTCGATCATCTTTCGACGATCGAGGCGTTGGTCGTAGCTGCTTTTTCCAGCGATCTTACGTGCTGGAAGCGTCGTCAGCCGGGCTTGGCTTTGCTGGCTCCGTTGAAGGAGCTTTCTCAGTCAGTGGCTCGACGGGAACTTTCAACGCTTTGTGCTCTGCCGGAACTGATTCTTCCGGAACAGGCTTCAGCGTTTCTTCTTCTTTGACAGCCGGCTTCGCTGCACAGTTGCCGTTCGGGCAGTCTGAAGTGCCGCAGTTGCCAGTCGCACATCCGCCCATTGTCGGACAGACAGTTGTCGGAACGACCTTGCAGACTTCGTACTCGACTTCGCGCGCGACCCGTCGGCAATTCATCCGGGTGACCGTGTAAGGAACTTCCTTCGGCACACAGCGGGCGATCTTCTGAGTGACCGTGTAAGGAACCTTCTTCTCGACGCAGTAAGGAACCTTTCGAGTTTTGGTTTCCGTAACCCACGTGCAGTTTGTCACGGGAACCTTGCGAACTTTTTCTTCCTGCACGATTCGGCAAGTGCGAGTTGGAACCTTCTTGACGACGGTTTCGTTAACCCACTTGCAGACTTTGTAAGGAACTTTCTCGACGACTTCTGACTTCACCCAGCGGCAGGTCTCAGTCGGAACTTTTGTGACGACGACTTCGGTTTCGTATCGACGAACGGTGCACTGAACTTTCTTTGTGACGGTTTCTGGAACCATCACCGTGTGCTGCACCTGTCGCTGCACCATGTTCGGGCACCACTTCTTCGTGTTGAAGGCGAGGCCCGGCGTCTGGGTCATTCCCAGAACCGGCAGCGGAATTGGCAGAATCGAACACGGGTTGCACTGCAGCGAAAGAATCGGAAGCGGCAGGCCTGGCAGACAGTGCTGCTTGTTGACCCACGATCCCTGATCGACGCAGACAGTTCGGCAGGTCGTCACTGGCTTCATGACCGTGTGGCAGACTTCGCGTTCGACGACTTCGTCAACCGGTCGGCAGACGGTGCGGCGACATTCGCGTTCGCCCTTTTCGATCACCTTGTTCCAACTGACTTTGACGCAGTCGCGTTCGGCGTTTTCCCAGACGGGTTTGCGAACGGTGTAGCTGCAGTCTCGTTCGCCGGTTTCCCAGACGGGTTTGCAGACGGTGTACTTCTCTTCGCGGTAAGAAGTCTCGGTCACCGGTCGGCGAACTTCGTACTCGCATTCGCGGTAAGCCGTTTCGCGGACGACCTTGTAGCAGGTGACGTCTTTGGTTTCGTAAGCGGTTTCGTAGACAGTTCGGGTTCGAGTGATTTCCTCGGGTTCCCAAACGGTGTCGTACACAGTCTTCTTACACGTCTGCCGTTCGATTTTGCAGGTCGTGTAGCACGAGCTTGGCTGACAGGCGACTGTCGGGCAGCAGTTAAATGTGGCCGCTCCACAATACCCCGACGCAAACGCCTGCTGGCTCAACGCTGTGGCCGCACAGAAAGCGACCATTGCCAACAGATTCTTCATTAGATGTCTCCTCACAGGTGACGGGTCAATCGATGCGAAAGTTCCGGCTCAGCCGGCCAGCCGTTTCGTCCGAGCAAACGCTCGATCGTCGCGGCAGTTCGTTTCACAAGTGCGAGCCGTTCATGGCTCGGTGGCGATCCATCGCCGAGGAGAATTGATTCACGTTGAACCGAGCGTTGCCGGGCTCCGAATTCCGCTTGTCACGACTGGAAGGAAATTCCGTCGCGAACGATCAATCCGGATGCCGGGCAAACCTTCGCGGACTGGTAGGTCCGCTATCCCCGCTCCTGCTTCTATTATTGTCACACTCCACTCCAGGTTGCAAAACCCGGAGGTGCGAGTTCATCGAAGTGGCGGGCTTCCCCTGAAGGGTGCTCCGATTGTTCCGGTGAGGCAATTGGGGCACTTTACGTGGCCGTGTTGGATTCATGCTGCGGCGATGATTCTGCGAGTCCTCAAGCCGGCTGATAAAACCAGTACGAAGTGACAAACTCGCGCGCGGCCGGCTCTCAACCTGCCACGACCGGAATATCTTTCCTGTCGAGAACTGCCGCTACAGCCCGTTCGAACGTTTCGGGCGGAGTACCTGGCACATCCGGACGCACAGTCGGTCGATCCGTCCCGTCCGGCGTTTCCGGCACCAGACATCGAACGCGACTATCCGATCCATTCGTAGGGTGGGCACTGCCCACCAATCATCATCCGGTGGCCGGTCCCCACCCTACGCCATTCCCGAAAAACTGCAGAGGAACCTGTGCGACACAAAGCCGTCATCACACTCGCCCTGCTGGGAATGGTTGCCTGCTCAAGCGGGTGTGCGAAGACCATCCTGATTCCGAAAATCGGGTTCGACAACATCGCCGTGCGGCCGCACTTCGCCGAGCCGGTTTTCGCAGGTCCGGGCAGTATTGGACCGATCTTCTCCATGCCGAGGATCACGACGCCGTGCAAGAGTTGCGGGCCTTGCGATCCGTGTGGAAACCCGTGCGACCCCTGCAACCGCGGTCCGTGTGACGGCCTGGCCGGTGCTCCGCTGCAGCCAATCGACCCGTTTGGCTGGCTGCGAGGCGGCTCGATGGGCACACAGGAAATCGATCCGGTTGGCTGGGTTTTCGGACTGTAGAGCTGAGGCAGAGACTGCTTCCGGTAGAGCCAAATCTGGCGGTGAAGCTCGTTGCATGACGAGTTATTGATGGATCAGCCGCAACCTGATAGCTTGGTGCGTTGATTCCTACCGGTTTTGGCCCGCTCAGCGACCGTCTGACAACGGGGCAGAACCTCGCCAGTCTCACTCCCTACCGGTTCGACTGTCGCCATGTTCCGAGCCTGCCTCACCGTTGCTACAACTTTTCTCTGCGCACAGGTTTCGCTGTACGCTACCGATTTGCTCCCGGCCGACCAGCCGATGGAATCGGTCATTGACCACTACGTCGACGACCTGATCAAAACGAACGACGTACAAACAGCGTCGCAGATCGACGAGCACATTCTGATCCGCCGCTTGACGCTCGACCTTGCCGGACGCATCCCAACAACGGCCGAACTGCACGCTTTCGTTTCCGCCGATCCAGCCACGCGACGAGCTAAACTTGTCGACAAACTGCTGGCGAGTCCCGACTTCATCGATCACCACCGCAACGAGCTGCAAGTACTGCTCGAGTATCCTGACCGTCGCAACGACAAAGACTTCCGCAATTACCTGCTGTGGGCGACCGAGCAAAACCGCCCGTGGAACACCATGTTTCGAGACATGCTGGCTGGCGACGAGAACGACGAGTACCAGAAGGCGGCGTTGCAGTTTGTCAGGCACCGAGCCAAGAGCCTCGACGACCTGACGAACGACACGGCGGTCCTCTTCTTCGGCGTCAACGTGAGCTGTGCGAAGTGTCACGATCACCCGCTCGTCGAAGACTGGAAGCAGGACCATTATTACGGCATGCAGTCGTTCTTCAGCCGAACGTTCCTGACGAAAAAGCAGAGCCTCGGCGAGAAGTTCTACGGCGACGTCAAGTTCACCACGACGTCGGGCGTCGAGAAGCAGGCTCAGTTCATGTTCCTGAACGGGTCCGTCGTCAAAGATGACACTCCGGAACTGGACGACGACTCCCGCAAGAAGTACGACGCGCTCGTCAAAAAGCTGCAGCAGGACGACAAAATCGAGGTATCCTACCCGGAGTTTCGTCCGCGAGAACGACTCGTCGAAACCGCCTCACACAAAGACAACGACGCCTTCCTGGCACGCAACATCGTGAACCGAATCTGGCATCGCATGACAGGTCGCGGCATCGTCGATCCGCCCGACCAGTTGCACTCTGAAAACTCACCGAGCCATCCAGAGCTGCTCGACTGGCTCGCGCGAGACACTGTCGAAAACGGCTATGACCTCAAGCGGCTGATTCGCGGCATCGCCCTCAGCAGGATTTACTCTCGATCCAGTGAGTGGAATTCGGCCGCCGCCCCACCGTCACCTCACTACTTCGCCGTGGCCATCCCACGGCCGTTGTCGCCACGTCAGTATGCAATGTCGCTGCTGGTCGCCACTCGCAACCCTCCTCACTGGGAGCAGTGGCTGACGAAGCCAGCGGAAGACTGGAAGAAAGAACGCACCAACCTGGAGAACGCAACGAACAACTGGGATGACGCCTTCGAAATTCCCGGCGAAAACTTTCAGGTCGCCGTCGACGAAGCGCTCTTCTTCAGCAACAACAACCGTATCGATAACGATTTATTGAGGGACTCCGGCGACCGACTCGTCGGACACCTGAAGAAGCTGGACGATCCGGAAGCAGCACTTTCAGCAGCCTTCGAAGCGGTGAATTCACGACAGCCAACCGACGACGAACGAAAAGCAATTATCGAGTATCTGGAATCCCGAAGAGAAGACAGCCCCGCAGCGATCAAGCAGGTCGTCTGGGCCCTTCTGACGGGGCCGGAACTTCGCTTCAACCACTAACCAATATGCCAACAGACTTAGTTTTGGTTTCAGACAAACAACCAAAGGGTGGCATAGGTTGCTCGCAACCTGTGCGGCGCAGCCGCAAGAGGTCGACACCATCGAACCGAAATTACCTCTTGTCGCTTCGCGACACTGGTTGCGAGCAACCAGTGCCACCCGAATAGAGATTTGAAGAACTCTTTCAGATCCGCGACTTCAGCAGAAATCAGTACAAAGGCAGAGGAGTTGATCATGGCACAACCCGGAAGCATCTTTTGCGGATCGGCCGATCATGGTTTGTCGCGTCGAGGGTTCCTCGGTGCAGCCGGAGCCGCAACAGCAGGCACCTTCGCCGCAGACATGACGCGTCTCGACGGGCTGAAGAATCCGCTCCTCGCCGGCCAGGTCAAACGCCAACAGAAGAGCGTGATCCTGCTCTGGCTGGCCGGAGGTGCCAGCCAGTTCGAGACGTGGGATCCGAAACCCGGACAGTCAACCGGCGGCCCTTACTCCAAAATTAAGACAAGTGCCAACGACGTTCACATCAGCGAGCTGCTACCGAAAATGGCTCAGCGGATGAACCACACCGCGATCATCCGCTCGATCAATTCGAAGATCGGTGATCACGGCGGCGGTGCTTCGCTGATGGAAACCGGGCGTGTGAAAGACCCCGGCCTGATCTACCCGGACATCGGAGCCATCGCTGCCCGAGAACTCGGACGAGCTGACAGCCAGGTGCCAGACTACGTGTCGATGTACACGTCGACTGAAGGCCGACGCAAAGGCACGAGCGGATTTCTTGGTGCCCGCTACGCTCCGATGTTTCTTTCCGATAAACAAATCCCGGACAACATGCGACGGCTGGAAGCAATTTCGGATGTCGACCACAAAGACCGAGCCGCGCTTCGCGATCTCCTCTCTAAGCGATTCACCAAGGCGCGGCACAGCGAAAAGATCAACAGTCACACGACGGCTTACAGTCGCGTTCACGGTTTGATGTCCAGCGAGAAACTGTTTGACATCGAGCAGGAACCCGAATCCGTCCGAGCGAAATACGGCCCTCGCCAGTTTGCTCAGCAGTGTTTGATCGCTCGCCGACTGGTCGAAGCGGGTACGCCGTTCGTCAAAGTTGCGAGAGCCTGGTGGGACAGTCACGGCCAGAACTTCGAAACTCACCGCGAACTGTGTGCAGACCTCGATCACGCCATGAGCACACTGCTCGACGACCTGGAAGAACGCGGCCTGTTGGAAAACACGCTGGTCGTCACGCTCGGAGAATTTGGTCGAACGCCAAAGATCAACGCCAGCCTGGGGCGTGACCATTTCGCCAACGCCTGGAGCTGCAGCCTGTCAGGTTGCGGAGTCCGCGGCGGCTCGTTCTACGGCAAGACGGAACCGGAAGGTAACACTGTCGCCGATGGCGAAGTCGGAGCTGCTGAAGTCTTCGCAACCATCCTCGAAGCACTCGGCATCGATCACGAAAAAGAATACATGATCGGCTCTCGCCCGATTCCACTGTCAGACTTCGGAGCGAAACCGATTAAAGAAGTTCTGGCGTAATTCTGAATGACTTTTCGACAAGAGAAAGCAGAGTAAACAGAGGCGACAATCGATTCATGGCTCTGATCTCTCTGCTTACTCCTGTTCAAAACTTTTCTCAAGAACGTTCTGTCGACGTCTAACTTTGAGGCAACGTCATGACCTGGTCTGATCCTGAAAAACTGAAACGCGTCAAAGATTTCGGCATCAGCGGTATCGCGTTCTGCGTTGCTCGCGAATCAGGTTCTGGCAAATTGTTCTTCGGAAATTCTGATTTCAAGGTCTACGAAGTCGACGCTCTCGCTGAGAAGCCCGAACCCGCCGCGTTCGAGGCGGAAGGCCACCAAAGTTACGTCACCGGCATCGTGCAAAACCAGACGCAACTGGTTTCAGGAAGCTACGATGGCAACCTGATCTGGTGGGACTCAGAATCGAAAAAGCCGACACGCACGGTCAAGGCTCACGAACGATGGATTCGCAACGTGACCGCCAGCCCGGACGGAAGCATCGTCGCCAGCGTCGCTGACGATATGGTCGGCAAGCTGTGGGATGCAAAGTCCGGCGAGACGATGCACACGCTGAAGGATCACAAAGAAGAAACGCCAGACCATTATCCGTCGATGCTGTACGCGGGCGCGTTTTCTCCCGACGGCAAGTGGCTGGCGACAGCCGACAAGGTCGGACACATCGCCGTCTGGGAAGTCGCATCCGGAAAGAAGGCCGCCGAGCTGGAATCTCCCGGCATGTATACTTGGGATCCTCGCGCCAGACGGCACTCAATTGGTGGCATCCGGTCTGTCGCGTTTTCACATGATTCCAAGCTGCTGGCCGCAGGCGGTATCGGCAAGATCGGAAACATCGACCATCTCGGAGGTCCGTCGCGCGTCGAGATATTCGACTGGCAAAAGGGTGAGAGTCTCCACGTCATCGAAGACAACGAGCTGAAGGGCCTCGTCGAGCAGATCGAATTCGACCCGTCCGGCAACTGGCTGCTCGCCGCCGGTGGAGACCACGGCGGTTTCGTTTCGTTTTACAGCGTCGAAACCGGCAAGCTGATCAAGCAGGACAAAGCGCCGATGCACGTCCATCAGCTCGCGATGAACGACGACTCGACAGGCTTCTTCGCCGTCGGCCACGGAAAGATCGCGCACTACGAATTCAAGTCCGATCACCCTCCCGGCCCAGCCGAACCGCCGCTGCCGGAAGACGCCGCCTGATCAACGCTCCGATCTGTAGCGCATGACAGCGAAACGTCGGGTCCAGCGCTGGATACGCTAATCAGGGAGTTCGCTGAGGAGGATCTTGCGGTACGTGATTCCGCCAGCGAAGCCGTCAAGGCAGACCAGTCCACTTTCGGGGACGGTTTCTTTGAATGCGTCGGCTTCGAGCACTTTTCGGCCGTTGATTCTCACCGTTACTTCCTTGTCGACGACTTTGATTTCGAGCGTGTTCCATTCTCCAGATGGTTTGACAACGTTCGAGTCGGGACCTTCCTCGCCAAAGAGCGACCCGGAAGAATACTGGTCGGCACCTTCGCCTGAGTCGTTTGAAAGATGAATCTTGTGAGCCAGGTCGACCAGTTCACCTCGGCCGGGATAATGGAAAAAGACGCCGCCCTGAGCCGTCAGAGTGTCGAGCGTCTTCCATTCCAAACTCAGCTCGAAGTTGCGGTATTCTTTTTGTGAAGTGAGTAACGATCCGTTGGCTCGTTCGCCGTCTGCCTCGTAGGAGTTCCCTTCGACTTTCCACTTTCGTGACCCGACCATTCGCCACTTCACGTACTCGTACAATTCTTCTTCCAACTTTTGCGCTTCGGTAGCGACGGGCGTTCCTGCAGCCAGGATTTTGGTTTCTTTCAGAAAGCCGACACCCTTGCCGAAGTTCGTCCGGTCTAATTCAGCGAGGGCCTGCGCAAGTTTCCGCTTGGTGATTCGTTCTTTGAATGTGGCCGCCAAATCCACGCAGCGGTCGAACCGCTGATCGCGTGCTCGTTCGAGAGCTTGCACGTCGTACGCCAGTAGAACGCCATATTGATACTGCGTCTGCTCATCTTCTTTGTCGACACCTGCGTCAAAGATGCCGGATAGCTCTGTCGAAGCAAGCTCCTTCAGCTTACGGCGGATTTCGGTGTCGCCGCGTTTGCCAATCAGTTCGCCGTTTTCGAAACCGGTAACTTCCAGACGAAGGGTTCCAATTCGAACAGCTTCTCCGGCTTTGATTTCCGAAGCGGTCTTTTCCACGTCACGCCAGAAATCACGGATTGTCTGAAAATCTTCCTCGTCCCACGCAAGCTGCTCAGAGAACGATTGCATATCGGGATTCGACTTCGCGTTCCGCAAAAGACCTTCGGCTTCGTCGTACTTTCGATCGTTCAGCAATGCGGTGAAAACTTTCCAATGCGATGTGTATGGCAAAGGAAGCGAGCGAGGATCGACAGGTTTAGGCTTTGGCTTTTCGGGAACGATCATCTCGTTTGGATCGGGTTCCGTCGTCGCCACTACGACTACGCGTTTAGGCGGGATCGACTTGCCACGCGGGACGACGCCCCATTGTGGGCCGGCGGCAATTCTGGTCATAAACAAGTCGCCGCTGGACTTTGGATCGTCCGAATAAAACAGCCACTGCTCGTCGCTGCTGACGAAGAACTGTCGAAGCGACTTGCTGTGGGTGTAGCCAGGCAGGTCCAGCTCTGCGATGACACCGTCGTCGACGAACGCTTTTGACGTGCCGCTTCGGCGGTAGCGAGTCAGTGTTTTGCCGTCAAAGGTGTACTGCCGCAAACCGTCTCGTGACATGCAAGGGTGGATGCCGGCGAGTTTGACCTTCAGTGTTTTCCCAAACACATCGGTTCGTCGTTGGCGGCTGGAAGTCAGTGTGCGGACTTCGCCATCAGGGTTTTCTTCCACCCAATACAGACGCAATCCGTCGCCAAGTATTTGTGACGAGGTCCAGTTGGGAACCAGACTCTTGCTGTGACGCAGCGCGTCTTTTCCGTCGAATCCTGCCAGCGGGTTGGCTCGAGCTAAAGCCATCAGCCGAGCTTTCTCCGGCACTGCATAAACGATGTAAAGAGAGTCATCTGTGATGCTCGGCGTTGCGGGCATGTCGGCACTGCGGCTGACCAATCGCGGCTCATCAAAATCGTGAAATGGTGATTGCCGCGTTGCCACAAAGAGCCCTCGGCCATCTTCTCGATCACCGACAAACCAGATGGAAAGTCGATCGGGAGTCACATACGGATCCGTTTCGGGTCGACTTGAATTCAGGCTGGCCAGCGCGATGGGCACTCCGACTTCGGCACTCAGGTGAGGAGCTTTCAGGATATCACCGCCGCCTCCGCTCCCGTCGGTCGAAGGTTCCAGAGTGATCTCACTGTCTTTCGTGACGTCGACAACTCGAGACAGGTCAAATGCGCCTTCGCGAAAGACTGTGATCGAGCGAGCCCCCTGCTCTGCTGTGACCGCGCAAGGCGTCGTGACGAACTCGCCCTGAGCATCGCGAACAGGCTCTCCGTCAACCATCACCGCGAAGCCGGGTTCTGGCGTGTAAACTCGGACGATGCCAGTCGGAAAAACTGGAGGCGCAATCCTGGCAGCAGCCGTTGCGTTGCCCGAGTCACTATTCTGGGCCTGCGACTGTTCACCGGGATCCGATTGGGCGATGCCTTCATCGTCGCCGTCGGATAACAACATCGGAAGAACGATCGCCAGAACCAGCAGGGCAACTAATCCACCTGCGATCATTGCCAGCCGTTTGGGAGGCTGTGCCTTCGCTTTCTCCAGCCATTGCTGAGCGAGGAGAACGAATTTCGATGGTTCATTCGTTTGTTCGTCGCTTGAGTCGTCGTTGTCCAATTTTGCTGAATCGGAATTCTGCAGAGGGATGTCCGTTTCCGACGTGCTCTTGCTGCTCGATGATTTGCGCCGCGGAAAGTATCCGGCGACAGCAAATTGTCGCCCGTCGCCATCCTGGTAATCGCTGACAAGCAACCGCTTCGGATCGAAACTCGCCGCCTGGTCTCGGCACCACTTTTTGACAACGGTCGCGACTGACTTTCGAAAACCTGCCTTGTCGTCAGCCCGCCATTCATCCGCCGCCTGGATAACCGTTTCGGCCTTCGAAAACTTCAGTGATTCGTGCTCGCTGCGAAACTCAGTGGCCAGCGACTCGGCCTGTTCTGAGGGATCGAAACCCGACCCGAGTACAAAGAGCACCTGGCAAGTCCGGGAACGCCGAGACGAACCGTCGGAAGGACTACCGTTGGGATCAGGATTGCCCGAATCTGCAGGCATGAGACGTTAGCTCCGGTGTTTGGCTCAACGTTCGATGTGAGATGGTGATATCACGAACGCGAGGATGTAACTCGACGGCCAAAGGGTTTATTGATCTTGTCGAAAAAAGGACCAAGCCACAAAGAACACTGAGGTCTCAGAGAATTTTGAATGTGTTGCTAGCCGCCGCTGACTGGCGGGAAACAACTGATTGACTGTGAGTTGTCGAGCGACGCTGTGTCGTCCGCATAGTCCGTCCCGATCGCGACGTGCAGGTTCGATATCAGCGGTTCGAGAGTCGGAAACTGCTCACCCATCGAAGACCTCAGGTCGCCGACGGTGGCTTTATCCGGGACTTCGACAGAAATTGTTTCCGAGCCGGCGAGGTCTTTTGCACGGGCGAATAATCGAATATTTAACAGCATGGCAGATACGTTACTCGGCGATTTCTGAGGTGTGGCGGCGGTGATAAAAACCAGTCACACCGCATTGTTCGAAGTTCAGTACTCGCTTTGCAAGTTTCCAGTCACGATCGGGGCGTTTCGATCTCTGACCCCATGACGATTGTTGTAACTGGTTTGGATTTTGTGGCGAACAGAGCCATCCACGGATCATTTGCCGTTGACTCGTTCAGCGAGATGACTGTCAGGTCGGCTCGCTTACCAAGCGTAATCGTTCCTGTCTTTTTTGCCTGACCGAGTGCTGTCGCTCCACGAAGCGTACCCGCATCCAGAATCTGCGGCATTCTGTCAGCGGCGGACGATCGAGCCAGAAACTTCAGCTCCGCCCAAAGCGAATAGTCAGGATTCGAAGATCGCCCGTCCGTGCCGATGCAGACCGTCGCGCCGGCATCGAGCAAACGCTCCCAGGGGTGATTTGCATGTCCGAAGAAGGCGTGCGTCCTCGGGCAAAAGACAGTGGCGATGTTGGGCCGATTTGCCAGAAAATCGATCTCGTCATCCGCGAGGTAGTTTCCGTGAGCGATCAGAGCATGCGGCAACTTCGCAAGTGGCTGCAGGTAATCCATTGGCCGCGTTCCTTTCGGAATAGTGCCGTCGCGCCAAAGATCAAATCGAGTGAGCATGTCGAAAAACTCGCCGGTTCCTGATTCGAGTAGCTGGAGTTCCGCCTGAGTTTCCGCCAGGTGAATGCACAACGGCACTGCTTCAGTTCGAGCCAGGTCAATCAGTTCATGAAACAGTTCAGGGCTGACGCTGTAAGGAGCGTGGGGGCTGATGGCTGGAAGCAGAATGCGTTGTTCTGTTTTCTCAACTGCTCGACAATCGGCGATGTGCTGCTTTGCCAGGTCAAGCTGAGCCGCCGACTGATCCGGCAACAGACCGATCAACTCACGAAACGCGACCATTGATGCACCATCGCCAGGAACACAATCCGGTGACCAGTCGCCGGTTACAATGTCGCCAACAAGGCTCGTTCCAGATGTCGCAACTTCGCGAACTCCTGCATGGATGAATTGAGAGAGTGAGCTTGTTCGTTCTCGGCGATGGGCGAGCAGTCGTCCTATCCAACCAGTAAACGGCAACGCCGGTTCGATCGGCGAATCGAGGCTGCTGAATTCGAGATGAGCGTGGGCGTTCACCAGGCCCGGAATGATGGCCACGTCGCCCAGGTCGGTGGTATCGGCATCCGGTTGACCGTTTAACGGCGCGACGTCCGAAATGACGCCGTCGACGATCTCGACAACTCCTCGCTCAATCGGCGGTTGATCGACGGGAAAAACCCAGCGTGCCAGCAGCCGCTTCATGACGGCTCCGCTTCTTCTGTCTGGCCGGTGTCGAACTGGTCATCGTCTTCCCAGATGGCGTGCGGATCGAAGCTCATCGACGCGACCATGCTCAACGACACACACAACACGAAGGCGATAACTGCCGAGCCGAATTGAAACTCGACGAGACTTCCAAGCTTTACCAACATGACCAGAAACGCCAGCAGCATGACATCCATCATGCTCCACTTCCCAGCGTGTTCCATGATCCGATAGGTCAGCGATCGAAATCGGCGATGCGACAGTCGCAGCAGACTCAATTCAAGCAGCATTACGATCTTGGTCAGTGGAAACGCGATCGAAAACACAAAAACGATCCCACCGACAAACCAGCTTCCGTGAGAAAACAGTTCAAGGATTCCAGTAAGCACACTCGATGCTGATCGGTGTCCGAGTTTCTCAACCTGAAGTATCGGCAGCAGGATCGCTGGCCAGAACAGAAAGAACGCCGCCAATGCCGCCGCGGCAGTACGGGCGGCGGCTTTGTCGCTCGAACCAGGCCGCACGATGACAGATTCACAGCGCGTACACGCCGCCACGCTTCCGGACGCGAGTTCCGGAATGGCATGAATCATGCCGCAGCAGTGGCAGGCTTTGAGATGAGACATTTTGAGGACTATGAAAATCAGATTGGAGCCAAGTGGGCGAAGCATAAACTTTGCCAGCCGCGCAGAGAAACAGCGGACGACTGAGAAGTCGGACTCGCTCGAGAAAATCTAAGCTACAGATAGACACCGATTCACATGGATCGATGGGTCGCGTCATCAATTAGCCACGCTGACCTGTGCGAATTTGTGGCTTTGCAGAACCTGCAACCGGCTGCGTCTACGCAGCCATAGAAATGGCTTCAGAGAAGATATTCTCGCGTTCTGGCGACTGCTCTACACTCCGCAAAAAGCGGGATATCGAATGCCTACGGAAGGGACTCCGAGATGCTTCATACGGTGGTGATGGCGGGTGGTAGCGGAACACGATTCTGGCCGGTAAGTCGTAGAGAATTACCCAAACAGTTTCTCACGCTGTTTGGCGATCAGTCACTGATTCAACAGGCGGTACGCCGCTGTGCCGAGCTCTCGTCGGCCGATTCGACGTGGATTGTCACCAACGCTGTCCACGCGGTCGAAACCGGGCGTCAATTGCCGGAGCTCGCCGCCGATCACATTCTGATCGAACCTTGCGGCCGCAACACAGCGCCTTGCATTGCCATCGCGGCGGCGCGACTACTGGCCGACGATCCGGACGCCATCATGCTCGTGACACCAGCCGACCACGTGATTACTCCCAACGAAGCCTTCGTCGCCGCCGTTGAACGGGCGACGGATACCGTCGAAAAAGACCCTTCCCGGTTGTGTCTGTTTGGCATCGTTCCGACTCGCCCGGCGACAGGTTACGGGTACATCGAGCAGGGCGACGAGTTGACCGATTCAGATCGGGTATTCAACGTCGCACGCTTTCGCGAGAAGCCCGATCTGGAAACCGCTCAGCAGTTTCTGGGTGCCGGAAACTTCCTTTGGAACAGCGGCATCTTCGTCTGGCGAGCCGATACGATCCTGGACGCTCTGCAGAAGCACTGCCCCGGTGTAACCGAAGTTCTCGATCGTTTCAGAGATCACGCCGACACAGATGAGTGGGCCAGTTCGCTCGAACGAGAATTCTCGAACATGCCGTCGATCTCGATCGATTACGCCGTGCTGGAGCACTCGCAGAATGTCTGCGTTCTCGAAGCTCCATTCACCTGGGACGATGTCGGAAGCTGGTCGGCACTGCCACGAGTGCATGAGCAGGACGAAAACGGCAACACGGTACTCGGCCAGCACGTCGGCATCGCCACTAAGAACTCGACGATTTTTTCATCCGGCGACCACCTTGTGACAACCATCGGGCTGGAAAATTGCGTGGTCGTTCACACCGAGCGGTCTACACTTGTGGCGAAGCTGGACGACGAGGCTCAGATCAAAGAGCTTCTGGCGGCGCTGGAAGACGACGGGCTGGAAGCATTCCTGTAATCCGGTTTTTGACTGCACTCTTCAGACGATGCCGACGTCGCAAGCTGACCTACGACGGAGGTGCTCATGCCAATCTTCGAAAAATCCTCTGAGCTACCCGTCTCGGCGAATGAAGCTTTCGCGTGGCATTGCCGCCCCGGCGCGTTTCATCGACTGGCTCCCCCGTGGGAGTCCATCGAACTGATATCTTCGGATGGTGTCGCGGAAGGCTCGCGAGCTGTCATCAAGATGAAGCTCGGGCCATTTTCGAAAAAATGGATTGCCGAGCATCACGACATCATTGCCGGTCGACAATTTCAGGATCTGCAAGTGAGCGGGCCGTTTTCGAAATGGGACCATTCTCACTTAGTGAAGCCCGTCTCGGCTGATCGATGTATTCTGACAGACCGGATCGACTATCAACCGCCGTTCGGGTTTCCTGGACAATTTTTCGGTGGTCGGTTAATTCGCAGGCAGCTCGAACGGACCTTTCAGTACAGGCATTCGTTGACAATCGCCGATCTGAAATTTCACGCAGCTTTCTCAGAGGAACCAGCTATGAAAATTGCCATTGGAGGTTCAACAGGAATGGTCGGCTCGTCGCTGGTTTCGTTTCTAACGACCGGCGGACACGACGTTGCTCGGCTTTACCGAAGCGGACCGTCTCTCAACGACGGAACGACGAACGTCGTCTGGGATCCCGCAAAGGGAACCATCGACGCGGCGGCATTGGAAGGGACGGACGCTGTCGTCCATCTCGGTGGGCATAACATTGCTCACGGACACTGGACTGACGGGATGAAGCGACTGATCCGCGACAGCCGAGTCAACAGCACCACTCTGTTGGCCAAAACACTGGCAGGCCTCGCGAACCCACCGAAAGTTTTCGTCTGCGCATCGGCGATCGGCTTTTACGGTGACCGCGGCCAAGATCTCATGACCGAAGAAAGCGAACCCGGCCCATCCTTCCTCAGCGAAACCTGCCGGGAATGGGAAGAGTCAACGGCCGCCGCTCGCGATGCCGGAATCCGCGTCGTTAATCTGCGGATTGGAGTCGTACTGAGCCCGCAAGGCGGCGCTCTTAATAAAATGCTTTTGCCATTCAAAATGGGAGGAGGCGGAGTCGTCGGCGACGGCAAGCAATGGATGAGCTGGGTTTGCCTGGACGATCTTCCGCGGATCATCCTTCACGCGATTCAGACCGAATCTTTGTCCGGCCCGGTAAACGCAACTTCGCCTGGCACGGTCGACAATCGCGAATTCACCAAAACGCTTGGTCGAGTTCTGAAACGACCGACGATCATCCCAATGCCAGCCTTCGTCGTAAAACTGGCTTTCGGAGAGATGGGCAAAGAACTCCTGCTCGGCAGCACGAAAACCGTCCCGAACCGGCTGCAGGAATCAGGCTACGAATTCGCATTTCCAGAGCTGGAGCCGGCACTTCGTCATCTGCTCGGCCGATGACCGCCTGCGTACGTTGGGTGGCACAGCCAGAATGGCTGTGTGCCGAAGGCACAAGATGTCTCATCCTCAGCTATCGATGAAAAGAACGACATGCTGAGTTTGAACCCGTACAATGAGCTGCCGAAGTTATGCCGGCGCGGCGCTTGTCATAACCTACTCAGGCAATGCTTCACCGAACCTGGGACGCGGGTTTTCGAACCTGCTCATAAAGAGCAATCACCCATTGCCGGAAGTTTCGGTCGACCGGGTCCAGGTTTTCCGTGCCGAGCATTTCGCAGAGCGTTCTCAGGCCGCTCGGGTCGCTGGCGGCGCGGTCTCTGAACTTGCGATAAAAGAAGGGCAGTAGACCTCGCTCCTGAAGATAGAGACAGAAGTATCTGGCGTGGGCATACTCGACGGCCTGTTGCTCTTCACGGATGTCCCGCGACGAAACCAGTGATTCGAGATTTCCGAGACGACGATTCTGCATCGCGCTGAGCAGGTGGTTCAATCGCCAGTTGGAAAGCCCGTTGAGTTGCAGGCCGTCGTCGGAAAAGTCCGCTTCTTCGTAGAGCGACGCCAGGCCTTCGTCGAACCATTCAGGCATGTTTGGAAAATCGACATGCCCCAGCGCGTGCGTCAGCTCGTGAGCAAGCGTGCCGTCCCCGGTTCCAATGTTGACGACGATGCGACGCTCGGTACGGATGTAGTATCCGTAGTAGTTTGCCGTGTTTCTTCGGTCGAGTTTCCAGGCAACGTCACGGTAGGACCGCTCGTTCGAGTAGAGCAGCAATGTCAATGGTTTGTCCGGCGACTGATCAAAGTATGCCAGGTCGAGCGCACGCTTCGTCGGCAGAATGGTCTCTGCATAGTAGCGGTCCATTTCCGCTTCCGAGAGATCGCCGCCGATGACAAACGGCGGTCGGACGATGATGCGGTCTTGATCGTTAAGTTCCTGACCAAGCTGTCTGGCTCGTTCGTCGCACGCGACGGTCAGACTTCGGTGCTCGCGACCGGCTGTTTCTGAGGTTGCTGGAACGAGTCCTTCTTCAACACCGGCGTGTAGCTCCTCGACATCGAAGTCTCGCGGCCGAGAGCTGCTCGTCGGCGCAGCCTGTACCTTCTGCGAAGGCCTGCCGACTGTCAGGAAGTAGCACCCTGCAATCAGAAAGCCCGGCCCGATGACCAGAAGAATCGCTCGCGTCAACATAAACAGACTGTCCCTCACGCCGCCGTCAACCGTTGTGGGATGCACCATCCGTTTCAACGAAGGTGCAGGCTCCTCACAGGAACCCCTGGTTTTGTCGAATTGTACTTTTCAGAACCACCTGTCACGTGATACGAACTTGAATCATTTACCTCCCCGACCAGAATCGCGGGCGCGTCGCCGTTGAATTCCGATCAACCGGCAGACGCAACGTTGCTTGCGGAGGCCTACTGGCAAACGGGCTGACGCTGCGGCAATTGGCCGTTGCCGTTGGAGCAAGGTTGAGGCAATCACTTGCTCGGGTATCCTGAAGCCACGCTGTGAACGTTCGCCGAGCCTCGCGGTGCCTGTTTCACAGCGGTAAGGATCGAGGGCAAAGTCATGAGCAGTACGCAGTACAAGAAATTGGGTGCCCAGATCACCCAGCAGGACGGCGTTGCCGGAACACACTTTTCCGTTTGGGCACCGAACGCTCGCGAAGTATCGCTCGTCTGCGATTCGAACGACTGGCTGCACGATCGCAACTCGCTGACGCCGAGCGACAGCGGAGTCTGGTCCGGCTTCGTGCCGAATATCCCTCCCGGCGAGAAGTACAAATACTCGCTTGTCGACGTTTTCGGAAACACGATCCAGAAAGCGGACCCGTACGCGTTCCAGTCTGAGTACCGACCAGCGACGGCTTCGATCGTCTGCGACCTGAGCGACTACGCCTGGGCCGATGACGAGTGGATGACTTTTCGTCAGAACGCCAACTGGCTCGAAAGGCCGATGTCGATCTACGAGGTTCATCTGGGCTCGTGGCGACGCCCCAAAGACGGCCGCGACTACTTCACGTGGGAAGAACTCGCCGAACAGCTCATCGCTTACTGCCACGAATTGGGCTACTCGCATCTTCAACTGATGCCGGTATCGGAGCATCCGTTTGACGGCTCATGGGGTTACCAGGTCACCGGCTACTTTGCCCCGACCAGTCGATTCGGAACGCCGCACGAATTCATGCTGTTCGTCGACCGGTGCCACCAGGCTGGGATTGGAGTGCTGGTCGACTGGGTGCCCGCTCACTTTCCGACCGATGCTCACGGACTGGGGCGCTTCGACGGAACCGGTCTATACGAGCACGAAGATCACCGCAAGGGCTATCACCCCGACTGGAACACGTACATCTTCAACTATGGCCGGCAGGAAGTCCGCGAGTTCCTGCTGTCGAGCGCCCGCTTCTGGTGCGACCTTTACCACGTCGATGGCTTGCGCGTGGATGCCGTCGCATCGATGCTTTACCTGGACTACTCACGAGACTCTGGCCAGTGGGTGCCGAACGAGCATGGCGGCCGCGAGAACACAGACGCCATCAGCTTTATCAAAGAATTCAACGAAGTCATTCATGGAGAATTCCCAGGAGCGGTGACGATTGCCGAAGAGTCCACATCCTGGCCCAAAGTTTCCCGACCGCTTTATGACGGGGGCCTCGGATTCACGATGAAGTGGGACATGGGCTGGATGCACGACACGCTGAAGTACACAGCTCGCGAAGCCATCCGCCGAACTCACCATCAGAACGACCTTTCGTTTCGCATGATGTATGCCTTTTCAGAGAACTTCGTACTGCCGCTCTCGCACGACGAAGTCGTGCATGGCAAAAAGTCACTGCTGGCTCGAATGCCTGGCGACGAGTGGCAGCAATTTGCAAACCTGCGATTGCTCTACAGCTATCAGTTCACAATGCCGGGCAAGAAGCTGCAGTTCATGGGCGGCGAAATCGGCCAGTGGAACGAGTGGAACCACGACGCGGAACTCGACTGGTCACTACTCGAAGTCTCAACTCACGCGGGGATCAGCCGACTGGTGAAGGATCTGAACTGCCTTTACTGCTCAAACCCGGCGATGCACCAGTTCGATACTTCTCAGGAAGGGTTCCAGTGGATCGACTGCGACGATGCGGAGCGAAGCACGTACTCGTTCATTCGCCGTTCGAGCGATCACGACGACTTCTTTGTCGTCGCGCTGAACTTCACTCCGGTCGTTCGCGAAGACTTCCGACTCGGAGTACCGAACGCTGGCTACTATCGCGAAGCCTTCAACACCGACGCTGACATTTACGGCGGCAGCAACGTTGGCAACGAAGGCGGCAAGTACAGCGAACCAATTGAGTCTCACGGCTTTGAAAACTCGCTATCCATCACGCTGCCGCCGCTGGCGATGGTGGTCTTTCGACTGGTGACGATCGACTGATACTTTCGAAAGTCGCGGCTCACTATTTTGCCGAGACGCAGTACAGCGACTTCGAAGTTCGGAGGAAGATTTCGCCATCGGAAAAAGCCGGTGTCGAGTTGCTTGATCCGTCGAGAGAGTTGACGGCGATCTGCTCGTACATCTTCACGTTGGGTGAGAGCACGACGGTCTGACTCTTTTGGTTGGTCACGTAGAGCCGTCCGTCGGCAAAGCACATTTGCCCCCAACTGTTGGATCCGGGTCCGCGGTCCTTCCAGATTTCCTTGCCCGTTTTCAGGTCGAGGCACTGCAAAGTTCCAGGCCCGGCGTTCGCCATGAAAATGTGATCGCCGACGATGACTCCCGAGCTGATACGTTGCGGCTGTTTGGAATCGTCGTGCCAGAGGCGATGAGATTCCGTGACGTCGCCTTTGCCATCCAGGCGGAATCCCAAGGCAGGCCCAGTGTAACCGCCCATCGCAACTCCGATGCCTTTGCTGATCAACGGCGACGTGTAAACAAGGTTGCCGTTCTTTCCAATCAGCCCGTCGCACGACCAGATGATCGATCCATCTTTGGGATTCAACGCGACGACTCGCGCGGGCATGCTGCAAACAATTTGGCTATTGCCTCCAACGTCAGCGATGACGGGCGTGCTCCACGAACCGGCCATGCGCCCGCCTCGATCGTCGGTGCCACCGGATTCTTTGTGCTTCCAGACTTCGTCGCCAGTTTCGAAGTCATAAGCAACGATTGCCTGCGCCACTCCCGGACCGAAATTCAGAATGACTTTCCCATCGTGAACGACGGGCGACGAACCGTAACCCCAGATGTGTGTCACCGCTCCTGGCTGAGCTGACCAAAGCGGCTTTCCACCCAGGTCGTAGCAGAACAGTCCAGCCGAACCGTGCCAGACGACGATTTTGTTACCGCTTACCGCTGGAGTCGCTGCTCCAAACGGATTCGTCTGGTGAGTCTTCTCTCCAGCTTCAAACTCAACTTTGCGAGTCCACTTTTCCGAACCGTCTTCACGATCAAAACAGTGCAGTCGCCGTTCACTGCCGTCGTCCGTTGCCGAAGTGACAAAGACCAGCCCGGACGCAACGATCGGGCTTTCGTTGCCGCGATTCGGTAATGCGATCTTCCATCGAACGTTTTCGTCCTCTGACCAGGATGTCGGAAAACCAGTGTCGCTGGTTACGCCGAGTCCTGCCGGACCTCGAAATGCCGGCCAGTCTCCAGCGACAACATCGGCAATGAATCCCGAAATGCAGGAAAGGCAGATGGCTCCGCCGATGATCGAGCGACTGAATGATTGCAGCATGACGGTGCCTTATTCGTGAGTTTGAAAGTGTGTCCGTGTGGTAGTCGAATCATGATTCCGCAATCGCTCGATGGCAACCGCCGGACGATCCGGGACTCTTCGAACGTTTGCGTGCTTCTGGCTGCGAACAAACTGTCGGTAGCCTCGCTCGAATATGCCGAGTTGGGCAAATTCGCTTTGGTTGGATTGTTAAGAGCCTCTTATAATCACTCGCTGTCGGGCAGGGCTTTAAAGATATCGAACCAGCTCGCCATTGCGTGACATTCCCGCTTCCTGAATGGAGAGTCTGATGGAGTCCGCTGATTTCGATGCTGTGATCAAGAAGGCTCGCAAGGCTTTCAAGAAGAAAGACTTGCTCGAAGCGATTGATCTTTTTGAGGAAGCGTTGGAAATCGAGCCCGATGACATCGACGCGCACGAAGCGCTGGCGACAGCGTGCTACCTCGCGCAGGATCATGCGGGAGCGATCGAGCACTTCACTCGTCTCACACAACTTAAGCCGAGGGACTCTACCGCCTGGGTCAATCTCGGAGCGATCCGCAACCTGCGGCAGGAGTACCAGGAAGCGATCAAAGCCCTGCGGAACGGAATTCAACGAGACGGCAAAAACGCGGAAGCCTATTACAACCTGGGCATCGCTCAGAAAGGGCTCGCCCAGACATCGATGGCAGTGTCGGCCTATCGGGAAGCCGTTCGACTCGATCCAGAGAACCTCGATGCCCATGTTAATCTTGGCAACATCTACATGGATCAGGTGAACCATCGCAAAGCCAAACAGCACTACGAGCAGGCGTTAAGTGTGAATCCCGATTTCGACCGTGCGAAGCGTGGGCTTGCACTGGCTAAGGAAATGCTCGACGGCGGCAACGCCGAAATGGCAAACCCGTTCGGCCGGCTTGTGAACACAGAGGAACTCGACAAGCGAAACGCAGCCTCGGCTCAAGTGCGAAAGCTAACCGAGGAAGAACGATTCGCGGATCGGCAACTGATTCAGCTAGCCGCAGCCGAGTCCAGTAACCTGGCCGCTCACATGCTGACGCACCTGAAAGAGCACGTTGAACCGTCGCTGATGACGGTTGCCAAGTTGATCGCCCAGGACACTGGCCAGCAGCGTGGGATGTATGAAGCCAGGCAAGAGTACCACCAGGCAGTGAAGTTCCTGAACGAAATGTTCGGCAACTGGCAGGTCGAATTCTTCAAGCTCAAGCAGAACGAAGCCGACCTCGCAGCGAAGTAGCCGCGATTAGAATCTGGCCAATCTCTCACTCAGGGCTTGCCGACGTCGTGCGACCAGCCGAGCCTGGGCAGTTCAGTTTTCATGCCCGACTTTCCACGAAGCTGGCAAGAGTCTCCCACAACAATCTCACCGATGTGCGAAAGCGGAATCGGCAGCGGGTTGTTCTCGGTAAGTTTCTGCCCATCTTCTGGCGAAACGGTGAAGAGCAGTTCGAAGTCTTCGCCGTCACCAAGAGCATGTTCGAGCGGCGATCGGTCATCGGCCAATGACGCAGCAGTTTCGCTGATTGGGATTGAGCTTTCGTTGAGAAAGGCTCCGACGTTGCTCTCTTCGAGAATGTGATACAGGTCCGCGACCAATCCGTCGCTTACATCGATCATCGCGTTGAGGTGACATGCTTCGCGAAGTATTAACGCTTCGCTGACGCGAGGAGTGAAGTCGAGATGTCGGCCAACGATGCTTCCACCGAGACTTCCGGTCACGAAAATCCAGTCACCGACTTTCGCTCCAGAACGAGTGATCGCCTTCCCGGCTGACACTTCGCCCGTAATGGCAACATTGATGACGAGCGGTCCGTCCCACGAATTTGTGTCTCCGCCGACAATGGTTGTTTCGAATTCCTTGGCCAGTGAACGCAGCCCTTCGAAAAGTTGCTCGGCGAAGTTTTCGTTTCGATGCTCCGAGAGCTGGCGTGGCAAGGCGAGACTTACCAGTGCGTACTTCGGTCGGCCGCCCATTGCCGCAACATCGCTGAGGTTCACTGCAAGAGTTTTGCGACCAATCTGAAACGGCGTCGCCGTTGCGAGATCGAAGTGGACTCCCTCCAGCAGCATGTCAGCCGCCAGAAGAATCAGACCATCGGATGCCGATACGACAGCAGTGTCATCACCAATTCCGATCACAACGGCGGGACTGGCCCCAGTTGTCGAGCGGAAAGACTCGATCAGCCGAAACTCGCTGGATCGCTCAGGAAGCATCTTCGTTTCCCGTCGATAGAGAATCGCTCGAACGCGGCTTGCCAGGAATCAGACGGTAGAGCCTCAGACAAATCAGCAACGCGACGAACGCGGCCAGCGAAATCGCGCCCAGAATGGCAAGTCCCGGAGCATCGCCGAACAGCTTCCGAATAGAAAACTCGTTGGAGATTTCCAGCATCCACAATGGCCGCCAGGCAAACAGAACGATGACAGCCGCAATACTGAGGTACGGCCCAAACGGGATGTAGGTTCGGTTGGTGATAAGTCGAACGCCGAGTCCCATCGCAATACCGCAAAGCGGAGCGAGCAGGAAAACGAAGACCAGCGGCTGCCACCCGAGAAAGCTTCCGATCATCGCCATCAGAGTGACATCGCCCAGCCCGAGGCTTTCCTGACCAAGCAACACAGACGACAGCCAGCGGACGATCCACGTGACACCGCCGCCGGCAACCAATCCGGTCATACTCCAAACGAACCCGTGCCAGTGAGTGCTGTCGCCGATCCACGCCGGGATGTACGGCCCGCGCAGGTCGACCACCGCCTGATTCCAGTCGACCCACAAGTGCATCAATTGTGTGTCGCCGGAAACCGTCGCCAGCAGAACACCGGCGATCATCCCCGGAACGGTGATCTGATCGGGAATGATGTACTCACGAAAGTCGGTCACCGTAGCTTCGATTAGCAGAATCAGCAGGACGAGATGTCCAATCGCTCGACCATACTTCCAGAACAATGACGGCAGGACTTCGCTTGTCGAATGCATCTGCAAGCCGAAGACGGCCAGAAAGTACCCGGCCAGGATGACCCCAGTCGCCAGGGCCGTAGTTAGACGAGCTGCCGAACTCTTGCGATCGCCGCGGGATGTTCCGCTCACACTGGCGTGGTGTTCGCAGAATTGGTCGCACATTCTCAGCGACCAGACATCAAGTGCCACTCCTAGCAGCAAGCCGAAGACGAATAGTCCGCCTGCGATGGTCTCGAATTGGTCCTGGATGAGCTGGTCCATGAATTGTCGAGAGATTAGGTCGGAGTCGTAAATTCAAGAGAGAACAAACCGGCGGGACAGCCCGAAGTCGCCCAGCCAGTAGGTTTGGCACAGCAGTTGCCTTGCCATCTGAGCGTATCGCAGCGGGCCATACGTGGCTACTCACAGAGCCCGCTTGCAAACGAGTATCACAAACATCGTGACGGTTGCTCCCCGTCGATTGCGAACACTGAAAACGTGCCTTCAATAATCGACCCTCAACCCAAACGCTGAATGGTAGTTTCGGCAATCATTTACTGGAAAAGGACAGGCAATGCGTAGTGTTTTTGGTGTATTTCGAAAGTTGATCTTCCTGCTGGCTCTGATGCCAATTGTTGCACAGCCAGCCATCGTGTTCGCGCAGGACGGGACAGACTCGACTGAAGCTGTCAACGCAAACGCTCCTGCTGAAGGAGAACTTGAATCTGACGCAACTCCCGTTGAGGAAGAAGGTTCTGGCGAATATGCCGAAGAAGAAGCTCCTGCCGAGCTGAGTGGAGCCAAAGTTGCGTGGATGCTTACATCTTCAGCACTCGTGCTCATGATGACAGCACCGGGGCTCGCGTTGTTCTACGGTGGGCTTGTCCGGAAAAAGAATATTCTCGGCGTCATGATGCAGTGCATCTTCCTGATGGGACTGATGACTGTCGTCTGGGGAATCGTTGGCTACAGCCTCGCATTCGGCGGCGACAACCCGTACTTCGGCAACTTTGACCACGTAATGATGGATGGAGTAATCGTCGACTCTGAAGCTGTTCAAGAAATCGATGATGACACGTCACTCACCGACGAGCAGAAGGAAGTCAAAATTAACAACCTGACAGTCGAGTGGGCCAACACCAGTATCTTCTTCGTGTTCCAGGGAATGTTCTTCATCATCACTCCAGCTTTAATTTGCGGAGCGTTTGCTGAACGAATGAAGTTCAGCACGATGTGCGTTTTCTCAGTTCTTTGGGGATTGCTGGTTTACTGTCCGGTTTGCCATTGGGTCTGGGGGGACGCTGGCTGGTTATGCGAGTGGAACGAGAATGCCCTTTTCCCTGCACTCGACTTTGCAGGCGGAACCGTCGTCCACATCAGTTCTGGAGTCTCAGCACTTCTCTGTGCACTGCTGATTGGCAAGCGAATTGGATATCCGCAAGAACCGATGCCACCGCACAACCTCACTTATACCTGCATCGGTGCCGCTCTGTTGTGGGTCGGCTGGTTTGGGTTCAACGCCGGAAGTGCCGTTGATGCAAGTGCGGGAGCAGTGAACGCGTTCGTTGCAACTCACATGTGTGCTGCGGCTGGCGTACTTGGGTGGTCAGCAGTCGAATGGATCAAGCACGGAAAACCGAGCATCCTCGGTGCTTGCTCAGGTGCCGTCGCCGGTCTGGTCTGCATCACACCGGCGAGCGGATCATGCACGGCAGTATCGGCGATCCCAATGGGAATCATCGCTGGCGTCGTTTGCTACTTCGCCTGTGCCAAACTGAAGCAGAAATTCGGGTACGACGATTCGTTGGACGCGTTTGGTGTGCACGGAGTTGGCGGAACGGTAGGAGCTCTGCTGACTGGTGTCTTTGCAAGCAAATCCCTCGCCAAGTCCTTCGGTGTCGGCCACTGGGGTGTCCTTGACGGAATGCCAGGCCAGATGGTGCCGCAGATTGTCAGCATTGTCGCGACGGCAGTCTTTGCCCTTGTCGGAACATTCATCATTCTGAAAGTTCTGGACGCCGTCATGGGGCTGCGAGTCAGCCAGGACGATGAAGTTCAGGGCCTCGACGTCAGCCAGCACGGCGAAGAAGGTTACATCTTCCTGTAAGGACGTCTTCTTCGGGAAGAAGGTGACTGAAAACTTGAATGATCACGTCGGCGAGGCTTCTGACAGGGAGCCTCGCTGACCGTGTTCAAGCTTTGAGTTGCCTTCGGCATCGCAATAGCTAAAGGTGCGCGGGTCAGCGCTTCGGCGTGCCGGTCAGTGGGGCCGGCACGCCGTTTCGATTCCGATCGAATGAAACGATGACGGCTCTATGGACGCTGATAATCCAACGCTAAACGTCATCGGAAGCAGCCCGCCCATGAAGGCCGTGGCTGAGACGATTCAGCGAGTCGCCGACACTGGCGTCGACGTATTGATTCTCGGTGAGACGGGAACCGGCAAAGAACTGGTCGCCCGATCGGTGCATGATCTAGGGCGACGCGCGGACGGGCCTTTCGTTCCAATCGACTGTGGAGCGATCCCAGAGAACCTTCTCGAAAGCGAACTGTTCGGCTACGAGCAGGGAGCGTTCACCGGAGCCGACCGCCAACGTCGAGGTCTTCTGGAAACGGCAAGCGGCGGAACATTCTTTCTGGACGAGATCGGCGACCTGCCGCTGCTGCTTCAAGCCAAGCTGCTGCGAGTTCTTCAAGAGCGCAAGCTGAGACGCGTCGGTGGCAACGCTGAAGTGGAGGTCGATGTTCGAATCGTTGCTGCCACGTCGCTCGATCTGGATCAGATGGTTCAGGATAGAACGTTTCGCGAAGACCTCTACTATCGAATCAACGTTGTGAGGATCGACCTGCCTCCGCTTCGTGAGCGTGGCGACGATCTCGGATTGCTGGCGGAACACTTCGCACTTCGCTGCAGCCGCGAAATGGAGCGGCGCGTTCCTGCAATCACTCCCGCGGCTTACTCGCTGATGCGGCGCTACCATTGGCCTGGCAATATTCGCGAACTTCAGAACATCATCCGACGAGCTATCGCGTTATCAGGTGACGACCAGATCAGCGCCGACGATCTACCAGTGTCGCTGGTCGCTGCAGCTGGCGCAGCAAACGGAAGCCCCAGCCGTAGCTACTTTGAGATTCGCGATGAGTACCTCGCTCGTTTCGAACGCGAATACTTTGAGAGCCTGCTGCGTCGTCACGAAGGCAACGTCAAAGAGTCAGCCCGAGAAGCTCAGCTTCCCCGAGGAACGCTATATCGCCTGCTTAAGAATCACTCAGTCGACCCGGCAGAGTTTCGGCGGTAACCGGAATTACTGTCATGTTCCAACCGCGCGACACGCGCCACACAAATGAGACATACCCAACTTAACCGTTCACATCAAGCTATATTTGTCCCCATTAGGCAGGACATCTAACTACAATAACTCGCAGTTGGAGCAATTCTGATTTCGTGTCACACTGGTGAGGCGCTGGTAATTGAATGCAATTGAGCAAAAACTCATCCATCAACCCATAAGCACAATGAATTCAACGACTTACACATAATCCGAACATCGCACAGGAATTGGCGCGAGATTTTTCTAACAGACAATGACTCAGACAACTCGGCTCACCACGAGTGACAACACCAGTCGGATTGAGACAGGAGAAATTCGATGAAGAAGATCGAAGCGATCATTCGCCACTTCAAACTCGAAGAAGTCAAAGACGCCCTCAACAGCATTGGCGTCGAAGGAATGACTGTTTCTGAAGTCAAGGGGTTCGGCCGCCAAAAGGGTCACAAGGAACAGTACCGCGGAGCCGAATACACCGTCGACTTCCTTCCGAAAGTGAAGCTCGAAACCGTTGTCGCGGAGGACAAATCACGCGAAGTTATTGACAAAATTCTGGAGTCCGCTCGGACAGGCCAGATCGGCGACGGAAAAGTTTTTGTAACCGACCTCGAAAACATCATTCGGATCCGCACGGGCGAATCCGGCGAGTCGGCCGTTTAGCAAACGTTGTTCGACGCCAAACTCGCAACTAATTCAGCACAAGCACTCAACCAATCTCAACTCTTTGGTCGAACCTCAATTTGACCGCCAGAAGGACCATCACGATGAAAAAGATCGAAGCCATCATCCGACATTACAAGCTCGAAGAAGTCAAAAACGGGCTCAACGAAATCGGCATCCAGGGCATGACAGTCACGGAAGTCCGAGGCTTCGGCCGCCAGCGTGGCCACAAAGAAGTTTATCGAGGTGCTGAATACACCGTTGACTTCCTGCCGAAAGTGAAGCTCGAATTGGTCGTCAGCGAAGACGATGCAGGAAAAGCGATCGAGAAAATCACAGAAGTGGCACGAACCGGCAACATCGGCGACGGCAAGATCTTTGTCACTGATCTATCAGAAGTCATTCGCATTCGAACTGGCGAAACCGGCGGTGAAGCTCTTTAGTTAAGAGCGATCAGCCAGCTTTCGCACAACATGGTGCGAGAATCTAAGCAGGCTCGACGAGGCAGAGAGAAGCAATGTCTCTCTGCCTCGTCGACTGCGCAGGTGCACTCCGTCGAAGCACGCTGTTTCCGTGAGCAGCTAGTCGCGAGGCGCAATCGCTTCGCCGTGCGACGGCCACGATTATTGTCAGCTATGCCTAATTGAGAACTGTGTCCACGACGATGTCGACAGAAACTCCCGCGGAACGAATTCAAAGACGCAAACAGGCTTTGGAGAAAATCCGGGAGCGCGCCGCAAAACTCTTCGCCGAAGGCGCGAAGGGAATGCAGATCGCGTCCTGGCTCTCAGACGCGATGGACACTTACACGATCGAGATCCTGAAAGAGATCGTCGAAGAATTTACCGAAACCGAGCAACTGGAACTCGAACAAAACTCAGCGATGATTGCGATTGGTGGCTCGGGGAGAGGCGAGGTCGCGCCGTACTCCGACTCCGACTTGATCTTCATCTTTCAACCGCGAATCGCAGGTTTGATCGATCGACTGACAAAACGGATCGTCCCCGATTTCTGGGATGCTGGTATCAAGCTGGGGCAGCGTGTCCATACCGTTCGTGATGCCGCAGCCAGTGCGATCCTCGATCCCCACCTCGCGTCTTCGCTCGTCCATGTTCGTTCGCTGTGGGGCGACGAGTCTCTCGCTACTCAATTGAAAACCCAGTTTTACCGAAAGGTCGTACGGGCAAGACGCCGGGTTTTCGTCGACGATTGCATCGAAGGGCGTGACGAAGAACGCTCCACTCATGGAGCAACTGGTCAGCAATTGGAGCCCGACGTCAAAAAGTCGTTAGGCAGCCTGCGAGACGTCCACCTTCTACAGTGGATCGCGTTCGCTCATTACCAGACGTCAGATATCGACTCGCTGCGACGGAAGAACGTCCTGACTGCTGACGATGCTTCACGGCTGAAGCGGGGTGTCGAGTTTCTAACGCGAGTCCGTATCGACTTGCACCTTCACGCCGGGAAAGCAAACGACACTCTTTCAAAAGACGAGCAACTACGAATTGCAGAAGCACTTGAAATTTCGCATGTGGAAGGCCAGCGGCCGGTTGAACGATTCATGCAGGAGTATTTTTCTCACAGCATGGCAATCGCTGAAATTTCGCAGCGATTTGTAAGCCGGCACCGTGGTCGCCCGGTTTCATCGACCGTGAAGCGGCTGGTGATGTCGCATCGCGTGAATCGATACTTTGCTCTGAGCGAAGGTGAGCTCGACGTCGCACCGTCGCATCTTCCGAAGATTTGCAACACTCTCGAAGACATTCTGAAGATCTACCATTCCGCGGCCATGTATCAAGTGAGCCTGTCACCGCGACTGATCGAAGCCATCAAGTCAACAGCTCGCAATCTTCCGTCTGGACCGTCACCGGAAGCATCACGATTGTTCATGGAAATTCTGGGAACAGTCGGCCGATGCAGCGCGACCGTCCGAAGCATGCACGACACAAACGTGCTGGAACTTGTGATCCCGGAATGGCACCGAGTTCGCTGCCTGCTTCAGTTCAACCAGTATCACCACTTCACAGTCGACGAACACACGCTTCGATGTCTGGAAATCTGCGAGAGTTTCGCGAAAGAAGATTCGCCCGTCGGAGCGGCTTATCGAAACATCCATTCGAAGCAGTTGCTCCATCTGGCGTTGATTCTTCACGACGCGGGAAAGGGCTTTGAAGAAGACCACAGTGAACTTGGCCGCCGCATGGCTTTGGACATTTGCCAAAGGTTACAGCTGAACCAACACGAAATCGGCATCGTCAGCTTTCTGGTCCATAAGCACTTGAAGATGGCCGATCTTGGCTTTCGGTACGACACGACTGATCCACAAGTCGTGCTCGAATTCAGCCACGAAGTTGGCTCGGCCGAAAAACTCAGGATGCTTTACGTATTAACTGCCGCCGACGTCAGTGGCGTTGGGCCGGGCGTGTGGACCGCCTGGAAAGCCGACCTACTGGCAGATTTCTACAAACGACTGATGACGACACTCAGCGGCCAACCACCCAGGTTTCATGAAGAGGAACGGCTGCGAGAAATTCGCGAACACGTCTACGATTCGATCGTCCCCCTTGAGCCGGAATCTGAGGAAATCGCGACTTCCTTGCGGCAATGGGTCGACAAGCAGTTGGACGGTTTCTCGTCTCAGTATTTGACTATGACGCCGCCGTCGATGATCGCCCGGGATCTTGACGTCATCCGCAGTCTGGAACCTGGCGAAATCCGAGTTGACGGACGATACGACAAAATCAGCGGCACGACCGACTACCACGTCATTGCCGATTCTCAATACTCGCGAGGTGGGTTTCATCGAATTTCCGGCATGCTGACAGCTCGGCACATGAAGATTCTTGGAGCCGAAATCACAACCAGTTTTGACGGGGTGATCGTCGACACATTCCACGTCATCGACGAAGACTTTTCAGGCATCGTCCCACAAGCCCGGATCGACGAAGTCGCCGACTCAATCATCCAGGGACTACGGAAGGAAGTCACTGCGAAGGAGCTGTTCCAAAAACATCGGCGGTTTGCCACAGAGGCATCGGAAGCGCCAACGATGGGCTTGCCAACACGAGTCGAAGTCGACACCGACACTTCGGATAAGTCGACGATCGTTCTGGTCTTCGCACATAACCGTCCCGGCTTGCTGTACACAATCTCGAGAACGCTGTTCAAGCTCGACTTATCCATCGACCTCGCGAGAATCTCTACGCACTTCGATCAGGTTGTCGACGTCTTTTATGTGACAGACAACGAAGGCAGAAAGATTACATCCGAAGAGAAGTGCCAGTTGATCTGCGATCGAATGATGGAAGAGCTGCAGAAGTTCGAGCAGTCGACGTATCGCGAATTTGTGTCGTGAAACCAAGATTACTCTTCGCGATAAAAACTTCACCCTCAATTTCTTTGCACGACTTCCCGGCCGACGGTAGACTCTCCCATCATCGCGGGCCACGCGTTGTTTGTTTTCGCTAATCGCGTTCGCACACTGAGTATTTTCAGTTTTCGATCGCGTCATTCTGTTTGCACAATGAGCGAAGAATCAACCTGGGCATAAGCAGGATTTCGAGAGGGCATCTCGAAACCTGATATAGATATGGAGTGTCGCCGTGATCGATAAACGCGAGCATACCGAAATCACTTTGCAGATCGGCGAATCCATACGAGTTGGCGATGCAGTCATCTCGATCATCGAAACTCAGGACAATCAGGCAGCTGTCCTGGTAGAAGACCTGAGTGTCGCCGACGAGTTCGGTTCTGAGGCTCCGCTTCCCGCGTCGCAGCCCTTCTAAGAACGTCGCACTCACTGTCGAATGTGAATTGTGAGCAGTCTAATTTTGTCGCAAAGAGGTCGTTAATCCGCCTGTTTGCTGGACGATACCGCTTTCAGTTGCCCGGCGAACCATTCGGCGACAATTGACTCGCTCGTTTCTGAATTGCCTGCCGCGCGATCAATCAGGCTCAGGTCCTGCGCTTTGACAAGCCGTCTGACCAGTTCGTCCCTCGCGTAAGCCTTGCCCGCCGGAGAGGCAACGGATGGGTGAACGACGACGCAATCCCACGTCGGCGGTCCGAAATTCAGCGACCAGTTCATCGTCCATGCAAATGAGCCGGCAAATGCTTCGTCAGTGTCAGCAGATGCCGATGCTGGCACTGCAATCAGGACGAGGTCTGGCTTTAAAGCACGTACTCGCTTTTTAGCGTCCTGTTCGATCTCGGAAAGCGACATTCCGTCAACCGACCAGGATGTAACTTCGACCTGCACATCTTTCGCTCGACTTCGCAGTGCTGAGTCAATCATTGCGTCGTACGGTGCCATCGCCAGAACACGAACCGGTTTGTTGTCGTTGACTCTGGCGAGCGTTCGCTTCAATGCAGGCTGCAAGGGCGGCACGTTTGCAAGCGACACTTTCAACCCGGTAGTCGTTTGAGCCAATTGCTCCGCAAGCTGCTTGTGCCCAGCCATGTTTGGGTGGATTGAATCGCTCATCAGAAGACGCCAGTCGAACGCAGCATTCGCGCGAACGGCATTCAACTGTCGATACACGTCGCAGACTGGGACATCGAGTTCAATTCCGACCTCGCGCACAGCATCGCAGTATTGAATGAGCTTTTCAGTTGGACGGCCCGGAGTGTCGACCACGTTGTTCGGCGTGGCGAGCACGACTTCCGCTCCGACACCACGACATTTCTCGACAATAGTTTTCAGGTTCGCTCGATAATCCTTCAGCGAAACGCGAGTCATGTCGTTCAGCCCGAACATGACAGTGACAAGGTCGGGTTTGTGAGCGAGGACGTCGCGATCAATTCTCGACAACGCGTTGACCGTCGTGTGGCCACTGATGCCGGCGTTGATCATCTCTACGTTTTCACTGCCGGAAGCTCTCCGCAAAGCAATTCCGAGCATGTCCGTGTAAGCTCGGCGGCTACCGGAGTGGTAATACACGCCAGTGACGCTGTCGCCGAAGCAGACAACCTTGACCGACTCGCCGGACAGCAGCTTCTTTCGAATCGATAGCTCAGGTCCGATTGTCGTAGTCAGAACAGGCAGCATTGCGTAAGCAATTTGTTTGTGCCCGGCAAGGTTCGGGTGACAACCATCGGTCGTCCAGCCGTGCAGGTCTCTGCCGAGATCATGCGTTTTGACCCAGCGTGCAAAATGATCGACCAGCGGGACTCGCCGTTCTTTCGCGACTTCACGACACACCTCGACGAACGGTTCGAGCTTGATATTCGGACTTTCTCCGAGTCCATTCTTTCCCGCCTTGTCAGACCATCGAGGTGCAGTCATCAGGACTGGCTTGATGCCGCGGCGCAGAAGTTCCGTCACGATCGTATTCAGATTTTTTCGAAATTCGTCGACAGTAATGCGACTGTCCGTTTTGCCTTTGTCGACATAACTGTCGTTCGTGCCGTACATGATTGTGACGATGTCCGGCTTGTGGCGTAGCACTCGGTCAAACCGCTGAAGTGCCTGGTCAGTACGTTCTCCGCCAATCCCGACGTTGACTACCTGGACGGACCTACCATCGGCTGCGAGTCGTTGTTCGACCAACGACGCAAACGTCTGCTCGGCAGTAACGCCTGACCGGACACCTTTGGTGATCGAGTCGCCGAGCGTGACGATCGTTAGATGTCGCCGTTTCGGCTGCGTATTCTTTTCGATGTTCAGCAGCGACTCTGCAAAGAGACGCCCGACTTCGAGCGTCCCTTTTGAATCGTAGTGGACCTGGTTGGCGATGGTAGCCGCAGAAGTGTCGACGTATTCCCAACGAGGATCGAGCGATGCCGCTAACTTTTGTTGAGCGATTATCGCCGGCATGAATTCATTTCGATCTTCCAGAAACTTCGTATTGACCGCGATTAAAGCAGCCAATCTGGGAGCGTTCAGCTCTTTCCGGAGGGATGTCAACATGGCGTTCAGATTCTGAGCGTAGATCACCGAATCGTTGGCGTTGGCGTCGCTTTCGCCCTGCACCCACCCGAAAGCTCGCGGCCGCAATTCGATCCCATCTTTCTTTGCCGCTTCGATCGCCGTGCGTGTTTCTGAAATCAGCGATCGGTAGCACGCTCCCGCTTCACCAGGATCGGTGTGGTCCCAGTCCCGACGCAAACCAGTTCCGCTGAATGCAACTTTGATAACGGCCAGACGATTTTTTTCTCGAGCGTACATCGTTCGAGCGAAGTTGATCTCAGGACCGAAGCCTCCGTCTGGATGAGCGAAGTTGCCATACTGCCGACCTTGTCTCGGCTTCTTCGGATTCCCCAATGGCTGAGCCTGCAGATGCAACCATTTTCCACCACTCGTCGAGTCATGCTCGTCCGGCGGAGGGTCTCCGCACTTCCACCAGAACATGATTTGCTGATCGGCCTCGTTTGTCAGCATCTCGTCAGGATTCGTGTCGGCACCGACGGCGTTTGACTGGCCAGCGACAATCAGCAGGTCGACCTGTTTGAGACCAGTGGCGTTTGATTCGGAAACGGAAACAACGATTAAGGCCAGGGCGGCAATCGCCGGAATCAGAACTCGCATTGGAAGTGCCTTGGTTGGACCGAGTTGGCGAACTCGAAGGTGGGTATCTGTCAGACAGAGAAAAAACCACGAAATACACCAAAGACACGAAAACCATCGCCTTTTCGTGTCTTTTGTGTATTTCGTGGTTCAATCTTCATCAGCATAGATTGAGTCGATGAAGTCTGCGACTGCGCCGGACTATGCAAGCAGACCTTCCACGATACGGCCGGGCTGGCCGTCGAGCAGAGTTTCTTCTCGACCGTTGCGTTTGTAGGTGAGCTGTTCGGCATGAATTCCGAACAGATGCAGAAGCGTAGCGTGGTAGTCGTAGTGGTTGACGACGTCGGTGACGGCGTGGTGTCCGAACTCGTCGGTCGCTCCGTACGTGCCACCACGTTTGAAACCACCACCAGCCAACCACATGGTGAATCCGTAAGTGTTGTGATCTCGTCCGACCTTGCTCGGCCCGGCGTCATTCTGGATCACCGGCAGACGTCCCATTTCGCCTCCCCAATGGACGACCGTCGAATCCAGCATTCCTCGCTGTTTGAGATCTTTGACGAGGCCTGCGGCAGGACGCTCCGTCTTGCGACAGGAAGCTGGCAGTGACGTGCGGATTGAACCGTGGTGATCCCAGTACTGATTCTTCGTAAAGACCTGGGCAAATCGAACGCCGCGTTCAATCAAGCGTCGGGCGATCAGGCATCGAGTACCGTATTCCTGGCTGTCCGGCTGATCGATCCCGTACATCTGCTGAGTCGACTTTGTTTCCTTGGAAATGTCGAGAGCTTCCGCAGCGGCTGTCTGCATCCGCGCGGCAAGTTCGTAATTTGAGATTCTCGCCGCCAGGTCAGAGTTCTGCGGATGATCGGCCTGGTGTTGTTCGTTCAGTCGTCGCAGATATTTCAAATACGCTTCCTGCACCGGCCCGCGTCGCGAGGCTGGTGGATCGAGATTCAGAATGCGTGGTTCCTGTGGTCGCACGACCGTTCCCTGAAACAACGAAGGCAACCAGCCGTTCGACCAGTTGAGAACTCCTTCAACAGGAATTCCCCGAGGGTCGGTAAGCGCGACGTACGCTGGAAGGTTCTGCGTTTCGGCTCCGAGTCCGTAAGTCAGCCAACTTCCCAACGACGGTCGACCGCGTTGCGTCCGCCCGGAATTCATGGAGTGGATCGACTGGCCATGATTATTCACTCCGGTGTGCATTGACCGAACCACCAGAATGTCGTCCACGACTTCAGAGATGCCAGGCAGCAGCTCAGAAACGTCAGTGCCACATTCTCCATACTTGCGAAACTTCCACGGGCTGCCGAGAACGCGCGAACTTGCCTGCGCCGCGTTGTCGTATTTGATCGTGCCCGGAAACTTCTGCCCGTCGAGCCGATTCAATTCTGGCTTCGGATCCAGCAGGTCGACCTGGCTGGGGCCGCCCTGCATAAACAGCGAGATCATCGCCTTTGCCTGCGGTTCGAAATGCGTCGCTCGCCGAGTCAGCGAAATGTCCTGCCCATGCAGGTTCGGTTTAACTGGCGCGGCAAGTGCGTCGTCCTGCTTAAGCAACCACGCCAAAGCAACGGGAGCCAGACCGAACGCGCCGCTCCGACAGAAGTCGCGACGAGTTTGAGCTAGCTGTTGAGTGATTTGGTTCAACACCGGATCGTTCTTTCAATCAACGTAGAGAAACCGACTCGAACTGAGCAGAGCCTGACAGAACACGCCCAATGCCTCACGCGCGGCGTCTTCTGCCTTGAGTTTTTGATCTGCCTTGGCGATCAACGTCCGCTGTGCATACACAAAATCGCTGGCCTCGGTGAGTTCTTCTTCGGATGAAGGTCTTGCAAAAACCAACTGCCAGGCAAGTGCAACCTGTAAAGCAACATCCTCACCGACTTCGTCAATCACGCGTTGAGCCAGCCTGTTGGAATACTCGACCGAAAAATCGCTGTTCATCATGAGCAACGATTGTGGCGTGACCGTCGAGAAACTTCGGCGATCACAGTTGGGACTCATCGTTGGGGCATCGAACGTTTCAAACATCGACAGTGTGCGAGAACGTCGAACCTGCACGTAGACGCTGCGGCGAAATTCTTCTCCCGCCAGATCAATCGCTTTCGTCGGCTTACGTTCTCCGTCGAGGTTTTCTTTACCGAGAACAACACGGCCGACGCCGTCCTCCATCACCGGCACGGCTTCCCCATAAAGCTTTGAATTTAGCTGATTGGTAACGGCCAGGACGGCATCGCGAATGACCTCCGATTCCAAACGGCGGACGGGAAACGTCGAGTAGAACGATGGCTGCGCCTCTGCATTCGTGACGGGCGTCTTCGACGTTGACGACTGCCGATAAACAGTCGACGTCATAATCAGTCGATGAAGATGCTTAACGCTCCAATCGTTGTCGACAAATTCCGAAGCCAGCCAGTCAAGAAGTTCGGGGTGCGTTGGTCGCTGGCCAAGGACTCCGAAGTCGCCGGGCGAGTCGACCAGACCGCGTCCGAAGTGGTGCATCCAGATTCGGTTGACGATGACTCTCGCAACTAAAGGATGCTCGCCGTTCGTCAGATGTTTTGCGTAAGCCAGGCGGCGACCGGTGCTCGGTATTGAGGCATCGTTTTCGTCGATCTCTGGTCCCTTAATCAGAATCGAAAGGTCTCCGGGAAGGACTTTGTCTTTTGGCTGCTCGTGATCACCTCGGTAGAAGACGAACGTGGCAGGCACGGTGCTCGCGACTTCGTTCAGACTTCTTAGAAATCCTTCCTTCGGTTTGGTACTGCGGACTTCGGCGGCGCGATCGGCGTAAGATTTCAGATCGACCGCCGCCTTGCTGGATCGCAACTCTTTGGCGGTCTCGACGTCAGTCTTCAGTTCGGCAGCAGCTTCCGGATTGAACTTCGAAAGTGTCGCCGCTGTGACCAGAACTCCAGGATACTTTGCGAGCAACGATTTTTGAGCATCATCCCGCTTGTCAGTTGCGGCTTTTAAAGCGGCTTCGACTTCTGCTTTCAATTTCGGAGAAACTTTTGCGAGCTCGCGTTGCAGGGTTTCGGCAACAAATTGCTTTTCCTTGACGATACGGTCGGCGTCGAGCTTTCTCGCGCGTTCGTCTCGGCGGCGATCGTAAAGATAAAGCGACCCGACACTGATACTGGCAACGCTGGGGTACTCTTTCAGCAAGGCCTTCTGGTCGTCGTTTCGCTCCTTCGAGGCCGTTCGGTAGGCCGCGCGAAGCGGCTCACGTTTATCTTCAGGAACCAGCAGGAGCTCTTCTTCGAGTGTTCTTGTGATGTACCCGTCTGCTTTTTTCTGTCGCTCCTGTTCGACGACGACGGCCTCAGCTTCGATCTTCTTTGCGAGTTCGATGTCCGAGTCCGTGTAGAGCGAAATTTGTCGCGTTGGCGGTGTCCGCCATTTTTTCCAATCGAGCGCGGGTTCGAAGATCGCTCGCATTCGGTAGTAATCCACCGTGGGAATCGGGTCGTAGCGATGATCGTGGCACTGAGCGCAGTTCACGGTCAGGCCGAGAAGCGATGTGCCGACGATCTGCATCGTGTCGGCGATGACCTGGTTGCGAGCGACCGACTGATCAATCCCGCCTGACGCCGTTCCGTCCGGAGCCATTCGCAGGAAACCTGTCGCTGTCAGTTTCTCGATTGAATCTGGCGTCATATTTTTGTGCGGCAACGGGATCATCTCGTCACCGGCCAGTTGCTCACGGATGAACTCGTCAAACGGCTTGTCGGAGTTGAATGCTCGAATGACGTAATCGCGATAGCGGAACGCGTGACCGCGGACTCGGTCCTCGTCGGTGTAGCCTTCGGAGTCGGCATACCCAGCGACATCAAGCCAGTGGCGTCCCCATCGTTCGCCATAGGCCGGAGAAACAAGGAGTTGATCGACGAGTCGTTCCCACGCATTGGGAGATTCGTTTTCGACAAATGCGGCCACCGCAGCAGGAGTTGGAGGCAAGCCCGCAAGATCGAACGAGGCTCGACGAACGAGGCGGAACCGATCAGCGTCCACGGAGAAGCTCTCACCGTTTTTCATTTCGGCCAGCAGAAACGCGTCGATCGGAGTTCGCACCCGGCTTACTTCGGGCAACTTTGGGATGGCAGGTCGCTGGACGGGTTGGAACGCCCAGTAGTTTCGCTCTTCTTCGGTAAAGAGCGGACCATCGCCGATTTCGGCTGGTTCTTCACGAGCGGTCTTCGCGCCGGACTTGATCCAGGCTTCCAGGGTTTGAATGTCTGCTTTGCTGAGTTGCTTGTCATCGCCGGGCGGCATTTCGCCACTGACGACTCGTTCAAGCAGGTAACTTTCGGAAGGATTATTCTCGGCGATTGCCGGACCGGACTCACCGCCTGCCGCGATGAACCGTCGCAGCCGAAGGTCGAGCCCGCCCTGTTTCTCGCCAGCTTCACCGTGACACTGAAAACAATGAGCCTTCAGAATCGGCCGGACATGACTTTCAAATGTCACGTCGACGGCGATCGACGATCTAGCCGCACAGACGATGAACAGGATTAAGAGATAACGCAGCATGAGACACGCACCGCTGGGAGGAGTAAAACGGCCATTCTCCACCACTTGACGCATCAACGCAACGCGATGTGTGATGATCGAAGAATCGGCGTCGCTGGTGTATCGTTCTTTTGAAGTCAGGCCATAGTTCCTGACGAGCGAAATCGTCTCCAACAACTTCTGGAAAAACATCCGATGACCAGACGAGTTCTCGATGTCGGGCAGTGCAACCCCGATCACGCTGCGATCAGCCGATTGCTGACCGAGCATTTCGATGTTGAAATTGTCCGGACTCATGGTACGTCCGACACGATTGCCGAGTTGCAGTCTGCTGATTTCGATCTCGTACTGATCAATCGGAAGCTGGACCGCGACTACAGTGAGGGCCTCAGCATCCTTGAAACGATCAAGTCGGACTCGGCAATGAGTCACGTTGCGGTCATGTTGGTTTCAAACTTTCCCGAAGCGCAGGAATCGGCGGTGGCCGCTGGAGCCGTTTACGGATTTGGTAAGGCCGAACTCGGCAACCCGGACGTTGTCGACCGTCTGACTGCGATCCTCGGTTCTGATGAGTAGCGAGCCGTCGTGACTCCGAACAGCACAGCGCACAAAAACAGCCGCGAGATTCACAATCCCGCGGCTGTCTTGTGGTTCAGAAAAGCCGTTCAGCGACTCAGGAAGTCGCTTCCGTTGATTCGGCTTCTTCAGCAGGAGCGTCTGAAGTTTCTTCAGGCGCGTCGGCTCCAGCTTCTGCGGCGGCTTCGATTGCCTTTACAGTTTTCGCAGGGAAACCCGAATTCTTCAGAGCAGCCACCGCTTTCGCGGCATCAAATTTTCCAGCTTCAACTGAGACGGTTGCGGTAAGAGCGTCAGCATCGATTTCGACGTTCGCTACACCCGGTAGCGATTGCAATGATCCTTTGACCGTTGCGCGGCAGCCGCCTCAGGTCATGCCTGGGCAGAAGAATTCGACGGTTGTTGCTGACGCGTCGGGCAATTCCATAGCGACTTCGGTTGAAGCCGGCTCGCTGGAGATGTCGGTCGTGCTGTCAGGCACGGAGTCGGGAGCACCTCCCTGCGTGCAGCCAATCGCTGCCGCAAGAAGAAGCATGGGAAAATACTTCGTCATTTTAATTGTCCTTTGTAAAACGAACGTCTGTTTGCCAGACCGTGAACCGCGGCATGAACCAGTGTCGCGGATAGAAACCGCCGAAAAGTGTAGCAAACTCATACCGACTGAAACGTGCGAAATCTTACTTTTCGACACTCAGAACTGAGTTCCATTTCGTTGCCACTGTTTGAAAAGGCAGGAATTGGACTGAATATCGGCAAAGTCGACAGACAAGTCGTTCATGATTTTCAGGATTATTCGACGGATTGCTGTAAGATCGTGAGGCGGCGATTGTGATATCTCTCAAAGGCGAATGAATGCAAACATCTCCGGAAACAAGGCCGAGCCTGCTTCTACGACTGCGGAATCCGCAGGACGAGCGGGCGTGGCGTGAGTTTCTGGAGATTTACGAGCCGCTGATCGAACGCCTGGCAAGACGACGAGGCCTGCAACATGCGGACGCTCGCGAGTTGGTTCAGGAAGTTCTGGTGGCGGTTTCGGGAACGATCGATCGCTGGGATCCTGACGAGGCGAAAGGTTCGTTTCGCGGCTGGCTGTCGACGATCACCCGCAATCTGACGATCAACCTGCTCAAACGCGAAGGGCGACAGACGCGAGGAACCGGGGACAGCGAGTTCGCTCGACTGATGAACGAACAGCCGGATCCCGTGGGAGAGAACACGGCACTTTTCGATCTGGAATATCGGCGGCGTCTGTTTCAGTTTGCGGCGGAGCATGTTCGGGAGCAATTTGAAGAAGCCACCTGGCTGGCGTTCTGGAAGACGAGTGTTGAGCAACGGCCTCTGGTCGACGTCTGCGAAGAACTGAGGATGTCGCGGGGAGCGATTTACGTGGCACGAAGTCGAGTCATGGCAAAATTGCGGAAACAGATCGAAAAGCTGGAAGAGGAAATTTGAGCGATGGTCGTCCGTGTGTCTGACTGCAATCCTGATCGGTTGAAGCGGTTGCTCGATGAGCAACTCAGCGATGCCGAACAGGTTGTCGTTGCCGAGCATCTCGAAGACTGCGACTCCTGTCGGTCAGATCTGGAGTCGTTGGCAGCCGGACATGAATGGTGGGACGAAGCCAGTTCGCTGCTGAACGCCGATCTCGACACAGCCGAAAAATGGCACGCCGAAACGTCCAGCTCGGTAGATGATTCTGAGGATGCCGACTTCATCGTTTCACCGTTGTCGACGGTCGAAAGTTCGGTCGGCAATGTCCCGTTGGATTTTCTGGAGCCGTCCGACAGTCCGGCGATGCTCGGCAAGCTCGGCGACTACGACATCATCGAACCAATCGGCTGCGGTGGAATGGGCGTCGTCCTGAAAGGGTACGATTCCAAACTAAATCGCTTCGTCGCGGTGAAAGTCCTGGCCCCCCACTACGCAACGAGTACCGCCGCGCGAAAACGATTCGCCCGCGAAGCCAAAGCCGCGGCCGCCGTTGTGCATCCGCATGTCCTGGCAATTCACTCAGTCGACGCGACAGGACGGTTGCCGTTTCTGGTGATGCCTTTTGTCGACGGCGAATCTTTGCAGGAACGCGTCCGGCGAAACGGACAACTTGGGACCAAAGAAGTATTGAGGATCGGAATCCAGGCAGCTCGCGGTTTGCAGGCAGCGCATGAGCAGGGCCTTGTTCATCGCGACATCAAACCGGGAAACATCCTGCTGGAACGTGACGTCGAGCGAGCCATGTTGACCGACTTTGGACTCGCACGAGCCGTCGACGATGCCAGCATGACTCGCAGCGGAGTGATTGCGGGCACGCCGCAGTTCATGTCTCCCGAGCAGGCTCGCGGCGAAGCGGTTGATCACCGATCCGACCTCTTCAGCCTGGGCAGCGTCCTTTACACGATGTGTGCCGGTCGACCGCCGTTCCGAGCGGAAACAACGATGGGTTTGCTTCGTCGAATTATCGACGTCGATCCTCGACCACTGTCCGAAGTCAATTCTGACAGTCCGCTGTGGCTTACGGCGATCGTCGACAAGCTACACGCAAAGATTGCGGACGATCGTTTCGATTCAGCAGGCGAACTTGCAGACCTGCTCGAAGGCTGCCTCGCTCACGTTCAGCAACCGACCATAACGCCGCTGCCGGATTCGATTCCACAGCCGGCCGCCTTGCCGATGCAATCTCGAAAACGGACGACTGCTTTCGCTGCATCACTGGTTGTCGCAATCGCCGCGTTGGCCGTTGCCGCTCAGCCGATTACCGAATGGCTGACACAATCATCGACCCCTGTCGCGAACGACCTCGGCGAGATTTTGCCGGAAGCAACGTCGCCATACTCGCCACAGGACTCCGCATCGGCAGAGATGGGAGCCGAGAGTGTCGTGGAAACAGCTTCGCACCAGACTGCCGACACATCGTGGGAATCTGATATCGATCAGGACATCAGCTTGCTGTCTCAGGACATCGATTTGCTTGACGAAGAGACTCCGCTTAACGAAGTGGGCATCGCACCAGGACAAACGGAAACACCGTTGGACCAGGATGGTCCGTCACCAACTGACTCTGTTCAGGAGTAACTAATGAGAACTCGCATCGCCTTCGGCGCTGGCTTCGCGCTGGCCGCCGCTTTTGTTTTTGTGTTTCTACAATTCCGAGCTGAAGCAATTGCCCAGCAAGCTGAAGTGACCGATCAAGAGATTGGAGCGATCGCTCAGCCGTTTGCTCAGCAGGCTACATCGGATGAGCTGCAACCAATATCAGCAGATTCGACTGAGCCCTTCGGAACAACCTCATCGTCTGCTGCCAGTGGAGAAGAACTACCGGGCCCAACATCCTACGACCCGTTCGCGAGTAGCGCAGAATTAGCGGAACCTTCACAGCCGGTCGCGGAAGATGATGACGAGAGCCGTAACGATTCCAAACGCCGTAAGGCTGCGAAACGCGATCTTTCTCTGTTTGGCGATGAGGCCTCGTCGGCCGAATCCGCTGAGGACTTCGGATTCGGCACTGATGAAGAATTTGGTTTCGACGCAGGCGGCGACGGCTTCGAAAGCGGAAGTTTCGATGCAGAACAAACGAAGCAACCGCTCCGCGTTATCCGTTTTCGAAACGTCCGGGCGAACGACATCCGTTCTGTCATCAGAAACATCTTTCAGGAAGAAGCCAACAAGCAACGCTGGTTCCTGGCAACGGAAGATCAATCCAACAGTCTTATCTGTAAAGTTCCGGCAGATAAGTTTGAGCAGATCAAGCGAGTGTCCGAGGGTCTGGACCGACTTGCGGCGAAAGGTGTTGATGTTGGAAAGAAAACTTATTCGTGGCCCATTCCGCATACAGTGAATGATGAATCAAGCAGCAACCCGGAATCGGATTCAAACCCGCTGGCGATTCGAATCGTCCAATTGCGATTTGTGAGAGCTAACGACTTCAACAGCATCGCGAGAGACCTCGCATTAAGACAGGACAGGAATTCGAAACTACGGCTCGATTCAGAGCCTGCAACGAACACCGTTGTAATGCGAGGGCCGCTGGCGGAGATCGTTCAGGTTGAAAAACTGGCTCAGCAGCTTGACCAGCCCGCGGCTGGGCCAGCAGCAAGTACCGCCACAGAGTCGCTGTACGGTTCGCAGCCAAGCGGAACATCCGAATTCCTCGAATTCAACAGCAACTCGCAGTGGGAAACACTTCAAGCACCAGCAGACCAGGCAAAGCAACTACGTGAGCAGGTCGCACTTGTCGACCAAGAGTCTGTGCAGATGTCGAACGAAGTTCGTCTCATGCAAAAGCATTATTCGAGTCAACATCCCAAATTCAAATCGGCTCGTAAGAACCTACTGACGCTACTGGAAGAGGCCTTCGAGAAAAGGCTTCAGCTCCAGGGGATCGAAGTCGCTCTGTTGAGCAGTCGACTGAGAGAAATCGAATCGCGAGTTCAACAACGCGCAAAACTGCGGCAACAGATCATCGATCGACGTCTGCACGAACTGCTTGGTGAGAAAGACGATCTAAGCTGGGACGTCGTGCGAACGGCTCCGGCTGCTTCGAGCCATACGGCGGACGACTTGCTTCCTCTGCAAGACTACTTTCCTGACGACAGCTCAGCCGATTCCATCGGTTTAGTTCAGAATAGACCCTACAGAGATGACACGTTAACTCCGCCAATTCCAGAGACGGCTGAGGCCACAAAGGTGCAGGCTGGCGTTGGCCCGGGACTTCCAGAGCAGCCGGAGACCGTGACTCTTCCCAACGTAGAACCAGCCTCAGACTTTCTTCCTCAGCCAGAGATTGAAGCAGATGCCACAGTCATTGACGACGTGATTCCAAGTCAACCACTTGAGAATCTTCAGGCACAAAACCCTCTCACGTTTCCTTCGAAGAACGAAGGAGCGATGCGGCAACAGGAATTGATCATCGCGGAGAACGTTGTCGAGATTTCCAGCCTCAAAGTCGAAAGGATTCAGAGCCGACTTGCAAAAGTGAAGACCCCGGAGCAAACAGAAGAGCTCGGTTACGAGCTGCGACTGGCAAAGCTTGCTCTCGACCAGGCGAGAAAGTTGCTTGCCCAGAAGAATCGTTGGATTGAAGCTCAACGGAATTCACTAAGGGTCAACATCCAACTGCTCGAGAAAAACCTCGAAGTGCTGAAAAACGAGTACAAAATTTTCATCGATGTGAACAACAGAGTGCCAGGCTCGGTACCGGAATCTGAAGTGCGACAGCATATTCTGGAGATCGAAAAAGCAGAACTTCGCCTTCAACAGGCCGTTGCCGATCTTAAGGTCTTTGAAGTTGAAAATCGAAGTTTACGAGAACCGGAAATAACGCCGCTGACTACCCGGAAACCACCGACCACCAACAAGCCAGCCTTCCCCGAATTGGAGCCAGACTCGGGATTCCGCAAGAGTACCCGTCCGACTGACAGTTTATTTCCGCCTGAACCTGAATCTAAAGATTCCGCCGGCGAACCAGAGTCAACACCTCTACCCATCGACGGTCTGGGCGAACCTGAAGAACCAACACCTGCTACATTGAAGTTCTGAGTTGAACTGAAGCCAATGCAGATTCATCAATCCTGATCGTCGAGCCAGTGGACTTCGCCGTCCCAGCCTCGCGAGCACATCGCTCCGTGAATTCGTTCTGCTCGATTGAGCGAGCGGATCAGCAGCATGCCGATCATTTGCGAAAGCGTCCGCCAGCGAAACCATAAACTGCCGCCCGAGAAGCTCCTGGCTTTTCGGGCGGTTCGCATTTTGTCCAGCTCGTCCCACACGACGAAGACGTAGCGGTACATGAACGCGAGAATCGCGACGACGACGGCGGGGACTTTCAGCTTTCGCAGCGTGACCAGCAACTGCTCGAACGGCATCACGTTGACCAGCCAAAGGCTAACCAGAAACGCGAGACATCCTCGGAACATGATCTGCAGCATCAGATCCCAGCCTCGGTCCAGGCCTTGAGACAACGGCAACGAAATTGCCATCGAGCCAACAAACGGCAGGAAGATCAACAAGCGTTTGATCAAGTATCCAAGTGGGATGCCGGCGATGCTGTGTCCGGCAAAAACCAGACAACCGAGCACTCCGTAGGCCGGCCAGTAGCGAACGGGAATCGCAACTCCGGCGACGATAACACTGATTGCCAGAGCCAGTTTCAGGACCGGCGGCATCCGATGACAAATCGAAACTGAGCGACCATAGCGGTCCCAGAAGTCACTCACCGGCTGCCTCGGTCGCAATTGTCGGAGAGTTCATCGGCATCGCTCGACCAATCAGAACGGCAGCCGCGAAAACTGCCAGCGACCCACCGATCCCCGCCACGGAGACTGACAGCTTCTGCCACCCGGCGATAGGAATCTGGTCGTAATTCGCGAAGAGCCCTGAAGTGCTTTCATTCGACGCTGCAATCCGGAATCGCTCAGCAACAGAATCGAGCCCGTCGGGCAGCTCTGAAGCAAACGGCGCGGCGAATGCAGCAACTGCCAATGCACAAACCAGTCCAGCAGCGGCGAAACGGCTCGCGGAACTCGCCACTCTTGAGTCAGTCGGTTGAGCCATGTCGATCAGGTCGGGGCGCTGTTGATAGATGACGCTCACGACAAATCCGGTGATGATCGCTTCTCCGACGCCAATCAAAGCGTGCAGCGTCACCATCAGCGTGAATATGTTTCCAAAGTCAAAGTCACTCGCCGCGTACGACAGTCGAAACTCCAGACAGAACACGGCGGAAGCTGCCAGCACAGCCAACCAGGCAGCCACCACTGAACCTGCGACGGCCCCGCGTAAACCTCCACCAAGCAACTTTCGCACGGTCGTCATCACTGCATAGCCGCCGATCGATCCCAACACGGCCATGTGCAGAACGTTGGCTCCTAGTGCGAGCAATCCGCCATCAGAAAACAGAGCCCACTGAGCGACAAGCACCAGCGTCACGGCAACGCAGCCGGCCCACGGACCGAGAATCGCTGCGGCCAGAACTCCTCCCATGAGGTGCCCGGAAACGGGAAGGCCAATCGGAAAGTTGACCATCTGGCCTGCAAAAATCAGAGACCCCATCATTCCAGTCAGCGGCACAGTTCGCTCACCGAGAGAATCCTTCATTCGATGCAGGCTGTAGCCGACCGCGCCGAGCGAGACCGCTCCGGTCGCGAGGCAGACACTGGTGCTAAGATATCCGTCTTGAATGTGCATGATTGACGAGTTTGGCGTTTACAGAAAAGAATCCGGGTGGCCCATCCGCTTGCGGTTGGGTGCCGCAGGCACAAGATGTTGCGCCATCAGTGTTTGAGATGAAGTCGCAACCGTCTTCTTCGATTGCGAGCACACGAAGAGATCTCTTGTCGCTTCGCGACACAGGTTGCAAGCAACCTGTGCCACCCATGAATGATGACTGTTGGCTACTGTTTCTTTTTGGGCTTCTTCTTGCTCGCAGGTTTCTTCGCTGGAATTGGTTCCAGCTTTGGCAACTCGATCGGCTTAATGCCGCTGCCTTCGTAGCCGGGCATTGGCTTGCCGTTTTCGTCGAGCTTGCCGCAGGTCCAGAGAACTCCGCGAGCGAACATGCCCAGCCAGACATCGTTGTTCATCGTTTCGTTGTGGTGACCAAGCGACGTTCCAAAGACTTTGGCTTTGCCGAAGGAATTGATCCACGCAACCGTGTGAACCTGCTTTGTGTCTTTTCCATAAGCCTGTAGAAGAGGCGTCGCGTTCGGCCAGACTTTTTCGATGATGTACAGCTCTCCGTTCGGCGTTTTCCATTCGAGTGGGAAGTCGGTCATGATGGGGTGATGCTCGTTGACGTTTTGAGCAACGACCTGGTGCTTGCTTTCGTGACGCCGGGATGTAACACCGATCAGTTCACGCCACGAGTCAGCTCCGACGGGAGCCGTCCGGTAGCTGTGTAGTGAGCAGTGGACGAACGCCGCGGGCACTCCTTCAAAGTGTGCCTGAGCAATCGCTTTGACGAAGTCGTCATCCGCAACGCCGCCGTAGCATTCGTTGTGAACGATGATGTCGTATTTCTTTGCCCAGCCCGGCTGACCGTAGATCGAGATTTTATGTTCTCGGCCGTCGTCTTCGTGAATGATGTCAAAGTCGATGCTGATCCGCTGGCTGAGTCCCTGCTCAAGAATCAGTTTCTGATTGTTGTAGTCGTGGCAGCAACCCCCGACGATGATCAGGCCTTTGAGTTTCGCCTTATCGTCAGCGGACAGCGTAGCCGTGCAGACAAGCATCAGAAGGAGGGACAGAGCGATTCGTCTCATGGTGGGATCTCCGGGGGCGGAATTCGCGGGAATGCTGCCAAAACAGGCGAGCCAAGCACTTTACCAACCGCCGGATGTTCAACCAACTCAGCCGATGAGATGAGAAGTAGTGCCGGTTCCCACCGGCCTATACGCGTTTACAAAAATCGGCCGATGGGAACCGGCCCTACGATTACTGAAACGCTACTCGCCGGGTCCCTGGCCACGAAGTTCCAGAAATATCAGATTCAGAGCGGGGACGATGACCAGGGTCAGTCCCGTAGCAAAAATCAGTCCGAACGTCAGCGTGACCGCCATCGGAATCATGAACTTTGCCTGAAAACTTGTTTCAAACATCAGCGGCGTCAGGCCGGCAGCAGTCGTGAGAGTCGTCAACAGAATCGCTCGGAGTCGAAGTTTCGCTCCGTCGATACTGGCTTCGAAATGGCTGGCGCCTTTGCGGACTCGAGTGTTGATAAAATCAACGAGGACCAGTGAGTCGTTCACCAGGATTCCGCTGAGAGCCACCATGCCAATCAGACTGAGGATTGTGATTGGGACGTGATTTCCCAGCAGGTGGCTCATCACCAGGTGTCCGATGATGGCTCCCTGAATTCCAAACGGGATGGCAGCCATCACCACCAGCGGTTGACCGTAAGAATGAAACAGGCCAGCAAGCATCATGTAGATCAGCAGGAGCGCCACCGGAAACGCCAGCTTTAACCCTGCGAACGATTTTCGCATTTCTTCGAAGCTTCCCAGGAACTCGATATCTACGTTCGGATGATCAGGCAAAATGTTTTCATCGAATTTCTTCTGCACACCTTTCAAGATTTCCGAAGTATTTCCCTGTTGATCATCGACGTTGGCGTAAACCGTCACTGCTCTCGAATTCTGGCTGCGGTAAAGCGATATGACTCCGTCGGTTTCGCTGAGTTCCGCGATCTGCCGCAAAGGAATCCAGCTTCGTTGTCCGGGAACGGTTCCGGTTGGAATCCACATCGACTCCAGATTGTAAACGCTTTCGCGAAACGATTCCGGATACCGAACCATGATGCGAACGTCTTCACGGTTGCGAGTAATTCGACGAGCTTCGCGGCCGTACAACGCCGATCGAACATGCGAACCCAAAGCGGCAACCGAACCGCCACTGGCACCGGCTGAGTCGAATAGTCGAAGCTGAACTTCGCGTTGCCCGGCATCGTAGTCATCGTCCAGGTCGAAAACGCCCTGGTAGCTACTGACTTCTTCTCGAACCAGTGATGCGACCTCAACCAGCTCTTCAGTCTCGGCTCCGCTGATCCTGACGACGACGTCCTTCCCGCCAGGGCCACCGTTCAACGCCAGCCAGCGCACGGCGTTGATCTCTGGCAAAGTCCGCGTGAACTCGCGATAGACCGCGAGTAGTTCATTGCTGGATCGACCGCCGGCACGTTCACGAGCGTCTGATTCCTGCAGCTCGACCACCAGTTGTCCCAAGTGTGACTGATTCTTGAACCCGACGGCGCCTTCGCCGGCAACGTCGACCTGAATTCCCACAAAGGCCTGAACACTGACGACTTCGGGAGCCTGTTTGACAAACTCGCTAATCTCCATCACTCGAGTCCGCACCCGGTCGGAGGGGCTGCCGATTGGCAGTTCGATGTCGCAGATGACCGTCTCGCTATCCATGTCCTGGACGAAGACGAATTCGACGATCCCGCCGGCAACCAGCCCAAAAGAGAGAAGCATCGTGGCAACGGCAATGCAAATCGTCACGTATTTCCAACGAAGCGCCTTGCGGAGAAACGCCTCATACTTAGTTTGCAGAACGTTCACGACAAATCGTTCCTGCGCGGCTCGTAAACGGCGAAAAGCTTTAACAATACCGCCGGGCTCGCCAGCGGCTTTGCGTCGCCGTTCTTCCTCTTCGGGGCTGGGAAGATTTCTCAGATGAGACGGAAGGATGACGAGCGCTTCGACGAGCGAAACGCTCAGCGCGGCCATAACGACGATGGGCAATTCGCCCATGAAATCGCCGATCGTCCCCTGGATAAAGAGTAGGGGAGCAAACGCCGCGATTGTTGTCAGAACGGCGATGATGACCGGCCACTGAACTTCCTCGGTGGCGGTAACGGCAGCCTCTTGCGATGGCTCGCCCTCTTCGACATGTCGGCAAATGTTTTCGCCAATGACGATAGCATCGTCGACGATGATTCCAAGAACGATGATCAGCCCGAAGACGCTGAGAAGATTGATCGAAATTCCGAAAATCCACATCACGATGAACGTGCCCAGGAACGATACCGGCAGTCCGATCGCTGCCCAGAACGCGACTCGCCAGTTGAGGAACAGCATGAGCGAAATCAGGACGAGCACGAGTCCCGTCTTACCGTTTCTCGCCATCAAATCCAGGCGACCCTCGATGAAGCGAGCGAGGTCTGTATTCAGGGCGACGTCGAAGCCGTGCGTATAAGGATTGGCCTGGCTTTCGTCGTACACTTTCTGCAAGTCTGGGCGACCGACAATTGCATCGGTTATCGCTAAAAAGGGCCGCAGGACTGCATTGATCCACGGCTCATCGTCGGTTGAATTCAACGGCAGATTCTTCTTGCCGGCAATGTACGCCTTCACGACCGACGAAATCTGAATCGCGTCCTGTGACTTCGTCTTGTAAACGTCGCAGCTCATGGACGGCTTTGAATCGAAGTATCCTTCGATGTCGACGTCGACGAATCCGTCGGCGATTCTCGCAACATCGCGCAACAGGATTTTCTTCCCGTCGGCACCGCCGGAGCGAACGACGATGTCGTCCAATTCCGAACCTCTCAGCTCTTCGCCAACGGTTCGGACCGCGACGGTCGTGCGCGCTCCCTTTAGCTGGCCGCCTGAGACGTCGAGGTTCGACCGACGGATCGCATCGGCGACTTCGTCGAAAGTCACGTCGTACTCGATAAGCCGCTCAGGAATAATTTCGACACTGATTTCATCATCGCGGACGCCACTGACGATGATTCGACTGACTCCGGGCAGGGCGAGCAAGTCGTCGCGAAGATCGCGCGTTGCCTGCTTAAGGTCCGCCTCGTCGCCGTCGCCGAAGATTGCGACGGAGATCACTGGCAGCATTGGTTCAAAACTTTTGACCGTGACACGCTCAAGGTCGTCAGGAAGATCCGGAAGCGCGTCGATCTCGCGTTTCACTTCGTTGAGAACTTTTTCCGCGTCCTCGACTTCGTTGTACAGGGTCAGTGTTGTGACGCTCTGACTTTCCGAAACGGTCGAGTCGACCTTTTCGACGCCTTCCACATCGCGGACGGCTTCTTCGATTTTGATCGTGACGGCCTTCTCAATCTCCTGAGGCTGCACGCCCGGATGGATGGCCGTGATGATGAGCTTGTTCGGGCGGAATTCGGGAAACATCTCGCGGACAAGTGTCAGCGCAAAGATCGTCCCACCGGCCAGGATGACCAGCATCAGCATGTTGACGAAAACGGGATTTCGTACGCTGAACCGCGCAAAGGACATTCAGGAACTGCCTGTGGTCAGAGACTCTCGTGAACACTCATCGTTGCATCATCATTGAAAACAGAGGTCTTACCCTACGACAGACGGACCAGTTTCTCTCCGGTCAGCTCACTCAGAAATCAGTCTTGATGTTCAGGATTCTCAGATTCAGAGTCGTCGACTCCTGGTTCCGGGTTCGCGACGAAGCGATACCCCGTTCCTCGGACCGATAAAATATGCCGTGGCGTGCCAGGTTCAGGCTCAATCAGACGCCGCAGCCGCATCACGAAATTGTCGATCGAGCGTGTGCTGAAGGCCGATGTGTCTTCCCACACGTTTTCCATAATCTGGTCACGAGAGAGCACTCGGCTTTCCTGCTCGATGAAATACCGCAACAACTGCATCTCCATTGTAGTCAGCGTGTGAGTTGTGCCACTGACTGTCAGCTCAAATTGATCGAAATCCGCAACGATTTCGTCGCCAAATTCGAATCGTGCGGGCAGAGCAGGTGACGCTTGAGTTTCAACGGGAGACGTAGCGCGAGCCTGCCTCCGGTTTGTCAGGTTGCGCACTCGGCTGAGCAATTCCGGAAGTGCGAACGGCTTCGAAAGATACTGATCCGTGCCAGCGTCAAAGGCCATCGCTCGGTCTTCGCTGAGCGTTCTGGCGCTGAGAACGAGAATCGACACTTGTTCGTCACGGTCGCGGATTTCGCGAGTTGTCTCGTAACCGCTCATGCCGGGCAGCATCAAATCCATCAGGATCAGGTCGAAAGGCGGCTCGGCAGCGTCAAACAAGTCGAGCGCGCGATGGCCGTCGCCGGCGGTTTCGACTTCGTACCCTTCCTGCTCAAAGTTGAACTTCAAGCCTTTGGCAAGAGCCTCTTCGTCTTCAACGATCAGGATCTTCATGATTCCGGCCTCCCCGGAAGCTCGACTTCAAACACGCTGCCCGAACCGTCCATTCTGTCATGAATGGAAATGCTTCCTTTCAGAATGTGAGCCAGAGTCCTGCTGATGTACAGCCCCAGTCCGGTACCCTTCTGACGGCGTTCCAGTTCGTCGCCTCCACGGTAGAACATCTGGAAAACTTTCTTCCGCAAGTCGGAAGGCACCCCTTCGCCGTTATCAGTTATCCGAACGCTGACCCGATCGGAACCTTTCATCCGAACGTTCACTTCGACCTGCGGAGGATCACCCGCGTACTTAACGGCGTTGTCCAGCAGGTTGCCGAAAATCATTTCCAGCACGACCGGCCGTGAGTGAACGATGATCGGCTCAACATCGAAGCTCACGACTTGTTCGGGATCCTGTTTGTGGTGAGCGCACGCCGAGACCGCACATCTTCTAAGAAGTCGGTCCAGTGGGATGTCTTCCGGATCGGATTGATGACCGATCGCGTCCAGACGGCCGACTTCCAGAAGCTGACTGATGAGGTGGTCCAGCCGTTGGAGTTCGTGCTCCATCGTCTGGTAGAAGTCGGCTCGCTGTTCGTCGTTCAGTTCCCGAAGTTGCAGCGTTTCGAGGTACAGCTTCAGAGCGGCGATCGGCGTCTTTAGTTCGTGCGTGACGCTATCGACGAAGTTCGACTGTCGCTGATTAAGGCGTACTTCTTTCACCGTCAGAAACATGTAAAACATCATGCCGACGAAAATCAGCGCGAACATGATCGTGCCGATCGTCAGAGCGCTCCAAGAACCTCGTTGAGCCAGCAGAATGATCCAGCAGACCATCAGCGCGACGTTCAGCGTCATCATAATCACGCTGAGCGTGATCGGAAGTCGCAACGTTCTTCGTTTGCGGATGTAGCCTGATTTGGATCCCATGCTGCGCATTTCGACAGTTTGCGTGGGAAAGTCAATCCTTCGCCAGAGATACTTTCTACAAGAGTCGAATAATCACCATCCGCGCGTAAAAAAGGGACCACCCGAAGATGGTCCCTTTCAGTATTTGATGTCCGATTACGGCGAC
>CALSLT010000018.1 GCA_943787265.1 uncultured Planctomycetaceae bacterium | reverse complement strand
ACATTGTCTTTTAGAGAGAAGGCGAAGAAGTGGTTTCCAGTCGGGCTGTAGTGACCGATGTAATACCTTCTCATGTAGTCGGACGGGCTTAGATTGAAGCTCTTGTGGTCTTCCTGATGAACGATATTCATGTCGAACGTGCGAAAGTTGTTCTGCTTAAGGTAGTCAACGATTTCCTGGTCGTAGCGAGGTTTACCTTCGAGGAGTGCTCGTGTGACACGATACGGGTCAAGTAGAATGACCAGCAGTTTCTTGCCTTTTGCTTTGGTGAATTCGCGGGCCTGTTTCAGAATCTGCCTGGTTGCCGCGAAAGAATAGGCATCCAGTAACGCTTCAATACTCGCTCGCGTAGGGATGCCATCGGCTATCTCCAAAGACTTGCCAAGATGTTTGCTGAGCAGTTTGAGCCGGCCGACATCGATATCGGAGATCTCTCCCCGCAGATAAAGGCCCATCTGCAATACCAGGTCGTCCTGCAGATTCTCAACCATCCATTCTGAATCGACCATTTTGTACAACGACTCACGAGTTGGCAGACGGCTATCGTGTTCTTCGAATTTTCCAGTCTTCAGATTCATCTCGATGTTCGACCAGAAGTTGCCGTGGAACATTCGGCCGATACCTTCTTCCGAATTCGTCCTGCGATTCCACGCTCCGATCAGCATGTAACGACACCGAAGCAGGCTTCGACGATGGTCGTCGCCCCACACGTAGAGCATCACATATTCTGCACCATTGTCAGTCTGTTCTTCTCTCAGCATGCGGCGATACGACTGGTAGAGTCCGAATCCGCCCATACCGTAATTGCGGATGGGTTCTCCCAGGTGAGCAGCAAGGTACTCCTGCCACGTCTCGCCGTCGCTGACCTGATGGCACTGCGTAAAGCTGTTTCCGTAGGTGTTGATGCGGCACGGCTTGTCACGATAGATCATCGACGTGCGAGTGCCATCTGATTGCGACGTGGAAATCGTAGAACTCCCAGCAACGCCATCACGCGGGACGTAGCTGCCAAGCGTGTATCCGACTATGGGATCGAACTTCGCCCACGAGACTTCGTTGAGGAAAACGTCGAGTTCTTGTCTGGACGGAAGATGACTGCGGATATAGTTCTCAAACGTTGGCAACGATTCTTCAGGAGCAGCAGCCTTTGCCACCATATCGAATGACAAAACGAAAGAGAGAGTGACGACTGTCAGTAAGTGTTGGGACATTGTTCTGCTCACAATCGAGGTCAACGAACTGTGCATGAAGTCAGCGACTGTCGGCCTGTATTCTCAACCGTCACGTCGCCACTCAACAACCGGTCCGTCGTCGGGATGTTGGACGATCTTCCCGGCCGTGAAGCCAAGTTTTTCAAGAATGCGATGCGAGGCGTCGGGTTCGACCAGAGTTTGTGCGGTGATGACGACATTCGGATCGGAGGCCAGGGCGATGTGTACGAGCCCCTGCCCCATCGCCGTCGCGATTCCCTGCCCCTCGAAGTCTGGGAACGTGAAATAGGCGATCTCGACGCAACCGTCCTTTGGTGAGCCTTTGAAACCACAAGTTCCAACCAGCCTGGAATTCTTCGTCGCGAAGTAGCCACCCCACGGCGCGACGAAACTCGCCTGCTCGTACATCTGCTGCGTTATGTCGAAAACTGCTTGGGCCATTTCCGCGATCAGCGAATCGTCATCTTTGGAAAGAAATCCAACCGGCACTTCGCCTTCAGGTTGAATTGGAATCAGATCGACTGAAGACATTTTACGTTCCTGGTCGGCCTCTCGAAAATGCTGGATGAATCCGCTGATGCTTACAATTTCTTTCGCTTCTTTCTGCTTGAAGCCGGCTTTGAATCCGACTTGGTCTGACTCTGCTTCGCTGCGGATTCGCTTTTCCAAAGCACAATCTTGTCGGTGTCATTTTGCGAATCGAGACCTTTCGTACTTCGCCCTCTTGTAACTTCCGCGGTGAGCTGCGCGAGCAGACGTTCGGCGATTTCCGGCTCAGCAGTGTAGAGGTTGTTTTGCTCACCGGGGTCAGCGTCAAGATCGTAGAGCTGCGCTTTCATAGTTCCTTTCGGGACCTGATTCTCTTTCGGAGAACTCCAGCCGCCCGAACCGCGTGCGAGGATCAACTTCCATTTGCCGGTGCGATACGCGAAGTGACCACTGAATGAATGGTGAATCACGCCGGCGCGAGTCGACACGATTCGTTCGCCTGACAATGCTGGCAGAAAGCTGACGCTGTCTTCACAGGACGTCGCAGGAAACTCAGCACGGACGATCTCAGAAGCCGTGGCAAACAGATCAGTCAGGCAGATCAGTTGGTCGCTTGTCGAACCGGGCCGAACTTTGCCCGGCCAACGAACGATGAACGGAATGCGGTGTCCACCGTCCCAGATGTCTGCCTTGGAACCTCGCATGTGAGCGCTGACCAAGTGGCCTTTTTCTGCGAGGCCCTTAATGTCAGCGGCTTTCGAGCAGCCGTTGTCGCTCGTAAAGATGACGAGCGTGTTGTCGGCGAATCCGTGTTTCGCCAACGCGGCTGAGACCTCGCCCACGACATTGTCAGTCTGCATGACGAAGTCGCCGTAGGAACCGAGGCCGCTCTTCCCCTCCCACTCGGGCGACGGCACGATCGGCGTATGCGGAGACCCAAGCGGCAAGTAGAGAAAGAACGGTTCGTCTTTGCCGGCGCGAGACTCGATGTACTCAACGCTTTTTTTCGTCAGTCGAGGCAGCATGTTGATGACGTCGTCGTGCTTGATGACTCGGTCATTTTCTATGACGGCTTCCATGTTTCGGGCGTGATGAAAACCGTGGTAATAATCAAAGCCGCGATTGATCGGCCCGTCAGGAATCTTCGATCCGACCGGCGGAGTCCTGTGCTCTTTCTGCGTGTACTGTTTTCCGGTTTTCGGATCGAGGTATTGGAAGTTCAGATGCCATTTCCCGATAGCCGCTGTTGCATAGCCCTGCTCTTTCAGAAAGCCCGCGACGGTCGGACGCTTTGCGGCGATCAGACTCGGTGCGAACCCCTGCACAACGCCCTTCTGCAGCCAGGTCCGCCAACTGTAGCGGCCGGTCATGACTCCGTAGCGAGTCGGCGAACAGACTGACGATCCGGAATGAGCATCAGTAAAGATCATCCCTTCCGAAGCCAGCTTGTCGGCGTTGGGCGTTGGGAATTTTGCTCGTCTCAGGAGTCAGGCATTGGACATCCCCATAACCGAGATCATCACAGATGATGTAGACGATATTCGGTTTGTCGCCCGCTTTGGACGAGGCACAGACAAGGAGAAGCAGGAGAGCGTAGTGGGCTGTCTTCATGATGATTCCGTTGTATAAACGTCTGCTTGTGGTGGCCTGAGGAACGAGTTCGAAACAACTTCCCGAATTGCCCAACGCAAAGTAACCCGACGCGTCAGCGAGGGACACAAACAGAAGGATGTCCATCGCTGACGCTTTGGGTTACCTCAGAGTGTTTATTCGCGGTTGTCGGAAATGCCGTTGGAGTTTTTGTCGGCGTGACCAGAAAGAGGATTACCGATCACCGCCTGCCAGGCGATCTTGCGGAATGTTCTGTCCAACTCACGGCTCGGGTATTCCGATCTATTCTTAAATGGGACGTCGCCTTCGATCAGCTCGGGCGAACGTCCATACATCGTGGCGTAGAAAACGTAGCCTTCAAGGTTTCCAAATCCCGGTCCGAGGTGCCCCAACCGATCCCGCCATAACGATCGTTCTTTCTGACCAATATACATGTGAACGCCTTCGACGCCTGGTAACTCGTCGCGGTGATAAGCCTGGACGGCCAGCACCATCGCGTCAGAGGTCGGCAGCACGAATACTTTTTTTGGATACTTCTTGTTGAGCGTACCGATCAGCGTGCCATACGTTGCATGTTTCTCTTTGCCGAGACGCACAAACAGCTCTGACGTCAGTTCCTCTTCGGATGTCGGTATTTCGTCCAGTTGATCGAGCTGCGGCCAAGCATCAGAAAGGTAGAACGTCATCTTCGGATTGTACTTCAGGCAGAAGTCGATCCAGCATGAGTAGTATTCGGGACGGTCCTGAAAATACGGTCCCCACATCATCGCATCCCATTCGGCGTTCGCGATCGATGCCAGCAGCTTCGGAACCGGCTTCCCGTCAAATTGAAAGATGCCGTTTTCCTGTTCCCACTTATATCGCGTGCTACCCGTCATCCCGCCACCCGTATGAGTAAACAATGGCGGTGGTTCCAGCCCGGCCGCGCGCGCGATCAGCGGAAACGTCTGATAGCCAGGTGCCATGAAGCTGTGACCGGTTCCCACGATGCGTAGCGAACCATCTGCTGGCTTTTCGTAGGAAGTCACGGCTGGTTTATTGTCGCGCACATTTTCTTTGTAGATGGCGACAATTTCTTCGGGAGTCCGGTACGAGACGGCGTGTTGGGGAAATCGATCAGCGTCCCAGCCCGGATCGACCTTGAATGTCTTCTTGACTCCTTGCCGAGAAGCAGCAGCTCGCAGTTTTTTGCGAAAATCAGTCGCTTCCTCGACAGTGAGCTTCCCATCGCGATTCGCATCTGCCGCGGGAAACTGTTTCAGCCACAGTGCGAGTTGCTTTTCTGTCGGCGGAGCAGCCTGAGCCGTGTTTCCAACGGCCAGCCAGATCAACAGTGGGATTGCGTATTTCGACGTCATGGTTATCGCTTCTTGGGTGTAACGTGAATTTTCGAAAGGACCGACCATCCATCAACGATTGGTAGGCGGTTTGCAAATTGAACCGAAGGCTGTCCTGTCCACGGATCGACAATTCCGATCGCCAGGTCATATTCACCGGGCGGTCCGTCGACACTCACGGACACAGATTCGTCAAAGTTACCGGGTTGCCATGTGCGAATATCGACACTCGACGCGAACGTTTTGACAAGCTCACCGTTCGTGTCAAGCAAACCGACAGCCAGCGGCCACTCGTAGTAAAACGGTGCCACTCCCTGATTCTCTCCACGAATCCGAAGACTCAGCTTTCCACCAGAACTGATGGACGATTGAGTTCGGATTTCGGTCAAACGAAACTCGTATCCGAGCATTCGAACAAGTTCTTCAGAGCGGCGTTGGAATTCAGGACTGGTTTCTCGTTCGAGAGCCGGGCAGTAAGGACCGATCCACGAAAAGTGAGTTGCCGTGACCATCTTCTTTGTCTGGACAAAGCTCTTTCCCAGCCACTTGCCGGCCTGGTTGGGAACCATCTCGCCGCCCACGACAGCCGCCTTCCAGTTTTCAGTGCGTTTAGTTGCTCGAAGGCCTGCGAGAAAGCTCCAGTCTTTGCCATTGTCAGTGTCCTGCGGAAACATGTCGTCGTGAAAACCGATCCACGGCTGCTTGCCGGCATAGTCGCGTCCGTAACGGACCATCAGACTTTTGTCAGGCATTGCTTTCCGATAGGCATCGATAATTCGCTGTTCGGTTTTCCGTGACGCGTACAGCTTTTCTTTCGGCCAGGTGTGCCACTCTCCCCAGAAGCCAAGCATGCCCAACTGCACGAACGCCACTCTGGGATGCTTGTTGTATCGTCGCCCCATTGCCGCGATGAATTTCTCCATCGCCAGGATCATTCGAGCGTCATCGTAATCAGGAGCGAGCCCACCGCCGTGGTCCGTATAGGGCCGCATTCTGACGCCCTGTTGAATCAACCAGTCCGGCATCCCCGATTCCAGCTTTGGATAATCCACATAGATTCGAAAAATGATGTGCTTGCCCTTCGCGCGAGCAACGTTCCAGGCTTCGGCTTCCCATTCCTCGAATCGATACTCGCCTTCATTGGGCTCGAGGTGCTTCCACGAGACGTATTGAAAAACCATCGAATACGGCTGCGTAATCTCACCGGCATCGGTGTACGGGCACCAGCCTTTCAGTGGATTGTCGAGTGGACCTGGAGCGGCCGCCGGACGAATCACCAGTTCTTCGGCGACAGCATTCGTGGGAAGAAGCAGGAACACCATGCAGCTCAGCAGACCGATAAAAAGTTTCCAGGCCATCGGCTGGTCATGCCAGATTCGGATACGCCGCTGCTCGCTTCGTTGGGATTTCATGGCAATGTTTCGATGCTGGTTCCGGGCAATGCCCGCCCACTCCCAAACGAACGATCGGGAGATTACGCTTTGGCGAGATCGCATATTCACAGCAGTAGACTCGAACGCCCTTCAGTGAAGCAACCATCATGAGAATCTCGACCAGCCAACTTATCGCGTTTTTCGTTTTCGCGTGGGGCAGCCAAATGTGCCTCGCAGCGGAGCGACCAAACATCATCGTGATTTACACCGATGATCAAGGCTTCGGTGATGCCAGTTGCCTGAACCCTAACGCGAAGTTTCAAACGCCGAACCTGGACCGGTTGGCGTCTGAGGGCATCAGCTTTACAAACGCCCATTGTTCGGACACGGTCTGCACTCCTTCACGATACGGGCTGCTGACCGGTCGCTATTGCTGGCGGACGACGAAGAAAACCGGCGTCATGGTCGCTGAAGGAAAATGCTTAATCGAAGACGGCCGAATGACGCTGGCATCGATGCTCCGCGATCAGGGCTACAAAACCGCGATGGTCGGCAAGTGGCACCTGGGGATGGACTTCCCTGGCGACGCTGGAAGTCGAGACTGGACTCAGCCGGTTCGCGACATGCCGCTCGACAAGGGCTTCGACTACTTCTACGGAATTCCTGCGTCGCTGAACTACGGAGTCCTTGCGTGGTTCGAAGGCCGTCATGCAAAAGTGCCTCCGACAGTCTTCACAGCGAAGAAGCCGAACAAACGGCACGTTGACTATCGAATTAAGCCGCCGTATCAGAACTCCCCCGCCGAGACGAAGAAAGCGATCGGAAAGCTTGGGATGGAAGTCGCGCCCGACTTCATCGACAACCAGTGTCTGACTCGGTTTACGGACAAAGCCATCGAGTGGATGTCTGGCAAATCCGGCTCAGCAAAGGAGGGCAAGCCGTTCTTCGTCTACCTGCCGTACACCTCACCGCACTATCCAGTCTGCCCGTTACCCGAGTTCCACGGCAAAGGCGACTGCGGCGGGTATGGCGAATTCGTGATCGAGACGGATCATCACGTCGGTCGAATTCTAAAGTTCCTCGATAAATCGGGACTCGATGAAAACACAATGGTCGTGTTTACAAGTGACAATGGTCCGGAGAAATCATGGAAGCAGCGCATCGACGACTTCGGCCATCACAGCAACGCCCCCTTCCGAGGCGGCAAGCGAGACATCTATGAAGGCGGGCATCGAGTACCGTTCTTTATCCGCTGGCCGAAAGGCATCATCTCGCCCGGTCGCGAGTTCAGTAACCTGGTTGGGCAAACGGATCTGCTCGCGACATTTGCTCAAATCACTGGCGCATCGCTGCCTAACAACGCTGGCGAGGACAGCCACAGCTTCCTGACAGTCCTGAAGAATCCCGTGTCAAACTTGTCCAGGCGACCGCTGGTCAGTCACGGAGTCAACGGCCGCTTCGCCATCACGCATGGCTCGATGAAGCTGATCATGCCTCACCGAAAGGCCGAAGGCGAACTCTACGATCTGGCAGCCGATCCCGCCGAAACAAAGAACCTTGCTAATGAAAAACCCGCCATCGGCTTCAAGCTCATGCAGCAACTGACCGACATCGTCTGCAACGGCCGCACGACTCCCGGAGCAAAACAGCCCAACGACACCGGCTACTGGAGCGACCTCACGTGGTTAAGCGAGGCTCGCTATAGATCACTTGTCGCGGACGCAGAGTCGGCCAACTAGCCACAGGCAGTTTGCCGTCTCTGCTTAACGCCTCGCTAGCCAATTCGACTATAACTGCAGGATGAAATTGCACAGACATCTGAGCTTTGTTTGCGTCTCCGTGGTCCTCGCGCATGCCGCCTGGATCATGGCCGACGATGAGCCTCTATTTCGCTGGCAACTGAATCGCGAATACGCAACCGGAAGCACTGTCTCGCCACAGTTTGGTTCCGTTGGCCTGTCGAGTCCCGCCGACTTGCAGTTTGATGTGTTGTCGCCGCAAGCAGCCATCTTTAATCCGGCAGGTGAAACGAAACAGTTTCTGATCGCGGGGACCGGACTGAAATCGCTCGATCTACCGCGTGTGCAGTTGACAGCGGAAGCCTGGGTGCGAGTCGACAAGCCGCTGGAATGGGGCGGCTTGTTCGGCGTCATTCAGGACAACGGTGACTACGAACGTGGCTGGCTGCTGGGCTATCGAAAATCCCAGTTCTTCTTCGGGCTGGTCTCCGAAAAGAACAAACGGATCACCTACCTGACCAGTCCGGTCCCGTTTGAAATTGGACATTGGTATCACGTCGCCGGCACGTGGAACGGTACTCAGCAGTCACTCTACGTTGACGGCGAACTGGTTGCTGCATCGCGCTCGCAAGCTGGCAACGTTGTGTACCCAGAGAAAGGTCACTTTGGCGTCGGCGCCTACTGGGACGACTCTGAGTATTACCCACTCACCGGCCAGGTTGAGCAGGTCAGTTTGTGGAACCACGCGTTGAGCGCCGAAGCCCTTGCCAACAGATTCAATTTACGGAAGTCACGCTTCCCTGGTATCGAAGCCGTTCATCCTGATGTCGTCGACTGGCCAACTCATCTGCGGGACAATCAACGGACCGGTCTTGCTCCGGATGTTGAGCTCAACCTTCCGCTCAAGCTGAAGTGGACACACAAGACGCGAAAGAAACCCGCTCCGGCCTGGCCGCCACCCGCTCATCATGACTTCTGGAATCGGAAACATGGTCTCAAAGCCCGCGTCACGTTCGATCGTTCCTGCCCAGTGATCGCTGTCGGTGACTCAGTATTTTACGCGTCGTCGGCCGAGGACCAGGTGGTCTGTCTTGACCGGGAGTCGGGGAAAGTTCGGTGGCGGTACTTCGCAGAAGCTCCCGTTCGACTAGCTCCGACCTATGATCACGGACGCGTTTTGTTTGGTTCGGACGATGGCTGCGTTTATTGCGTCAGCGCCGGTGACGGTTCCCTTTTATGGAAGCATCGTCTGGTTGAAATTGATCGGCAGATAGCTGGGAACGGACGCGTGATAAGCGTTTGGCCAGTCAGATCAGGCATTCTTGTTGATGACGGAAAAGCATTCTTCTGCGCCGGCCTGTTTCCTGAGCAGGGAATCTTTCAAGCGGCCGTCGAAATCGCGACGGGCAAGTTAATCGCTCGAAACGCAATCAGTGTCTCTGCCCAGGGTTATCTGGAAAGGAAAGGCTCGAGATTGCACGTCGCGACAGGACGTGATCCGGCCGGATCGTTCGTGTCAACGCTGAGCCGTCGCGGCAAAGGAATCGGAAAAGAAGTCCGCTCCATTCCGGAAAAGTATCCGTATGCCTTTGTCGGTGATTCCCAATCCCGCTTTGCCGGGGGCCACAACGAGGTCGCAGCATTCGATGCGGAATCCGGAGCAACGATCTGGCACGCGACGGTGGATGGGCATGCACATTCGATGGCCATTTCGCAATCGTGCCTGTTGGTCAGCACGGATGAAGGCATGATCTACTGCTTCGGAGAGTCGACAGGCGACGCCGTACACCACGTTTCGCAATCGACGACTGGATATCCGTGGAAATCAGACATCGAACGAGAGGCCACGGCGAAGATCGCCCGAAAAGCGATCGATGCGGCGGGCACGCGACAAGGTTGGTCGTTGATTTTGAATTCGGGTGACGGTGCTCTTGCAGCGGAACTCGCCATGCAAAGCGATTTTAAGATCGTGTGCGTCGAGGACGATGCCGAATCGATTGCAACATCACGTTCCAGGCTGGACGCAATGGGACTGTCCGGGCGAGTCGTCGTTCACGAAGGTGCTTCGAATGAACGATTCCCCTACACCGATTATCTCTTCAATCTGGTTGTCGATGCGGCGGCTCAACAAGGCGGCAACCGACTTGAAAACGCTGACGAAGCAAAGCGAGTGACTCGACCTCATGGCGGGGTCGCAATTCTGGGACCGACGCCTGATGAGGTGTTTAGCCGAGGTCCGTTGCCCGGCGTCGGCGAATGGACGCATCAGTATGCCGATCCCGGCAACACAGTTTGCAGCGGTGATACGCTAGTGAAGGGCGACATGCGGCTGCAGTGGTTCGGTGCTCCTGGGCCTCGCGGCATGATGGACCGGCATCACCGAACGGCGGCTCCACTATGGGCGAACGGTCGTCTGTTCGTTCCAGGAGACAATCGCGTTGTCGCTGCCGATGCTTATAACGGGACTCCTCTGTGGAGTATCGATGTGCCGGAATCTCGAAGAGCGGGAGTCTATCGCGACTGCAGCTATCTCGCGGCTTCTGGCGACTCGTTGTACGTCTCGGCGGCCGCCCGTTGCCTGCACATCGACGCTCAAACCGGCAAGCAGCTCAAGGCATTCGCTGTTCCCAACTCAAACGATGAATCCGTTGAGTGGGGATATCTTGCCACCGTTGACGATCTATTGTTCGGCAGCCGCCAGAAGCGAGGATCGACGCGGCGAGATCACAGCAGAGATCAGATCGAAGAAGGAACGTACTTTGACGCTCGGCCGCTGGTGTGTAGCGACGAATTCTTCGCTTTAGAACGCAACACCGGCGACATATTCTGGAAGTATCGCGCGTCGTCCGGTCCGATCGTGAATTCAACAATCGCTGTCGCTGACGGTCGCGTCTACTTTGTTGAGAGCACCGACGACTCTCTCAGTAAATCCAAAACTGGCCGGCACAAAGCAGCCACGCTGTTCCGATTGCCGGCACAGTTAACGGCAATAGACATGCGAACCGGGAGTCTACTCTGGAAGAAGCCGATCGATCTGCAACACATTGAACACACGATCTACCTCAGCGCAGTTAAAGACCGAATCCTGATCAACGGTTCGTTCAATAAACCGATTGCCGGAAAGTCGATGGTCCATGTCGACGTTTCCGTTTTCAATGCGGAAGACGGGAGTCGCATCTGGCAACGCACGCAGAACAATCAGGCCAAGGCAAATGGCGCACATGGCGAACAGGACTTGCATCCGGTCATTGTTGGCAACAGTCTCTACTGCGAACCGTTTGCGTATGACCTGCAGACGGGAAAACCACTTGCTGACTGGAAATGGAATACCCGGCGCCGCCGTGGTTGCGGGACGATTTCAGCATCAGCATCGACGTTCTTCTTCAGGCATTCTCACCCAACGATGTTTGACCTGACTGGCAACAGCTACTCGAAAATCACGACCAGTACGCGGCCTGGCTGCTGGATCAACATGATCCCTGCCGGCGGCCTGTTGTTAATCCCCGAAGGCAGTTCCGGCTGTAGTTGCAACTACGCAATCCAGTCATCGATGGCGTTTCTGCCATTCGGAAAGTAACGGTCAGTCATAGAGTATTTTCGGAGTTCGCTTGCAGTGAGCCGTTGGCCGTAAGGCCTCGGGCGCCCGGCCGCTGACGCGTCGCGGCTCACAGCCGTACTGAAGACGAACTCTGAAACTTCTCTAGCGAAGTGGTCTGTCATTAGCTCCATCAGCTACTGACTCGGAATCTTAACTTTCGCCAGATAGATGCTCGTCTTGCCTTCGTGCGACGAGTAGTAGCTGATCCAGAGTAGTCCTTCGTGCAGGACAAGGCCGGCGTAGCTGGTGTCTCCTCCAGAGGGAAGTTTCAGCACTTCGGTCAGTTTGCCGTTCTTTGGATCGAGCCACGACAGCGACGTTCGAGCGCCGCCAGTATAAAGACGAGTGGCTGCCAGAATTCGACCGTCAGGCAACTGAATCATGTTTGGGCCACCGATGCGCAGATTGAGGTCTCGCCACTTCCAATCGGTGTACGGCGGCTGAGCAGTACCGAGCTGAGCCCTTTTATCGCCAGTCTCATGCCGGAGGAGACAGAGCGCTGACTGATCCTTCATGAACAGGATCGTGTCTTCTCCGCACCCTGCGGGAGCAGAGAGTTGATCGACCAGAGTGTCAAACGTGCCGCCATCTTTCGAACGGTAAAGACGCAGCGTTCGCTGAGTTCGGTCACGGTACGTGGCATATCCCATGCTGTAGGCCATGCCTTTGTGCCACTGACTTCTCCACAACCAGAATCCCGGATCACCGATCTGTTTGCCTTCGGTCCACGTCTGTCCGTCATCCGACGAGAACCACACCATCGAGTAATACCTGACTTTGGCATCCGCGATCATCCCGGCTCCGTTGAGCATCAATCGGCCATCCGGAGTCACCGTCAGCTTCGCATCTCGCAGGTCATATTTCGGCGACGTGATGAGCGCCTTCGATTCCCAGCTCTCGCCGTCGTCCGAAACGATCACTCGCAACGCGCCGTCCGGGGAGACGTGGGCCGATCCTTCTCGAAACACGCAGTACCACTGGCCCTTGTGCCGAAGTAAGTCCGTAAACGCGTTGTGCTTTGCCTGGTCCCAAATCCGCCGACCTTCGACCAGCACTGGTTTCGAGATGGCGGAAGAAGCATCGCCCGAATTTTTAGAGTCGGCGGCGTAGAGCCTTGTGCAGTCGGCAATTGAAATTGCAACCAGCGACAAGGCCACCGCGGTAAGAAATGGGCGAACGCATCTGCAGAATTTCATCGGATTCCCTCGATTCGAAGTTCAGTCGTCGAGAGAATCGTGACCGGTCAGCTAGCTTGTGACAATCGTCTGTGACTGAGTGAGAGGTTGCGATGACATCGACGTCAGACAATTCGGTTTTGTAATCGTGCGAGCAATAAAGCACGCACTGGCGAAGACGGCACCGGACAGGTGTGCCAAAGGCACGGGTTGACCAAGATCGCCCAAAGATTCCGTGCCGAAGAACATTCCACCGGTAGTAACTTCAAAACCAAGTTTCGCAATAAAGACCACAGCAGCCGGCACAACGTACCACCAGCGAGCCGCGTCGTTTTTCGCCTCGCTGCATTCAAGCATCAAGGCGATTGCAAACAACCCACTGTCGACGCCCGACAGTCCTCGATAGATCATCATCTCCGGCTGCAGAGCGAGCACCGTCAGGCCCACTCCACACGATGTTACAAGCAGCATGACCGGCAGTGACCAAAGCGGTCTCTGTCTTCGACGATACTTCTGACTATGCCGTCGAAATGCAGGTTCATAGAGCCAGCCCAGCAGAGCAAACGCCGCGACGTCCAACAGACAATGCTCAACGCTCCAGTGAACGAGATTCCCGGTCACGAGCCGCCAGAATTCACCATTCAGAATTGCAGCACGATCGAATTGCAACCCCTGCAGGAGGTTCTCAAAGGCTGGTGCGTCGAACCATAGTCCAAGATTCGCAACTCCCATGACGGCGACAATCCCAACCGTCCAGGCGTGCTCAAATCGACTCTTTTTTGTCACGTGCATGATAAGGCCTGTTGCCAATACAGCGTTCAAGAAATTGGCGACCGGAGTCTCCGTGAAGAAAACTCCGGTCGCCTGATTGTGCCTGGAGTCAATTTGAAATCGTTATTCATCGTTGACAGGCAAGCTGCGTCGACGGGACCGGCGTCGCCCCGCTCCGAGTAACCCCAGACCTGCGAGGAACACCCACTCGACAGCACCGCCACCGCCGCTACTTCTGCCACCACCGCTTCGATGGCCGCTGCTTTGTCGATGGCTCGGCTGTACGTTCGAAGGGCTTGTCGGTGCACTGTATTGTTGCTGGACGGCCGGAGACGCTACACGATGCGTGGCGTGAACGTCCTGTCGGTTCGCTGGACGGGTTTGATTTGCGTTGCCCATACCTTCAGGCAATTGAACTCGCACTGACTGTTGCCGCAGATTGCCAGCCAGTTGCTCGGGCTGTGCCTCTTCGACGGCGATGAACGACGTGTATTGCGTCATCAGCTGATGTTCAATTCCCAACCGAGTGATCTCAGCAATCGACTGCGGTGTCTCGCGGCCAACGTTTGCATTCCAGATTCCTCGAATCCGTTGCCGAGCCCACAAAGTGCCCAGTGCATCGTGTTTCGATTCATTCTCGGGCAGGTCCAGCACCATCGACAGTTGCACGGGTTGTGCCTGGACATTTCCGCTCAACTGAATGTTGCTCGAACCTGGCTGATCGAATCGTCCCGTCACGACAAGTGGTTTTCCGGCATAAAGATCAGGAATCCGGTTTGGAATGACGTCTCGAACGTTGAGCGATCCCCAGTCGATGGCAACGTCCGTCATGTACGGAGCTGACGTCTTCTGGTTGAAGCGAGTCGCCAGTTCGACCGAGTTGTCCTGGTTTGTGACCTGCATCGAGAACCCACGTCCAATTTCGGCAGCCCGGCTGATGAGGTAGTGGTTCGGTGCCGCACCGAAGCAAACAGGGAAGATTCTGACGTCGCTGACATCTGAGTTGTTCAGGTATCCGAGAATGGAGTTGTCATTTCCGACTAGGGCGTCGGTCAGCAGAAAGAGGTATCGGCAACCGGTCGACTCGTCGGCGTGATCCTGCAAGACCGTCCGCAATGCTGGCAACAGGTTGGTTCCACCGGACGCGTGCAAGCCGCGGACAAACTGTCGCGCTGCAGCTACGTTGTCGTGCGTGGCACCGACCGGACTCGGTTTGAATTCGCGGACGGAGTTGCTGAACGACGCGACTCGCAACGTGTCCTGAGGGTGCAACTCCGCAAGAATTCGATCCGCGAAGATCCGCATCTGACTGATGCTCGGACCATTCATTGAACCACTGGTGTCGAGCAAGAGAATCACTTCTCGCGGTGCGAATTCTGCTTCTTCAATCTTCCACTTCGGCTGCAGCACCAGTGTGAAATAGCCGTCCTGGCAACCGCTTTCGTTGTGTGGGGAACGATGGGTCAGTGAAGCCAGCACGGTATGGTCTCCCGACAGTCGGTATGCCAGTACAAAGTCCTTGTCAGCAATGGTGGACTGATTCTGAAGCGAAACCTGCATACTGATCTTGGAATGCTTCTGCACATTGATCGAATGTGTCAGCCCGGTGACTTCATGAATCGGCATGCCGCCTTCGATGTTCACGGTAATCGTCACATCATTGCCGTTTCGCATTCCGGCGGGCATCGCTTCAGGAGTGATCCTCGAAGCATCTCGAACCTCAACGGTGTCGTGAGTTTTTCCATTTCCTGTGTTCGGCATTTGTGTCGAACCGCCCGGGTTAAACCGCGGCCCAACGACCATCGGAAATCGAAACACGTAGTTGTCATCGTCGATCTCGATGGGCTGCACATATTCAATATCGACAATGACCGTGCCGTTGGCTGGGATGTTGGCGACCGACTGCGAAAAGATATTGGCTCGTTCCTGTTCAAGGAGAGCTGCCGTTTGCCCACGATCTCGAGCTTGCTGGTAAATCTGCCGAGCCTCTTCACGCTTCTTGACGACACCTCGAATCACTCGACCATCGATCTGGAAAGAGTATCGATCCACAGCCGCATTCTCTGGCAACGGAAAAACGTAGTTCGCTTCCAGGCGATTCGAATACGGATTTTCGAAGGTCTGCCGAACTCGGACTCGAGCCAGCACGGCGGAAACGTCAGCGGTGACCGTCGTCTCTTTCAGGATAAAGCAGCCAGGACGAACTGACTTTGTTTGCGGAACCGCATAGTTCCCGTCGGCTTGGTCAAAGTCGGATTTGACCACCCGCATCTGCCCCTGCGTAACAGGCAGCCCATCGAGGACCGCATATTCGGCCCGGAGAACGGAACCTGGTGACATTGAACCGACGATGACAATCGCCACACAGGCTGTTCGACTCAGAATCGTGTGCATCATGTGCCCCTTCCTCGTTAAGAGCGACCAGTTTGCTCAACTGCATGGAAGGAAGGGCGGCGGGTGTCGGGGCGATGTAACACTCTTTCTTCAGAAATTTATGAGTGCGCCGCGAAATTCGTCCGGAATGCGTGGTGAGCAACCTGTCAAATCGATCCGACGCAGTTCCTGGTTCATCCACTCGAAATCCGTCTTGCCACCATTTCGAATTACGGATAGACGTCACGTCGTGTGAATAAGCGTTTCAGCCGATCAAGGAGCGATCAGATGGCGATTCAATCATGGATGCGAATGTGAGCTGGTGTGGCTGTTCTGACCGTAACACTGACTCAGAACCAGCAATTGATGGGGCAGGTTGCGTCTCCCGTCGAGCAGCAGACCGAATTTCGTCCAAAGCAACCGGCGTCTGAAACGGTCACAACTCCAATTGCCAGCGAACCGCCACGAGTATTCCCGTCCCCAGCCGCCGTATTGCCGATAATTGCCCCCCCTGACCTCGATGCCGCACCGAGCGTTTCAGAAACCGGAGGCAAGACACTTTCCGAAAAAAGTGCCACTCGGATCAAAAGGCTACTGGAGGATTCTCAGAAACTGGAGAAGCAGCTCAAAGTGCTGTTTCCAGAGAGTCGGTTGTTTCTCACTCCGCTGAAAGAGCGACTGGTGATCAAAGGCCAGGCAGGAAGTCGAGAGGAAGAAGCTGCAATCCTTCAAATCGTTAAGTCGGCAATGTCGAAGTATTTCGCAGATGACTTGCCTTCTACTGATCCGACCGCACCGGCTGAGCCAAATGAGAACTTCATCGTCAATCTGATCCACGTTGAAATCGTCAAATCGGTCAGCCTTAAAGTCCAGGCCGTCGAACTCGATCATGCGAAAATGCGAAATCTCGGATTCGACTTTAAACTTCCAGTGCGTTCTCCCGGCCATACTCCAATAACCAACCTGGAACTGAATACTGCATCTATTACTGGCCTCTTTGAAGATCAGGAGATTGACGCGTTCATCACCTCACTAACAAATGCCGGAGTCGCAGAAGTCGTTGCCGAGCCCACACTTGTTGTTCAGAACGGACATCAGGCGAGTTTTATTACTGGCGGAAAGGTTCCAGTTCCGACCATCGTGGGTGTCGGTGGTCCGAACGGTCCAACTTCGTTTCGCGGCATTGGCACTTCGTTATTCGTCAGGCCATCCGTCATTGACAAGAATTATCTGAAACTGGAAATCACTCCGGAGGTTTCGACAATTCTCCGCGATGCAGATGGACACGAACTTCCAAGGTTGGAGGTTCGGCGTTCTACAGAAACAGTAAAAATGCGGGAAGGACACTCTTTTGTGCTGACCACAGAAGTTGAACGGGCAGTGCATGACGATGCTGCTCAGATTCCGTTTCTCGGTGAATTGCCTGTTATTGGTCCGGCCTTCCGAGCGAACCCCGTGATGACAACCAGAAAAATGCTATTCGTGATCACGCCAACGGTAGGAGTGGCCGAGATATCCGAAAGTCTGCCACCAGCACCTCAACCAATTGCCGAAGGGGCATTGCCACAATCAAGTCACCAATTGGTGAAGCATATCGCGGAAGCCAATCCTGCTTATCAGCTCAGCGAAAACCTGAACCAGACCTCATACCGACAACCACAGACTGAGTGGTCTAAGCTGCCGGCGCCCACTCCGCTTCCGCCGAGTCCTGCCTATCCGGTTCCGCAGACCACCTCGTGGAATCCGCAACCAGCTTGGAGGCAAGCTCCGATTTCGCGATTGTCGCACCTTCAGAATGCGGTTGCTTCATTGACGGCTGCAGGACTTACTGTTCAAGCCGACGAAGTTCGGCAGGAAATTCGAAAACAGAAACTGGCTGATCAACGCCGAACTCTTCAACGAAAGAAGCAAGAACTGGCAGCATTGCAGGCCGAAGTCGAAACGCTCCGCAATTCGCTTTCTCTGACAAGCAATGGGCTGGTCACTCACTTTCGGCTGAACAGCCTGATCCTGACTTCGACAAACGAAGAGCTTCGCAGGTCGGGTCTCGACCTGGACAATGCAGTCGGCACTGGTGCGTTAGTTTCGAGAATCGTTGGCGACACCGCGGACGCCCTCCTTGAGAAATGCAAACAGACGGCCGGTATCAAAGTCCTTGGTTCTTCGACTCAACTGGTGGCAAATGGTGAGCGAACAACCTGGCAGAACGGAGTTGAGGTTGCGGTTCCAGAGATTGTGCAAACCGAAGGCTCTTCAGAACAGAAACTGTCAACGGGATTTCGTCTGGTCGGTAGCGACATCGCCCTGACTCCGAAACTGCGTGACGACGGCACGATCAGCCTGGAAGCCGTCCTCGAATTCTCCAAAACCAGGAATGAGAAACGAGGCGTCGTTCAGGTCAGCGGCCACTCAGTGCCAGAGATCGACAGCCGCAGAATTCACTCAGAAATGAAGCTGACGTCCGGTCAAACGATACTTTTCGGAATGCCTCAAATGCCTCAGGACGGGGGCGAAGTTGTTGTGATTGCCATAACGGTTTCCGCAGAAGAGTAAGGATGACGTCGAGATCGTCGTCTTCGTGGTTTCCGTTCCGTAAGGAACGCACTCGAAACAAGTTCCTGATTTCAGTGGCACGCGACTCCGTCGCGTCAGCCTTACCGGGGCCTTCCGCACGGAGTGCGGAGCCACTGTGGGGGCGGGGCCGCGGCGAGTTCATCATTGAATTTTTCGATCAACGAGACCATGCGGCGCCGGGTGCGTCAACTCGGAATTTCACGAGACGCGTGTGCTCGACTTCGGTGACGTAGACTGTTTTTCCGTCTGGGCCGCCGAAGCACAGATTGCTGGGACGACTTCCGAGAACATTGATCTCCTGCAGGATTTCGCCCTGTGGTGACAGCTTGACGACCGTGCCTTTGCCGTATCGAGTGACGTAGAGGTTTCCTTCAACATCGCAGCGATGGCCGTCGAAGCCGTGGTCTTCAAACTTCTTGAATAGTCGTTTGTTCTTGAGCGATTTGTCGTCGGCAATCGTGAACGCCCAGATGTTGCGCTGTTTGCTCTCGTTGACGTAGAGCGTCTTGCCGTCGGGGCTGACTTCGATGCCGTTGGTTGTGCCCATGTCTGGCGCAACAAGACCGGTGGTTCCGTCTGCGTCGATGCGCCAGACCTGTCCAGTGCCTTCCGCCCAGCTCGGATCGCTGGCCCACAGCGTTCCGTCGGGGCCGATGGCCAGATCGTTTGGCTGATTCATTTTTGAGTTGTGGGCGAGTGTCGTGATTTTGCGATCGCTCGGATCGATCCGAAGAATGTTGTGCTGTGCATAGTCGGCAACAAACATCGTTCCGTCTCTGCCGAACCGAATCCCGTTTCCAACGCTGCCTTCGGGAAGTGTGACAAAAATGTCGCCGACGCCGTTGCCTCGAACGCGTCCAATCGTTCCTTGCTGGCCAAAGTTGACGGCGAAGATGTCGCCGTCAGTGTTGCAGGCAGGCCCTTCGATACCCGTGGTGAACTCGCCTTGCAGCGTGAGTGGACGAGCCACAAACAGAGGTTCATCCGGTGCGTAGACGATGTCCGACGCTCCGCCGAATTTCGACGGCAGCGGCATATTGGAATAGTCTTCCCCCTTACCGACACGGTGCTGCCATTTTCCGTGAAGCGGGAGCGTCCAGTTATCCTCGGAAACTAAAGTCGGAGAGGGCATCAACCCAGCCCCGCCAGGAAGCTTAACCGTCAGAAGATTCGCATCCCCGACGGTCACAAGGTCTCGCGTGATAACCGCCGTGCCTTCCGAAAAAGAAACAGGCTTCCCGTCAACGAAGACGCCGTTGATCTTCGCATCCTCGTCCGTCTGAAAAAGCAGCTTCTTGCCCGTCCAGCCTTCCGGGATTCGGACGACGCAGCGATACCATGAATCCTCGCCAGAAACTGCGACAGGGATGGGATCGGTGCGGCGGCGAGCCGGAACGTCGACCGTTACCCAATGATTTTCTGAACCTCGCGGTGAATCGGACGGCTCGATGGTCAGTGGTTGATCAAGCCCCACGGACCAGTGAATTCCGTTCAGCAGTAGTTGCTGAAAGTGTCGATTGGCAAAATCCTGCGGGTGCCCCAGCGAGGTGTAAAATGATCGGCCGCCGTCATCTCTCTGGTAGGTCCATGCAACCGGTTCTGCCGGATGCCCCGCCGCCTTGGCCGTTGCCAGAACAGTCGTGCCTGTCGCCAGCGGCAAAACGTTGTACAGCGAGTATCCCTGCGGGAATGATTTCTTCGTCACCGTTGTCAAAATGGGATGAAGCAACTTCCTGTCAGCCTGAACGGTTGAAGCGAGGCTGTTCCCAAGATGCCCGTGATAGTTGCCACCAAAAACATCCGCATCGAAATCCGGCCAGTCTGCATAGCCGTCCGGCGTTTCCTTCTTGCCCAGTGAAAACGCATGACTGGCGGTTCGAATTCCGATTACCGGTTTTCCGGCATCGACAAAGTCTCGCAGGACCTGCATGTCTGCAGGAGGCAGAACGCGGCGGCGAACGCTGATCAAAACGGCGTCTGCATTCTTAACGGCCGCAATCCCGGGGATACTGTTTCGGTCGCGGTCGCTGCAGAAAACTGTCGTGACTCGGAAGTTCTTACCAAGCCGCTTAAGAGCAAATGCCGGCAACGTCGAATTTGTTTCGTACTCACGCTCGGCCATCACAATGACTAGATGAGGACGACGATCTTCCACAAAGCGAAAGGGCACTCCGCCGAGAATCTGATCGCTGGAGATCGTCGGGCAAACAAAGCGTTCAACGTGGGAGACGACCAGATCGTTCGCCGTGAAATGACTGACGTACGGCCAACTCTTCGGGCTGTACATGACGTCGGTCATGTCTCGCATCAAAACGACGTTCTTCCCATTGCGCGACATCTGCCTGAGGCCGAATGGTCGGCCAAGCACGCACATGTTGAGATGCACGCCGGTCAGGATCACGTTTTTGATGCCACGTGATTCCAGAACGTTCCAGACTTCACCGCCTCGGTCGCTGATGAAATCATGGTCTTCGTCGATCGTTATCAGCTTTGACTGAGTCTTCCACGGCGTCCCTGGATTCCGGCCAAGTGCCTTCAACTGAGCGGCCCACTTCGCATGCTCTTCCGGATCGTCGTCCTCACCGCCGTCAGACTGATCGATCGGATAGGCGGCTCGCTCTTCGGTAGGGATGACCGAGCACCACGTTCCGACCTCGTGAGGAACCCACGCCGCCTTCGGCGCGGAGACCGCGCGTTGGCGAGCCGGATGCTCTTCGTAAGCCGGCATACAATCACTGGGTGAATGAATAATCGTGACGCCTTGCGACCGAGCTTTGCTCAGTACAGCGTTCAGCCTCGGTGCAAATTGTTCGAGACGCCGGACAGCGTTGAGGCAGTGGTGAAGATCCCAGACATCGCAAATCACGATGGCGGTTTCTTCAGGCTTCCATTTCTGCTGCCGCGTGAACTGATGAAAGCGACCGCTTCCTTCACTCGACTCAAGCTGGTACTGAAGTGTCAGCGCCATCGGCTTTTGCTTTGGGGCGGGTTCTTCGGCTTTGACTGTCCGTACGGCAAGCGAGACACCGAATACAATTGCCAGAAAGCTGAGGGACGTGCGACTTCTCAGAAGCATCTGCTTCATCCTTTATTTACGGATTGCGGAGCTGCCTTCATCAACAGACTCCAGAATTCGACATCAAATTTCGTTTTGCCAACAACCTCGGGATTGTCGCCGAGGCGTGTCACGACAACACCGAGCGACGGTACGACGTAACACTTTCGGCCCAAAGCTCCCAGAGCTGCCACCAGATCAGACGGGGCCTCAGCGTTCAGCGGCCCACGAAGACGCCGCTGACCTGGAAGCGTCGCCGTCTGACCGTTCAGCCACCAGAGATACCCGTAGGCCGGATTCATTTTCTGAGACGGACTCAACGCCGCAGACAAATACTTCTGATCGGAGAGTACGACCTCGTTGCCCCATTGCCCTCGCCCAAGAACAAGCAACCCGAACCGGGCAAGATCGCGAGCCGTCGTCGCAAAGCCAAGCCGATTCGTTTCCGGAATACTCGCTTTAGCAAGACGCCGTTCGATCCAGCGGGAATCCTTCATTCCGACACGATCAGTCAGCCATGCCTTCGTCAACTCGTTGGGAGTCATCTTTGATACGGCTGCAATCGCGGTCACCGATAGGCAATACGCATTCGTATTGTATCGCCACTTCGTGCCTGGCGGATCGACATACCGCAAGCCGTCACTCAAACCGGTGCTCATCGAAATCAAGTGTTTGATCGTGATTTGCTTTTCCTGGGCCGGTGATGCGTGCGACCAGCCAGCTCCAAGATACTTGTCGACCCGGTCATCAATTCTGACGAGCCCTTTCTCCTGAGCGATTCCAACAAGAATACTCGCAACGCTTTTCTGAACCGACGCGACATCCTCGATCACCTGTCCATCTCGGTCTTTGCCATGCAGCATCCCTCGATATCGAAGCGAGCGAGTACTCGGAGTCTGATATCGCTCGCTCAGTATCCGACCGCGATGCAGAATCACAACTCCGGACGATCGCCGCGTCATGGCGAAATCGACTGCCGCGTTCAGTTCCGTCTTCTTCCATCCGACCGACGCAGGGTCAACGGTTTCCCATGTGTCGGCTGTCGGAAAATACAGGCTGTCCGAATCGGTTGGTCGAGAACTCGCATCGTCCGCATAAATGCGAGGTGTCACAGCGCACGAAATCGCAATCGACATTACGGTAACAGCAATGTTGATGGGCCCAGCCATTTGTCTGATCATTCCGCGTTCCTTCAGAAGCAAGCGATCGTTCGGTAGTGGTATACTCCGCGGCGAGCTCCGGCTCCACTGAAGACGATCAGTCGAGGACTACAATCAGTCCTCGGCTACGCTCCTACGTGTTCGCCGCTCTCTCCTCTGTCCAATTATGAGTGGTCGAAATTTCAATGCTCGTAGCTGATGGAAGAATGGAGACTCGCGGCGCATGACATCGATGCAACCAGCAATTCCAGTCATATTCCTTTGCGCATTGCTCATCGCCATTCCGCAAGGCGCACACAGTGATGACAACGCTGACGTACGCAGCAAGGAAGTTCTCAACGAATTCTGCTCCGACTGTCACGGCGCTGAAGAAGCGGAAGCTGGCGTCAACTTCGATTCATTGTTCGGGAACGATTCGTTTGCTTCAGAATTCCGCACGTGGCAAAACGTTGAGACGCAGTTGGAGCAGCAGCAGATGCCGCCTGCGGATGCCGACCAGCCAACAACGGCACAGCGAACTCAACTGATCAACTGGATTCGTCGTCGCATTCAGTCCGCCGCAAAGAATCACGAGGGCGATCCCGGGCATGTCATCATTCGTCGACTCACGAGCGCTGAGTACGGTTACGCAATTCGCGATCTCACAGGCATCGACATCGAGGTCGAATGCGGATTTGTGAGTGACGCTGTTGGCGGAGCAGGTTTTACCAACACGGGCATCGTGCAGTTTACGCAGGACTCGACGTTGGAACGTTACCTTGAAGCGGCGCGGCACGTTGCTGACCACGCGGTGGTCGGTACTGGTCCGATCACGTTTTTCCGTGATCCCGGAGCCACCGGTTTCGAACTTTCCGCGATTGATCGGATCCTGAAAATCTACCGCGCGAATGGTTTCCGAACCGCCGCCGGTGAGGGCGGCCAAGCGTTTGGCGCCGACCTCTACCCAAAGGCGTTTCTGACGGCATGGCAATATCGACATCGAACGAAGCTCGGCCAGCCAGACGCTTCGCTTGCATCTCTGGCAAAGGACGCAGGAATCAGCGGTCGATTTGCAAAGTACATCCATCAAGTTCTGTCTGACAAATCTCCGTCGTTCCCGACTTCCAGAATCTCAGCCGCGTGGCAGCGTCTGCCCACACCCGACGGAAACGATGCCAAAGAGGTCGAACGAGCTGAGCAGGAATGTCAGAAAATCGCATCTCTGCTCCGTGACTGGCAGAACCGATTCGGAGCGAACGCTGATGCCAAAGAAGAAGCTCCGGTTCTGCGAGCGGACCTGTTCGACGTCAATCGAGTCCAACCGTTTGAAATGAACGTCAACTGGCCGAAGGGAACGAAGACCGCGCACCTTGTTCTTTCCGTCGAATCCGCCAACCGAAATGGCTCGCCAGACGCGGTCATTCTGTGGAAAGATGCTCAGATTCAGTTCCGCGATTACGAAAAGCGTCTGAACGACCCGAAGCCGCTGCGACATTTCCTGACACCGGAAACGATTGAGCGACTGAATTTTGGACAGCATCCCCGAGGCGGGAGAGTCATGCCGTCTGACTTCGTGTCAGTTGGTACGAGTCCTCCGGCATTCGAGTTGCCAATTCCTGATGGAGCCAGATCGGCGAAGATGCTGGTGACTGCGGAACTTGATGTGAAACACGGTGAAAACTGCATCGTCCGCTGCACGATCGCGCAACTCGAAGAAACGGACCAGGGAAAGTCAGTCTCAGGTCTGCTGGCGAGTCCGGACAGCTTGACGTTTGCTGACTGGAAGGCGGGAGTTCTGGAATTCGCACGGCTGCTTCCTCAGGTGTCGCAACGAGAGCCAGCACCTTCCGATCGGGATCCCATCCCGGCGCCAATCGACACGACTTACAACAATCCAGAACGAAACTTCTTTCACACACGGATCAAGTATTTTCGTGACGACGCGTTTCTGGTTAAGAACATGCTCGACGACGCAACGAGACTGCAGCTTAACCAGGCGTGGGCAGACTTGCTGAGGTCATTCGAATTTCACGACACCTGGCTGAAACTACTGGCCAGAAAGTTCGATCTGCAGGTGGGCGACCGCCGCATGGAGAATCTTGACGGTGCGTGGATTTCAGAGGCTCCGAAAGAGGCACGCGGTTATCTGTACACGCTGCTGACCGAATTCAAAAATGTTCGTGCAATGTTTGCCGCCGCAGAATCGCAACACTTGACTGACGTCGTCCACTTTGCAGAACAAGCGTGGCGCCGGCCACTTTCACATCCCGAACAAAATGAGCTGCTCAGCTTCTACCGATCACAAAGAACCGTCTCGAGGCTCGATCACCGCGCCGCGATGCGTGAGGTCATCGCTCGAATTCTGGTTTCCCCGTCATTTCTTTACCGGGCAGAACGAAAACAAACCACCTCGAATGACAACGGCCAAGACGTGACGCAGCTTTCGCAATGGGATCTGGCGAGTCGGTTGAGTTTCTTATTGTGGTCATCGGTGCCCGACGAAGAATTACGTCGTGCGGCGAAGGCTGGTGAACTGGAAACGCCGCAACAACTTGCCATGCAGACGCGAAGGATGCTGGCCGATTCAAAGTCTCGCCGGTTGGCAACCGAATTCTTCGGACAGTGGTTCGGCTTTTATCGCTTCGGTCAGTACCGCGGAATCGACGCGGATCAGTTTCCCGAATTCTCAGATTCACTCCGACAGGCAATGCACGACGAAGCCGTTGAATTCTTTGATTTCATCGTCCGCCGTGACCGCCCAGTCAATGAGATTCTTTTTGCAGATTACTCGTTCATGAACGAGGAACTCGCCTCGCACTACAAGCTCGACATAAAGCTCGACGATCCTTCAAAGATGCAGCGAGTCTCTGACGCAGGCAAACTTCACCGCGGTGGCTTGCTTCGACTGGGAGCTGTTCTGGCGACAACATCCGCACCGCGTCGAACGAGCCCTGTCAAACGCGGAGACTGGATTCTTCGTCGAGTTCTCGGAACGCCAGTTCCTCCGCCACCAGCCGATGCAGGTTCGATTGCGGCTGACGAAGTCGTGGCCGACGGGCTCTCGATTCGGAAACGGCTGGAGGCTCATCGACGAGACTCGTCATGCCACAACTGTCATTCGCGATTTGACGCTTTCGGATTCGCGCTGGAGAATTTCGACCCGCTTGGACGTTGGCGGGATCAGTATCGCGATCAGAAGCCGGTCGAAAATGCGGGCATGCTTCGAGACGGAAAGGAAATCGTCGGCGACACCGGACTCCACGATTATCTTGAGGGCGAGCAGTCGAAATTCCACCGAACCTTCGCCAACAAACTACTTGGCTACGCCCTCGGCCGCCGCGTCTCGGTCGGTGACCTGCCACTCGTTACAAACTTGACTGATCACATGCAAAGCGGCGGAGGAATGCACGGCCTTGTCGAACGCATCGTGACGAGCCGTCAGTTTATGTATCATCGATCGATCTGTGAAACGCAGCCACCAGCCAACTCCACGAAGCAAACCAATGAGTAGAAAAAAGCAAACTCACTGGACGATAGGTCTTTCACGTCGCGGATTCCTGGCAGGAACCGGCGTGAATCTGGTTCTGCCGTGGCTATGTTCTGTGCCGCTGCGGGCGGAGTCCGGCAAACGCAGTCTCGACGACAAATCAAAGCCACCACGCCGGTTTGCGTGTCTCTACTTTTCCAACGGTGTCGAGCCGGCTCATTGGTGGGCCAAAGGAAGTGGCTCCGAGATGGAGCTGGGCCCGGGAATGGAACCGCTCCAGGCTCACCGCGAAGACCTGGTAATAATTGACGGGCTATTCAACGCTCAGTCCGTTGCCAATCCCAGTGCTCATCTGGGACGAATGCCGAATTTACTTTCCGGCGCGTGGGTCAGTCTCGACCAGAACGACATTCGCGTCGGCCAGACAATGGACCAGGTACTGGCTCAGCAGATTGGCGGTCAGACAGCGCTGTCGAGCCTCGTCCTGGGAATCGAACCGAACGAACTGCGACTCGAAGACGGGCTGTCGATGATTTACGGGTCGTGCATCTCCTGGGCGAGTGACACTAGGCCGGCGACGAAAGAAATCTACCCGTCTCGAGCCTTCGATCAGATTACAGGCGGCGGACGACAACGAAAACTTGATCGAAGTATCCTCGACGCAGTGCTTGCGGATGCGAAGTCACTGCGAGGTCAGGTTTCGCAAGGCGACCGAGTCAAGCTGGACGAGTATCTGGAATCGATCCGCAGCATTGAGAAACGAATTGATCGAGCAGCCAGCGAGGAACGCCTGGAAGGCTGGCGACCGAGCCTCGCAAAGCCCGACATGGTCCGTCCAAAGAACGAATTGCCCCAGGACGTGCCCGAGCACATGCGGCTAATCCTCGACTTGATCGTGCTGGCCTTTCAGATGGACAAGACCCGCATCGCGACCTGTATGTTGAACAACGATTTGTCTCAAATGAACTTTGGCTTTCTGGAAGGTGTGCAGGGCAGCCTGCACCTCGACCTGACGCACAACGGCCGCGATCCGGAACTGGAGGCAATGTACCTCAGAACGAACCAGTTCCATGTCAGCCAGTTCGCGTACCTGCTCGACCGAATGAAAAAGATCGACGAAGGCGGACGGTCGCTGCTGGAAAGTTCGCTGTTGATGCTCTGCTCGAACCTCTTCGACGGAGACAGGCATCAGGCGGATCGGATGCCGATCGTGCTTGCCGGACAGGGCGGAGGGCCCCTCGAAACGGGCCGAATCCTGAACTGTCTTGACCGCTCCGACGACGACCGCCGCGCTTGCAGCCTCTATCTATCACTGATGGATCGAATGGGTGTCGAGCTTCCTCGGTTTGGAGATACCGACCGCCGCCTGGCAGGTCTGTGACCGGCCAATTCGCTGCCGCGGTTGGGCGACGACCGAACGTCACCTCTCCCGCTTGCAGGAGAGGTCGGGCTCTCAGGCCCGGGTGAGGGTCTTAGTTTCAGAAGAATGGGAGCTTGACGGTTGGTTGGACGAAAAAGCCCCCTCACCCGCGGCTGAGACCGCGACCTCTCCCCCCGAGGGGGGAGAGGTGACACCTTGGAAAGCTCAATCGGCGTTCTTGACTATGCGTTCGGAGTCAGGCCGAAGACGCGGTCCATGTTGGCAGAGACTTCTTTGAGTCGCTCCAGATCGCCGCCGCCGACTTCGGCTGCTGCCCAGCCGGTGTATTGAATTTCGGCGAGAGCTTTCCGGACGTCCGCCCAGTCGAGGTCTCCTTCACCGATCTTGGTGAACTTGCCCAACTCGCGCGAAAAGCCTTTCAGATCGAGCTTCACAACTCGCTTATCGAGCTGACGAATCCAGTCGCCCATGCTGCCGTACTTCCAGTGATTCCCAATGTCGAACTGCATGCCGACCCACGGCGAATGAAACTCGTCGACGTACTTCACAAACTTGTCAGCCGTCTGATTGTGATCGCCCTCGTGGTCGTAACAGAACTTGTTCCAGACATTCTCGATCGCAATGTGGATGCCGAGTTCTGAAGCGAGCGGCAATGCCTGCGAAATGTTGTCGACCGACCGTTTCCAAATTTCGTCTTCCGGGCCATCGCCTCCTTTGCCGCCGCGGCCGACAACCAGCAGGACCGAGTTCCCACCGATGGCATGCGTTTGCCGCAGAGCTTCCTTCAAGCTTTCAAGAGCCTTAGCCCTGGTCTCAGGATCCGCGTCGGTGTGTCGAACTCCCCAGTGCCCGGCGTTGACCGAGCCATCCACAGGGAGCCCCGTCGCTTTGATAGCCGCCCGAACTTCTTCAACGTTGATGCCGGGGCAATTCAACTCGATGCCGTCAAAGCCTGCTTCTTTAGCAATGGCGAACTTTTCTTCGAGCGACTTCCCTGCTCGAACCATTCCGATCTTGAGCGTCTTGTAGAGCCGACCATTGAGATATCCGTCAGTGCTTTCCTCAGCCCCACGAGCCAGCAAAGGACTCGCAACCGCAGCGGCCGCGGCCAACTGCACAAACTGACGACGAGAAAGTGAACTGGTATCGCGCATGGTCAACTCCCTGATGAATGGTCTGGTTGAACGAATGTCGATTCTAAAGTTTCGAACCTGAGCGGCCAGTGTAGTGCCTCGACTTCAGTCTTGAACATTGTCCGGCACGCCGGCGGCGTTGTTCTCATCAGTTTGCACCTCAGCCGGCGGTCGCCAAAGCGGAATTCGGTAGCCCTCAAACCACTCACGTTCCGAGCCTCTGAGCCGGCTCCAAGATGACTGCCTTTTACCTTCGGGTGGTGCGATGCTGTGGCCATCGTCGAAACCGTCAGCCCCTAATCCGTAAAAGACTGCGAATTCATCGTCCGTCCGATAAATGATGTTTCCGGACGTGGAATGACACGGGTCAGCGAACAATCCCATGGCCAATGACTTTGGAAATTCCCCCAGCGATGACGGAAACCAACCATGCTTGCGGACATACCATTCGACTGAAAGCACGGCGAGCATTGCGGACTCGACAGTCTGCTCAATATTCAACGCAAAGATCGAGTGACTCATCCAAAGTGCTCCGCCGCCTTTGGATTTCGCAGCCGAAACTCTGGTCAGGAGATTCCGTAGCTCGACTCCACTAATGCGTTTTCCCAGTGCGGCAGGAATGTCAAATACCCGACGGTCTCCTGCGACTAACTTTGGGCGGGTTGAGGGAGCGAAATCGATTCCAGTAATCTGATTCTCAAAAAGATGTGCAAATAACACCTCAGAATACTCGGGTTCGCCCAGCACGAACATCAGCCCAGAATCCAACACGGGAAGGTTTGTAAAGATCCTCGTAGCCGGTCCTAAAGACCGAAGAAAATTCTGTTCGACCAGATATTCGTGTTTCAGTGTCTCCGAGTAAGGTGGGGTCATCGATGCAAATTCGTCCGACAGGACTACAATCGCGTGCTCAAGATCTTCGGCAGTCGTGTTTGAGTGGTGTGCCCATGACAGAATGCCCGTGCCAACAATCGGGAGCATGCTGATGCCCGTGTGGCGTTCGAGTTTCGGTCCATTCGCACCAACGTGGCGGCTGAATCGAAACGCGGCATGCAGGATCTTCCACGCTTCAGCCGTGTTTCCATCATGGAGATGTCGCCCAACTCTCAACATTGCGAATCGGACAACCGATCTAGCCTTGCTTGTGTAGTCGATTGCGGCGTAGTTAAGGTCGCGCCGTGGTATGAACATCGCGTCTGGCTTCGTAGTTCCTTTCAGCCAGACATCGAATGCAGGAGTGTTGACTTTAAGCCAAGCGACGAATACCGGCGGCGGCGCGCTATCACAATTACCTCTGATCAGGGCGTCATACGAATTCCAGTCATTCTGCGTGCCGCTAAATTCAAAAAACAGTCCGAACGCTTTTCGGTACTCAACAAATGCGTTCTCGTCGTCGGGGATTGTGACGCTGCAGAAGGCTTCGACGTCGAATGGCTCATCAATGTGAGGGAGGCTTGAGATTCGCCAGCTTCGAATCGCCAGCGGAATTGACGCCAGCACGATCAGAATTGCCAGCGGGATACCGACTTTCGGTTTGAAGAGTGTCAGCCACCAAGGGGTTCGGCGTTCAGTTGAGAGTTCCGGCGATTTGTCAGCTGCCGACGTGGCGCCGGCTTTCGTCTTCGACGTTGCATTATTCGGCGTAGATTGTTGAGGAATGCTCATTAGCCAAAGTTCCGAGCGGTGACACGATTCGACCACGGAAACGTTAAACGTACACCGTTTTCGCATGGTGTAAACCGATGATGTCTTGTGACGTGGCCCAGCGATGCAAATGCCAAACCGGCATAATCCCTAATTGTGGCCTGACGATGGCGGTGAGGGCTTTTCTCTTTGCAGGTTTGCCACCGAGCCCCTTCATGTGAGCCAGGATGAAAATGGTGCTCGCTTGGTGGCTTGTCCGAAACTTGAAGCCTGCGAGCCGTTGCTGGATTACGTCCCCGGAATTTGGTCATTCTCATGCTTGCTGGTTTATTGCGCAGACTTGTTCGGTCCGGAATGCGGCACGTGCCTGACGGGCAGGTTGCAGCTCAGCAGGCTGTTTTGAATTCGTTGGAGTTTTCGCCCGAAACGGTTCTGCGAGCGACGTCAAACGGCTTCTTTCCGATGCCGAATTCTTCCGGCACGGTCGAGTGGCGATGCCCTGTGAAAAGAACGCTGATCCCTGTCGACGACTTTCATGTCCGAAAGAGCCTGCGCCGTGTGGTAAGAAGTGGGCGGTTTGAAATTCGCATCGACTCAGCATTTGACGAAGTCATCGCGGCGTGTGCCGAACGGCCTGAGACGTGGATTACTCCACAGCTTGCAGATGTTTACAAAGAGCTGTTTCGAATGGGGCAGGCTCGAAGCGTCGAGGCGTGGCAGAATGGCGAACTGGTCGGCGGAGTTTACGGGCTGTGCATCGGCCGATACTTCGTTTCGGAAAGTCAGTTTCACCGCGTGAATCATGCGGGCAAAGTTTGCTTCGCGACACTCTTTGAGATCCTGCGAGCCAACAATTTCCTGCTTCACGATGTGCAGTATCCGAGCGGCTTTCTCAGCCAGTTCGGAACGGTCGCAATGGACCGGGACGAGTTTCAGCGCAAGCTTTCGGTGGCGTTGGTTCAGCCAGCACGATTCGAGCTTCCGTCTGCGACGATTGAACGAATCATTGACGAAATGCCAAACGCGGCCGAAAGATCGAGTGGCCAGCGCCGTAAGGCAGAATTCGCGACTCGCTGATTCTTTCGAAAATCTTGCAGAAAGTCTGTCGGGCTACGGCGATCGACAGCGAGTTCCTCAGCAGAACGCCCGGGCGGGTTTGGTGGACCTGGGCATCAGATTTACTCTGACTGTTGAGGTGCCCTTATGCTTCGTCCCTGGAATCACATTCGCAAAACTCGTTCAGCAAACCGTCGAAAAAAAAACACCCAGACGCCCGTTACCGCGGCAACTGAATCACTGGAGACTCGTCAGCTTCTGGCGGCCACTCCGATCGCTGGTCTGAGCGACGAGTTTGACGACGCTTCGACGACGGATCAGTGGCAGCGTGTTAACGAGGTCGAAGGCTGGAACGCTGATCAGCTCAACGTTTACGACATCGACGCGACTCAGCCAGGCCGAATGGTGCAGGAGCCGCACACGACGGGCTGGTATCAGAACTACCGCGGGCCGATGGCTTTTCAACTCGTGACTGGTGATTTTTCCTTTACGACGCAGGTTCACATTACGGACCGGGACGACATCGGCGGGAGCGACGCCAATGACGTGCCGGGCGATGCAGATTACTCGCTGGCGGGAGCGATGATCCGCACGCCGCGAGACTACACCGACGCAGTGACTGATTGGTCTCCGGGCAGCATGGCCGACGACGGAACGAACAACGGTGAGAACTACATCTTCCTGTCGGCCGGTTACGCAGCGGGCAACCCCGACGAGTTCGCTATGGAAGTAAAAAACACGAGAAACAGTGACTCGCAGCTCGAAGTGACTTCGCTAGGATCTGACACCGGCGTCGTCAACGTCCAGCTTTCCCGAATCGGGAACTCCGTCATTGCGATGTACCAGCTGCCGGGGCAGGAATGGCAGGTTCATCGTCGGTTCTCGCGTCCCGACATGCCCGAGACCATGCAGGTCGGACTTGTCACATATTCCGACTGGGAGAAGGTCAGCGATTTCGACCCGTTCACTCAGAACAGTACCGTGCTTGTTCCGGGACTGGCTGGCGACCCAACTCCTGGCGAAGCATTCAACCCAGACCTGACAGCCGGTTTTGAATATGCCCGCTATGCTCTTCCCGACGTGCCCGAAGCACTGGCCGGAGCCGACCTGACTGATCCGAACGCAGCGTCTGATGCTGAGTTGCTCAGCTTCCTCGGAGCTAACACGAACCTCATTGATGAGGGCGCAGGCGGTGGGGCAGAACAGCCAACGGCCGTGCCGATCCCCGGCCTCAGCGATGAGTTCAACGATGCGGCGTCGATCACCGACTGGCTTCGAGTGAACGAGACCGAAGGCTGGAACGCCGACCAGCTTCAAACCTTCGACGTGGATCAGACTCAGGAGGGTCACCTGACGATGGTGCCGCACACGACGGTCTGGTTCGAAAACTATCGCGGACCGCTCGCGTATAAAACGGTGACGGGCGACTTCGCTTTCACAACGCGAGTCAACATCAACGACCGAGACGACATCGGCGGCAGCGATGCTGACAGTGTGCCGGGTGACGGCGATTTCTCGCTTGGCGGAGTCATGATTCGCACGCCTCGCGACATCACCGACGCTCCGAATGAATGGGCTCCGGGGTCGATGGCTGACGACGGAACGAACAATGGCGAGAACTTTGTGTTTCTCTCGCTCGGTTATGGCAACGCGGCTTATGCCAACGGTGAGAATCAGTTCAATCTTGAAGTGAAAACAACCCGCAACAGTTCGTCAGACCTTGAACTGACAGAGCTTGGTCCGGACGCCAGCGTCGCCGAGATTCAGATTGCTCGAATCGGCACTGACGTCTTTACACTCTTCCGACTGCCCGGTGAGGAATGGCAGGTTCATCGCCGGTACAGCCGACCAGACATGCCCGAGACTTTGCAGGTCGGAATGGTCACGTACACCGATTGGGAAAAAGCCAACGACTTCGATCCGTTTTACCAGAACAGCAACGCTCTGACGCCAGACGGTTTCGACCCGACTCCGGGGCAGGCATTCAATCCGGATCTTGAAGCGGGATTTGATTACGCTCGCTACGTCAGCCTGAACGTTCCGGAATCCCTGAATGGAGTGGACCTTCTCAACGACGCAACGGACGAGCAACTGCTGAGCTTTCTCGGCGATCCAGCAAATCTGATTGAGGAAGTCGTCGAGGAAAACTTAGCACCGACTATCTCTGAGATCGATAACCAGGCGGTGCTTGTCGGAGAAGAGCAGCTTATCGTTGATCTCGGAGCGGGCGATGCGGACGGCGATTCTCTGGAGTTCGAAGTTCAGGTTTTGGCATCGTGGGCCGGTCAGATCATGGCAGAACACAATCTACACACGATCGCTGGCGTCGACGATTACGCTGCCAACTGGGGCGGCCAGAACGAAAAGTGGCTTCAGGGCGATAACGGCTGGTACTTCCTTCTGCCGGATGGATCGCTGAACGAGTGGGGAGGCAGCTTCGAAAGCAGTACTCAACTGGCTGCGTATTCGGTCGACGTTTACAACGATCCTCAGATTCTGCTGACCAGTTCCGCTCCGGAAATTTCGACAGAAATCGTTGATGGCCAGCTTGTGATTACTTCAGGAAATGAAACAGGAACGGTTGAAATCGAAGTCACTGTTTCGGATGGCGAAGAGTCGGCCAGCACATCGTTCAATCTCGAGGTGATCAACACGGCTCCTGAAGTCGACATCGCTGACCAAGTTGCGACATCGGGTGTGCCGCTGGAAGTTGCTCTGCCGGCTATCGACGCTGATGGGCAGACGATCTACTACGAGGTTGAAGTGATCGGCGACGAACTCTCGGTGCTCGACGACGGGCATGGCTTCTGGTCTGGCGGTAACTACTACGACAACTATCTCGGTCAGAACGAACGATGGATTCGTGACGCCGACAATCAGTGGTTCTATCTGCTCCCGAACGGCGAACTCCATCAATGGAACGACAGCTTCGATGCCAGCCCGTTGATCGCGAATCTGGACAGCGAGGTCTACGACGATCCTTCGCTGTTGACTGATCCGCAGGCCGTACCGGTCACCGCCTCAATTGAAGACGGCATCCTGATTGTGACGGCTGCGGAAGGGTACGTCGGCGATGTACAAATTCGAGTCACCGCTTCCGACGGCTTCGAAGAAGTTGCGACAACATTCCACGTGAACGTTGCGGCTGACGGCGACGATTTCGAATCCGTCGACGACGTCTATGCCGAGTGGGACTTGCTCGAAGTCTGATCGGGACAGTGAGCACGTCAGACTCTGCCTGACGGAAACCGTAAAAAATCGAAGCCTGCCGAGTTTCGGCGGGCTTCGATTTTCTTTTTTGGCGGTTGAATGACTCCTGACTCAACCTCCGGGATCATTGCCTCACAAAGACTTCGACATGCAGAGCCTGGCCTACGAAAGTGGTTACCGATACTCACCAGCACGAAGGTCTTTCAGTGGGTAGAACGTTTCACGCCACGTGACGCCGCCGTCTCGAAGAGTCAGGAATGCCGACCGCCAGAATGCAAACAGCACGCCAGCAGCTCCAAACGTCAGACCTGGCATCACGGTCAACGATCCTCCAAACGCGGCGGACAATCGAGCAAACGTGAGGTGCAACATGATCAAGACTGAGAGGAATCCGGTCGCTGATTCAAACGGCCCCCAAAGCACGGCAAGAATCGGAACAAAAAAGATCAGCCCGAAGAACAGAGAGAACCCCAGCATCTTGATCAGCGAGTAGCTCATCGCCGCAAAAGCATTCTTCTCCAGGCCTCGGATGACTCCCCACGTTGAGCATTGCCAGCGAACTCGAACAGCGTCCTCGGCAACGAGACAGTCAGCCGTCGCCCGCTGCTTGAAAAGAAGCTTGCCCAACTTCACGTCATCAAGAATGTCGAGTCCGATTGGGTCGTGCCCGCCAAATGCATCGTAAGCGGAGCGGCGAACGAGATTGAACGCACCGATTCCGTAGTACGCACCAGGAAATCGATACGACCTCAGCCACGGCTGAGTCCCAAAAGAAAACAGCATTGCAAAGAACGAAACCAGCACACACTCGGACCAGCCATGAGTTTCCATCGATGGAAACAGACAGAAGTGATCGAGCTTTCGATCAAGCGTGTATCGCATCGCCAGCCGAAGCGCATCAGGCGAAAACTGAATGTCTCCATCAGTAAAGAGAAGAAACTCACCAGTCGCCAGATTCGCCGCCTGCGTCATCGCGTTTGTTTTGCCGAGCCAGCCTTCCGGCACGTCATCAATAGTGACTATTCGCAGGCGGCTATCGTTGTCAGCGATCGCTTCCGCTATCTGCAAAGTGCCATCGGTGGACCGGTCGTTCGCAACGATGACTTCCAAGTGCGGATAATCGGATGCCAGCAATCCACTCAGAGTTTCACCGATCCGCTGCTCTTCGTCGCGGGCGGCAATGATGACCGAAACAACTGGCCAGGACGCTGGCTCGTCAGTGCTCGCGGCATATCTCCGAAGAGTTCGACGCGGCATCACTACCAACGCCGGTCCGGCGTAGAATAAAACGACGGCAAACAGCAACCAGCCCGCGAGTTCCACTTTGGTTGCTTCAAATATTCAGAGCGTCAAGAACTGCCAGGCTGATTGTCAGACTCTCATTGACTTCGGCGGGGTCAGCGAACGAATTCGTCCCCTGGTTGCCCGCCAGAATATCCGTGCCACCTTGCCCGTTAAGAGTGTCGTCACCGTCACCACCAAGGATCGAGTCAGCACCTGATCCACCAAGAGCTCGGTCTGCACCGTCACCCATCAGAATGACATCATCTCCGCCGTTGCCATTCAGCGAATCGTCGCCGTCATCACCGTTGATCAGGTCGTTGCCGGCTCCACCGACAATCTGATCATCGCCGTCTCCACCGCGAATGACGTCATGCCCCGAATCACCAAGGATGTTGTCGTCGCCGTCGCCACCTTTGATCGAGTCATGTCCGCTATGCCCGCGAATTCGATCGTTGCCCGTTCCGGCCGAGATGGAGTCGTGCCCTGCTCCGCCAAGTAGCGAGTCGTTCCCGGCGTCACCATTCAAGGTGTCATGGCCACTGTTTCCGTTCAGGAAGTCGTTACCAAAGCCGCCTCGCAGTGCGTCGTTGCCGCCTCCACCTACAAGGTTGTCATTGTCAAAACTTCCGACCAGCGAGTCGTTCCCCGAGCCGCCATTCAGCGTGTCATTACCAAATCCGCCGTCGATCGTGTCGTTGCCCGAGTCCCCCGTCGCAAAGTCATTTCCGTTTCCGGTATCGATTCGGTCGTCACCCATTCCGCCGTCAAGCATGTCGTCGCCGTCACCGCCGCGGATCGTGTCACCGCTTTCGCTGCCAGTGATCGTGTCGTCGCCGATGCCACCGTCCATAATCAGGAAGACACTACCAAGGAACGCTCCACTGGCCGAAATCGTATCGGTACCGGCTTCCCCGTTGACTTCGAGAACCATCGGCACAACGGAATCAACATTTCCGACGGTCAGCGTGTCGTCCCCGTTTGATCCATTGATGACGACTCGTTCGATGTCGTTTCCGACAAGAACCGTTCCACCGCCTTCTGTGACGGTCAACTGACTCCCGCTTTGCCCGACGGTCACGGTGTCATTACTGGACTCACCTCGAAGTTCAAGGACGTCTCCACCGAATCCACCAGCAACGGTGTCGGAAGCGTCGCCCAGGCCTCTGACGATCAGGTCTTCACCCGCTCCGCCATCAATAATGTCAGAGCCTCCCTGACCATCAAGCGTGTCGTTGCCGCTGTCGCCGTTGAGGTTATCGATCCCTGATCCGCCAAGGATGTTGTCCGCCCCGTTGCCACCGTTAAGTGTGTCGTTGTCGCCGCCGCCGTTGATGAAATCGTCGCCCGATGCAAGTCCAAGCGAATCGTCACCGTTAATCAGATCGCTACCGGTGTCACCCAACAGCGAGTCATCGTCGGCGCCGCCGTAGATCGTGTCGTTACCAGACTGTCCATTGATGGTGTCCTGCCCCGCGTCGCCTTCCAACGAGTCGTTGCCGCCGCCACCGATGATGTTGTCATTACCGCCGCCGCCGAAGATCGAATCTTCATTAGCACCACCGTTGAGCGTGTCGTTGCCTGACGTCAGTCCGAGGGAATCATCGCCTCGCAACACGTCATTGTTCGTGCCGCCGTTAAGGTTGTCGTTGCCGGCTCCACCTTCCAGCGTGTCTCGACCGCTTTGACCTGTCAGTGTGTCGTCGCCAGCGTCTCCCTGCATCAGGTCGTGATCGCCGCCGCCAATGATCGCGTCATTGCCGTCGCCACCGATCAGGATGTCGCTGTTGGCGGATCCGTTGATGGTGTCGTTTCCGCCCTGACCAAGAATCGTGTCCTCACCCGAACCACCGTTCAACGAGTCGCTGCCAGTATCCGTGAAGCCCGTCGCGTCGCCTTCAATGAGGTCCGCTCCGTCGCCACCAGTAATCGTGTCAGCACCGTCGCCACCAAAGAGCGTGTCGAAGCCATCTCCGCCGTCGATACGGTCGTTGCCGCTACCTCGGAGAACGTTGTCGTTACCGTTGCCGCCGTTAAGCGTGTCGTTACCTAAGCCACCGTCGATCAGGTCGTTGCCGTCACCGCCGTCGACTCTGTTGTTTCCCGTCCCGGCTGTGATCGAGTCGTTGCCGTCTTCGCCGCGCAGCGTGTCGTTGATATTCGCCGTGCCGATGATGGTGTCATCGCCGTCTCCGCCGTCGACGGTCACTCCGGTCAGAGATGGAAAGAACGCGGAATTTACACCGGACAGATTGACGACGTTGTCACCAGAGCCAGCGTCAACCAGAAGGCGAGTAATCTGGCTGGCCAGCACAGACTGAACCGATGAAACCGGCACGCCGTTGCCAAGAACCTGGACGAACGATGAATTTGCAGGATTCGTTCGGACCGTGATGCTGTCGTTCACCGAAGCGAAGATGTTCAACTCGCTTCCAAAGAACAGTGCATTGACTGTCAACAGCGTTCTGTCTTCCAGCTTCTCAGACGCTTCGCACACTGATGCTGAAACGGTTGATGCTCGAGTATTCAGAACTGAAACTCGTCGCCCTGAACGATGACGTGGCGAGCCGGTATTCTTCCACCAGAATGCGGACAACATGTTCGATATCCCAAATAAAGCAGAATGTTGACCGACGATTGACCGCGGTCTCGATACCCATCTCACCGTAATCGTTCCCGATGTTCAACCGGAACGATGTCGCGTCAACGGGGTAAATCGCAATTTACAATGATTCTCAATAGCCCACGTCGCCTTGTTTACCGTCGCAAGCATACGCAATTACTTCTTGCGGCAGCCTGAGGGGATCTGGGCGTCATGTATGGATGCACTGAAAACGTGAAAGTTCCCAGTTTGACTCATGTGACTGAATAATTGGCCCTAAATACGAAACAAGCCCGCTCTGAGAATCTCAGAGCGGGCCCATGTTTCGCATCGTAGTCGCTGTTTGCCTCAGCGATAGCCTATTTCAGTCCAGAAACTTTCAGAATCTGACCGGCTGGCTTGTCGCTACCTTCAGCGGCTGTGCCGAAGACGGCGACGTAGGCGTTTCCGTCAGCATCGAAGGCGATACCCGTTGGCTTGTCGAGCGACAGGAGCTTCTTCGTGGTAGCTTCCTTCGCTTCTTTCTTGCCAAGCGAAACTGAAAACAGTCCGCCTTGAGCTGCATCGACCCATGAGAAGTCAGTCGCGTAAAGCTTGCCGGATGGGCTCCAGGCAATGCCGGCGATATCGTTCAGGCCACAAGGCAGGGTTCCGCTGCATCTTGCCATTGCCCGAGTAAAGCGTGACGAGGCTGTCACCAGGGACAGTGACTTCGCCGATCTGACCAACCAGAACACCCTTACCGGACTTGGTTGTGGTGATCGGGCCAGGAGCGTCGACTTCGGTGGCTTCTTTGGTAGCAATCTTCAGTTGCAACTTGCCAATTTTTCCATCCTTGACGTTTGCTTTAGCAACCCAGCCTTTGGTGTCGTCGCCGTTGCAGGTGACGTAAATGCCAGTCGCCGTTGCGACGACGCCGTAGAAGTTGCCTTCGCCCTTGATCGTCTGATCGCTCATCGGAATCGGGCCGAGAGTTTTAGCAGCCTTGCTTTCCATCTGCGGCTTCGCGGCTGGCTCATCGCCAACCGTGAAAACGCGAACCAGCTCGTCACCGTCTTTGCGGCTTCCACCACCGACAACCAGAGTGTTCTGGTCGAGGAATGGACAGACCCAATGGTCCGATGGCGTACTTAGGACCTTTGCCGTAAACGTCAGTCGGATCAGGATAGCCGGTAACTTCGGCCGTCAGGTTGCCCGACTTTGGATCAAGACGATGAATGCCGGCGTGGCTGGCGATGAAGACGTGGCCCGTGCCTGGTTGCACAGCGACACCCGATGGGTTGTCCAGTCCGTCAGCGACGACTTTCGATTCCGGGCCCGCGCGGCCCCCTGAGCCGAGACACTGATGGCAGCGGCAATCGCGACGCTGCCGAACAAAGCGGCAATACGATTCTTAAGCATAGAGAAGTCTTTCTGCAGGAAGGAGTAGGGTGGGCACGGCCCACCAGATTCTAATTGTGGTGGGCAGTGCCCACCCTACCGATTCAATTTGTTTCAAGCTGCCGCAGTCACTCCGGCAGTTTCGGTGCCTTGTGATTGGGATAGTCCGGACTGGCAAGACCTTCCTTCATGAAGGTCACCACGTCCGCCTTATCCTGAGCATTAAGCCGCAGGGGGAAGAGTTCTTCATCCAGCCATTCGTTGGCAATGCCACCCTTGGCGTAATGCTCGACGACTTCTTCCAGCGTCTTCAGGCTTCCATCGTGCATGTATGGACCCGACCGAGCGATCTCTCGCAACGTTGGCGTCTTGAATGCTCCGGTGTCGCCACCAAGTTTGCTAACCGCGACTCGACCTTTGTCAAAATCTTTAACGTCCATGCCGATGCCGATGTTGTGGTACGAGTTGTCCGAGAAGTTAGACCCCGCGTGACAAGCGGCACAGTTGGCTTTCCCGAAAAACAATTTTCGACCTCGTTCAGCCGCTTCTGAGAGAGCCGACTTGTCGCCAGCTTTGTACTTATCGTAAGGAGCATTTCCCGACAGAACCGTACGTTCGTAAGCAGCGATTGCCTTGGCGATTCCATCAGGATTGGCGTCTGTTCCAAACACTTTCTGAAACTGCGATTTGTAGCCACCGATTTTGTTCAGCCGTCCGACAGCATCTTCAATCGACAGTGCCATCTCGATCGGATTAGCAATCGGCCCCAGAGCCTGCTCTTCGAGGGTGGCCGCACGGCCATCCCAGAATTGCTGCCGGTAATAAGCGGAGTTGATCACGCTCGGAGCACTCCGGCCGCCTTTGGCACCACCGACACCCGTCGCGAAACGTTCGCCGTTGCTGAAACCTTTTTCCGGAGCGTGGCAACTTGCGCACGAAACGGTGTTGTCCTTTGACAGCCGTTTGTCGAAATAAAGTTGCTTGCCGAGTGCAATTTTCTCAGCCGTCTGAGGATTGTCTTTCGGAATCGGCACAGGCTTCAGGCCGAGCGGTAAATCGTCCGCTGTCACCTGTCCGGCCAGGCCAAGACACGCCAGGATCGCACACGGCAGGGAAACGCGTCGCAGGAGTTGCGGTATCGCAGTCACCAAAGAGTTGCTGAAATTCTTCATCTGCTTCTTCTTGATGGAGATGTAGGCGGGGGGTTCGTACTGAGTGCAAGTTTTTAGACAAAGCCGCAACTCAGAACAGTGGTTCCGAGCCAGAGATCGCTGGCCAATCGGAACTGTGTGGGAAGGTACGGATCGCAGGCACTCTGTTTTGGAAAGAGTCCCGTTTGCGCAGAACGCGACCGCGTTACAGCACTTTTGGGAGAACCGGCAAGTGAGGTAACGCACGGGTGACTTTATCGGTCGATCGTCGATTCTGGCAAGCGAGCGGGACGGCGTCCCCGACACTTCCGAAATGAACGCTCGGTGACGAAACTGCGGATTCGTGAAACGCACCGTTTTGCCTTCACGAGCACTCCGGAATACGAGACTGCTTTATGGGCCCATTCGAGTCCGAAAACACACTCAACGGCTTCCTGCAACGTCGGAGCAATCTGGCGCTGTGCTTCTTTCTTTTATCAGCGGCAACGTTGAGCCTATCGATTGGTGGAGCGTGGCTGATGATTCAGGCCAGCTCGTTCGCGCCGTCCCAGTCGCGGTTCATCTTTCCGCCAGCCTTTGCCATCAGCACCGTACTGTTAGGTTTGGGCAGCGCGTCGCTACAAACAGCCAGCTATCACGTCCGCTGTGAACGACAACGGATGTTTCGTCGTCGAATGCTGCAGTCACTGATCGTGGGCATCACCTTTGTCATCTTCCAGACTCAGGGACTGGCCTGCCTGCTCCCCCAGAAGCAAGCTGCGCAAGAAATCGGACTCCGTGATGGAGCATTCGCGTTTGCTCTCATGCACGGAGTCCATTTCATCGTCGCGCTGCTTTTCATCGCCTTCGTATTTCTGCAGGGACTCGCCGGGCGATACGACCACGAATACTCCTGGGGCGTCACGTTCTGCGCGTGGTTCTGGCACGCCCTGGGAATCGTCTGGCTGGCCATCGTTGCTGGCTTTGTAATTGCAGCCTTCGCTCCGGTCTGATTCGATTCAGACCGGAACGATCGACCGCTTGCTGCTTACCAGTCGTCAGATCGGAATGGCGATGCCGGCAGTCCTTCTTTGTTGTAGAGATTCGCTCCCGTCGGATTCATCGTGTAGCCATACCGGACCGCGACCGGTTTTGGGACTTCCTTCGACGAAACAACAACAGTGTCTCCGTCGATCTTTGCGTCGGCCCAATGCCATTTCTTGTCTTCACCGGCGATGGCAAATCGCTTCAGCGTTCCGTCTTTCACGACGGGCGTTGACTCAAGTCCGTTCTTGCGCTGCCCAACGATCAGCCCGTTCGCCGCGTGTTCAAAGTGAACTCGAATAGCAGCCCCTTCGACTTTGATCGTCTTAAACAGAGGGCCGCTGGGCACGACGTCTTTCTTTGCCACATCCCGCAGAGCCCACAACGCCAGCCGCTGTCCGACGTCCTGCTTGTTACGAGGATGAATGTCATTGGCGGCTCCGATGTCCGTGATAACCGCCATGCCGGTGTGAGGAATCGTTAGCGATTGACGCTGGGCTTCTCGAATCCTCGCCCAGCCGTCGCCACCTTCCGGAGAGTCATTGGATTTTTGAAAATCGGCGAGCTGCACAAAGTAGAAATAGAGTGGGAAGTCGCCCTGTCCCCAGACTTTCCGCCAACCTTCGATCAGAGCCTGCATTTTGTGGAAGTACGAAACGCCTTCATTGCCGTTCGCTTCTCCCTGATACCACAACGCGCCGCGGACACCGTACGGAGCCAGGCCGTGAACCATCGAGTTGTAAATCGCCGTCGGCTGACCAGCGTTCGTGAACCCCGGACTGGTCGGCGGGTTGCTGACACCATTCCCCGTTGCCAACGACGATCGAGTCTTCGCAACCCAACCCTCAACGTCTTTCAGGTGAGCGTTCCAGGTTGCCTTGCCGGCGTCGGTAGTCGGATCGAACCTGTCGACTTGATCCGCGATCCCTTTCAACTCTGGCACGGACCGAAATCCCGCAGGCGGAGTCCACGGCTCAATCCGAGTGCCTCCCCAGTTCGTCCCCAGCAGTCCGACGGGAACTCCAGTTTCGCGATGAAAATGTCGACCGAAGAAGTATCCCACTGCCGAAAAACTCGCGACGCTGCCGGGATTACATCGCTGCCAAGTGCCACCCGGGACGTCATTCTGAGCCGTTGCCGCTGTCTTGTGACCAGGCACGTCGAACAGACGAACATTTGGAAAGTCTGCGGCTTTGATTTCGCCCTGAGCGTTGATGACTGAGCGGGTCGCCCATTCCATGTTCGACTGCCCAGAGCAAATCCAAACGTCACCAACCAGCACATCAGTCAGGGTAATCGTGTTCTTGCCCTTAACGATCAGCGACCTGCCTTCGCTACTTGCTTCGAGCGATTGTAGACGAACCATCCACTTGCCATTGGCATCGGCCGTCGCAGCTTTCGTCAGTCCGGCAAACTGCACAGACACCTCTTCACCAGCATCCGCCCATCCCCAGACCGGAGCGTCCAACCCACGCTGCAGCAGCATGTGATTACTGAAAATCTTCGGCAGCCGAACATCGGCCGACGCCGCAGAAGCCATCGCACAAACGGCCAAAGCAAAAACGCCACGCGTAAGAAGCAATCTTGTCATGTCGGATGTTCCAATCAGGAGTGTTAAAAACTGCTGTCCGGTGGGACGCGCGGAAGGAGCCGGAGATTCACAGTTCGCACTCACTGACGCAACTGAGTCTCAAAGCGAACTCGCTTCTGGCTGAGAAACCTGACTTTGTCGAGCTTCCAGAATCCGTCGTCGTCCTTAACCGACAGACGGCCGACGTACTCGTTCTCGCGAGTGTGGATGTGCCCCCAGTGTTCGACCTCGCTGGCCAGCCGCCACCGGAGTTCGATCTCAAATTTTGACTCAGATGGCTTCCCAACAAGAGTGCTGGAAACGCGTTGCACATCCAGCACTCGTGAACGCGATCCGCCCTGTTCTGCCATCAGAAGTGAACGACGAATCTGTAAGTACAAAGAACGCAGCAATGGTCCGTCGACGACGGCGTTCAGAGCGTCGTAAGTTTCTTTTTCGCCGTGAAAGTCAAACGCTCGGTAGACATTTCGAATCAGCGAATAACTGATCTGTTCGGATTGGCCCAGTGTCGGAACTTTTCCGTTCGACTTCACGGAGTTCGCTTGAACTGTTCGCTGCTTCTCAATGCTCTTGCCCGCCCAACTGAACGCCGCTTCGTCGGGACGGAAAAAGTGTTCGGTGGCCGGCTTGTTGAATTCGTAGATCACCGACTTCAGAAACGGAGCAAACTTGCTGAAGGTCTCCCACTTCGCGCTGACGGTCGTCGGGACGACCTTTGATGGGTAACTCAGCATGACTCCCACTCTAGCCTGAGGGACGCTGACTCGTCGCGGCTCCGCATTCATCGCAAAGTCACGAATATCCAATCCAAAGAAATTCACGCGGGCAACGGTCGGCGCGACGTTCGAACCGTTGATCGAAACCGGATTGCCCTGGCGAAAGAAGCGGGCCACCTGCTCGGCAGCAACATCCTGCTCGGCCACTTCGAGGAATGCGGGATTTTTCCGCTTGATCGGCGTCCACTCGTCGAGGGTCAGTAGCGGAATCAGAATCTCGTGCCGAACCTCGCGAGGCGTGATGTAGAAAAACGAGTACAGGCCGCTGTAACTCGCGATGCCAAGCTGGTGTTTCAACCGTTCTTCACGCCGCTGTTTGAGTTCCCGCCAGTTCTTTGGTGGTGTCGGCGGCTTCGTCCAGTCGAACTTTGTTGTCAGAGTCTGCCCGCTCAGCAAAGGATGAGGGACGTCCAACACGACGCCCTGCTGCTTGATCTGGCAATCCATCATCGCGGGCAGAATCGCTTTCTCACCTCCGAACTTCTGCGACACGGTCAGAAATTCCAGCGGCCGCGGAGTCGGATAACGAAGTCGATAGGTCACCGAAATCTGCTTCACCTCGGTCAGCGGGATGCCGTTGTCGGAAAGCCTCGACGCGTCGACCGCGGCAGCGTAGCCCTCCAGCTCTGTCCCCTTTTCGGTTAACAGAATCAGGCCGTCGAGCACAAAATTGCGGTGTGACTGCGCCGCTTCCTCAAGCGAGGCAAACGGATAAACGTCGTTCTCGTCGGCGCTCACCGGGTAGTAGAGCACGAGGTCCTCGATAAGAACTTTCAACTCGATTTCGACTCGATCTTTCTGAACATCGACGACAGAATCAGTCAGCGAAATCGGATGCGCGAGCACGGGCGATCCGCTGGCAAGAATTCCGCATGACAGAGCGGTCAATGCTCTCACGCAGAGGAACCACGAAAGCCCCGAAATGACACGAAAGTCCTGCTTGTTTTTTCGTGTCATTTCGTGTCTTTCGTGGTTGTCTCCCGTCATGACAATGTCCGAAACCTCAGTCTTCGACACGAATCACAGCGTCAGCCCAACTAAGAAAGTGCATTCCGTCTGAATCGATGTCGGCCGTCACGGCGAATGTCGCTGGCAGAGTGGCTGGCTTCGCCACCGAGACCGTTACCGGCACCCATCCCGATTCTCGCGGCTGAATGATAATCTCTGCCGCCTTGCTTACGATTTCAATGCCGGGTGATTTTCGCGGAGTCACCCTGAAAGTTCGAGCGATCGGCGAGTGATTTAGAATACGGACCTGAAACTCGATCGGCTTGTTTGGCTTTGCCGAAACGCCACGAGGATAGAACGCCGCCCATTGCTCATCGATGCCGTAGTTGATGTCGTCCCACGGGAGCAGCTCGTCGAGAATTTCTCTACGGTTTTGAAGGCCGGTTTCCAGATAGTCGAGTTCCTTTTCTGAGAATCGAAACACGTAGGGGATATGCTCATTGATCAGCCAGTAGTCTGAGCCAAGCTCGCGGATTTTCTTCAGGCACAAAGGATATCCGGAGTCGTCGTGCAGTAGATTCCGGTTTAGCAGGCAGTAGTCATCCATGCCCGACGGTGAGAACGCATCACCGACAAAGTAGTAAGGCGTGCCACCGTTTCGTCGTACAAGAACGGCTCCGTGATAAAGCGTCTGACCGGGGTAGAACTGAAACTCGAGGTCAAACTCCTTCCATTTCATCTGGTGCCCGCTTTTCAGGCCGGTCACATCCTTCATCGCCTTGTCAGTCGTCGCCGGCATGTGGTACGCGCCAGGGTTCTCGAGGATGTCCTCGTAATCCAGTGTCGAATATATCGGGCAGCCGAACTCTTCAGCCGCGGCCTGCACCATGTTTGTGTGATCATCGTGGTAATGCGTGACAAAAATGCCGTCGACTTTCTTAACAAGCCCATCCTTCATGAGTTGCTTCACGCCGTCGATAACTCGCTGATAGCCACAGTCCAGCAGAAAGCCGTGCCCGTCGTCCGAAATCAGCATCCGGCTGGTCGAGTTCTCCCAGATCCAGTCCGGCGTCTTTTCATGCACTGACAAGGGCATCAGCTTAACGTCGGCATCCTCACCGAGAACTCGCCGCCCTTTGATCGTCATTCGCTCTTCTTTGAAGTACCAGTTGAGCGCGTTGGTCGATAGGTAGTTTCGGTAGTACGCCTCGACTCGTCCGATCAACTTTGCGATCGCTTCCTGCGGGTTACGAATGACGGGTCCGCGGGCGGGAATGATCAGATCCGGTTTCTCAGCAGCAACTTTCTTCAGGCTCGGAATCAACATCGCAAGACGCGAAGCGTGTCCGTGATAGCCGCCGATCTTCGCCTCAGGGATCGTATCCTGAAAACTGTAGAGATCGATCAACTGACCGTCTCCGTAAATCAGGTCTCCGGTGAACGCGACTCGCTTCCCGTTGACATCAGCAACGTACGAAATTGCTCCACGAGTGAAACCGGGAGTCTCCAGCACTTTCATTTTCAGTCGTTCGGTCAAATCATCGTTGGCCCTCAGCACAACGTCGCCGCTGCCGAGATACTGACCGATCTTCAATGTTTCCGTTGAGACTTTCGTCGACTGCTGACCGTAATCATGAAATCTCTTTGTCCAGAAGGATTCCCAGAACTCATCGGTCCTTTCGAACAGATCACGTTCTGCACTGGGAGCATAGACCTTGACCCCAGAAGCAATTTCATCGGCGGCGGCAATCACAACATCTCGTCGATGATGTGTCAGCAATAATCCCGTCGGCTTGACGGACGATGAAGCCGGTTTCGAATAAACGGCAAATGGCCGTTCGCCCGGCCCGACCAATACGCCGTTAACTGGTCCTCGTTCGAAGACCAGATTCGGCAGGAGTTGCTCGGCTTCAGCCTGGCAGACACTCGACAAGAACAGCACACAAACAGCGGCGACGGTTGGAATGCACGACGAAATTCGCATCAGACAAACCCTTCGGTTGAGAATCAGAAGGAGCGGCGACAAGCTGTGGGGCAACGTTTTGCTCATCGTTAAGAGTCCTGTCGAATAGTCAACTCAATGATCGAAATAGACGATCTGGAATTTCGCTACGAGCATGACGGATTCGGGCTGCGCGTTCCGAGTCTGCGAATTTTTCCCGGTGAATCTGTCGCACTCGTCGGCCCCAGCGGTTGTGGAAAAACAACGCTGCTCAACCTGCTTGTCGGGATCGTCGAGCCGAACGAAGGCAACATCCGATTCGAAGGCCGCGAGCTGACTCGGCTTAGTGATGCCGCACGGCGGGCATTCCGAATTTCGACCGCGGGTATGGTGTTTCAGGAATTTGAACTGCTGAGCTACCTGAATGTCGAAGAGAACATTTTGTTGCCGTATCTGCTGAACTCATCGCAGCGTCTGACGCTCGAAACGAGAAAGAACGCCACCGAACTTGCCGCGTCACTTGGTTTGGGGGCATTGCTCAAACGATCTATCGACCGGCTTTCACACGGCGAGCGCCAGCGAGTCGCCATCGCTCGGGCCTTAATCACCAATCCGTCATTGCTGCTTGCGGACGAGCCGACCGGAAATCTCGATCCCGCCACCCGTGATCAGATCGTTGGGCTTCTGTTCAAACCGACGTCCGCGAGACAATCAACACTTTTAATGGCGACACACGATCACAGCCTGATCGATCGCTTTGACCGAGTGATCGATTTCTCACGCCCGGACGAGTCTGGAATCGAACTGCTTCGAAACGAGCCAGCGCATTCGATGCCCGACGCGGAGCCGCAATCGTGAACGGCACGTTTCTTCTCGCTCGCAGACACTTGTGGCACCATCGATGGCGATCAGCTGTGCTGGTTGCCTGCCTGACGTTGACGCTTCTGTTGCCGATCGGGTTGCGATTTTTTGCGGCCGGATTTGAGACTCGACTGACGGCTCGAGCGAATTCAACGCCATTGATCGTCGGAGCGGCCGGCAGCGAGTTCGACCTCGCTCTCCACGCGCTCTACTTCCGAGGCCAGCCGTCACGCGAAACGTCGATCAGCGAAGCAAACCGAATATCAGACGGCGGTCTTGCACAGGCCATCCCAATGCTCGTCCGCTTTAAGGCCGAAGGCTCGCCGGTTGTCGGGACCACTGAAGACTATTTGACGTTCAGGAAATTGAGTGTTGCGACGGGGCATCCGTGGAGCCGTCTCGGTGACTGCCTGATTGGATCGAATGTCGCCGCAATGTTGGATCTGGAACCTGGTGATGGGTTAATGACGGAACCGGAAGATGTATTCGATCTGGAAGGTTCCCTCCCGTTGAGGATGCGAGTTAGCGGCGTTCTAACCGAGTCTTCGTCTCCGGATGACAACGCAGTATTCGTCGACATGGAAACAGCATGGATCATCGCGGGGATCGGGCATGGCCATGCATCTTCAAAGAAGCAGTCAGACTCCGATCGAACGCCTGATGGCGGTGACTTATCCGAAGCAGACAGCCCGCTGCACGATTCGTCGCTTGTTGAATACACGGAAATCACCGCAGAGAATGCAAACTCGTTCCATTTTCACGGAGACCGAAACTCGTTCCCCTTAACGGCAATCCTGGCAATTCCGCATGACCAGGAATCTGAAACGCTGCTGATGGGTCGGTACCTGACCGACGACGATCCCGCCCAGATCATCCGCCCCGTTGAGATCATTGACGAACTGCTCGAAATCGTGATCCGAATTCGGCAGTTCTTTGAGGCGACATTCATCGCGATGACCGGCGTCACAGCGGCACTGCTGGGGCTGTTCATCGTTTTGTCAGTCCAGCTTCGTCAGCAGGAATTTGCAACGATGTTCCGAATCGGTTGCGGCCGGTTTGTGATCCTGCGTCTTGTCGGCTCCGAATTACTGATCCTGTTTGCGGTGAGTGGTTTCGTGACGGCTCTCGTCCTTGTTGTCCTGGCTATGACGATGCCAAACTTCAGTTCGCCGTTGTGATGACTTCTTGCAAAGTCTGAGATTTGCCGCGGCATGCAAACTGGATTTTCGCGGCAGACTCATTGCTGACCTGGCGAAAATTCATTAACAAAGTCGGCCGGTGCCCGTTCCTGATCCTGGAGTTTTCAATGCCAACCCGCTTTTTGTCCGTTCTCGTTGCGTCTGTGTGCTGCCTTCTGGCTTCGTCGGTGTCCGCTGAGAACTGGCCAGGCTGGAGAGGGCCTCGCGGCGATGGGACGAGCCTCGAAAAGAATATCCCGATTTCGTGGAACGGCGCAGAAGGAAAAAATGTTGCCTGGAAAGTAGCGATCCCCGGCGAAGGTCACGCCTCGCCGACCGTCTGGGGCAATCAAATCTTCGTCGTAAGCTGCCTGCCCGATTCCAAAGAGCGAGTGCTGATCTCGCTCGACCGCCGGACCGGCAAACAGCTCTGGCAGAAGACGGTTGTTGAAAGTCCACTCGAATCAAAACACTCGCTCAACAGCTTTGCATCGAGCACGCCGGTCACTGACGGTAAACTGGTTTACGTCGCCTTTCTGAAAGTCGATGGACGAACGGTGCCCGCTCCAAATGTCGGTAAACCTCGCCCGATCACGCCCGGCGAAATGGTCGTCGCCGCTTACGATTTCGAAGGAAATCGCCAATGGATGACGCAGCCAGGCGAGTTCATCAGTGCTCACGGATTCTGCAGTTGCCCGGTCATCTTTGAAGACCTGCTGATCGTGAACGGCGACCACGACGGAGACTCGTACGTCGTCGCGTTAAATCGAGAAACTGGCGACACAGTCTGGAAGACTCCACGGCGCCACAAGACTCGCAGCTACGTGACGCCAATCATTCGCGAAATTGACGGCAAGCAACAGATGGTTTTCTCGGGGAGCAAGTGCATCGTCAGCCTGGATCCTCGCACCGGCAAAATGCTTTGGAATGTCGAAGGTCCGACCGAGCAGTACGTCGCGTCAATGGTGTATGACAACGAAAAATTTTACATGGCCGCCGGCTTCCCGACGCATCACGTGATGGCGGTCCGGCCGAACGGCAAAGGCGACGTCACGAACTCGCACGTCGCCTGGCACACGAAACAAGTAAAGTGCTACGTGCCTTCTCCCGTGCTGGTCGACAACTACCTGATCGTGGCCGACGACCGAGGAACGGCGAACTGCTTTGAGACCGGCAAAGGGGAACGTCTCTGGCAGGGCCGAATGGGCAGTCACTTCAGCGCCTCGCTGGTGACCGCCGGAGGACTCGTCTACTTCCAGGCCGACAACGGCCAAACCCGAGTCGTCAAACCCGGCCCCGACATGGAGATCGTTTCAGAAAACGAACTCGGTGAACGGTCTTATGCGTCGCCAGCAATCTCGGATGGCCAGCTATTCATCCGCGGCGAGAAGCATCTCTTCTGCATCGGCGCAACAAAGACGGCCAGCCGGTAGACGGACGCGATGAAAAATCGCGGAGTTCGCAAAGTAAAAAACGCAGAGGACGCGGAGAGTCAAAATCTACCCACTGCGGCCTCAGCGTTTGTAAACTCCGCGATCCTCTGCGATTTAAGAAACTACTGAACCAGCCCTTTCGTCAGTTCCATGAAGGCGGTTTCGAGGTTTACTTCCTCTTCGCGGAACAATTTGAGTTTGAACTTTGCGTCGAGCAGGGCAGATGGCAGGTCGCTGTAGTCGTCGATTTCCGGTTGCAGCGTGACGTCGATAACCGTGTCTGCGGAAACGGAAACCTTGTCGACGAGGTCGTGCTGTTCGAGCAGTGCTGCGGCGCGGTCGGTTTCGGCTGAGTCGCCCTTCACCTGGATCTGCAGAACGATTCGCTGGCGAGCTTTTTTCATCACCTCGCCGACTTGGCCGTCCACGATCAGGTTGCCCTTTTCGATCATGCCGACTCGGGTGCACACGTCAGCCAGCTCGGGAAGGATGTGGCTGGAGACGATGACGGTCTTCTTGAGATCGCCGAGTCTCTTTAGCAGGTTGCGGATTTCGATACGGGCTCGCGGGTCCAGACCACTGGCGGGTTCGTCGAGCAGGAGGACCTGTGGTTCGTGCAGCATAACTCGAGCCAGACCGATGCGCTGTGTCTGGCCTCGTGAAAGCTGGTTGACCATCGCGTCCCGCTTGAACGCCATGTCGACGAGTTCGAGTTTTTCTTCCACGACCTTACGACGTTTATCGGGAACGACACGGTAGGCGGCCGCGAAGAATTCGAGGTATTCGACGACGGTCATGTCTTCGTACACGCCGAAAAAGTCAGGCATGAAACCGATGAGTCGACGGATCTCTTGAGGATGCGTGTAGATGGATTTTCCGCAGACGTACGCTTCGCCATAGTCGGGCTGAAGCAGCGTCGCGATCATCCGCATCGTCGTCGTCTTGCCGGAACCGTTCGGGCCGATGAACCCAAAGACGTCGCCTTCGGCAAGGTTTAGATCGATATGATTGACGGCGATCAGCTCGCCGTATCGCTTGGTCAGTTGGCGTGTTTCGATCACAGGAAATCGTGCTCGCTAAGAAATGAACTCAGAGTCGAAAAAGCTCGAAATGATGACACTCGCATTTGCCGCTTCCAGACCTCGAAGCAGTTTGTCATCATTGACGTCGGAACGGGCTGCGTAAGGTATCGACTGCCAGACGCGAAAGGAATAACCCGTTCTCCCCGCCCCGTTTTCCTCACGAATTTCCGCACTCGGTGTTTCATGCCTCTCCAGAATCGTCCGAATTCTGCCGGCTTGCTGGCGGCCGCCCTCATCGTCGCATCGACAACTCTTGCCACGGCCGATGAGCATTTTTTCGAGACTCGGATTCGTCCGGTACTGATCGAAAAGTGTTTCAAGTGTCACGGTAGTGACAAAGCCAGCAGCGAGTTCCGAGTTGATTCTCGGGATGCGTTGTTAAAAGGTGGCGAAATCGGTCCGGCACTCGTCCCGAGCAAAACCGATGAGAGTCTGCTTCTCCAGGCGATTGATCCGGCAAACGAAGATCTGCAGATGCCACCGGACGAGCCATTACCGGCAACCGTGGTCGCCGACTTTCGAACATGGATTCAAAGCGGCGCGGTATGGCCGAAGTCGGTCGGCAATGGACCGGACTCGGCGTTCCAGGCAAAGCGTCATTGGGCGTTCGCGCCAGTCGTCAATCCTCAGCCTCCGAAGGTCAGTAACGAATCCTGGGTGAAAACACCGATTGACCGGTTCGTACTGAGACAGCTCGACGCGGCAGGAATTGCTCCTTCTGACCAGGCTGATCGAGCAACGTTAATCCGACGGTTGAAGTTCGATCTACTCGGCCTTCCGCCGACGTTTGAAGAGACTCAAGCATTCATCAATGACAAGTCTCCGAATGCGTGGAAGGAGCTTGTCGATCGATACCTTGCCTCTCCACATTACGGAGAACGCTGGGGGCGTCACTGGCTGGACGTCGCTCGGTATGCGGACACCAAGGGGTACGTATTTCGCGAAGAACGAAAATACCCGTTTGCGTACACGTATCGTGACTGGGTAGTCCGAAGCTTGAACGAGGATCTTTCGTACAATCAATTTCTCATTCGACAGATCGCCGCCGACTGGCTTGTCAAAGAAGGATTGCCGGAGAGCGAACTCGCGGCGATGGGATTCCTGACGCTGGGGCGACGGTTTCTGAACAACATTCACGACATCATCGACGACCGGTTGGATGTGATTACGCGAGGCACGCAGGCTTTGACCGTGACCTGCGCTCGGTGCCACGATCACAAGTACGATCCCATTCCGACCGCTGATTACTACTCACTTTATGGAGTGCTGCGCAGTTCGACCGAGCCGAAGGACCACAAGAACGCGATGCCGCTGTTTGAAAGCGACAAGCCTTTTAACCCGTACGTTTTCAATAGAGGCAGTCAGGGCAATCATGGTCCGCGAGTTCCGCGGCAGTTTCTGAAAGTCGTTGCCGGTCCCGATCGAAAGCCGTTCAAGAACGGAAGCGGACGGCTGGAACTGGCTCAGGCGATTGCGAGCCCCGACAACCCGCTCACGGCGCGAGTCATCTGCAACCGAATCTGGATGCACCATTTTCATTCATCGCTGGTGACGACTCCGAGCGATTTCGGACTGCGCTGCGAGCCGCCAACTCATCCTGAGCTGCTCGACTGGATGGCTTCGCACCTCGTCGAATCCGGCTGGTCGCTGAAAGAGTTGCACCTCGTGATCCTGAATTCGGCGACGTGGCAACAGGCCAGTGTTGACGATCCGGCAAAACGCAAAACTGATTCAGAAAACAGGCTCTACTGGCGCATGAATCGCCACCGATTGGAACTTGAGCCGATGCGCGACGCCGTCCTCGCGGTCGGCGGCGATCTTGATTTGACGATCGGTGGCGAAGCCGTCGACATCGTTAAATCGCCCACACCAAGGCGGCGCACGATCTACGGATTTATCGATCGTCAGAATCTTCCCGGACTGTTTCGGACGTTCGATTTCGCAGGACCGGACACTCATAGCCCGGGCCGGTTCAAGACGTCGGTTCCGCAGCAGACGCTTTTCCTACGGAACAGTCAGTTCCTGGTGAATGAAGCTCGGCGAGTCGCGGGCAGCCTTGACGATCAAACGTCGCCGACGATCAGGATTCGTCACCTGTTCCGAAAGACGCTCGCACGCGATCCCGACGCGGATGACGTACAGCTTGCCGAAGCGTTTCTTTCGCAATCCGCTGACGGAGCCAAGCAAGCGACGCCGCTCTGGCAGTACGGTTATGGTCGCTTTGATTTTGAGAAGAAGCGGATCGACGATTTTCAAAAGGTGCCCCACTTCACCGGTAAGACGTGGCAGGGTGGAGCAAAGCTTCCGGATTCAAAACTCGGCTGGGTGACGCTGTCGGCGACCGGCGGGCACCCAGGCGATCCATCTCACGCTGGAGTTTTTCGGTGGACCGCTCCACACGACGGACTGTTCGGTGTCGCGGGGCGAATGACTCATCCGTCAGATCAAGGCGACGGTGTTGAAGCAATCATCAACGTGCCTTCGTCCAGCGTGACGGAACGCGCCGTCGCTCAGAATGGTTTCAGAGATACCATGCTGAAGCCTGTAAAACTGTCGGCAGGAGACCACATCGACATGATTGCTCACTGTCGGCAGAACCCGTCGTTCGACTCGTACAACTGGTCATTCGAAGTTCGAAACTTCGATCGCGAGCGTTCTGGCGAGCGTTTTTCGATGGCCAGCCAGTTTCATGGACCGCTGCCCGCTCAGCTTTCCGGGTGGGAACTGTTGGCTCAGACGCTGCTGCTTGCCAACGAGTTTCAGTTTGTCGATTGAGTCTCCGCCGACTTAATTGCCGCAACGACCACTCGGCTGCCGAAACGCGATCACAGAATCTGTGAAAAGATCGACATTCGAAAATGTTGACGATCGACACGTTCGACTCGTGGATGGACTGAGAAGCCGTGAGTATACTTCCGGCGTGTTCACGTCCCATTCCAGATTCCGAAGTGTGAGGAGACACGAGTATGGCGCTGTTTGAAATTGAGACTAATGCACACATCATGATCGCCTGGGCGGACGACCGAGAAAACGCGGAGGAGATCGCGAAGACTCACTATCCGGAAGAAGAGATCCTGCGACTAACCAAACGGCCTCGAGACATCTGGGTGATCTCAAAGCGGCTGCTCGGCATTGACGGAAACTCGGAGCCGTGCGACGTCGCTCGCGAGTGCCTTTCTCGAGCCGCCGGCGACAAGGTCCACGCCATCCGACTTTACATGCTGGATACCGGCGTCGATCTCCAGGAAGCACAGCGAGCCATCGAGACGAATATGTCACTCGGCTGGTAGAGAACTTTCCACACGACGGAATCGATCTGGGACCAATGAAGGTCGCAGAGTTCGCGACGATGAACACGCTCAGTTGAGCCACTCGTCGCGTGCTTTGCGGCCTTTTTGTTGGTTTGCCTGTCGCCAATTTTCTGAATTAGCAAACCTTGTTTGAACGCTGGAGGCAGCTCGTGTTTCGGACAGCTCTCTCGATACTCATCCTCCCTGCCATAGTCATTTCGCTGTGTGCAAGCCGTAGTTCCGCCGCCGAGAATTATCCGGTTCACCCGGATTCCAAATCTCAGGACGGTGTTCCTAAGGGCGAAATCAAAGGGCCGTTCGAATGGCGCAGCGAAATATTTCCAGGCACGGTCCGAGAGTACGCTGTCTACGTCCCTGCACAATACGACGCTGAGAAGCCTGCGTGCTCGATGATCGTTCAAGACGGTCTGCGTAAGGCTCAGCAATGGAAGCTGCCGACCGTGCTCGACAACCTGATTCACAAAGGCGACGTGCCAGTTCAGATTGGCATCTTCGTCAGTCCGGGAGTCGTCCCCGCAACCAAACCTGGCTCGCGACCTCGGTTAAACCGCAGCTTCGAATACGACGCGATGGGCGACCGTTACGTCAGTTTCCTGCTCGAAGAAATCATCCCGGAAGTGGCGAAGACTTATAACCTCAGCACTAATCCAAATGATCGATTGATTGCTGGTTCCAGCTCCGGAGCGATCGCGGCCTTCACCGCAGCGTGGGAACGTCCCAACGAATTCCGCCGAGTCTTCAGCGGCATCGGTACTTACACTTCGCTGCGGGGCGGCGATGAGTATCCATCTCTGATTCGCAAGTTCGAAAACAAGCCTCTGCGCATCTACCTGCAGGATGGATCGAACGACCTGGACATCTTCGCTGGAAGCTGGTGGATGGCTAACCAGGCGATGCTTTCGTCATTGAATTATTCGGGCTACGACGTTGCTCACGATTGGGGCGAAGGCGGGCACAGCGGAAAACACTCAACCGCCATCATGCCTGATGCGTTACGTTGGTTGTGGCGAGGTTATCCCGAACCGATCAGACCAGGTGTTCCTCCGAAACGCCGAATGGAACTCGTCATTCCTGGCGAAAAATGGGAAGTCGTCAGTTCCGGCCATCAATACACCGATAGCCCTGCCGTCAACGCGGTTGGCGAAGTCTTCTTTGCTGACCGCGAAGCTGGCACCATTCACATGATCAACCTGGATGGAAACGTCACAGATTTCGCCATAGCTGGCGAAGGAATCGGCGGCCTGATGTTCGGCCCCGACGGCCTGCTTTACGGATGCCACCGCGGCAAGCGTGCCATCGTCCGATTCAGTCCTTTTGGCAAAATGGAAACGGTCGTCCCGGACACAATGTGCAACGACCTGGTGATGCTCCCTGACGGGACGGGATACTTCACCGATCCGGAACGCCAGACAGTGAACCGCTTTACTTCCGACGGCGAGGCCGACGTTGTCGCGCAAGGAATCAATTTCCCGAATGGAGTGATCGTGTCAGCCGATCAGTCACAGCTATTCGTGTCCGATACCCGAGGCCGATTCACGTTTGCATTCATGATCGCTCCAGATGGCTCGTTACAGCACGGCCAGAAGTATGACCACGTCCACATCCCGGACAGCAGCAGTTTCAGCGGTGCAGACGGATGGACAGTCGATTCAGAAGGTAGACGCTATCTGACGACGAAACTTGGGCTGCAGGTCTTCGACGAGGGCGGCCGCTGCAATTTAATTCTCGCGTTTCCGGCGGATGCCACGTGGATGTCAAACGTGTGCTTCGGAGGCCCGAAGCTCGACACGCTCTACCTCACGTGCGAAGACAAAGTCTTCCGCAGAAAGATCAAAGCAAACGGAATTCTTTCCTGGAAAGCTCCGTCCAAACGCTGAATCGTCAGCGGTAAAGCCTCATTCTAAAGCGTCGTCAGCAATAGGAAATCGAGTCAACGAGCCACCGCCGGTCATACTCGTCATGTTTTTTGAGAATTATCTGAGTTTTCAGGTTTCGAATAACGAACCAGACGGCAAGAGTGACGATCAGGAAGCTGTGGTTGACGCAGTCGGAAAATTATCGACAATCCGCCCCGCACAGACCACGCGACCCTCGGAGAGGTGGCAGAGTGGCCGAATGCACCGGTCTTGAAAACCGACGTACCGCAAGGTACCGGGGGTTCGAATCCCCCCCT